>DATKJT010000059.1:0-64765 GCA_035543495.1 Rhizomicrobium sp. | reverse complement strand
CGCGGTCGACAAGCGCATTCAGCACCTGCCCCGCCATATCCACGGGGTGCCAGCCAGCGAGGCGGCCGCCCTTCTTTCCGCCCGCCGTGCGCGCGGTCGCAACGATGTATGCTTCAGACATGACAATTCCTCAGTAAGTGGCGTGGGGCGGACTTTAGGCACAATTCCGGGATGGGTGCCATACGAATCAACGCAGCAAAGCGGCTTTAATGAGTCTTGGTTTTACGGCCGTTGGCGAAGGTGCGCAGGATGATCTTAAGGCCCTGTTCCTGCACGGCTTCTATGGCTTCGGCAATAGGGAACCAGCGGGTTTCCCGCTCGTCTTTTTCGCGCCACTGCTTGCGCTGGCGGGCAACCTTCAATGCAAAGACTTCGACCGAGCACGGCACCAGCACGCCGCCGGCCATGCGCTTGTCGTAGATGTAGGTGCCGACGGGAGTGTGGGAGACGGCGCCTTCGACGCCCGCTTCTTCGAGGGCCTCCCGGGCGGCGGCATCCCATGGGTGGCGGCTCGCCATCGGCCAGCCTTTGGGGATGATCCAACGATGGGTCTCCCGCGAGGTCACCAACAGAACCTGAAGCTCGCCTTCGTCGCGAAACGGCAACGCCGCATATTGCATCCGCAATGCGGGGCGTTCGACGTGTTTGGCTTTGGTCGCCAGGCGGCCCATAACTAGATACCTATAATCTCACCGAGCTTAAAAAAGAGTGCCCCCATCAGAGCAGCCGCCGGGATGGTGACGACCCACGCCACGACAATGCCCCGTGCCACATTCCACCTCACCGCCGACATGCGCCGCGAAGCGCCCACGCCGATGATCGCTCCCGTTATAGTGTGAGTCGTCGAAACCGGAATGCCCAGATAGGTGGCGAGGAAGAGCGTGATCGAGCCGGCGGTCTCGGCGCAGACGCCTTGCAGCGGCGACAGACGTGTGATGCGCGAGCCCATGGTCCTTACGATACGCCACCCGCCCGCCAAAGTTCCGAATGCCATCGCGGCCTGGCACGTCAACACCACCCAGAACGGCACGGTGAAATCGCCATGGGTGATGCCGTGCGCATAGAGCAGTGCTGCGATGATGCCCATCGTCTTCTGCGCGTCGTTTCCGCCGTGGCCGAGCGAATAGAGCGAGGCCGAGATGAACTGGATATGGCGGAACAGGGCATCGACTGCCGACGGCGTGGAGCGGACGAATATCCATGAGACGAACAGCACGAGAAACAGCGCGAGGATGAGACCAAGACCGGGCGACAGAACGATGGCCGCAATGGTTTTGCCGAGCCCGCTCCAGACGATGGAGGGCCAGCCGCCATGGGCGACGCCCGCGCCGACGAGGCCGCCTACCAATGCGTGCGAGCTGGAGGACGGGATGCCGGCGAGCCAGGTGAGCACGTTCCAGACGATGGCGCCCATCAGTGCGCCGAAGATCACCGTGTCGTTGATGACGCTGGGCGAGACGATGCCGGTGCCGACGGTTTTCGCCACATGCAGGCCGAAGACGAAGAAGGCGACGAAGTTGAAGAAGGCAGCCCAGAAGACCGCATAACGCGGCGAGAGCACGCGCGTGGAGACGATGGTGGCGATGGAATTGGCGGCGTCGTGCAGGCCGTTGAGAAAATCGAAAAACAACGCGGTGGCGATGAGGACGATCAGGATAACGTCCGCGGACATCCGCTCAAACGCTTTCGATCAGGATGCCGCTGACGCGGTTGGCGACATCTTCGAAACGGTCCAGCACCTTTTCGAGATGGTCGTAGATTTCGGCGCCCACGATGTAGTCCATCGGGCTTGCCTGGCCGTGGTTCTTGAACAGCGACTTGATGCCGAGATCGTGCAGGTCGTCGGATTCGCCTTCGAGCTTGATGATCTGTTCGGTGATGGAATTGAGGCGGGAAGCGTTCAGCTTCATCGAGCCCAGCAAGCCGATGGCTTCGGCGGTGAGTTTTGCAGCGCGGACGATAAGCTCGCCGATTTCCTGCATCTGCGGCTGGAACGACGTGACTTCGAAAATGGTGATGGCTTTGGCCGTCTTCTGCATCTGGTCGATGGAATCGTCCATCACGCCGATGAGGTCCTTGATGTCGCCGCGGTCGAAGGGCGTGATGAAGGAACGGCGCACGGCCATCAGGACTTCGGCGGCAATGGAATCGGCCTGCAATTCGCTTTTCACGATGCGGTCGCAGCCTTCGGCGGGGGCGCAGGTGCCATGGAGCAGATCGCGCAGGGCTTCGGCACCGGCAACCAACGTGGCCGCGTGACGGGCGAACATCGGGAAAAAGCGATCTTCCCTCGGCATGAGGGCCTGAAACCAGCTCAGCATTTGGGGCCCCTGAAGCGCACAGGATAGCTGCCAGATTCCGCCCGCCGGGGAAAGGACGGATTGCGCCCCAGCGGCACTTCGGTCGTTAATAAGGCGAACGATATTGCGAGGACGCCATGGCCCAGTTTCAGACGATCGAATTACCCGACATCAAAATCCGTGCTGCGGTGCAAGGTGCCGGGCCGTTGGTGGTGATGGTGCACGGCTTTCCCGAGTCCTGGTATTCGTGGCGGCACCAGTTGGAGCCGGTGGCCAAGGCAGGCTTCACGGCATGCGCCATCGACGTGCGCGGCTATGGCGGATCGGGCAAGCCGCGCGCGGTCGCCGATTACGACATGGCGCATATGATCGGCGACATCTGCGGGGTGATCGAAGCCCTGAGCCAGGAGAAGAAAGCGATTCTGCTGGGCCACGATTGGGGTGCGCCGATGGTTTGGAACAGCGCGCTGACACGGCCTGATCGCGTGCGCGCGGTGGCCGCCCTTTCGGTGCCGTATACGGGCGTGCTGCAAAGATCGTTTCGCGAGATTTACGAGGCGGTGTTCACCTCGAAAGGTCATTTCTTCTATCAGCACTATTTTCAGGACGAAGGTATCGCGGAAGCCGAACTGGAACGCGATACGCGCGATTTCCTGCGGCGGTTCTTTTATGCGACCAGCGGAGATGCGCTGGATGCCTGGCCGCGCGACAAGAAAGTGGGCGACAAGCTGCTCACCGGCCTGCCCGACCCCGATCCGTTTCCGGCGTGGCTCTCGGCCATCGATCTCGATTACTACGTTTCGGAATTCGAGGCGTCCGGCTTTCGCGGGCCGTTGAACCGCTATCGCAATCACGACCGCGATTTCGAATATCTGAAACAGTTCACGGGACGAAAGATCGAGCAACCCGCCCTCTTCATCGGCGGATCGAAGGACCCGGCGTTCAACCTTGCCGGACGCGGCGATCCGATGGCGATCATGAAGAAGGAAGTCACCGATTTGCGCGTGGCCGACGTCCTGGAAGGTTGCGGACACTGGACCCAGCAGGAACGGCCGGACGAGGTGAATGCGCGGCTGATACCGTGGTTGAAATCTCTCTGAGAGTCAGCGCGGGGAAGCATCAATCAGGATGCGGCGCAGGTAGCGGTATTCTTCCGGGCAATTGGAATCGAGTTTGATCTTTTGGCGGAACTCCAGCCCGGCGTCGGGGCGGCTCTGCCATTTGATGACCGAATCGTAGGCGCAACCTTCGCGCACGTCGATGAGGAAGACCTGGGTGGGAAGCACTTGCCCTTCCGCGATCCGCACCCGTGCACCGATGTCGGAAATATCGCGGATCGTGCAGGGGATGGTGAAACTGCCGTTGTGATACGCGATTTTGCCCGACAGCAGCGCGCGCCTGCGAAGCGCTCGACGCTTGTTCTCGGGCGAACTCTGATCGGCCATGCTCACAGCGATATTCATACCCGAATTTTAAACGCCCACGGCTAACCGCTCGTTGCTCTTTCTCAATCTGTCGTGCAAGAGAAATATACCACGGGAACAATGGCCTGGCATCGGGTTCCACGGCCAGCACGATTACCAATGCTTACATTTAAGATAGGTGCTGTCGGGCCGGGCCTTACCCGCCCCCGTCGACATTGACCTTCTGGCCGTTGGCATAAGGATTTGCCGACGACACCAGAAACGTCACGACCGCCGCCACATCTTCCGGCGTGCTGACGCGGCCCAAAGGCCATTTGGCGTTCAACTGCGCGATGTCGGAAACGCCCATGGTTGCCTTGGCAAGACGAGTGCCCATGTCGGTGACGGTGAGGCTAGGCGCCACGATATTCGTGCGAATGCCATGGGCGCGTTCCTCTTTTGCGAGGGTGAGCGCGAGAGCTTCCATCGCGGCCTTGCCCATGTTGTATGGGCCGCTATTGCCCGCCATGCGAAGTGTGGCGACGCTGGAGATCATGATGATGTCGCCCCGCCCGCGACCGCGCATGTGCGGCACGACGAGCTTGCTCAGATAGTGCGGCGCGAAGGCATGGACGCGCACCACGCGTTCCATTTCAGCGGGATCGGTATCGGCCACCGACTGGCCGCGGCTGGCGATGCCTGCATTGTTGATGAGGATGTCGATGTGGCCGAAGTCGCGCACGACGTCGGCGACCATGGCCACGTCTTCGTCCCAATTCTCGACCGATGCCGAATAGGCTTTTGCCTTGCGGCCGAACTTTTTGATGTCGTCGACGACGTCATGGGCCGCCTTTTCATCGCGGCGGAAGTTGACGGCTATGTCGGCGCCGGCTTCCGCAAGCGACAACGCGATGGCGCGGCCGATGCCGCGGCTGCCGCCAGTGACGAGCGCCACGCGGCCTTCGAGAGATATCTTCATTTGTTTGCTTTCCTGCCAATTCCCGGAAGCCGGAACTAACGACAATCTACGGCGCTTTGGAAGGCGGCGGGCGTGGCGAGACCGCTGAAAAGATGCCAATGTTGGCGGCAGAACATTCAGGGAGCGGAAGATGTCGGTATCGGAATTGAAGCCAGCGGCGGAAGCGGAAGTGCTTTATGCCGAGAAGGGGCATGTGGCGGTCATCACACTGAACCGGCCCGAACGGATGAACACGATTTCGCGCACGATGCTGAACGAATTGTGCGAGGCGTTGCTGCGGGCAGAGCAGAGCAAAAACGTTCGTGCGGTGATATTGACCGGGACGGGACGGGCGTTTTGCGCAGGCCTCGATCTTTCGGAAGCGACGAAGCCGGGAGACGGCATAGCATCTGGCGCCACGCAATCCACGACGTTGGACCTGCGCAACACGCCGCCGACGATCTTGTTCAACATGGAGAAGCCCACGATCTGTGCGCTGAACGGATCGGCGGCGGGTTATGGGATGGATACCGCGCTCGGATGCGATATCCGTATCATGGCGGAGAGTGCGAAACTGGCGGCTGCGTTCTGCAAACGGGGGATTTTGCCGGAGTCCGGCGGCACGTGGTTTCTGCCCCGGCTTGTGGGGTGGTCGAAGGCGGCGGAACTGATCTTCACCGGGCGCACGCTTTCTTCAGCACAGTGCAAGGAGATGGGGCTCGTTTCCGATGTGGTGCCCGATGACAATGTGCTGGAACGCGCGGAAGCGTTGGCGAACGAAATTGCGGTCAACGCGCCACTGGCGGTGCAGGCCTCCAAGCGCATGATGCGGATGGGACTGGAAGAGACGTTCAACGACCATGTGCATCACGTGTTCCTGCAGCTTCTGCCGTTGCTGAAGACGAAGGATGCAGCGGAAGGCATGCGCGCGTTCATGGAGAAGCGCCCGGCAAATTTCGAAGGGCGCTGAATTCAGCGAACGCTGGTGCCGGGCCAGAGCACCACGCGCAACGTCTGCATGATGATGAGGACGTCGAAGAAGATCGAGAAGTTCTTCACGTAATAAAGATCGTAGCTCAGCTTGGAGCGCGCGTCATCGAGCGAGGCCCCGTAGGGATAGTTGATCTGCGCCCAACCTGTAAGGCCTGTCTTCACCGCGTGACGTTCGAGATAGAGCGGCAGTTGTTTGGCCAGTTCTTCCACGAATTGCGGGCGTTCGGGGCGGGGGCCAACGAGCGACATGTCACCCTTGAGCACGTTGAAAAGCTGGGGCAGTTCATCGACGCGGGAACGGCGCAGGAATTCGCCGACGGGGGTGATGCGGTTGTCTTTCTGCGCGGCCCAAACAGCGCCATCCTTTTCGGCATCGATGCGCATGGAGCGCAATTTCCAGATCTTGAAGATGCGGCCGCCGCGCGTGACCCTTTCCTGGCTGTAGAAACAGTTGTGCCGATCGCCCAGCCACACCGCAAACATTGCCACCAGCAGGACAGGCAGGAAGAATACGAGGATCACAAGGCTGACGAAGATATCGAGGATGCGCTTCAAGGAACGGTGCAACGGTCCGACGTAGAAACCTTCGGAATAGAGCACCCAGGCGAGATCGAGCCGCTTCATGTCGATGCGGCGGACTTCCTGTTCGAGGAATGTCATGTATTGCGAGACGGGGTAGCCGTGCGTTCGGCATTCGATGAGGGATTCGAGTTCCATGCCGCGTCGTTCGTCCGGCGCGACCACGATCTGGTCGGCGCGCACGCGATCGGCGATTTCCAACAGGCTGCCCGATGAGTTGATGATGCGATTTGCGGGATCGCCCGTCAGGCGCGGATCGGCGGGACCGTATATCTCGTCGTGGACGAAGGTGACATCGTAATAGAGATAACGGCCCTGTTCGCGAAGGATCCAAACCAGATCCCACGCGCGCTTGCCGGCGCCGATGATAAGAAGATGCGGGCGAAAGACTGCGTGGCGGCGCAGGCTGCGAAACACCATGCGCGTGAGCATGGCCGAGAAGCCAAAACAGATGACAGCGGCGATGAACAATGGCGGCGATACGCCCCAACCCAAAACGACAGTAAGAAAACTTGCAGCCGCCACCGAGATACCTGTCACCAGCGGAATGCGGGTGAGCGCTTTCGTGGTATCGGCGATGACCTCGCGGCGATAGAGACCGAGCGCGTAGAGAAAGACGAGATTGAGAACGGCGAAGATCAGCGCCTGAGTCCAGCGATGTGGCGTTTGCGCGGGAGAGGTGAACAGCCAGACCACAGGCGGCCACGAAAGCGCGACCACCAGAGCGTCGATCAGGAAGAGAGCCGCACCGGCGGTCATGAGAGAGGTCACATCTTCGAAAAGGCGAACGGTTGCAGAGCCTTAGCCCTGACCTTCGATGATGCGCGCCGTTGGTAAATCCGCCGTAAAAATGGCGGCCTTAAAGGCGGGATTTGGCGGTGTGTACGGTGGAAATCACTCGAATTTCAGCGACAGGCGGGAGTGGCCTTCCGTCGAAGCGGCGCCCGTGGCCGTGGTGAGGAAGACGCGCGCGGGGTCAATCGTGCCGCCGGCAAGCAGCGCATCGCGCACGGCGGTGGCGCGCGTTGAGCCCAATTCGGCGAGTTCGGCAGTCGTCGGTTGGAACGCGGTACGCAATTGTTCGCGCATCCATTGGGATTCGAGGATTGTGCGGCGGTCGCTATCGCTTGCGTCGGGTTTGGCGGGCGCGGATTTCAACTGATCGTCGGTATATTCGAGGAAATCGGGGCGTTTGCCGAGTTTGTCTCTGTAAAGATCTTCCAGTCGGTCGTGCAATTCGTCCGCGTCGAGCGTGGCGACATCGGCGTTCTCGCCGCGTTTGATTTCCTTTGCCATCAGGATCGCATCGATCTTTGCATCGGCGATGGCGTTGGCATCGTCGGCGTTGCCGGGACCAGCGGGGATATCGAGCTTGAGCACCGGGCGATCCGCCATCGCCTTGGCGAGCGCGCCCAGCGCATCGGACGAGCCGGCGGGAAGCGCGGATTGGCCGGGCGCGAAATCGATGAATTGCGCCTTGTCGGCGCCTGCGAAGATCGCGCCGATCAATTGGAACGGTGCCGTCACCGCTTTTTCGATGATGTTGCCCACGATCTGCCAGACGATGGGCCAGACGCTGAATTTCGGATCGTCGAGCGAACCGCTGAGCGGGAGGTTGAGATCGATGACTCCGTCCTTATCCTTCAGCAACGCGGTGGCCAGGCGCACGGGCAGTGGCACGCGATCCTTGCTGTTGGTGGCTTCGCCCCATTCGAGCTGATCGATGACGATGTGCTGTTCGGCTTTCAACTGACGATGATCGATCTTGTAGGCAAGCTCGGTGGTGAGCTTGCCTTTGGCGATGGCATAGCCCGCATACCGGCCCGAATAGGGATTGAACACCGGCAGATCGATGTTGCGGAAGACAAGCTGCATGTCGGTGAGCTGGTCGTAACCGAGCAGATCCATGCGGCCCTTGATGGTGGCGGGCGAATAGCGATCGATCACATGGCCCGAAAGATCGATGGTGGCGGCCTGGCCCGGAGCGTTGGTGATGTTGGAGACGTATCCGTTCATCGCCTCGATGCGGGCACGGAAATTGGGATCGATGGAGTAATCCGCAAAGCCCATGGTGCCGCCGGTGATGTCCAGCCGCTTCAATTTGAAACTCAGGTTCGATTTGGCGGGGCGGCGGGATTGGATCGGCACCGCAGTGTTGGCGGATTTCGCGCCGGTGAGAGAAGTGAAGTTGAACTGCCGGCTGGGCAACACGGCCACCTGCCCCACCGGATGCACCAGCCGCGCGCGGCCAATGGTGACGCGGTTCTTCGCATAGTCGATGGAGTTGAGCGAAAAGGCGCGCCAGGCGAACAGCGGGCTTTTGGTGGTGACTTCGTAGAGATTGAAACGGTCGATGGAGGCATCGCCGCGGAAGGTGAGCTTGGCGGTGTTTGCACCTTCGAAATGTACGTCGCCAGACGCGCTTGCCTCCCCCGAACGCAGCGCGAGGCCCGGCATGCGCGGCGCATAGCCCATGAACGGACGCAGCGGCAAGTCGGCGAGAACGAATTTGAGGTCGCCTGTGTTGGTGGAAGGAACGATCGCACCATCGCCGGTGAAATGGGCGCCGTCATCTATGGCGGCATCGATATGCACCGTCACCGGTTGGGTGAGATCGCTGCCTGCGCCGGTGGCCGACACGTTGAGCGCGGAAACGGTGACGTTTGCCTGCGGAGAAACCGCGCGGTCTGACAGGCGCAAGGTCGCGTTGTTGAGTGCGAAGGTCTTGAGCGCGAACTTCCACGGCGTTCCCGCCGCGGCTGGCGCTGTGGTCTCGGCGGGCTTCGGCGGAAGCATCGCCATGAGGCTGAGCTTTCCGCCGTGTTCGCGCCGCACATAGATGTTGGCGTCATCCAGCGTGAGGTTGCCGATCTCGGCCTGGCGCGCGGCATAATCGAAATGGGCATTTTCCAGGGTGAGATTGCCGACGGCGATGTTTTCATCCGGCGCGGATTGGGCGGGCGCGATGTTGAGGCCGCGAACGGCGAAACGCGTCATCGTTCCGCTGAGCGCCAACGCGCGGCCGGTGGGCGCGGATGCGGCGATGGGGCCGGTGCTGGCGGTGAGTTGATCGAGCTTGATGTGGCCGTTGAAAAGCTGCGGCTTGCCATCGAACGCCAAGCCGCTGAGCGTAAACGACGGCAGCGAAACATTTGCGCGCAATCCCGATGGGTCGTAAGCGAAATCATAATCGGCCTGAAAACCGATCTGGCCGCCCGTGAGCACAACCGGCAGGCGCGCGCCGAAGAACCTTTGCACCGTTGCGCTTTGCAGGGCCGTGACCGTGAACCGGCCTTTGGAGGCGATGGGCGCAATCGACAGATCGCCCGACCAGGCGAAATGTTCGCCGCGTTCGCTGGTGGCGTTCAGCGTGAACGCGCCGCCCTCGTCGCTCTTGGTATGGAAATCGTTCAGGACGAAGGAAATGGGCGAGATGGTTTCCTGCGGCTTGTCCGGCTGGCTTTGATCGGCATACACGACGCGGCCCTGATCGACGGTGAGCGCATCGACGATCAACGACGGCGTCGGCCCTTCGGACGGCGTGCGGGATTTCAGCTCGATCAGATTGAGCGTGCCATCGGGGCGGATGACGGCGTGGATATAGGGCCGGTCAAGCCGCACCTCGTTGAAGCGATAGGCCGATTGAAACAGCGACAAGAGCGAAACCGACACGCGGAAATGGCCGAGCGAAACCAGCGTTGCGCCATCCGCACCCGGCACGGCGATGTCATCCACATCGAGCGCCAGCGTGAACGGATTGAAACGGATGTCGCCGAGCGCGAGATCCTTATCGAGATTGGTCTTGACCCATTGCACCGCCTGGCTGCGCACGACGCGCGGCACGACGAAGAACCCGCCCAGCACATAGGCGGCAAACAGAACGGCCAGCCCGCCCGCCAGCCACATCCAACCACGACGAAAGAACCCGGCGCCCATACCGGAGGAAGACTGTGCTGGCACGGCCCAAACCCACTTTAGGGAACAATATTGGGGGCAAGGGCGGTTCCCTGACAACCGGAATGGAACTTCACACCCCAAAAAGCCAAAAGGCGGGCTTAGCCCGCCTCGCTCTTGTGAGATCGACAGCAGATTGAACCCGCCTTTTGGCCCGAAACTCCGGCAGGCGGGACATATCCGGGACCAACCGGATCATCGCCGCACCTTCGCTTCGTCCGCGAGTTTCGCTGACCAGGATGCCACCCCCGGCCCTCACGGGTGCACGCAAGTTTGCACCCTACCCTGTCTGTCTTGCGCTCAGTCCAGCCCGTTCCGGTGGGGCCGATATCGTTGAAAGACACCTCTTTATTCCTTGAATTGGGAATATATAGATTATATTCTCAGGCTTCAAGGCCCAGGACGGGATATTTTTTCTTTGCAGCGATTTCAACGGGTTGCACCGCCCCGGCAAAGAAAAGGCGGCGGATCGCTCCGCCGCCCTTCGCATTCCAACCCCAAGCTCTTAGCCGCCCAAGCCGATGCTGATGCTTGCATAAGGACCGTTGAAACCCAAATTCTTGGAGTGCCGCTCGTCAATGCCCGCATCGACTGCTCCGAAAAAGAAGTCGGCGCGGTAACCTAGGCTGAACTTAGCGTTTGGATATCGAACAGACAGCCCCGCGAAACCGCCGAGGTTGGGAACTGTTACGCCGCGGGAGCGCGTGTGTTGGTGAGAGGTACGATACACACGCGTATAGTAATAGCGGTCGTAAATACCGCCATATGCCTGCGTGAGTGGCAGATGATACTCTTGGGTGCTGTGGGTAGCTTTTGCCTTCTGGCGGCCAAATAGCACGGCGCCATTTATGCCCCAATCGAAGGTCAACCTGCCGGCGTCTTTGTTTCCCAACAACGTAGTCGAAGCATTCCACGACAAGGATGGACCTATGCCGTGGAAACTTCGCGCCGCTTGCGCAAACATTGTGTAATTGTAGAATGAAGTTGCGTAGCGCCGGTAACCGACCAATCCAACATCAACTTCAGGTCGCCCTATGGCGGTGATCTTTGATGCGTTGGAAAACTGCGCAAACCGAACACCGGCGCTGATCGTAGACGTACCCCCGCGGCCAAATACGCCAAGACCGACATCCTTCCCGGCGCTGAAATCCAGGATCATATGGCTTTCGTCGTAGGCTAACTTCGTATCGGCGAAGGCCGCAGCGCTAGCGGCCCCACCCGCTCCGAAGTTAATTAGATACGCATGCGTAACGTGAGGGCTTTGTTGGTGAGAATGCCGATTGGTGCTAGACCGGCCGTAACGCACGCTGACAGAGAAAAGCCAATCACTTCCCTTCGGTTGAAAAATTGCTGAACCATCGAGACCGAAGGCGAGATGGGCCGGCCGCTGCGTGTCCGTGAAGATGTTGTTTGCATAAGGTCCGGGCGTCGGCGAGTTCGCCGACATGAACGGCGCAGTGAACGGTGTGGAGACGCCTTGCATCGCTTCCATCTGGCCGCCGAGCTCCACCCATACGGTGGGTCGGTCGGCATCCTCGGCGCACGCGATGCCGGTTGTTCCGATATATGACACCAATGCCAGTGCTGATACGGTCGTCAAAAGCTGCTTGTGCTGATCTGCGCGGGCCGTGCGGTTGATTACCAGTTCACTCATTGTTGAATCCCCCCTTACCAATTCTTCGTGACACGAACGCCGAACAGGCGCGGGTCGGTAACGAAGATGTTCGTCGTCAGACCACTGTCGTCGCTGTTAAGGAACGTGCCGGTGATGTCGGTGACGTTGAACACGTTTTTCAGATAACCCATGAACTGCCAGCCATTTTGGCTCGTCAGGATCAGCGCCAGATTGACGTTCGTATATCCGCGTAGGCGATCATAGGGATTGTCATTGAAGACGCGCGCCCAGGAATAGTCCTGCCAGTAGTAGTCGCCGTGCAGCGTTGCCGCCCAGTCGGCTGTTACTGGAATAGTATAATCGGCCGAGAATGACACCGTGAATGGCGGGGCATTCGGTAGTTCGTTACCGCTTAAATCCTTTGAAAAACCGGCACCACCATTGGGAGCCGTCGCGGGATCAAAGCCATTATAGGCGATGGTGTTGCCGGCACCTGAGACCGTACCGGTATACCCGTGAAAAACTTCCGTACATACCGAGCAACCTTTAACGGAGTAATAGGGCTGGCCATTGACGAGATCGAAAGCGGGATCATCCGCCCCGGTCCAGGCACTATGGTACACGCCCTGAACAACCGGGTCTGTACCGGTAGCGTAATCTCCGCAAGCCGAAACGGCGTAATTTCCTTGAGCCCCCTGCGGACTGGTCTGAATCAAAGCCGCCGCCACATAGTCCGGAAAAATACAATTCGAGGATTGAGTCACAAACGGCCTGTAGATCACCCATCCCGGATGGCCGGCTGTGCGATCCATCAGGTCAACAGAATTGGAGCCATCTGCAAGCCGCGTGTGCTCATAGCCTCCGGCAAAGTGAAACTTCAAGCCGGGCATCGGTTCGTAGGTTGCTTCCAGTTCTGCGCCCTTAACCGTCGCATCGAAATTTAGATTGATGGAAGTCCGGTCGACGATCTCCGAAATTTGGTAACCGTGATAATCATAAAAGAAAATGTTCCCGTTCAGAGTAAGTGCGCCGTCTAAAAGGGTGTTCTTAGAGCCTACTTCGAACGCGTTTATGTATTCTGGCGCAAAAGTTAGCGGATGAACCGGAATGCCAGTTACGCCTGCCCCATAAGAGAAAAGAACAGCACCGGGCGGATTTGCGCCACCAGCCTTATATCCGCGAGCATAGGATCCATAGACGAGCGTCTGATCCGTGAAATCCAGCTTCGGCGTCCAATTGGCTGCAAATCGACCGGTAAACTTTTGCCAGTCCTGATCGACGACGCCAATGCTCGGATACCCATATCCGGAAACGAGCAGCTCGCTAGGGATCAACGTGAAATGTTTCTGGTCGTCGGTCCAGCGTAAACCACCCGTTAGCTTCAGATCGTTAAAGACATTGTAGTAAACTTCACCGAAACCTGCGTAGGAATTCAACGTGTAGGGATTGCGACTAAGGAAGTAATTGTGCCCTGAGTCGTCCGCATTGCGTAGGGAAGACGGATCGAGTGCGTAGCACACTTCCGTCGGCACGCCTGCACCATAGGCAGGGTTGGAGTATTGGTAGCCATCCCCCGCGCCGTTGGCCCGTAAGCATTCATGATTGTCGGACACGCCCGGCACCCACAAATGTTGTCCATAGCCATAGTCAAGCAGCGAGCCCCCGCTCCCCCCAGAACCTCCCTTCGCCGTTGCCGCAAACAACGTTAGGGTATTAGCGAAAACGTAGTAATCCTCGACCGTTTCATAGTGCATATAGTTCCCGCCAAGGCTGAAGTTAAGCGGTCCGGCGAGATTCGAAGTCAATCGAATCTCCTGGCTCAATTGCCAAGCACGCTCTCTCGAAACGTCCTGCGCAACCAAACGATTGCTGCAGCCAAGTTGAGGATCGCAAAAAACGCCGTCAGCCGAGATTAGACTCATGCTGTATGGAGTTCCCGGGATCTGCTGAAAACCCCCCGGTGTGGTGTTAAAGCGATTATAGTCTTCTGTGGACCATAGAAAGTCCTGGTTATAACCAGTTTGTGATGTGAGTGTTATTGCCGGCGTGACATTATAGTCTGCGTTCAATTCAATTGTATCATTCTTCGCCCGGTAGATGGGATTGATCTGCGTTTCGATCTCGCGCAGGTCCGTTGACTGAGTTGTGCTGGCATAAGGATCGACTCCAGTCCGCAATCCACCGCTAACGTAACCGGCGATCACATAGGGCAACGAGTATCCGTTCGGCACCTCGAACGCGTCAGGATTATACAAAGAACTCGGCAGGCAACCCTGACTCAATTGGGCATTTGTCACATAGAACGCCAAGCCAACTCCGTCTGTCGGAACGCCGGGCTCGCCCGGTCGTGGAACGTGAACGCCCGCAACGGTAGAAGGTCCCGGATCGGTCTTGCACAGTTGCTTCGACGTGCGCATGCGATCGTCGTCTTCGGAGAAATGCTCCCAAACAAGCGTGGCTTTGAGATTCTCAAATGGCTTCCAGCCAATAGAGAGACGGCTCGACCAAAGATCACGCCCATCTACCTGATCGCCCGTCAGAAGATTTGTGGTGTAGCCATCCCGCTTTGTCCATTCGCCTGCGAGACGAATATCCAGACGATCATCCAAGATCGGGAGATTGACCATCCCCTCGAAGCGGCGGTTTTTGTAGTTGCCGATGTCACCGGAGGCCATCGCCTCGAATTGATCAGTCGGCTTGGCAGTTGTGAGATTCACGACGCCGGCGGTTGCGTTGCGACCATAGAGCGTGCCTTGAGGGCCGCGTAACACTTCAGCCTGGCTGAGATCGTAGAATTCTTGCTCGAAGAAATGATTGCGGATAAATGGAATATCGTTCAGCGCAACAGCGACAGCCGGGTCGGTGGTGACGGAGATTGCTTGCGTACCGATGCCGCGGATCTGGATGCTGTACCCGGTGAAGTTCGTTTTCGTGAAGGTTAGGTTCGGGACTTGCTTCACCAAATCCGGGCCACCCGCGGTTTGTGTGGCAGTTAGCTGTTCCTGGCTCATTGCCGTAATGGCAATAGGAATGCTCTGGACGTCGCCACCGCCGAGCTTTGACGACGTGACCGTTACCGTTTCGACGCTCGCGCGCGGAGGTGTTGCCTGCGCAAGCTGCATCGGTTGCAATTGAACGCTTGTTGCCTCGCTCGACCGCCCCTCCCGCACGATGGCGATCACGCCGGAGTTGGGTTGAGCCAGGAAGCCGGTGCCGGAGAGGAGGCGGGACAGCGCTGCATCCGGGGCGAGGTCGCCTTTGACGCCGCGGGTTTTGATGCCTTTCACCGCGTCTCCCGAAACGATGAGGACGACGCCGCTTTGCGCCATGTAGGCGTTGAGCGCCGAACCCAGATCGCCGGACTGGATGTTGAAATCGGTGGCGTTTGCGCCGCTTGCGAACAGTGCGGCGGAAGCCGCACCAGCGAGCAATGTGTTGTGGAATTTGATCATTCTACCCCCTCGTAAGCTCAAAACGATGCGTTCCCCTCGCGGATGGCGCGCGGCTCCGCGTTACTTTTCCTCACCCGGTTTGGTGACGACGATTTCGTTTCCACGGTCTTCGACGCGCACGCCGAGAACCGCCTTCGCCACTTTTCCGAACAGATCGACATTGGTGGCGGGGAATTTGCCCATCACGGTCAGGCGCGCGGCGGCGGCGCCCGACACGACGATCTTCTTGGTGTTGTAGCGGTTGAATTCGGACGCGGCGTCGGCGAGCGTGGTGTAGTTGAAGACCAGAAGTCCGCGGCGCCAGGCAAGTTCGTTGGCGAGCTTGCTTTCGGTCTTGCGGCTGATCGTGACCTTTTCGGCCGTGGCGACGACGACATCGCCGGGCGTGAGATCGGTTTCGCGCATGCGGACGCGATCGTTCGCGGCTTCGAAGCGGGCGCGGCCTTCGACGAGCGCGACTTCCAGATGGTTGGCGTCGTTCCTGACCGAGAACCGGGTGCCAAGATCGCGCACGCGGTAATCGCCGGCTGTGACGACGAAGGGGCGCGCTGCATCGTGTTTGACTTCGAAGAAGGCTTCGCCCTTTTCGAGCCAGATGAGGCGCTGGTGCGCGCCGATTTTCGCACGCAAGCTCGTGTCGGTGTTCAGGTCTATGCGCGTGCCATCGGCGAGCACGATGGTCTTGTGTGCGCCGAGCGTGGTGGCGAAGGTTTGGGTTTGCGTGTCGCGCGAGAGAATGGCGGCACCCGTTCCCGCGATGGCCGCGACGGCGAGGAGGGCCGCGGCGGCGAAGAGATAGGGGCGTCGGCGCGGCGCGGGGCTCGCGGGTTCGGAGATTTTGCGCGCGCCGTTGCGCAGGGCGGCGAGGCGGCCGCTGCGTTGGAGCGCGGTTTCCAGGCGCACGTAAGCCACGCGATGGGCGATGGCTTCGTTCAGCCAGGCGTCGAGTCTGGATTGGTCTTCGGCGGTCCAGCTTTCGGCGTCGTGGCGTTCGAACACCCAATCGGCGGCGCGTTTCTGGATGTCGGCTGCGGTTTCGCGGGTGTTCATGCGCGTTCTCCCGCTTCGTCGCCATACATGAAGTCCGCGAGCGCGCGCAGGCCTTCGTTGAGATGCCAGCGCACGGTCTTGTCGGAGATGCCCATGCGCTGCGCGATTTCCTGGCGCGAGAGACCTTCGATCTGGCGCAGCACGAACGCCTCGCGGGCGCGGGCAGGCAATTTGTTGAGTCCCGCCTGCAAGCGCAGCAGCTCGTCGCGGGCGAGCGTGGTTTGTTCGGGGCCGGGGATGTCGGCGGCGAAACCCAGCGCTTCCATGTCGGCCACCGCTTCGAACGGCACGATGCGTTCGCGGCGCGCGCGGCTGACGAGCACGTTGCGCGCGGCGGTGAAAACGAAGGAGCGCGTGGAGTCCGGGATCTGTTTCGCGGCGGCTTCGTAGACGCCGACGTAAACGTCCTGCAGCAGATCCTGGATGTCGCTTTTGTTGCGCCAGTTGCGCCTGAGGAATTGCACCAAGACCGCCTCCAGCGGCAGAACCTCGCGCGCGAACCACGCGTCTAGCTCGGGCGCGGCCATGTCCGTGCCTTCGTGGCGCTGGTGCGTGATGTCACGACCGCTGTCTGTTGTTTCCGTCATCCCCCTGCCCCGTCCCTGGCTTTCGAGGATTCTGGTTTCTGCCTACATCAGGATAGGCGCTTGGGCGGCGCGAGTGTCCGGGTCTTGGGACAAGAAATATTTGCCGGAAAGATTGTTGCGCTCAGCGCGGGATCACGTCGAAGGCGATGGTGGTGCGCTGCTGTTGCGAGCGGAACGGGATGGTGCCGTGCCACATGTAGGACGGGAACAGCACCAGCCGGCCTACCGCCGGTTTCACGGTGCGGCGGATGGGATCGGTGAGGCCCGCGTCAAAGCTCGGTTCGCCGAATTTGATCCAGCCCTGTTGTTGGGTTTCGTCTTCGATTTCGTCGGGCAGCGAGACGTAATAGCACGAGCTGATCCAGCCGAAGGGATGGACGTGGTTGGTGTGATAGCCGCAATCGCGCAGGCGCGCCGTCCATGAACCCTGATAGCGGATGTCGTTCGTGCGGCGGCGGAACAGCGGGTGATCGGCGCGCTCCTGCATGCGGGATATATAAGTGAGCAGCGCCTCGTCGATGCGGGCGCGCAGGCGTTCGACGGGTTCGTGGCCCCGGCCGATGAGGTTGTCGTGGTTTTGCGTGCCGGAGCGCAGCGTCTGTTCGAAGGGCGCGCGCGTGTCCTTGTGCATGGGATCGAGATAGGCGTTCAGATCGCGGTTGAAGGCTTCCATGCTGGTGTAGCCTTCGGGCGGCGGCAGATCGAATACCTGCACCAGCGACTCGTAATCGTTGAGATCGTGTTCGCGCGTGTCGCCGAGTTTTCGCAGGGCGAGCGACCATGCGGCGATTGCCATTTGCTGATTGGGGGCGATGGCGAGCGCGCGTTCGGCGGCGTCTTGTGCGCGTTCGGGATCGCCTGCGCGCAAAAGATCTTCTGCGAAGTTGGTCCAAACTTGCGCATTCTGGGGGGCGAGTTCGGTGGCGCGTTCGTGCTCGCGCAGCGCGTCGTTGAAATTTCCCTGCCGGGCGTGAACGACGCCCAGCATGTCGCGCGGCAGCGGAGAATTGGGCATCAGCTTTGCGGCGCGTTCGAATTCGACCGCGGCTTCCGTCAGCTTGCCGGTCTTGAAAAGGAAATCGGCCTTCAGCAATGCGGGCGATGCGGCGGTGGGATTTTTCGCGCTCGCCTCATCGAGCGATTTGAGGAATTCGTCGTCGCGGCCCATGCGATAGAGGAGCTTGTTCATCTCCTGCTGCGCCACCATGTTGAGCGGATTGCGCTGAAGGGCGCGGCGGTAGCTGCGGATCGCGCCTTCCATATCGCCCATGTCTTGCAAGGTCAGACCGCGGCAATGATCGACGGTGGGGATGTCTGGTTGCGTGGCTTCCGCCGCATCGAAAAGTTGAAGGGCTTCTTTCAGGCGGCGCTGCTGTTTCAGCGCGACGCCGAGGAATTGTTGCAGGGTAGCAATCTGGCGCTTATCACGCGGATTAAGTGCAAGGGCTTCGCGCAACACGCGCTCGGCCTCTTCGCCGCGGCCCTGATCGGCCAGCAAGCCGCCCAGATATTGCCGCGCGGTGATGGAATTGGGTTGGGCCTCCAGCGCCCGGCGAAAGGCGGTTTCCGCCTGCGCGAAGTCACCCATCGCCTGATGAACGTGACCGAGCATCGACAGCGTATCGAAATCGCCCGGCTTCAGCCGCAGCACGGCATCGAGGGCGGCCAGCGCATCGGGAAAACGGCCGTGGCGATAGAACAGCATGCCGAGATTGAAATGGACGCCGGGCTGATCGGCGAAAACGGCCAGAGAACGGCGATAGAAATCTTCTGCTTCGCGATCGCGGCCTTGCGTTTGGCGTACCAGGCCCATGAATTGCAGCGCATCGGGATCGAACGGCGCAAGCTGAAGCGCGCGCTGACCGAATGTTTCGGCCTCCGGCAATGCGCCCGCACTCAGGCGCGCAAGCGCCTGCTGCAACAGCGACTGGATTTGCGGATCGGTGCGCAATCTCTCCCCCGGCAAGCAAGGGGCGTTTAGCGCAAATTGCGGCAATCGAAAAGGAAGGGGTCAGTTCCGGTTCAAAATCCCGGCAATCGTGGTTTGCAGGACGTCGAGACGGAAGGGCTTGCGCAGGATGGAGGCCTTTTCGTCCAGCGCGTTTTCCAGGGCGGTCGTTTCGGCGTAACCGCTGGCGAACAGGATCGGCAGGTCCGGGTGTTTGGTGCGGGCGAGTGCGGCCAATTGTGCGCCGGTCATGCCGGGCATGGCGTAATCGACGATCATCAGATCGGGACATTCCCGTTCCAGAACATCGAGGCCGGAGGCGCCGTCCGCCGCCGCGATTGTTTTGTAGCCGAACGTATCGAGGGAGTCGGTCAGGAACTGGCGCACATCGGGATCGTCGTCGACAATCAGGATGGTTTCGCGTGCCGCCGTCTCGATGTGGTGGCGCGCGACGGCTGTTTCCGTGACGGCTTCCCGGCTGGTGGCGCGCAGCAGGATGCGGATCGTCGTGCCCCGCCCCGGCGTGGACACGATGCGTACCGTGCCGCCTGCCTGGCGCGCCATGCCATAGACCTGGCTCAAGCCCAGCCCCGTTCCTTTTCCGACATCCTTGGTGGTGAAAAACGGATCGAAGGCGCGCGCGGCAACTTCGGCAGACATGCCGCATCCGGTATCGGTCACCGACAATTCGAGGTAGTCGCCCGGTTGCAGCTCGTCATCCTGTGCGATGTGCTTTGGGACGGTTTTTATGATGAGTTCGCCCGTTCCATCCATCGCGTCGCGCGCATTGATGGCGAGATTGAGCACCGCCATTTCGAGTTGCGTTTCGTCGCCCAATGCCGCGCTTGCTTCCGGCGAAAGGTCCATGACGATGTGGATGGACGGGCCGAGCGAGCGGCTGAGCAATTCGCGCATGCTGTCCAGCAGCGCAGAAACATCCAGCGGACGCATTTCGAGTTTCTGCGCGCGGGAGAATGCGAGGAGTTGCGCCGTCAGTTTCGCACCGCGTTCGGCGGCTTGCAGGCCCGCTTCGGCCCAGCGGCGCACGCGTTCCACGTTTTCAGGTTTGCGGCGGATGAGATCGAGGCTGCCGGTGAGGCCCTGCAAGAGATTGTTGAAATCGTGTGCGATGCCGCCGGTAAGATTGCCGATGGCCTCCATCTTCTGCGCCTGCTGCAAGGCGGCCTGGCTTCTCTCCAACGCTTCCGTGCGTTCGGCGACGCGTTGCTCCAAAGTTTCGTTGAGTTCGTGCAGGCGTTCCTCGATGGCCTTTCGTTCGGTGATGTCGAGCGCAGTTCCGATCACACGAAGGCAATTTCCGCCGTCATCGAAGACACCGCGGCCCCGCGCCTGAACCCAGCGCTGTACGCCGTCGCGGCCGATCACGCGGTAATCGACATCGTAGAAGGCCCGTTTTTCGGGATCGAATGCGGCGAGATAGGCATCCTGCACGCGCTGGATATCGTCCTTGTGAACGAGACTGAAGAAATGGTCCGGCGGCGGATTTTCATCCGGCGGGATACCGAACATCGCTTTCACGCGCGGCTGCGAATAGTAAGCGTTGCGGGCGACATCCATATCCCACATGCCGATGCCGGCATTGTCGGTGGCAAGGCGCAACAATTCCTCGTTCTGACGAAGCCGTTCTTCGGCGTTCTTGCGGCGAGTGATATCGAGTGCCGTGCCGGTGACACGCAGGCAGCGGCCGGTCTCGTCGAACACGCCACGGCCCTTGGCATGGACCCAGCGGATCACGCCATCGTTCTTGCCGATGGTGCGGTATTCGACATCGTAAAGCGCGCGCTTTTCCGGATCGTTGGCATCGGCGAAGGCTTTGCTGGTGGCTTGCCGATCGTCGGGATGCAGGCCGTTGTAGAAATCTTCCATCGTCACGACGCCTTCGGCATCCACGCCGAAAGCGGCGCGAACCTCTTTCGTCCAGATGAGCGTGTTGGCAATGTTGTCGACATCCCACATGCCGACTTCGGCGTGTTCGGTGGCAAGGCGAAGTTGTTCCTCGCTTTGGGCGAGGGCTTGCTGGGTTTCGCGTTCCCTGGTGACTTCGAGCGCGGTGCCGCTGACGCGCAGACAATTGCCGCTTTCATCGAACACGCCGCGGCCGCGAATTTTGATCCAGCGCAACGGCATGCCGTCGGCGGGAAGGATGCGGTATTCCAAATCCAACAAGGCGCGTTGGACGGGATCGCGGGCGGCATTGTAAGCGGCGTGAAATTTCGGTGCATCCTCGGGATGCAGATGCGCCAGCAGGTGATCCATCGGCACACGCTCATTGCGCGCCATGACGAAGGACGAGTTCCTGCGCGAATAGGAGAAGTCGATGCTGCCGTCGGGATCGATATCCCACAGGCCGATGCCGGCGTTTTCGGTGGCCAGACGCACGCGTTCTTCGCTGCGGTGTCGGTCGGTGGTTTCCGACACGATGCAGAGCACGCCGCCGGGCGAGCCGTCGGCTTCGGGCACAAGCGAATAGGAAACATCAAAGTAGACGGTTTCACCGAGGCCGCCATGGCGTTCGATATAGAATTGCCTGTCTTTGGCAAAGAAGGTTTCGCCCGTTTCGCGCACGCCGCTGAGCAATGGCTCCAGATCGTCCCACAACTCCGTCCAGTTTTCGCGGGCGGGACGGCCAAGCGCGCGGGGATGTTTGTCGCCGATCGTGGGTGCGTAGGCATCGTTATAGAGGGCCACGAATTCAGGACCCCAGAACAGAACAATCTGGGCTTGCGCGGGGAGGATGAGATTGACCGTGTTGCGCAGTGCCGACGACCATGCCGACGGGGGACCGAGTGGCGAACCGCTCCAATCCATCGCGCGGATGAGGGCCGCAAGCTCGCCTTTTACGGCTTGCAGGAATTCTCCCCCCTGACCCGCTCTCGAACTCATCGCAAGACGCTTCCCCGAGACCCACAATGCATGGCCTGCCCCAAGCCGAAACGCGCAGGCAGGAACGAAAGTTCCGGCGTCCACACGCCCTGGGGTCCGATGAAATAATATTTCGTTGAGCGTGGCTACGCAGGCTTCGAATTCAGGACATCCGCCAGCATTTCCCCGGCTTCCTTCTGGATGCGGGCCAGGTGGGCTTCGCTCTCGAAGCTCTCGGCATACACCTTATATACGTCCTCCGTGCCGGAGGGCCGGGCGGCGAACCAGCCTTTGGCGGTTTCGACCTTGAGACCGCCGAAGGGTTGGCCGTTGCCGGGGGCCTTGCTCAGCATCCGCTCGATTTTGGCGCCGGCGAGTTCGGTGTGACGGATCGCGGAGGGATCGAGTTTCGAGAGCGCGGCTTTCTGGGCGGCGTTCGCGGGGCTGTCGATGCGGGCATAGAAGGTTTGGCCGAGATCGGCGGCGAGGCGGCGATAGTTTTCCGCCGGATCCTGTCCGGTGCGCGCGGTGATTTCGGCGGCGAGCAGGCCGGCGATGAGGCCGTCCTTGTCCGTCGTCCACACCGTTCCATCGCGGCGGAGGAACGAGCTACCCGCGCTTTCTTCGCCGCCGAAACAGAGCGAGGCATCGAGCAGGCCGCCGACGAACCATTTGAAGCCGACGGGGACTTCGACGAGGTTCGCGTTGTGGCGTTTGGCGACGCGATCGATCATCGAACTGGAGACGAGCGTTTTGCCGATGCCTGCCGCGCGCGGCCAGTTTTCGCGACGCTGTTTGAGATAGTCGATTGAGACGGCGAGATAATTGTTGGGCGGCATAAGGCCCGATTTGCAGACGATGCCGTGACGATCCGCATCGGTGTCGTTGCCGAAGCTGAGATCGAACTTGTCCTTGATTGCGAGCAGCTTCTTCATCGCATAGGGCGACGAACAATCCATGCGGATCTTGCCGTCCCAATCGAGCGGCATGAAACGGAAAGTGGGATCGACGGTGGCGTTCACCACGGTGGCGTCGATCTTGTAGCGGTCGATGATGGGCTGCCAGTAGTGCACGGCGGCACCGCCCAGCGGATCGATGCCGATGCGCAGGCCCGAGGCGCGGATCGCTTCCATGTCCACGACATTGGCGAGATCGGCGACGTAATTCGAAATGTAGTCGTGGCGCGCGATGCCATCGGTCTTGTTGGAGCGGCGGACGCCGTCGAGTTTTTCTTTCAGATAGGTGTTGGCGGCGCGTTCGATAGCGCCGGTGATTTCGGATTCGGCGGGGCCGCCATGGGGCGGATTGTATTTGAAGCCGCCGTCGCTGGGCGGATTGTGGGACGGGGTGATGACGATACCGTCCGCCCGGCCCGACGTGCGGTTGCGATTGTGGACGAGGATCGCGTGGCTGATGGCGGGTGTTGGGGTGTAACCGTTTTGCGCGTCGATCATCACCGAGACGTCGTTGGCGGCGAGGACTTCGAGCGCGGTCTTGAAGGCGGGTTCGGAGAGGGCGTGGGTGTCGCGACCCAGAAACAGCGGGCCGTCGATGTGGCGCGACTTGCGGTGATCGCAGATGGCCTGCGTGATGGCGAGGATATGATCTTCGTTGAAGGCGGTGTCGAAAGCCGAGCCGCGATGGCCGGAGGTGCCGAAGCTCACACGCTGCGACGCGACCGACGGATCGGGTTTGTTGGCGTAATAGGCGTGGTCGAGTTTTTCCAGATCGACGAGATCGGATGGTTTCGGCATTTCGCCGGCGCGGGGATCGATTTTTTCGCTCATCTTCTTTTCTTCATTGGGCGGCATTGGCCGCGTGTTGAGCGATCGCTCTTGCTTCGCCGATGATCGCGCGGACCTTGTGCGTGCCTCCACCCGGGACGAACGGGATGGCAGAACCTCCGACCGGTTCGCCATCGAGATACAGTTCGGCGATGCCTTTGCAAAGACCGTTGGGATTTTCGATGGTTATTTCGTAAACCGTTCCTTTGTGGCGGACGATTGCTTCGAAGCCGGGCCAGTGAGAGGGGATGCAGGGATCGAGCAACAGGCGATCCGCTTTCACGCGCAGGCCCAGAATCCATTCGATGCCGACGCGATACATCCAGCCCGCGGAGCCGGTGTACCACGTCCAGCCGCCGCGGCCGACATGGGGCGGCATGGAATAGACATCGCCCGCGACCACATAAGGTTCGACGCGGTAGCGTTGCGCGGCGGTGCGGCTGCGCGCATGGTTGATGGGGTTGAGCATCGCGAACAACTCCCCTGCCCGGTTGCCGTTGCCCAATTCCGCGAAGGCGGCGACCATCCAGGTGGCGCCATGCGTATATTGCCCGCCGTTTTCGCGCAGGCCTGCGGGGTATCCCTTGATGTAACCGGGATCGTGGGCGGTGGAGACGAAAGGCGGCGCGAACAGCAACACCAACTGATCGGCGCCGCGCACGAGATATTTGTCCACCGCCTGCATGGCGCGGGCAGAGCGAGCGGAATCGGCGGCGCCCGAAAGAACGCCCCACGACTGCGCGATGGAATCGATGCGGCATTCCGCGTTGGCGACGGAGCCGAGCGGGGTTTCATCGTCGTAATAGGCGCGGCGATACCAATCGCCATCCCAGCCATTGTCTTCGATGGAATCCTTCAGAACATTTGTGTGCAGCAGCCAGGTGGCGGTGCGTTTGCCGTCGCCGCGCGCTTCGGCGAGCGGAATGAATTTCTTCAGCACGTCGAGCAGAAACCAGCCGAGCCAGATGCTTTCGCCCCTGCCCTGTTCGCCCACCCTGTTCATGCCATCGTTCCAATCGCCGGTGCCCATGAGCGGCAGGCCATGCACGCCGACGGCCAGGCAAAGATCGAGCGCGCGGGCGCAATGTTCGTAGAGCGGTGCGGTATCGTGCGACTGCTGCGGCAGGAAGAACGCTTCGTGTTCGCCGGGCTTCAATTGCTGGCCTTCGAGGAACGGGACCTGTTCATCGAGGATGGCGACATCGCCGGTCACGTCGACGTAGTGCGCGACGGTGTAGGCGAGCCAGGCGCGGTCGTCCGAGATCGTGGTGCGCACGCCCTTGCCGGTTTCGGGCAGCCACCAGTGCTGCACGTCGCCTTCGACGAACTGGCGCGCGGCGGTGCGCAGAATGTGATGACGGGCGCGCCCGGGATGGGACACGCAGAGCGCCATGCAATCCTGAAGCTGATCGCGGAAACCGTAAGCCCCGCTTGCCTGATAGAACCCGGCGCGCGCCCACATGCGGCAGGAGAGCGTCTGATAGAGCAGCCAGCGGTTGAGCAGGAAATCCATCGCGCGGTCGGGCGTTTTGACTTCGATGGCGCCGAGCGTTTCGTCCCAGAAGGTTTTCACTTCGTTGAGTGACGCCTTCACATCCGTCTGGCGGATGCGGCTGACAAGGGATTGGGCGTCGGCGCGCGATGCCGCCTGGCCCAGCGTGACGACGAGTTCGACTTCCTCGCCCGGTGCGAGGCGGATTTCGGTTTGCAGCGCGCCGCACGCATCGAGGCCTGCGCCGGTGCGCATGGACAAGGCGGTGTCGCCCATCAGCGCCCACGGCATTTCGGGCGTGCCGTTGCGGCCGAGGAATTCGCTGCGGTCGGCGGTCCACGCCGTCTGGCGGCCTTGCATATCGAGGAATGCAATCTGCGCGTTGAAGTCCTCGCTCCACGGATTTTGAGCGAACATTGCCGAGGTTCGCGGATCGATTTCGGTGAGGATGTAAGGTTGCGATTTGGGGCGGTTGGGGCCGAGCGACCATTCGACATAGGCGGTGAGCGAAAGTTTCCGGGCGCGGGTGGAGCGGTTGACCAGTTTCAAACGGCTGATCTTGACCGGGTCCTTGAGCGGCACGAATTGCGTGAGCTCGACATCGATGCCGCGCGAAGCGTGTTCGAAACGCGAATAGCCGTGGCCATGGTAGGCGACGTAGCGCGAACCCGGATCGCGCACCGGATAGGCGGTGGGACTCCACACCTCGCCGGTGTCGAGATCGCGCAGATAGAGGATTTCTGCGGACTCGTTGGTGACCGGATCGTTGGACCAGGCGGTGATCTGGTTCTGCTGGCTGTTGGCGGACCATGTGAAACCCGCACCGCCGCCGGAGACCTGGAAGCCGAAATCGGGATTGGCGATGACATTCACCCATGGTGCGGGCGTGAGCTGGCCGCCCTCCATGACGATGGCATATTCGCGGCCATCGGCGGTGAAACCGCCGAAGCCGTTGGCATATTCGAGTTTGGGAAGTTTCGCGGGCGCGGTTTCCGGTTTGACGACGGCGATCTTGCGCGGACGCGGCGGCACGACAGGCTTGTCGTCCAGCGCGCGTTCGACCTGTTCGGCAAGTTTGCCGCGGCGATTGGAGAGGATGACACGGGCGGCGGCCAGCAGCTTTTCGCGCGCACCTGCCTGAAGGAGATCGGTTCGCAGCAGATAGATGTTGCCCGCCTGTGTGCCCATGCGTTCGGCATGGACGCGGACGATGCCATCGAGCGCGGTTTGCAGATCTTGCGCATAAGACGCCGCGCGGTCGTTGAGAACGACGAGATCGACGGCAAGCAGTTTGGCGCGCCAATAGGAATGGGCGCGCAGGATCTGGCGAGCGATGTCGATGTCCTCCGCTTCGTCGATGCGCAGGACGACGATGGGAAGATCTCCGGAAATGCCGAGAGGCCAAAGAGACGATGCGGGACCTGCGTTGCGCAACACCTCTTGCGGCGCGCGCAAGGCGGTTTGCGGATAGATAACGCAATTGGCGAGCTTCTGGAAAAGCTGTGCTTCATCCGGCGCGATGTTGAGATATTGCAGCAGGGACTGGGATTGTGTGGCGGCCAACGTGATGGCGCGGGTAAACGAGGCGGCATCGCGGTGCTTGTCGGCAAGTGCTTCCACGTCTTCGCGCGTGGCGGCGGCGATGGTCCAGAAGGCGACCGTCACCGTTTGACCGCGCGGTATCGACACGCGGCGGCGCAGGGAGAAGACCGGATCGAGCACGGCGCCCACCGTGTTGGACAGCGGCCAACCATCGGCGACAGCGCCGGGCGACCGCGCGGCGCGGTTGCGGCCCAGAAACCGCGCACGATCGGTTTCATATTGCACTTCGCCCAAGGTCTGGCCTTCGACCACGCTCAGATGCGCGGCCCAGATCTGCGGATCGCCGGAACCGCGCGGACGGCGATGGGCGAACAGCGCGCCCAATTCCTGATCGAATTCGGTTTCGACGAACATCTTGGAAAAGGCGGGATGGGCGATGTCATCCGCGGGACGGGCAAGCGCGAGTTCGGCATAGGAGGTGACGTCGATCTCGCGTGTGCGGCTGCCATGGTTGGTGATGGAGACGCGGCGGACTTCCGCATCGTCTTCCGGGGAGACGGCGATTTCGAGCGTGGTGGTAAGCGCCAGATCGTTGCGGGTGATGGTACAGCGGTCTTCCGCGAACATGGCTTCATACGTATCGGGCTCGGTGCCGCAGGGTTGGAAGCCGGCGGACCATGTGGCGCCGCTGCGGGCATCGCGCAGATAGATGTAGGAGCCCCATTGGTCGCGGGTGACATCTTCGCGCCAGCGCGTGATCGCGAAATCGCCCCAGCGGCTATAACCGGAACCCGCGGCAGTGAGCATGAGCGCGTAGCTGCCGTTGGAGAGCAGATGCGTGCGCGGGGTTTGCGTGAACGCCGTGGCGTAGCGGCGTTGGGCGGGCGGCGCGGATTCATAAAGCACCACGGCGCCGGTTTTGAGTTCGGGCGGCGGGCGCGCCACAGACACATCGCGCGGCATGCGCTCCTGCAGCAACAATTCGGTCGCCTGCACCATGGGCTCGGCATGGAAGCGTTCGCGGATGCGGCCATCGTGCACCACATTGGCGATGCCGATGATGCTCATCGCCTGATGGTGCGCCATGTAGGATTTGACGATGACATAGGACGCGCCTTCCGGGATACGGGCGGGCGTATAGTCCACCGCTTCGTACCAACCGTAATGGCCGCAGGCGCCGATGCGGGCGAGACGGGCATAGTTCTTCAGCGCGGCGGCGGGCGCGATCATCGCGGCGAGGCCGGTCGCATAGGGAGCGACGACGGTGTTTTCGCTCAAGCCCCGCTTGAGGCCGAGATCGGGGACGCCGAAGCCGGTGTATTGATAGTTCTGTTCGCGGTCGCGCGCATTGTATTGCGATTCCGAAATGCCCCACGGGATACCGAGTTCGCGGCCATAACCGATCTGCCGCCACACCGCGAGACGATTGCTTTGCGCGAGCAGGCTGCCCGCGGGTTCGCGCATGATCATGGTGGGCATGAGATATTCGAACATCGAGCCCGACCATGAGAGCAGCACCGAGCCATGGCGCAGCGGCATCATGGTGCGGCCCAAGCGGAACCAGTTGCGCGTGGGGATGTCGCCCTTGGCGATAGCGAGGAAACTGGCAAGGCGCGCTTCTGATGCGAGCAGATCGTAAGCACCGCTGTCCAGCGCCTGATCGTCGACGCGGAAGCCGATGGACAGAAGCTGGCGGTCCTGTTCCAGCAGGAAGCTGAAATCCATTTCGGCGGCCATGTGCTCGGCTTTTTCGGCGATCGCCTGAAGCCGGGTTGGCAGATCGGAGTGGGGTGTCAGATCGCGGCGGTGACTGGCGATGCAATCGGAAAGGGCTTTGGCCCAGACGGCGATGGCATCGCCGCAATTGGGCGCATGGGCATCGAGCTGTTCGATGCAAGGGGAAATCGTGGCGAGCCAGGTTTCAAGTTTGGCGGGCTTTTTCTCCAGCGCGGATTCGAGTTCGGCGATCAGGGAAAGACAGATCTCGACGTCTCGCAATTTGGGTTGAGTGGCGTCTTCGCAGGCTTTGCGCAACAGTGTGAGGGCATCGGCGATACCGTTGAAACAGCTATCTCCGCAGGATGGATGTTCGGCGATCTCACGAGCCGCATTCTTCAGGATGATGAGATTGCCGGCGAGATTGCCGCTATCCACCGACGACACATAACGCGGTTCGAGCGAACGCAAGGTTTGGGTTTCGTACCAGTTGAGGAAGTGGCCGCGATAACGCTCCAGCCGGTCCATGGTGGCAAGCGTGGCTTCGATGCGATCCAGCGTTTCCGCCGTGCCGATCCAGCCGAAATCGCGGGCGGAAAGCACGCTCATCAGATAGAGGCCGATATTGGTGGGCGAGGTGCGATGGGCCACGACGGGTTTGGGGTCTTCCTGAAAATTGTCCGGCGGAAGGTGGTTGTCATCGGCGGCGACGAAGGTTTCGAAGAAGCGCCAGGTTTGACGCGCGATCAGACGCAATTGTTTTTGTTCGTCTTCATCGATGCCGCGATAGGCCTCGACGTCTCGCGGGGCGGACGCCCAGCGCGCGATCAACGGCGACAGCGCCCACAATGCGAGAAAGGCCGAAGCAAACGGCGCGTTGGTGGATTGGGTTGCGAGGATGACGGCGGTGGCGATGCCCGCGAACGCGATGCTGCCCGCGAGCTGGAAGGCAAGCCCCCCGAGGCTGGAACGGCTGGTGAGATTGGAGCGGGCAAAGGAGACCCATTCCAACAGGTGTTTGCGACTGACGAACAGGCGGAAGGTGGTGCGGGCAATCGCATCGAGCGAAAGATAGGCGGCGCGTGCCAGGAACGTGAAGACGAAGACGATCTGCGTGCAGGCGAGCGTGAAATCCTGGGCGAGATTGCGGATGTGGGTGCGCCGCGAGATGCCGACGCGATGGGGGATGATGGCGGTGACGAGCGGCAGCAGCGGTGGCGCGACGATGGCTGCGAGCATGAACAGCGTCCAGCGGATGTCGGCGGGGGCCGGCAACGTCCAGCCCCAGAGAAGCGCGAGCAAAAGGGCGGGCGCGGAAAGCGAACGGCGCAGATTGTCCAGCATCTTCCAACGGGCGAGCAGCGGGATGTATGCGCGCTTCTTGTCGCCGAAGAGATTGTAGCCGCGGGCGAAAATCCACGGCAGCAATTGCCAGTCGCCGCGCATCCAGCGGTGCTGGCGGCGGGCTTCGACATCGTAGCGGGAGGGAAATTCTTCCACGACTTCGACATCGGAGGCCAAGGCGGCGCGAGCAAAAGTGCCTTCGAGCAGATCGTGGCTGAGCACCGTGTTTTCGGGAATGCGCTGGTGCAGCACGGTTTCGAAGGCGTCGATGTCGTAGATGCCCTTGCCGACATAGGAGCCTTCGTCGAACAGATCCTGATAGACGTCGGACACTGCGAACGCATAAGGATCGAGGCCGTTGGGGCCGGAGAAGGCCCATTGGAACAGCGAGCTTTGGCGCGAAGGCGGCAGGCTGGGCGTGACGCGCGGTTGCAGGATGCCGTGACCTTCGGTGACGCGGCAGAGATGCGGATCGATGACCGGGCGGTTGAGCGGATGGGCCATCTTGCCAATGAGGCGGGTGGCAGCACCTCGCGGCAGGCGCGTGTCGGCATCGAGCGTGATGACATAGCGTGTGTTGGCGGCGGCTTGCGCGAAGGCGGGCGAGACGCGGATGAAACTGGTGTCGGTGGCGCCGCGGATCAGGCGATTCAGTTCGTGCAGCTTGCCGCGCTTGCGTTCCCAGCCCATCCATTTGCCTTGCGCGGCGTTCCAGCACCGGCGGCGGTGGAGCAGAAAGAAACGCTGTTCGCCATAGTGCGCGTTCAACTCGTCGATCGCTTGTTGCGCCGTGGACAGGAGGGTTTCGTCGCGGGGTTCGGTTTCCGTGTCGCTGTCTTCGAAATCGGAGAGCAGCGCGAACAGGAGATTGCGGTCGGTGTTGGAGAGATAGTGGACTTCGAGGTTGCGGACCTGATGTTCGATGGAATCCTTGTCCGACAAGAGCACAGGGACTGCGAGCAAGGTGCGCAGCGAATCCGGGATGCCGCCGCGCAATGCCATTCCCGGCAGGCAGGCGGGGCCGAGACGTTGGGTGACAAGGCGATTGACCAGCGCCATGGCGAGGTCGCTCGCAGGCACGAACGCAAGCGTGGCGACAGCCGCCACGATCAACGCTTCGGACGGCAGAACGCCGGAAACCGAACGCCAGGCGAGGAAGATGAGCGCGGCGGTGATGGCGACGAAAACGGAGAGATAAAGCCCCATGCCGCCGCGAGAGATGGTGCGGCGGATGGCATCGCGGGCCGAGGGGCGATAGCCAAGTTCGTCTTCCAATGCTGTGCGGCCTTTGGCGATGAGGTAATAGCCCGGATCGCGTTCGCGCGAGGGGCTGTTGTTCTTTTCTGCGGTGCGGACCTTGGTGATGACGGAGCGGGCGATTTCGAGTTCGCTGTGGGCCGAACCGCGGGCGAGCTTTTCGACTACGGCGCGGTATTGATCGCGCGTGACGAATTCCATCGCCTCGAAATCGCTGTCGGCGGCGAGCACGCGGTCGACCAGGCTGATGCTTTCGACGAATTCGGTCCAGTCGATGTCCGAAAGAAGCCGCATCGAGGTGATCACGTTGCGGACGCTGACATTGACGGCGCCTTGCGTCTGATATTCCTCGCGCACGATCTGTTCGATGGACATGCCCTGGCGGGCGATCCTCTCGCCCAGCCATTGCAGGAATTTCGCGCCGTATCCGTCGCGGTCGCGCAGCTTCTGTTCAAGGCACGAGATGGCGGCGGCGGTGAGCTGACGTTCGGAGAGTTCGTTGACGATGAGTTGCAGCGTTTCGTCGCCGGGTGCTGTTAGCACACGGTCGGCGATGGCATCGGCGGTTTCGGTTTCGCGGGCGCGGCGCACGATGGATTGGGCGAGACGGCGCAGGTTTTCGATCAGGGTGAGGCGCAAGGTGACGGCGATGGCCCACAATTCGCCGATGGTGAGCGGCGTCACCTGCTGATAGGCATCGATGAAGCGGACGAGTTTCTCGCGGTCGAAGGCGCTGTCGGTATGGGCGACCAGCGCCCAGGCAATGCCATAGATGCGCGGATAACCGGCGAGAGGACCTTCGATCAGCTTGGGAAGTTCGCGGTAATAGTCGGTCGGAAGACCATTCTTGATCTCGCGGATCTGTTCTTCGACGACATGAAAATTGTCGAGCAGCCACTCGCCCCCAGGCGTTATGGGGCGATGGGCTTGGGCGGAGCGCGCAATCTCCCGGAAAGATTCGACCAGGATTTTCGCATTGTCCCGCAGGCAGGCCGGAAGTGGGCGGCGTCTGCGGGGGTATTTGCCGACAGGCTGCGCCTCCGCGAGGCTGCGGGCGTGCTGCTCCAGCCGTTCAACGCTGAATAACTCCGCCCGAATAGGTTTTTCGGGATCGGCGATGAAAAGATCCTGACGCAATGTTTTGGCGGGGCGCGAACGCCCCGTCCCCAAAATAGCCGCCCGGACACTCGGCCGGACCCGGCTAGACAGCGGGCGAATTTGACGAATTTACTCTTGTGCAACGCGCAAGGGCGCGTTTATTTCCGTTATGCCGGTTCCAAAGAAACCTTTTTTATCCAAGCATTAGTGGGGCTTGAGGCTTTGCCGGACCAGCGCAGGCAACATGTCCAGATCGAAAGGTTTGTAGAGCATCTGCACGCCGCGCTCGGTCAAGTGGTGCGGCAGCGGTTCCCGGCTATAGCCGGTCATCAGCAGTACCCTTAAATCCGGCCGCAAGGCAATGCCCGCATCGACCAGAGCATAGCCATTCATTCTGGGCATGCGCACATCGCTGATGAGAAGCTGGATATCGGAATGGCTTTGCAGCGCTTCGAGCGCCTCCACGCCGTCCTGCGCCTCGATCACGGTGAAGCCGGACTCCGACAATATCTCTGCTGCGACCGAGCGGAGCAGGCTTTCGTCGTCGGCAATGAGGATTTTGGGGTTCAATTCGCTCATGATCTCGCTCAACTTTCTGCAGCTTCGACCTGGGGGAGCAGAATGGTGATCGCCGTTCCCTTTCCAGGCTCGCTGTCGATGGTGAGATAACCTCCAGACTGGCGCACATATCCAAAAATCATGCTCAGTCCCAATCCGGTTCCCTGTCCCGGTGGCTTGGTCGTGAAGAAGGGATCCACCGCTTTCTCCCTTGTTTCCCTGTCCATGCCGCAGCCGGTATCCCTGATCTCAAGGGACACGTATTTTCCCGGCGGCGGATCATCGACGCTTGGTTGCGTTTCGATCTGCACATCCGCGGTTGCAAGCCTCAGCGTGCCGCCTTCGGGCATGGCATCGCGTGCGTTGTTTGCGAGGTTCAGCACCGCATGTTCCATCTGGTTTGGGTCGCAGCGGATCCAGCGCTTCGCCGAAAGGGCCGTTTCGATTTGCGTCTGGCTTCCGACGGACTGGCGGATCAGGTCTTTCATGCCATCTATGAGCAGCGAAATGTTTACGTGCATGGGCGCGAGCGGTTGCTGGCGGGAAAACGCCAATATCCTGCTTGTCAGGGTTCCGGCACGGTCCGCACCTTCGAGGGCGGATTCCGCGTAACGCAACACGTCGCCGCGCCCTTGCCGCACGCGTCGGATCAGCATCTGCAGATTGCCCTTTATGATCGCGATGAGATTGTTGAAATCGTGCGCGATGCCGCCGGACAGATGGCCGAGCGCTTCCATCTTCTGGCTCTGGCGCAATGCTTCTTCGGCGGCGGTGCGCTGTTCCATTTCCTCCTTCAGCCGGTTGTTGGCTTCGGAGAGTTCTCGGGCGTGATCGGCCAGGCGCGCGTTCTGGCGCGTGAGCGAAATCTGCGCGGCCGCGAATGCGATGGTCAAAAGCGCGCCCATCGCGACCAAAAGAACGAGCACGCCGTAACGCAGGAGGCGGCGCTCGGTCGATTCCGTGGCGGCGCGAAGATAGACCGTTCCCAAAAGATTGCCATGCTCGACCGCCGGCACAATGACGTCCACGCGATTGTCAACCAGCGCGGCGGGGCGCGCCGCGATGGGCGCGGGGATTGCCGCCGCCCCCGGCCGAAGGAATTTTGCGAGCGCTTTGTTATCCGTTCCGTAGACCGCCGCGGCTTCGATTGCCGGATTGGCCCGAAGGGCATTCACATATTCCTGAGCGGTTTTTGCATCGTTGAAGGCCAGTGCTGCCGTCACGCTCGATGCGAGGATATCCGCCTGCACGGTCGCATCGCGCGCAGCTTCCCGCTCGAAAAGATTTTCCTGATAGAGCACCATTGCAATGCTGGCGAGGATCAGGCCGGTCGAAACGGCAAGCGCCGCCATGGGATTGAGCGAGAGGTTTCGCAGCGGGTTCACGGTGCACCTTCCACTGCATGGGCAAGGCCGAGCAATTTTGCGCTGATCGCAAGGCCGGCCTTGGAAGCGGCCTGAACATTGACATCGAAACGGACGTGGTTGTGTTCGATCACGAAACTGATGACACCGCGCGGAGTCTCGCCCGTATCGGTGACGGTGAGGACGGATGGAAAGTTGTTGTCCGCCGCTTGTTGCGCAAAATAGAGAATCCGACACCCCGCCGCTGCCTGGCCGGACGACAGGTGACGGATTTCGACCGGTGCGTCGTTGACCTTTTGCCCGGCGGCTTCGCGATCCAGCTCCTTCGAAACTTCGTTTTCTCCGACGACGCATATCGGGAACGATGGCGCGGGCGCATCCTGCTTCCACTCGATGAAAGGGCCGAATTTAAGAAGATAGGCTGCTTTGATGTCCGCAACGGATGCTGTGGGCCCAGCCGCCGCCGGGGCCGCCGCCAGAAGCAATGCGCCGCAAACGAACAGCGTGGTCGAGCGCCGTGCCATCAGAAGCGCAGCTTGGTTTCGATGAAGTAGGAACGGTCGATCTCGGTGCCGGTGGTGGCGCCCGCCAGCTCGTATTCGAGATGCCGGGAATGCAGCAGGTTGAAACCCGACAGCGACACCTCGATCATTCTGGAAATTTTCCAGTCGATGCTGGAATTGATTTCGGCATAGGCCGGCACTTGCGGATCGTGCAGCATTCCGATCCAGCGCAGGTCGGCGCTCCACGAAACATCGCTGCCGATGTTCATCACCGACCGCAGCATAGCCTGATGATTGGGATCGTCGCCCGCTGTCGAGACGCCGCCCAACGCACTGGACTGGGGCCGGAAGCGCCTGTCCTGATGCTGGACCATTACGCCGGCGGAAAGCCGCCACCAATCCGTGGCCGCATAATTGCCCCATAGCTCGATGCCATAGGTATCGGCCGTCATCAGGTTTCCCCAACTCCATAGGAGGGGAAGCACAGTGGCTTGTGTGAATTCCACGCTGCGCAGATCGTCATAGACATTGTAATAGGCCGAGGCGGAGAGCGACGCGGCCGGATCGAGCTGGATACGCGTTCCCACTTCGTAGGCGTTCAACTTTTCGAGTTGAAAATCCTTGTCGCCGGTCAGGATAAGGATCGAAGGGATGATGGTGTCGTGCAGATCGACATCGAACCGCGTCGGCGCGCGGACAGCGCGGGAGGCGGCGGCCCACAGCAGGATATCGTCGGTGGGTTTCCAGGACAGCCGGATGTTGGGCAGCGGCGTGAGCGCCGCGAAGGGATCGGCCTCCAGTTTCAGGCCGACAACGAGGTCGAGCGATGGCAAGAAAGAGATCGTGTCTTGTGCGAAGACATCGAAAAGGTTTTGCGAACGCGTGGGTGGCAGATAGGTCACCGGTTCGGGCAGATCGAAACGATCCTGATAGACGCGAAAGCCGCCGCCCCAGACGATGGCCTGCGATGCGCCCCACGCGAAGCTGTGTTGCAATTCCATATCGTAGGTGTTGAGCGAATAGCTGCCCTGCTCTTCCGTGGCGCGCCGCGTGTGATCAAAATAGCCGAGCGCCTGCAGCTGGGAGCCGTCCGAAAATTCGTGCCGCCATGATGCGAGGACATTTCCACCGGAAAGCTGCTGGCTCGCGTTTGCGGACAGGTCTTCGTCGCCGCCATACCAATCGCCCTGGAATGTCACGCTGTCGTCATCGGGCGTCCAGTCGAGACGGAAGCCACCTTGCGTTTTCGTGAAGCCGTCGAACGCGTTTGCGCCGGTGGAGGTTTTTCCGTGCAGGAGTCCGAAGCCTTCGATATAGGCGCGATAAGCAAGATCATCGGTCAGAGCGCCACCATATTGAAGACTGCCGCGCTTTTCGCGATTTCCGATTCCGAAAGTGGCGATGCCGCCCTGTGTGTCCGCAGCTTTGCGCGTGATGATGTTGATGACGCCGTTGACGGCGTTTGCACCCCACAAGGTCGCACCGGGTCCGCTGATCACTTCGATGCGTTCGATGTTTTCCGGCAATACGTCCTGAATATCCCAGAGAACGCCGCCATAAAGAGGCGTGTAGACGCTGCGCCCATCGATCAATACCAGCAGCTTGTTCGCGGCATTGCCATTGAACCCGCGCGCGGTGATGGCATAGGCGTTCGCGCTCATCTGCGCGACCTGGAGATTGGGGGCGAGCCGCAACATCTCCGGGATGGACGTGGCGCCGGAGCGGGCAATATCGTCATGGGTGATGACGAAGACGGCGGCGGCGGCATCGCTCAAAGGCTGCGCCGTTTTCGAGACCGAGGTGATTTCGACATTGCCGAGATCCTCGATCGAGAGCGTTGAAAGGTCGCTACCGCCGATGCCTTCGGCCAGCGCGGGCAGACATGCAAGCGCCGCAAGCAACACGCCGCCGACAAGCAACCGCTTATGGCGTAACGTTTTTTCCCCCTGCATACAAATTTGGCTCGCGGAGACCCCGCGACTGAACGCTCAAGACGCGGAAAAAGTTCCACGACCCCCTTTGGTGAGGACGCCCGAGTTGCGCGGGGGCATCCCGACCGACAAGGCCGGTGGACATCGCATTTGATCGATCGTTGCGCCCCTCAGGACGCGCGCGCGACCCGCTTTGCATCGAAATGCGGGATCAGGTGCTCGCCGGCCAGACGTATGCTTCGCATCACTGCCTCGTGCGGGATGGCGCCGAACTGCATCAGGCATAGAAGGCGATCGGCGCCGATGCCGCTGTATTTCGCAGCTTTGGCCTGACAGACCTCGGGCGTACCGACGATGACGGAATCCAACGGTTCCAGCACTTCGTGCGCTTCTTCCTTTGAAACCTCCTCGTTGCGCGCCATCCGCTTGAGCAGTGCGACGACGGGCACTTCATCGGGCGTGTCTTCGAGGCTGGTCGGATCGTTCTCCTTCAATGCCGCGATGCTGTGTTGCATGTTGCGGGCGCGGTGCGGGTTGAGGCCGGCACGGATCATGTCCCACCACACCGCGCGCGGAACCTTGAACACGATGGGTGCGGCATGGACATACCAAAGTGCTGCCAGCGCGGCGCCGCTTTCGATGGCCTGTTTGCGGGTTTCGGCGACGTGGACGAAGGTGAACACGCCCTTTTGCTTGTTGACGAAGAGACCCGCAGGTTCCTTGCAATCGGCGATGCCGCGGTCGTAATCGTCGAGCATCGTCTTCATGAATTCGACGGGGCTCAACAGCGTGGTGCCGAGCGCGCCGACGCCGAGTTGGCCCGCCATATAAAAGGAATCCGGGCTGCTGGCCATTTGCCAGAGACGGGGATGCGGCGTTTGCAGCGGGCGCGGAACGACTTCGCGTTCGGGGATTTGCAGCAGCTTTGAATTCCAGCTGAACGTATCCTGCGTCCACATCTTCGGGATCATCTGCAGCGCTTCGCGCAACTCATCGCGCGCGGTTTCGGGATTGACGCCGAAGGTCTCCCACTCTTTGCCGCCGGTTTTCGCCATGCCGAGTTCGAAGCGGCCATTGCTCAATATGTCGAGCGTGGCGGCGCGTTCGGCGACACGCATGGGGCCATTGATGCGAAACGGCGCGAGCACGCCCGCATGGCCCACATGGAGACGGCGCGTGTTGAGCGCAATCGCGGTGAGCAGCATTTCGGGGGCGGAGCTATAGCTGAATTCCGGCGCGCCGTGATGTTCCACCTGCCACCACACATCGAAACCGGCACGGTCGGCGGCACGCGCCTCTTCGATGGTGTCCGCGATCAGCCGCCGCTCGAAATCCGCCGTGAAAGGTTTGGGGCGCTGGACTTCGCAGAAGATATCGAATTTCACGGGAAGAACTCCTGTTCAGAGAATGGCGAGCGGATTGACCGGAGAGCCGGTGCCTTTTTCGATGCGCAAGGGCGCCACGACGAAGAAGAATTCCCAGCGGGATTCCTCGGCGCAGGCTTTTTCGAGATCGGCGAAATAGAGATTGTCGAGCAGATGAAGGCCCATGCCGACCAGACCGCACATGTGAACGGGAATGGGCCAGTCTTCGACGGGATGCGGCGACGGAGTGGGATCGTGCACGGCATCGGAGCCAAGCACCGAAATCTTGCGTTCGTGCAGCCAGGGAATGCAATCGGGATCGAGGCCGCCGAGATAATAGGGACGTTCGCTGGACAACGGATGATCGACGCGCAGCGCATCGCGGCCGGTGGAGATGAGGAGTATATCGCCCTCTCCCACCTTGACGTTCTGCGCTTTCTCGGCGGCGTCGAGTTCTTTCGCCGTCACAGGTTGTTCGGGCACGACGAACGGTTTTTTGCGCAGGCGCGGAATATCGAGCAGCACGCCACGCCCCGAAATGCCGTCGCGCGCCGCCATGATGGAATTGCGGCGCGCGCCGGTGGAACGGACATCCTGCGCGGGAAAGCCGTTGTACATCTTGCCTTCGACGAAGACGTGGCACAGCGCATCGATGTGGCTGGACGCCAGGCCGTGATAGGCAATACCGATGAAATCGAGCGAGCATTCGAGACCGGGCACACCCGCGGCACACGGATCGTCGCCGCCGATGACCATGTGATGAAGTGCGGGCGTGGGGTTTTCCGGGCCGGGAATGACGGGGAAGTTTCTCGCGCAACTGATCTGGCGGCCGCGTTTGGCAAGTTTGGCGCCCGCCGCGATACGATCCGCCGTCAGATAGTTGAGCGTGCCGCGTTCGTCATTGGCGCCCCAGCGGCCCCAATTCGACACCTGATCGAAGAGGCGCTTCATATCCTGTTTGGTGCGATAGTCCCCCACAGCCGCCTCCGCCTTTACTTCTTCTCAAGCAGGGCTTCGTTCGCCTTGCTGTGACGCTGGCCCGGATTGAGTTCGATGAGCTCGATCAGATTTCCGTTGGGATCGTAACAGCAGCACGAACCGACGATGCCGAGGTCGGGATGGGGGCCGAAGACCTTCTGCGTAAAGCGAACGCCCTTCGCGGTGAGCGCGGCATGGGCTTGATGAACGCCTTTGGTGCGAAAAGCCAGAATGCGCGGCACGGCGCCGTCGGCAATGGGAACGGCATCGAACTTCGCCTTCGGCTCCAGCCATTCGATGAGATCGATCATCGGTCCGTTGGGATCGGTGGGCAGGACCATCAGCACGCCGCGGCCTTTCGCGCGCTTCATGCCGAAGATGCCGGCAACGAAATCCGGCCATTCGACGTGGCGGCGGTCGTTCAGAACCTCGAAGCCCAGGAGCTTGTAAAAGGCGACCGATTCGTCGAGATCGCGGGTGTTGATCACCGTGTGATAAAAGTGTTCCAGATGCCAGTTTTCGGCCATTTCGTCCTCCCGTCCGCGGATAATATAACGACTGTTATACAACATGACAATCGCGGCGATCACAGCACCCAAAGGCCCTTTTGCGCCGCATCCAAGCGCCGCAGTTCCCGTTATTGAACGCCGCGCACGTTGCGGGCATCCTGCCTTCGAGCCGGCAAAGACCGGAGCCCGCCACTTTCGAGTTTGGAATGCCGAAAAAAGTCGATCACGAAGAACGGCGCAGAGCCTTTCTTGAAGCTGCCTATCGCTGCATCAAGCGCGACGGGTTTGCGGGGATGACGGTGCGCGCCGTCGCCAAAGAAGCGGGGTTCACGACCGGTGCGCTGGTGCATTACGTGGACTCGATGGACGAGCTTCTGGTCCAGACCTCGGAAATCGCCGCCGAAGACGTGCGCGCGAAGATGCTGGAGATGGAGGCCCATCCCGATCCGCTTATCTCGCTGCGTGAGGTGATTTATCTGGCGTTGCCCAGCGACGAGGACAAGCGCGGCAACTGGAATTACTGGTTCGGGTTCTGGGAGCGCGCGGGCGAAAGTGCAGCGGTGCGCAAGATCACGCATCTGCGCTATTCCGAATGGCTGGAGCGGAATGCGCGGATGATCCGCCGTGCGAAAGCGGCGGGCGATATTGCCGAAGATGTGGATGTGACGATGGCGGCGCGCGCCGGCGTGGCGCTGATCGACGGGATCGCGGCCCAGACCATCCGTTCGGGGCGTTCGCTGAGCGCAAGCGAGCAGCGCAAGCTGGTGGATGAATGGATCCGGGTGTGGCTGAGGCCGACACGGGCATTCGGCAGCGTCGGCAAAACGGCGAAAACACCGCGCGCCAAAAAGGTCGCCGCGCGGCGTTAGGCCGGCACCGGAAAGGCGACCACGTTTGCCGGTTCGGGCCTGATTGTGCCTTTGACAAGAACGTTTTCGATCCATTGATCCATCTGCTGGCGGATTTTTCGCGGGCTCAGCGGTTTTCCGCTGATGAGGACGTTTACGCCGATCCCGTCTATCTGACAGACGAGTGCTGCGGCAGCATCGGCGATGTTCAGCGATCCGGATATTTCGCCGCGAATTTGCGCTGCGCGCAGCAGGCGGCCGAAACGGCGGAAGGATTCGTCGTAGCGATCATGGATGGCGGCGCGGATGAGTTCGCTGTCGCCCGAGAGATTCCAGAAGCCCAGCCATATCTTCCAGTGGGCGAGCATTTCCGGCGTCAGCGGCAAGGCTTCATCGACAATGCGGCGCAACGCTTCGAGGCCCTGGCAATCGCGTTCCGCCGTTTCCATGCGGGCGCGGATGACGAGCGTGGAATATTCCGCGGCCTGCAGGAAGATGTGGTCCTTCGATGTGATGTAATGAAGAACAGCTCCCGACGAACTGCCCGCTTCGGCGGCAATATCGCGAATGGTGGCGTGGGCCACACCCTTTTGCTGGATGACGCGGAAGGCTGCCTTGGCAATGTCTTCGCGGCGCAATCCGTGATCGACGAGTTTTGGCATGGTCAGCCTGCCATCACGCCGCCGTCGATGATGAGTTCGGTGCCGGTGACGAAGCGGGCGTCATCGGAGGCGAGGTAGACGACACCTGCGGCAATATCTTCCGGCACGCCCGCGTGACCGAGGGGCGTTGCGGCTTCGGAGGCGGCGCGCGCATCTTCCATGGCGTTGCTGTTGCGCAGGACATCCGCCGCCGGCAGATCGCCGCCATGGGCCATTTTCACCCAGATCGGCGTTTCGATGGCTCCGGGATGGACCGAATTCGCGCGCACATTCTTCTTTGCCGCCGCGCATTCCAGCGCCAAGGACTTGGTGAACATGCGAACGCCCGCCTTGCTGGCGCAATAGCCTGCGAGACCTGCGATGCCTTTCAAGCCCGCAACCGAGGCCATGTTGATGATGGAGCCGCCGCCCGATGCTTCCATCAGCGGCACGGCATTTTTCGCGGCGAAGAACATGCTGTCGAGATTGATGGCGAACTGACGGCGCCAGGTTTCATACGACATTTCGCCTATGGAGCCGGCGACGCAGATGCCGGCGTTGTTGACGAGGATGTTCAGGCCGCCGAAGTCCCGCTCGATGGCGCGCAGCACGTTTTGCCAGGCCGGTTCCTGCGCGACGTCCAGGGCATAGGTTTTGGCGACGCCCCCATTGGCTTCGATGGACGCGCGTGTCTGCTGCAGTCCACCCGCATCGATATCGCTGAGCGCCACACTCGCCCCTTCCCGCGCGAGTGCAACGGCGCAGGCACGGCCGATGCCGCTGGCGGCACCCGTGACCAAGGCGATTTTTCCGGTCAATCGCGGCATTCATGCCTCCTTCGGCCAGTGGGCGCGTGCAAATTCGGCGAGCTTGCGAATGGCGACATCGCCTTCGGCCAGCATCGGGTGAAACATGTGCCAGACATGGATCATGCGGTGCCAGATTTCGATCTGGGACTTTACGCCCTGTTCGCTTGCGTGTTTGTGCAGCCTTTTCGCATCGTCCAGCAGCACTTCCTCGCTGCCGACGTGGATGAGCATGGGCGGCAGCCCGGCGAGATCGCCGAACAGCGGTGACGCGAGCGGCGAGCGCGCAGTTTCTTCCGGCACATAGGCATCGGCCATTTCCTTTAGCGAACGGCGGGTGAGCAGCGGATCGACATAAGCCTTGGTGTTGAAGGTTTCGGACGTGCAGGAGAGATCGGTCCATGGGCTGATGAGCAAGACGCTGGAAGGAAGCGGCAAATTTTTCTCGCGCGCGGCAAGCATGATCGCCACGGCTAGGCCGCCGCCGGCGGATTCGCCGCCGATGGCGACCCGGCTGGCGGGAATCTTTTCGAGAAGTGCTGCGTATGCGGCTACGCCATCATCGACCCCGGCGGGAAACGGGTTTTCCGGCGCGAGGCGATAATCGACGCTGACCACGCGGGCCCTGGCTTTGAGCGCAAAGGCTGTCGTGAACGGACGCGACCCGTTTGGCTTGCCCAGCACATATCCGCCGCCATGAAGATGAAAGAGGACGGGTGCGCGGTCGGCACCATCCGGTACAATCCATTCGACGGGAACGCCGCCCAATTCGCCTTGTTCGATGTGCAAGCCCGGCGGGGCCACAAACGCAGCCGCGAAGGCCTCGCTTTGGGCACGGCGCTGCATGAACGGCGTATCGGGACCGCCGATGAGACCGGCGAGCATTTCACGGACCTGATCGATCTGGTCCATGTCATTACCGGAAGGCAGGCATGAGTTCGTCGGCCGTGAGGCGGATGCTGCGCAGAACCGCTTCGTGCGGAATGCGGCCGAACTGCATCATGCACATCATGCGATCGGTGCCGATGGCTTGGTATTTGCGCAGCTTTTCGAGGCAGTGAGCGGGATCGCCGATCACGATGGAATCGATCTGTTCCAGCAATTCGTGGGCTTCCTCATTGGAGACGGGTTCGCCGCGGGCCATGCGCTTGATGAGCGTGATGATCTGCGTGTCGTCCGGCTCCGGGGTGAGAACGGTCGGGTCCTTGCCATCGTCGCCGATGATATCGAGCTTGTATTGATCGGAGCTTTGCGAATTGGGGTGTGCAGCGGAGCGAAAGAGCGAGAAATAGCTGGAAAGCGGCACCTGGAAATTCTTGGGGCCGGCCAGCACATACCAAAGCGCGGACCATGCGGCGCCGGTGTCGATCGCCTGCTGGCGCGTTTCGGCGACATGCACGAAAGTGAAAACGGCTTTCTGGTTGTTGACCGAATGACCGACGGGCGTTTTGCACTCGGCGAGACCGGCCTCATATTCCCTGAGCAGCGCTTCCATGGATGAAACGGGATTGAGGATGGTCAGCGCGAGGAGGCCCACCCCTCGCCTGCCAGCGGCGCGGAAAGATTTGGGGCTGCCCGCCGTTTGCCACAACGCCGGATGCGGTTTCTGAACCGGGCGCGGGGTGACATCGCGTTTGGGAATGGTGATGTAGGGGCTTTTGTATTCGAACGTATCCTGCGTCCAGATTTTCGGCAGGATTTCAAACAACTCCTGATATTCCTCGGCCGATGTTTTGGGATCGGCGCCGAATGTTGCCCATTCCTTGCCGCCGGAAACCGCCAGACCCACTTCGAGGCGGCCGTTGCTCAGGATATCGAGCGTGGCGGTGCGCGCGGCGATGCGCATGGGATGGTTGATGCGGTGGCGGCCGATGATGCCGGAATGGCCGATCCGCATGCGTTCGGTGTTCAGAGCAACGGATGCGAGCCACAGATCGGGCGCGGACGAATAGCTGAATTCTGGCGTCGCATTGTGTTCGACCTGCCACCAGGTTTCAAAGCCTGCGCGGTCGGCAACACGCGCCTGTTCGATGGTTTCCTCGTAGAGCAGGCGTTCGTGATTTGCCCGCCAGGGCTTCGGGCATTGCACTTCGTAGAACATGTCGAATTTCATGGGCGCCCCTCGGTTGCTGTCTTTGTTTAATTTATAACACACGTTTTAAAACAGACAACGGTTTTAGAACGCCTGTTCTATAACGCGCCGCAACATCGTTATTGACGCCGCTGTCGATGATGCATGGGTTTAAGTGTTGCAGAGTTGTCGCTGCTGCGCCGCAACACGTTTCCGGGCGGGTTGCGCGGTTATGTAACGAGCGTTATATTTCTCTCCAAAGCAACATAAATATCGAAGGGGAGGCAATCATGGGCGCCCACCGCAATTTCGCTCTGTTGAGCGGCGCAGCTTTGCTTTTGCTGGGACAGACGGCGTTTGCCGCGTCCGATTCTTCCGCGGAGAAGCCGGCCGCGATCGCCACCGAACCTGTGAAGGTGGCGCAGAACGACACAACGCAGATGGCCGCACAGCCGATCGAAACCGTGATCGTGACGGCCGAAAAACGCTCGGCGGACATCCAGAAAGTTCCGATTGCGGTTACCGCCCTCGACGGCAATTCGCTGGAGAGCCAGAGCATTATCGGATTCAAGGAATTGGGCGCGCGAGTACCCTCCTTGCGTTTTGGCGCGGGCGTGACGGGCGGCGAAAACGTCATCACCATTCGCGGGCTCGGCAGCGTGAACACCACGCCGGGCGGCGACTCACCGGTTGCGTACAGCGTCGACGGCGTGGGGTTGCAGCGCTCCACCTCGATCGATCCGGAATTCTATGACATCGAACGCGTGGAAGTTCTGCGCGGGCCGCAGGGCACGCTTTATGGGCGCAATTCCGTCGGCGGTTCGATCAACGTGATCACCAACAAGCCGGGCGATACGCTTTCCGGCTCGGCCGATGTGATGATCGGCGATTATGCGGCCAAAACCTTTCGCGGCTGGGTGAACGCGCCGCTGGTGGATGACGGCGACTTCAAGGTTTATGCGCGCATCACCGGCGTTTCGGCGCAGCACAACCCCTATTCCACCAACCTTTCCACCTCGCCCTTCGCGACGCACAATCAGGATGCCGAAGATTATCGCATGATCCGCGGGCAGGTTTATTTCGAATTCAATCCCGATGTGAACCTGTTGATCACCGCGAGCGACAGCGATTCCAGGGATCCTGTTGCGACCAATACGGCATGGTGGCAGGTGCCGCAGCGCTTTGTCGGCGACCAGGATGTGCCAGGCGAACCGCCGATCCCGCTGGGCTCGGCTTGCGATTTCAGCACGCAAGCGCTCTACAAGCCGCGCGTGTTCTGCCGCGAGTACCCGGAAAACGCGAAAAACAACATCCAACTCTATTCCGCCGAGCTGAACTGGGATTTCAACTGGGCGACGTTCACTTCGGTGACCGGCCTTAGCAGCAGCAATGTGGCACAAACAAGCGATGGCGACGGCTCGGACCTGCCGCTGGCCTTCGGTTCGTCGTGGACGCTGCGCCAGCACCAGATTTCGGAAGAAGTGCGTCTTGCATCGAACGATGCCGACGATCCGCTGCAATGGATCGCGGGCTTCTATTACTTCTGGTCGGACAATTTCGAAGATTTCGGCTATTCCGATAGCGGCTATAACGACGGCCCGACCGAACCGTTCGATCATTTCATCTTCCTAAGTCACGGACACACCAAGACTCGCGCTTACGCGCCGTTCGGGCAGGTCGACTACAATCTGGGCAAGACCTCGGTTGGGATTCCGCTGACCGTCACGTTCGGCATTCGCTTCAGCAACGACGAGAAATACGGCTACAACTTTCTCGACTATGAGCTGCCGGATTATTGCGGGCTTTGCGGCGGACCTTTCGAGGGGCCGTTCTCCAAAACCTGGAGCCAATGGACCGGAAAGTTCGGTCTCGCCTATCAGATTGACCCCGATACGATGCTCTATGCCTCGGCTTCGCGCGGCTACATCGATGGCGGCAACATCATAGGCCTGGCGCACATCTACAATCCGGAAAGCGCCTGGTCTTACGAAGCGGGATTGAAGTCGCGCTTCCTGGACGACCGCATCCAGTTCAATCTCTCCGGCTATCACGAAGAGATCAAAGGCCTGCAGGTCTTCATTCAGAGCTCGACACAATCGGGCATCAACAATGTGGACGGCAAGACACAGGTGAATGGCCTGGAGGCCGAACTGACGGCCGTTCCGGTAGACAATCTGCGGCTCAACGCGACGGTGACCCTGACTCACGCGACTTATGGCCAGTACATCACGACCAATTCGCGCTTCGGCGGCCCAGGACCGGGTTGCAGCACGGATGGCCCGCCCTTCCTCTGCAACTTCAAAGGCAACTGGCTGAACCAGACGCCGCCCTACTCCATCAACCTTGGCGGCGAATACAATTTCGATACGCCGATCGGCACGATCACGCCGCGCGCGGACATCTTCTTCTCCGGCAAGGTGAACTTCCTGCCGGACAACTACCCCACCTCGACGCAGAAGGCCTATCACCAGACCAATCTGCATCTGACGTGGGCGAGCAGGGACGGCCATTACAGCCTTGACGGCTTCATCAACAATCTGGAGAACGCCGACGTCATCTCCAACGACGGGCTGCAATCCATCACGCTGGGCCAACAGGTGATGGAGCCGGACAACTTCGCCTACTATCCGCCGCGGACGATGGGCATACGGTTTGCCGTCAAATTCGGCGGTTAATTGTTGGAGGCTGTGCCGATACCACTTGCGGCTGAAAATTGATCGCGGACGATCCAACGGTCGTCCGCGATTGGCACAATCGCACCCTGGCACAACGTATGCGTTGCCAACCGGTAACTGCGGGCCGTGTCTCAAAGAAGGAACGGCCCGCTTATCCGGGGCAGCGGCCGTGCAACACAGAAACAGCCATTCTTTTCTTGCATATTGGGACAGTCTGCGCGGCGACGCGGCGCTGCCCGACCGAAAAGATTTCAATCCCGACCAGATCAGACATTTGGTCGGCCACACATTGATCCTGGACGTTAACGAACCGGCCGCTCCCAAATATCTCTATGCGGGACCAGACCTGTGCAAGCTTTACGGCCGCGACCTTTCGGGGTGCAATTTCTTTTCGGGCTGGGACAGAGACTCCATGGAAGCCATTTCGGGCATTCTGAAACGTGCCGGTGAAGCAAAGCGCCCCATCTGCATGACCTCCATTGGAAGGGCCGAAGAATCCGCGCCCGTGCAGCTCGAGACCGTTCTTGCGCTCTTTTTGAGCGGAGACGGATGCCTTTTCATCGGCCATCAGCAAAAACTGAGCGATCAGAGAACGCTCACCGACCGGCCACTAACGTCGCAACGGCTTTCGGCGTGCAGGCTGATCCTGGAAACCGACGATCATCTTCTGTTTCGACCCAAACAGCACCTGCCGACACGCGCACTGATGCCGGCGTGAGCCCTCAATCGTGTGCTTATTGAAGGCGCCGGTGGCCGAAATCGAATTTATAATGCATTTCATTGGTGGGTGATGAAGGACTCGAACCTTCGACCCGCTGATTAAGAGAGACCAAAAATTTTACCTAACCCATTGAATTTATTTAATCGCGTTGGACAGACGAGTGCTAGTGGCCCCGCTCTGATTTCAATAACTTATCGATACTGTCCAACGCTTTCTTGGGTGCGTCCCTTACATGTCGTTGTATCCCAAATCCGGAAATCACTGGGCATAAATACTATTGCCAATAAGTGACTACTGCGCTTTGCGCTCGGCAATCACTATTGAATCACAAGGGTTACCCTCGGCGCGGTAGAAATATTCGGGCACCAGGGGTAAGCACAACGCACTCAAAGGCGCTTTCCGAGCGGCGAGATGTGTCAGCTTCCGGTTCGCGGCTTCGGTGTATAGCGGCCTGCTCTCAGCGCGCAAACAATGGCAGCTTACGCCAGCGATCTGCGCACATGTTCCAAATCGGTCCGGCAGACCACGCTAAATGGTAATAGTGGGTCGAGACGCGTTTCTTCAGTGAGTGCTTGTGCTGCCAGTTGCCGAACTTCGACACGCGGCTTTAGCAGGATCTCCACGATGGCCTTGAGGACGACCTCGGCACTCGCCAATACTTCGGCGGGAGCGAACAGTCGCATGCGGTTGATAAGACCAACCAGGCGTTGCTCGTCGCCGCCGAGCGCAATGTCATCGCGTATTTGGGCGTTCAAAAGCAGATGCGAGGCATGCATGACAAAATCGGCATATACGGTTTCGCGCTTGGCCACTTCGGCGGCTACGCGCTGCAAGCGATTTTGCACACGCTGAGTATAGATCGCAGCAGTCAGTGAAGCACTGCCACCGGCGAGCGCGCCCACCAAAGCCGACACAGGGCCCAGAAGTGTGGAATTGAGATGCAAGGTTGCCTCCCGGGTATCAGGTATTTTGGAGGAGCGTGAACGGAAGCGCGACGGTCACTGCGAGACCCGGCAAGGCCAGGAGATAGGCGCGGTTCTTCAGTAACACCACGACGGCGACAAAATTGACCATGGCCGCCAGCGCGACACCTATCGGTCGCGCAGCAGACATGGCGAGAAGGGCTGCCGCGAGCAATTCGAGCGCGCCTGCTATGCGGGAAGCTCGCGCTGGATAACCCCACCGCACATAAGCCCGCTGGATCGCATCGGTCCCCGACAGTTGGACAGCTCCGGCAACCGCAAATGCAAGGGAAAGCGTATATGCGGTGGCAATCGAAGCCGAAGAGGCGTGCATGACTTGCTCCATTGTCAAAGCGCGAACACAAACAGCACTTTCAGGGTTCAATGATTCAGTGGGCTCCGCTAGTATCAATAGGTCCTTTGGGTTTGGGCGCGAACCAGATCAGGCAAGAGGCAAACAACAGGCAGAGCGCAATCACGCCGAACATGTTGAGGGTCGCGAGCATGAGACTTTGACCCTCGACCAGATTTGTGAGCAGCGCCGTTGCCGTATGTTCGGTAAAGCCACGGGCCTCGATAGCCTGAAGGGCAAAGTGGCCGGTGTGCATGGCGCCGGCAAGTTCGGTTTGATTGGCGCGCTCGGCGTTCGACCATCCGGTCTGAATTAAAGAAGTGGCGAACGCACCGGCCAGCGTCCGCATGAAGTTCGACAAACCGGCAGCATTGGCCTGCTCCTCCGGATTGACGCTTGCCATTGCCAGCCCCGTGACGGGAACGAAGAACATCACCATCGCGGTTCCGGTCAGCAGCGTCGGCCATGCCATCTGCATGAAGGTGATGTCGGAGTTGAAACGCATCCGGTAGGCCATGATGGCCGCGAGGCCAAAGGTGCCCAGGGAGATGATCAATCGAACGTCGAAGCGTTCGACGGCCTTGCCGACCAGAGGCGCCGAGAGCACGGCAAGGATGCCCATGATCCCTGTTGCATAGCCCGCCCATGTTGCTGTGTAGCCCATGTTGGTCTGAAGCCAGAGCGGCAGCAATACGATGCTTGCGAAGAAGCCGCCGAAGCCGACCGCATAGGTCGTGGCGGCGGCTGCGAAGCCCCGATGCCGGAAGACCTTGAGGTCGACGATCGGATTCTTTTCGGTGAGCTCCCAGATGAGGAAGGCGGCAAAACCGATCGCTGCGACAATTCCGAGCGTGCGGATTTCGGGAGAAGCGAACCAGTCCTGATTGCGTCCTTCGTCGAGCATGATCTGGAGGGCGCCGACCCAAAGGATCAGAAGCCCAAGACCGATCTTATCGATAAACGCGGGAGCCTTCGGATCGGGTTGGCCGCGCAGAAGGCCGAGGAGCAGGAGACCACCGGCCGCTGCAACCGGCACTTTGATAAAGAAGATCCAGTTCCAACCGATCGTGTCGCAAATGATGCCGCCCAGAATCGGGCCAGCCACGGGCCCCACTAGAGTCGTCATCGCCCACAGCACGGTACCGAGCGTCGCTTTCTCCTTTGGAAACACCCGTAAGAGCAACATTTGCGACAGCGGCATAATCGGACCGCCGACCAGACCCAGCAGCACGCGCATGCCGAGTAGCATGCCGAGCGAGCTCGAGAGGCCGCAAAGAAGCGACACAGCTGCAAAAGAGATGTAGCACGTGAGGAACACACGCTGGGCGCCGAACTTCTTGGCGAGCCAGCCTGTGAGCGGGACCGTGATTGCTTCTGCCACCGCATAAGACGTGATCACCCAAGTGCCTTGCGTCGAGGAGACGCCAAGCGCGCCGGCAATCGTTGGCACGGAGACATTGGCAATCGTTGTATCCAGCACGACAAGGAAGTTGCCGAGCCCAATCAAGAGCGCTGCGATAAAGAGCGTGCTCCCGGTCAGCGGCTTTGCGGTGTCGTGCGCTCCCAAGGTGCGGTCCATCTCGGGCTCCCGTCAGCTTGCGACGTGTACGTCAACGTTCATCGACAATCCCACGCGCAGCGGATGGGCAGCGAGCTGCTTGGGATCGAGCGCAATCCGCACAGGCAAGCGTTGGACCACCTTGATCCAGTTGCCGGTCGCATTTTGTGCCGGGACGACTGCGAAGGCAGCCCCTGTTCCTCCGGAGAACCCGACCACACGGCCGGTGTAAACGACCGAGTCACCATAGAGATCGGAGGTCAGCTTCACAGATTGACCGGGATGGACATGGGCGAGTTGCACTTCCTTGAAGTTCGCATCGACGTAAGCGGCCTGAAGCGGAACGACCACCATCAATGGCGTCCCGGCCTGGACGCGCTGCCCGACCTGCACCTGGCGCTCCGAGACGACGCCATCGACTGGGGCGCGCAGCACGGTGCGCTCGATATCGACTTGCGCCTGACGGTTTGCGGCTTCCGCAGCCCGCAAATTGGCCGCCGCAGTGGCGTAAGCATTCTGCGCGGTTGTGAGTTCGTCCCCCGAAACCGAGCCGGAGGCTGCCAGGGACTGACGCCGGGCGAGATCGATCTTCGCCTTCAGCAAATTGGCTCGAGCGGCAGCAAGCGCGGCATCGGAGCGCGCCAGGGCGATCTTGAAGTCGGTATCATCCAAGCGAACCAGGACGTCGCCGCGCTTCACGTGACGCGTGTCATCGACCAGCACCTGACGCACGGGTCCGCTCACCAGCGGCGTGACCTGTGCCACATCGGCGCCGACATAAGCATTGTCAGTGGTGGCATGCTTCGACAGGTAGAGTGTGTCATAGGCATAATAGCCGCCGCCGAGCGCTGCAATCGTGAGCGCGAGGCCCGCGAACAATCTCACTCGCGTGCCGGTCGGGGATTTTTTGGCCGAAGCTGCGTGTGGCGTACCATTTGGGACGCTCGCGTTCTCTTGATCGAACAATTTTTCAACGTTGGGCATGGTCGTCATCTCCTCTAAGAGCGAAATCCGCCGCCAAGCGCGCGGATCAGTGTGACATCTTGGGCAAGCGCCCGGGCTTCGAGGTCGGCAACGCGCCGGCGCTGCAGGACGAGCACATCCTCGGCTGCAAGCACGTCGAGATAGTGCGCAAGTCCTGCCCGGTAGCGTTGCTCCGCTGTGCGATAGGCGTCTTCGCCCTGCTTCAGCGCACCGCGGGAATGGCTGAGTTCGGTCTGGACTTCACGTTGGCTGACGATTGCGTCGGCGACTTCGCGCAGCGCATTCAGAAGCGTTTGATCGTAGGCTGCGACTGTTTCGTCATAGCCGGCGCGTGCGCCACTATAGGCACCCTCGATTCGCCCCCCATCGAAGATCGGCAGATGGATCGCCGGACCGACGGCGCCGATTAGCGAGGCATGCTGAAAGAGATTGCCGATGTCGAGCGACTGAAAGCCGATCAGGCCTTGGAGGTCGATGTTCGGATAGAAATCGGCATGGGCGACATCGATGCGCGAGGATGCCGCTTCGGCACGCAGCCGGGCAGCCGCAAGGTCCGGTCTGCGCGCAATCAGATCGACCGCCAGATGCGGCGGCAACCCCGGCGCCTTGACCGAACGTGCCTCGGGCAGCGGCACATCGAGGCCACGATCGGGTCCCTTGCCCACGAGCGCTGCGATTTGATTGCGGACGATCCCGATTTGGCCATCGAGCACATCCACATCGGCACGCGCGGAGTCTGCAACGGCTTCGGCCTGGGCAGTCGCCCCGTTGGTCTCGAGTCCCTGTCGCTCGCGTTCCCGGAAGAGTTCGGCTGCCTGTTCGCGGATACGAACCGCGTCTTCGGCCGCCACTTTGTTCGCGGCGAGCCGCACCAGATCGGCGTAGGCTGCGGCGACCGCGGTCGACAGCATAAGGCGGGCCTCAGCCACGTCCATTGCAGCCGCTTGTGCCTCGGAGGTCGCCGCCACGAGCGCGGCGCGGTTCTTGCCGTAAAGATCGAGTTCGAAATTGAAGCTTGTGGCGACGCGCGTGTTGGTGTGCCAACCATGCGGCATCACGGATTGGATCTGGCTCGGGAAGCCCTGGTTCAGGCTTTGCTTTGAAGCCAGTGCTGAGCCATCAAACTCGACGTCCGGTTCAAGAGCCGCTCCGGCCTGTTGGGCTGCTGCTTGGGCTTGACGAAGACGCGCTTGCGCAATTTTTAATGTAGGCGAACTGCCCAGCGCCTCGTCCATGAGACGGTCCAGTTCCGGATCTCCGTAGATTTGCCACCAATGGTCGGCGGGCCATTCACCTTGCTCACCGGCAAAGCTTTTGGAGGTGGCGAGCGCGCTAGGTGCTTGAATTTCGGGCTTGGGGCCCAGATCGGGCGCACAGGCTGCAAGGAGAAGTGCAAAAGCGGCCGAACACAGCAACATCGAACGCCGAATGCGCGATTGGACCGAATCTGGACGTATGTGGGCCTTGTGCATGACCGCCTCCGTTCCCATATCTAAACTGGACGGTACAGTTATAAGATCGCTGTTGCACTGCGTCAAGGGATAATTGTACTGTACGGTACAGAAAAACGGAGAGCAGTTATGCGTGTGAGGACGGACGAGCGACGGAACGCAATTATCGAGGCGGCGACTGAGATTTTCGCCAAGGTCGGCTATGAGCGGGCAAGTATGGCCACGATCGCCGACCGCACCGGCGGCTCGAAAACCACGCTTTACGGCTACTTCCCTTCCAAGGAAGAGCTGTTCTGGGCGGCGATGACCGGGGCTATGCCGGAACAAGGCGAGAAGGCGCTCCAACTGCTCGACTCGGATGACCCCGACATTGCCTCTGTCCTGCGGCGATTTGGCGAAGCGTATCTCGGCATCTTTGCCTCACGCGCTGCAATTGCTGTGACGCGCACGGGCATCGCCGAGAGCGGCGCGGACCGGAAACTGGGCAGTCTGCTATATCAGCGCGGGCCCAAGCGGGTACTCGACGCGCTGGAAGACTATTTCTCGGAACTGAAGCTGAAAGATGAGTTGGTCGATACCGACCCGCGCATCGCGGCCGTTCATTTCAAAGGGCTTCTCGATGGGGGCATCGTTGAGCCGCTGCTCTTTGGCACGAAACCCGAAATCAAGCCGGTCCCCGCAGTCGACGCGGCGGTCCAAGCCTTCATACGAGCCTACGCTTCGCCGTAAGGCGATTGCCGCCATGCAGCGTCGTCGCGGTATTTGGTTCGGCCAAAGACGATCGTGCGTATTGTCGAAGTTTCGCGTGTGTTGCTGGGCCATGCCGGCCCGCTTTCGCGAAAGCGGGCGGCATGGTCGAGACCACAACGTTTTCAGGCGCGGGACACATTCTCGCCAATGAAGATTTCAAGACCACGCGCGGGCCCACGCTTGCGCCAGATCGCCGGGCGTGCCCGTCCCAAAAACGTAGCGGTCCGGTCTGACCAGCACGGCACGCGTGTCGTGTTTGGCAAGCCATGCCTCGACTTCGGATCTGAGCGGACCTAGACGCGGGTCAGCAAGCGCGACCGGTTTCAGACCGTTGCGTTCGCCGTCAATTGTGGGAGGCGATCGTGTGATCAGCCAGGCGCCCGGCCCCAGGACATCGTCGAGCCGTTGCCCTTGATTCGATACGAATTGGGGGAAGTAATTGCCAGCCTCCGGCGATCCCGACATCAGGAAGCCCTTGCCAAGCGGAGGATTGCTGATCGCGCCGTCCGGCGACGTGCCCGCTTCGCGCGCCGCCAGCATTTGTTCGTCACGCGCCCTGGCGGCCGCCGGATCGGCGATGCAGACCGTTCGTCCCATCATCATCGCCAACGAGATAATCGGTCTGGCATGAGCCTCGCGTTCGCTTTGGTACGTGTCGAGCAAACACTCGTTCGCACCCTGCGATACGGCAATCAGCTTCCATGCGAGGTTGGCGGCGTCGCGCAATCCCGCGCATAATCCCTGCCCCGCAAAAGGCGGCGTCAAATGGGCAGCGTCGCCCGCCAGAAATATCGGCCCCCGTCGCCAGGTCTTCGCAACCTTGGCATTGAACCGGTAGACCACCTTGCGTTCGATGGTGACGGCACCCTCTACATTCCAGGGTTTGAGCAACTCCCAGATGAAGTCGTCCTCCAGCATCCGTTCGGCGGTTTCGCCCGGCTTAAGCATGAACTCCCAGCGATGACGACCGGAACCCATCAGAACGCAAGTGGTGGGGCGCGCCGGATCGCAGATTTGCAAATTCACCTTCGGCAGGCGCTCGAAGTCCCTAACCAGTGCGTCGATGACCAGCCACTCTTCGTCGAACCCGAGATCTTCCATTTCGATGTCTGCGGCCATGCGGACGGGGCTGCGCGCGCCGTCAGCACCAACGAGGAAACGCGAACGGATTTGGTGTTCGCCGTCGGGTGTGGTCACGGTGCTGATTATCGCACCATCTTCGTCGCGGAACGAAACCCAGTTCCAGCCGGTATGAAGTTCAAGCCCTGACTGCTGTTTCGCCGCAGCACGCAAAATCGCTTCAACCGAAGGCTGATGTATCATGTTGCTGGCTGGCCAGCCGCCGGGGCCGATCCGAGCCATGCCTTCAAAGCGAAGCAGGATCTCGCCTTTTGCCGTCAGGAAGTCGTAGCGCTCGGATGTACGGCACGCCGCTGCGACCTTGTCCGCTACCCCCAACTCCTGAAATATCCGCATGATCTCGTGATCGATGTGCGCGGCGCGCGGCAGCGGATAGATGTCCGCCGCTTTGTCGATCACCAGTGTCCTCATGCCACCTCGAGCCAAAAGCAGGCCCAGCGTTATGCCGGTGGGGCCGCCGCCTACGACGAGAACGTCGCAATCAATTGGCATATTCACGGCCTAGGCTTCCGGCGCAATTTTTGCTTCGATGGCGCCGAGCTGGTCGATTTCGCAGCGAACAGAATCGCCAGGTTTGAGGAACTGCCGCGGCTCCATTGCAGCGCCCACTCCGCCTGGGGTGCCCGTGAAGATCAGGTCGCCGGGCTCCAGCGTCATTGCCTGCGACAGATGCTCGACCTGGTCCCAGATGTTGAAGACCAAATGCTTGGTATTGGAGTCCTGACGCTTCTCTCCGTTTACAAAGCACCGCAGCCCAATTGCATGCGGATCGGCAATCTCGTCTGCCGTTGTAATCCACGGCCCGATGGGAGCGTGCGTATCGAAGGACTTGCCGAGACTCCACTGTGGTGTCCGGTGCTGCCAGAAGCGTTCTGTCACGTCGTTGCCCACGCAGTAGCCGAATACAAATGAGGGAGCATCTGTCTTGGCGATGTTTCGTCCGCGTTTGCCGATAATGACGACAAGCTCGACTTCATAGTCAACGAATTGGCCCGCCTTGGCGATCAAAATCGGATCGAAAGGGCCATTGATGGAGGTCGCCGCCTTGGTAAACCAGACCTGATGTTTGGGCGTCTCCATCTTGCTCTCGCCAATATGGTCGGCGTAGTTGAGTCCAATAGCGAAAATCTTTCCAGGACGCTGGACAGGTGCGAGCAGACGGACGCTAGACAGCGGATAGCGCTCGCTTTTCGCCATCGCGGATTTGATCTGCCCTTTGAAACTCTCCCAACCGGCGATCAGATCGATCATGGAACCCGGCACGCCCGTGGCGACAATGTAATCATCCATAACGATGCCAGTTTGTGTTACGCCGCCGCGATCGAAGGTCACGAGTTTCATTGGTCAGCCCCCGCCATCATTGGGTGATTGGGACCCCACTGCACACCAAGAAGATCCTGAAACGTAGCGTTGTGCGAACCATCACTTGCCGCAAACAGATCGCCGTCCGTCCAGTGCTCGAGTTCATGCCCCCACGGATCCTTCCAATAGTCAAAAATCTGGCTACCGAGGATGTGCCGCCCGACGCCCCACGCGGGGGTGCGCTTTGCGCGTTTCAGATGGGTATGCCCGATCATCAGGTCATCGAAATCGACGACTTCGAACGCGGCGTGATTGAACTTTGGCGCGGCAGGTGACTGGAGGAGGAAGAGCGTGTGATGATCTGTTGGTGTCTCGCCGCGGTCGCATCGCATGAAGGCGCCAATCGCCGTGCCCGGCGCCATCTCGATCTCGTCGGATGTGATGAAGCCGAAGCGGGATTTATACCAGACTTCCGAGGTTCGGAAGTCCTTGACCTCCAGGACCGCGTGGCCAAGGCGCACGACATGAGCCGGCCCTTCTGTCAGTCGTGTCGGTGTACGCAGGCGCGTTTTCGCGCGGGCATCGTTGCGCACGGGTTCGTTTGAAAGCGGCAGCGCGGCCGCCTGCTCCTGCCCCGCCACCACTTCGACGCGAAAGCCATCTGGATCGGTGAGCGTGACGACGGAGCCTCCGCCTGGCGCCGAAGACTTTTCGACGGAGGCGCCTTCGGTGGCCGCCAGCCTTTCGAGATCGTTCACGCTTTCTGCGCGCAGACCGAGCGCCTGAAAGGCGGGTGCGCCAAGAGACGTGGCATGCACAAAAGGCTGAGGTCCGGTTCCGCGGGCGTACAAAACACCATCAGAGGGCGGCAGGTCGATCAGGCCGAACTCGCGGAGAAAGGTTCTCATCGCCTCAAGGTCCGGCGCCGCGAAGCGCACATGGGCTATATCCTCGATCTTGATCGTACTCATGCTTTCCTCCGTGTCTTTCGCTTTTCCGGGCCTTGCTCTGCGGCAAGTGGCGGGAGTTCTCTGATGGCGATACGGCGCGCTTCGGCGGCGGAAATGCCCGCTGCGCGCAGGAGCAATTCTGCGGCGTTGCTGCCCGCATCGCGCCAGGTTTGTTCGCCTCGAATAACCGAGTTCATCGCCGCAATCGTCGTGCCGGTTAGCATCGCGACGTAGGCCGGGATTTTGGCATGATCGATTTTTATCCGTCCCGTTTCGACGCCCTGCGCGATATCCCGCGACGGCGGCTCATGCATGACACCCCGCAACGTCGCGTGGCTCAGGGTGAACTGGGTGAGGAAGCGGCCCCAATCGTGTTCTTCATGCGCGCGCCGCACGAACAACCGTAGTCCTGTTGCAACGCGCTCGGCCGGATCGGTGAGGGCCTCCATGGTAGCTTCCGTTCGCAGAAGCATCTCCCGAGAGAGGTCCGCCGCGACCTCGCCTAGTAAATTCTTGGGCTCGTTCACATTGTTGTAGATCGTTCCGCGCGCGATGCCGGCCGCATCAGCCAGATCGCTGACACTAATCGCGCCTCCCCCATTCTCCGCGAACAGGCGTAGCGCGGCGTCGTAGATGCGGCCGCGGGCACGGCTGGGCCGACCGGCAGGGGTTGCCATTTTTTTCATCGTCGTTCTTTATTGAACAACCTTGTTCAAAAATCAAGAGGGTCGGACGATGAATTTTGAGCGACACACAATGCCTTCCGCTAGATCGATAGAACACGCGTTCCCAATTGGTCTCGGGCACCTTTCGCCCGGTCAGGACACCCTGTTCAGAATCTGGCAGTCGGCAGTCCGGTTAGACGCCGTCTGGGGATACTGCTGATCGTTCAGAGGAAACCGATGCCGACCGGCTTTGAAGCGATCGCAATGGCGGGGCTGGTTGTCACCCTAGCGGCCGCGCTTCGTGGCAACAAAGAAGGCGGCCGCGCGTGATCGAAATCAGGTCACGCGGTCACTTGCTCGCGTGCCAACTGATCTAGTTTCGCAATTGCGAGCCCGACTTCTTGCGCATGAAGTCGGCAATTACCACGCGGCGCAAGGCTTCGGGTTCTTCCTGCTCGACCTGCTGCAGTTTTCGGTCGAGTTGCTGGCGAGCATCCATGATGGCAGAAAACGTCACCGGAAATGTCGTTCCTGGAAGCCAGCGCAGGGTCGGAAACGATTGCACGGCGCAAGCGTCCGACGCCCATTCCGACAGGATGCTCCGCTTTTCGGCAGTGCTTAGTGAAGGGTCGTCGACGACTTCATGTGGAAAGGAGAACGAGCGTGTGGGAACGGCGTTGCGTTCGCGCAGCTCAGTCAAAATTTGCGTTTTCATGGATCACTCCTCCTTCGGCATCCTCCAATACCGTTTGCGAGATGGACCCGGCCCCGTTCGAGACCGGGTCCCGACAAGTTAGAACTCCATATCACTCATGCTGGGGGCTGCAGGGGCTTTGTCGCGCTTGGGCTTTTCTGCCACCAGAGCTTCGGTCGTGATGAGCAGCGAAGCAACCGAAGCTGCGTCCTGCAGCGCCGTGCGAACCACCTTGGCGGGGTCTATAATTCCGGCGCGTACCAAGTCCTGATACTGGCCGCTCGCGGCATTGTAGCCCCAACTGTAGTCGCTCTTCTCCAGCAGCTTGCCGACCACCACCGACCCGTCAGTGCCGGCGTTTTGCGCAATCTGGCGCGCGGGTACCTGCAGGGCGCGACGCACGATTTCCACGCCGGCCTTCTGGTCGTCGTTTTCGGGTTGGACGGCGTCGAGGGATTTCAAGGCGCGCAGCAGCGCAATACCACCGCCTGGAAGGATGCCTTCTTCGACGGCAGCACGGGTGGCGTGCAGCGCGTCGTCGACCCGGTCCTTCCTTTCTTTGACCTCGACTTCGGTGGCGCCACCGACACGGATCACAGCCACTCCGCCGGAGAGCTTCGCCAGTCGCTCCTGCAGCTTTTCGCGATCGTAGTCAGAAGTGGTTTCCTCGATCTGGCCGCGGATCTGGTTGATACGCGCTTCGATTTCCTTCTTCTTGCCGGCGCCGTCGACAATTGTCGTGTTGTCTTTGTCGATCGCCACCTTCTTTGCGCGCCCCAACATATTGAGCGTGACATTCTCGAGCTTGATGCCCAGGTCCTCCGAGATAGCCGTGCCGCCGGTCAGGATGGCGATGTCCTCCAGCATCGCCTTGCGGCGATCACCGAAACCGGGAGCCTTGACGGCTGCGACCTTCAGCCCACCACGCAGTTTGTTCACCACCAGGGTTGCGAGTGCTTCGCCTTCCACTTCTTCAGCGATGATGAGGAGCGGCTTACCCGATTGAACGACGGCTTCCAGGACCGGCAACATTGCCTGGAGATTAGAGAGCTTCTTCTCGTGGATGAGCACGTAGGGCTCTTCAAGTTCGACCCGCATCTTGTCGGCATTGGTGATGAAGTACGGCGAGATGTAGCCGCGATCGAACTGCATGCCTTCGACAACTTCCAATTCGCTCTCAAGGCTATTGGCTTCTTCGACGGTGATCACGCCTTCATTGCCGACCTTGGCCATCGCATCGGCGAGGAAACGGCCGATTTCCTTGTCGCCGTTGGCCGAAATCGTTCCAACCTGAGCGATTTCATCATTGTTGGCGATCTTCTTGGCATGCCTCTTGAGGTCGGCGACCACAGCCTCGACGGCCAGGTCGATGCCGCGCTTGAGATCCATCGGATTCATGCCGGCAGCAACCGATTTGGCGCCTTCGCGGACGATGGCCTGCGCCAAAACGGTCGCGGTGGTGGTACCGTCACCTGCGAGATCGGCGGTTTTGCTTGCCACTTCGCGCACCATTTGCGCGCCCATATTCTCGAACTTGTCTTCGAGTTCGATTTCTTTGGCGACCGTCACACCGTCCTTCGTGATGCGCGGCGCGCCGAAGGACTTTTCGATCACCACATTGCGGCCTTTGGGGCCCAATGTGACTTTCACGGCATTGGCCAGAATATCGACGCCGCGCAGCATTTTCTCGCGGGCCTCTGTTGAGAATTTGACTTCTTTCGCAGCCATTTGTTTCAAGCTCCTTTCCAATCAAACAGCCGAGGCGACGCTCAGGCCGCCTTCTTGAGGTGGGAAGTCTTTTCGAGGACTCCCATGATGTCGGACTCCTTCATGATCAGGAGGTCTTCGCCGTCGATCTTGACTTCGGTGCCCGACCATTTGCCGAACAGCACCCGGTCACCGGGCCTGACCTCCGGAGCGACCCGCTTTCCATTCTCGTCGAGCGCGCCGGGGCCAACGGAGACGACTTCGCCCTCCTGTGGCTTCTCCTGTGCGGTGTCGGGGATGATGATACCGCCCGCAGTCTTTTCTTCGGCGGTAATGCGGCGCACGACCACGCGGTCGTGCAAGGGACGGAAATGCATGCATTTCTCCTGTTGCAAAACGACGTTGCCTTTAGGCCCGGACAAGCCGGGCAACTGATCGATCTAGAAGCCGCAATGGCAGTTTCAAGAGGGGCCGCAAAAAAAATTGCGAGGGCGCGGCCCGCTCGGTTAAAGTATTATAACCAAACGCTTTTTAGCGACCCACCTCCCGCGATAAGGGGCTTGAAATCGCTCTGCGAGGTGGCAAAATTATTTTCATGCAACGCACGAGAATTCTCTTCGGACTGGATGCTGCCTATGCGTTGACCACCGCCGAAATCCATTACCGGCGGCCGGATCATCCCGACATTCTGCAGCTCTATCTTTGGCAGGAATTCGACACCGCGCCCGAGTTCCCAGCGCTGCGCGCGTTCCTCACCTTCTGGCAACGTGAGTTGCAGGGTGCTCTCCATAGTATTCGCGTGGCTCACCGCGCGCTGGTCGGCCCTTCGGAATGGCGCGCCGCCGACGGAATGTTCAGTCTCCACTAGGTTTTTGATTTGTTGCGTTCGGGGCCGCCAATTTGGTGAGCACTAAGGAGGTCTGGTCCGCCCTTTTTTCCCGCTCAAAAAATTTTTCCACCCCACTTGAAGCCCGGCCCAATCGCTCTACCTCGATTCTCATTGGATGCCCCTTGGGGGTCCGGACCACCGCTGAGGTGGCCCTGCTCGTATCCGTGTTGCTCAAAAGGAGGATGTGGCTATGAGGAACACAATTGACCTTGCCGATTTCGGCCGCTCGGCCATCGGTTTCGAACATCTGTTTGACCTGCTGCAGAATGGCTTGGATACCGCCACAGCCGACGGCTATCCGCCTTACAACATCGAAAAGATCGACGATGACCGCTATCGTATTGTGTTGGCAGTGGCGGGATTTTCGGAAAGCGAACTGTCAATCACCCAGGAGCAAAATCGCCTGACGGTTTCCGGACGCAAGTCAGATCAGCCGGCAAATGGCGGTGCATTCCTTTATCAGGGGATCGCGGCACGACCGTTTATCCATCAGTTCAACCTCGCCGACTATGTTCGGGTGCGAGTGGCAAATCTCGCCAACGGCCTATTGACCATCGACTTGGAACGCGAGCTTCCGGAGGCCATGAAGCCGAGACGAATTCCGATCGGCGAGCGAGCATCGGCGCAGCTCCAACGCGTGGCCTGAAATCCGCAAATCCGCGGCGGCCGCGAAGAAGCGGCCACCGCTTGTTGATCAAATTCTCGCTCAGACACTGGACGATCAAATATTCTAACCCTGTCGAGTTCGAGAGCGTGACTTGATTGGCTTCAGAAGGTGCTGTCCGAACCCGAAGCGGCCACTATGCAAAATCAGTGCGATAGAAGTCAGTTACTTTGGATCGCATTGGTGGCGTTTCCTGGCTAACAGGATGCCTTGGTAAGGGGTAGGTCGAGAGTTCAATTCTCTCCTCCGGCACCAGCAGAAATCAACAAAAACCGCCAGAAGCGGAAGCTGGAATCTAAACTGTCGCCGCCGGGCTTATGTTCTCCACGCGATGGTGCTGACCATGCGAGGGGCATGAGGGCGCGGTTGCTGGCGTTTCGGATAGCGTTGGCCGCTATTCCCGAGGCCGCGTTTTTTCTATGTGCTGTTTGCGTATCGGAGCTGATCATTAATCGGAGGTAAACCTGAGGACGTCGATTTTGGCGAGCGCGTTAGCGCCCGCTTCTGTTCCAGCCATTGCTGGAGAAGGAACTTGTGCACGGTCTTGATATGGTCGCCGCCAATACCTATGAGCACGGATAGCCATTTCAAAGGTCTGAAGAAGTCCACACATTCGCTTGCCAGCGCAATCATTGTCTAAAAAACGGTCAAGACGAAAAAGAGCGCCGGCGCTCGTTTGGCGAGTTTTGTCCCAGTTGGCTCAGGCCGGCCCGTTTAGCCCACGATGCGTGTCACAATGAAAAGGCAGAGGGCCCCGGCAAACGTCGAGACGGTCGTGAGAAAACGCGGATGCGCGTGATGGCTCTCCGGCAACAGATCGCTCGCTCCGATGTACAGGAAGAAGCCGGAAAAGATGGCAAGGAATACCGCTACCACATTAGGCGGCATGGCGATCAGAAGACTTACCGATGCACCCAGGATTGGCGCTAGGGCGTCGATTGCCAACCAACGAAGGGCCGTTTTGCGCCCCGCCCCATTCTTCACCACGACATTGACGGTGTTAAGTCCATCCGAGAAATCGTGCACCAGGACGGCGGCAGCGACAATCCAGCCGACCGATTCGCCAGCTTGGAAGGCCACGCCAATTGCAAACCCGTCCATGAAGCTGTGCAGCGAAAGGCTCGCTGCGCCCATCCAGCCACGGCGTTCGTGGTGAGAGTGATGGTCGTGACTATGCAACGAAACAAGCCGGTCCAACAGGACGTAGAAGAAGAAGCCCAAGGCGACGATACCGACCACGTCGCGGGCATCGATGTGGCGCGCAGTTTCGATGGCTTCCGGAACAAGATCAAAGAATGCCACACCGATGACAGCACCGGCGCTGAACCCCAGCACAAGGTGCAGACGGTCGCGCATCGCGATGGCGAAAAGGCCGCCGCACATCGTGGCCGCGCAAGTCGCCAAAGCGATGGGCAATACGATGAAAGGCTGCATGTTCACTCCTTAGACTGCCGGAGAGCAGTCTTGGAACTTCAGCAGGCGGCCGGCATTGGCCATAACCGCAACGGTTCCTGCATTGTGCAAAATCGCCGCCATCAATGCGCCGCTGGGGCCCAATACATTTGCAGCCGCCAGCACAACAATGAAGACCGTCCACCCCAAACCCAGGCCGACATTGACGAATATCGTGCCCCGGCACCTGCGGCTTAGTCTGATACAAGTGCCGAGTCTGCGCAGGTCATTGCCCATCAAGACCAGATCGGCCGATGCGAGCGCAACATCGGTACCGTCAGCGCCCATGGCAATTCCGACTGCACCCGCCTTCAAAGCCAACGCATCGTTGATGCCATCGCCCACCACCATCGGGCGATGCCCCCGGTTGGTTTCCGCAAGAACGTAATCCATCTTTTCAGAGGGCAACGCCTCTGCGCGCACATTTTGAAGATTGAGCTTTGCGGCGACGCGGCGTGCCTCTTGAGCCCGGTCGCCTGTAATCATGATCTGCCGCTTGAGCCCAAGTTGATTCAGCTCGGCGACGGCGCTCTTGGCTTCCGGTCTGATCTCATCGGCAAGCAAAAGCCATCCGAGAAACTGCGGGCCTTTCGACAACCCGGCAATGGGACCGTCATGAGAGGGCACGGGCATCGCGGCAATATTGAGGCTGCGGAAAAGTTCGGCACGGCCAAGCGCAACTCGTTCGTTGCCCAGAAGCGCCGTCACACCGAGGCCACGTGTTTCGTGGATGTCGACGATCGGCAAGCGTTCGCTTTCCAGAACCTCTCCGCTCAAGGCGCGACTGACCGGGTGACTGCTTGCAGCACCAAGACTGCCCGCTAGCTTCATCAAGTCGGCCTTGCGCACGCCGGGCGAGTGGACCACGCCGGCCACACGAAGGCGGCCCACGGTGAGCGTTCCGGTTTTGTCGAAGATCACCGAATCGACCGATGCAAGCTGTTCTAGAAAAGCAGATCCCTTGACCAGGATTCCGTGGCGTCCGGCAACGGCGATGGCGGCAATCGACGTGGCCGGCGCCGCCAGAACCAACGCGCAGGGACAAGACGCGACAAGGATCGCAAGCATCACCGTGGTGCTGCCGGTCAGAAACCACAAGGACGCCGCCAACAGCAGCACGAAAATCATATATTGCTCGGCGTAACGCTCGAGAAGCCGCGTGACCGCCGGCTTGGTGCGTTCCGCCTCTTGCATCAACGCAATGACCCGGCCGAGCGTGGTTTCTTCTCCGACGCGCGCAATTCTCACGATAAGCAGGCCATCGAGATTGATGGATCCGCTGAACACATTCGAACCCGCCGCGACCTCCCGCGGAAGGGATTCGCCCGTGATCGACGCCATATCGACACTCGAAGTGCCTGTTTCGACCACACCATCTCCAGGAATGCGGTCACCGGCGCGAATTTCGACACGATCTCCCGGTCGGAGCGCCTCGGCGGAAATCTCCTCCACCTCGCCGTCGTCAGCGCGAAGCCGCCTCGCATTTGTCTGGGTCAGCTTCGTAAGTGCACCAATCGCCTCTTGCGACCCCAGAAGCGAGCGCTCCTCTAGGATGTGGCCGACCATCATGATGAGGGGCAGTAAAGTGGCCGTGATGAGATCGCCCGTTACCCAGGCCGCTATGAACGCCAAGGCGATAAGCTGGTCGGTGATGCCGTGCAGATCCGGATATCGCAAGCTCCGCCATGCCGCCGTCAACGCGGGAACGCCCACCAGTACAGCGGCAATGCCAGCAACGAGTTCAGCGACATCGCGTTGAGTTGGCTCGAGGTACCGCAATCCAACGGAGACAACGAGGCAACTGGCAGCAGCAAGCGACAGGACAAGGCGCCAAGCAAGCTTGCGCTTTTCTGCCGCGTTAAGGAGAACGAATTCATCAGGTAGCGGGGTGGCGATATTCATCGCACGGCTCCCGGCAGAAGGAGATGTGCGGCGCCCGACGAGTCCACCGCTTCCACATGCCCGGCCTTCTTCAGCAGCGGACCGACGCGATCGTAATACAGTCGCGACATCTGCATTCCGCGCGACATTCCCTCCGTCTGCTGCGCCAGGGCCGCGATAGAAGCCGTCGCGACTTTCGCGTTCGAAATCCGCTCGCCCGCTGCTGCCGTCGCATCGGTGGCGATTCGGTCCTTCTCGCGATCGGTGTCTTGCATCATCGTTTCCACATAGGTGCGGGCCGTGGCGATGCGCGTCTGGGCGTTCTGCGAAACGATAAGGACATTGTCGAAGGCCGTCTTCGCAGCGGCGGGAATCGACGGAACCAGATCAACCCGGCTAACCGTGACGCCTAGGCTCGAACCCTGTTTCGCCAATTCTTG
>DATKJT010000058.1:0-3303 GCA_035543495.1 Rhizomicrobium sp. | reverse complement strand
GCGGCCAGAGATCGAGAACACGTCTTCGATCGGCATCAGGAACGGCTGGTCGATCGGGCGTTCCGGCTGCGGGATGTAGCTGTCAACCTGCTCCATCAGCTTCAGGATCGCGTCATGGCCCAGTTCCGGGCTCTTGTTCTCCAGCGCCATCAACGCCGAGCCGCGCACGATCGGGATGTCGTCGCCGGGGAACTGGTAGCTCGACAGAAGCTCGCGCACTTCCATCTCGACCAGATCCAGCAGCTCCGGGTCATCGACCATGTCGCACTTGTTCATGAACACCACCAGCGCCGGCACGCCCACCTGGCGGGCGAGCAGGATGTGTTCGCGGGTTTGCGGCATCGGGCCGTCGGCGGCCGACACCACCAGGATCGCGCCGTCCATCTGGGCAGCGCCCGTGATCATGTTCTTCACATAGTCGGCATGGCCTGGGCAGTCGACATGGGCGTAGTGGCGGGCCTTGGTCTCGTACTCGACATGGGCCGTCGAGATCGTGATGCCGCGCGCCTTTTCTTCCGGCGCCTTGTCGATCTGGTCATAAGCCGTGAACGTCGCCCCGCCCGTCTCCGCCAGCACCTTCGTGATCGCCGCCGTCAGCGACGTCTTGCCATGGTCCACATGCCCAATCGTCCCAATGTTGCAATGCGGCTTCGTCCGCTCAAATTTTGCCTTCGCCATACTTCTCTCCGTCTACTTCTTTTGGCCTGTCGTTTCGAGGCCGGTTGATCAGGCGTATTTCGCTTTGACTTCGTCCGCGATCGCTTGCGGCACTTGTTCGTAATGATCGAACTGCATGGTGTACTGCGCGCGACCCTGCGACATGGACCGCAGCGTGTTGATGTAACCGAACATGTTGGCGAGCGGGACCATCGCGGTGACGACTTGCGCGTTGCCGCGGCTGTCGGTGCCCTGCACCTGACCGCGACGGGAATTGAGATCGCCGATCACGCCGCCGAGGAAATCTTCCGGCGTCACGACTTCGACCTTCATTATCGGCTCGAGCAGCTTCACGGCGCCCCTGGATGCGAGTTCGCGGAACGCGGCGCGCGCGGCGATATCGAAGGTCAGCGCGTTGGAGTCCACTTCGTGGTACTTGCCGTCGGTCAGCGTCGCTTTGAAGTCGATCACCGGGAAGCCAGCGAGAAGACCAGAGTCTTTCTGCGCCTTGATGCCTTTTTCGACGGACGGGATGAATTCCTTCGGCACCGAACCGCCGACAACGTCGTTTTCGAACACGAAGCCCGAACCCGGGGGCAGCGGTTCGAAATCGATCGAGACTTCGGCGAACTGGCCCGAACCGCCGGTCTGCTTCTTGTGGGTGTATTTCACCGACACGGGCTTGGACAGCGTTTCGCGATAGGCCACCTGCGGCGCACCGACGTTCGCGTCCACCTTGTAGGTGCGCTTGAGGATGTCGACCTTAATTTCAAGATGAAGTTCGCCCATGCCCTTCAGGATGGTCTGGCCGGATTCCTGATCGGTGGAAACGCGGAACGACGGATCTTCCTGCGCGAGGCGGTTGAGCGCCACGCCCATCTTTTCCTGGTCGGCCTTGGTCTTGGGTTCGATGGCGACTTCGATGACCGGATCGGGGAATTCCATCCGTTCCAGGATCACCGGATTGTTGGCATCGCAAAGCGTTTCGCCCGTCGTGGAATATTTCAGGCCGGCGAAGGCGACGATGTCGCCTGCATTGGCTTCCTTCACGTCTTCGCGGCTGTTCGCATGCATGAGAAGCATGCGGCCGACGCGTTCGGTCTTGTCCTTCACCGAGTTCAGCACGCCAGTACCGGACGTGACCGTGCCCGAATAGACGCGCACGAAGGTGATCGAGCCCACGAACGGATCGTCCATGATCTTGAATGCGAGACCGGCAAACGGCGCCTTGTCGTCGGCGGGACGTTCGACTTCGTTGCCCTTCAGGTCGGTGCCCTTCACCGGCGGAATATCGAGCGGCGACGGCAGATAGTCGACGACGGCGTCGAGCAACGGCTGCACGCCCTTGTTCTTGAACGCGGAGCCGCACATCACCGGCACGAAATGGAAGCTAGTCGTGCCTTTGCGGATGCAACGGCGCAGGTCGGCGTCGCTGGGCTCGGTGCCTTCGAGATAGGCTTCGAGGAGCTTGTCGTCTTCTTCGACGGCGGCTTCGACGAGGGCTGCGCGGAGTTCTTTCGCCTTGTCGGCATATTCGGCGGGGATTTCGACTTCGTCGAATTTCGCGCCAAGCTGTTCGTCGTGCCAGATCAGCGCCTTCATCTTCACGATGTCGACGATGCCCTTGAATTCGGCTTCCGAACCGATCGGCCAGGTGATGATCATCGGGCGGGTGCCCAGACGATCGATCATCATGTCGATGCAGCGCTGGAAGTTCGCGCCCATGCGATCCATCTTGTTGACGAAGCAGATGCGCGGAACGTGATATTTGTCAGCTTGGCGCCACACGGTTTCGGACTGCGGCTCGACGCCTGCGACGGCATCGAACACGGCAACCGCGCCGTCGAGCACGCGCATGGAACGTTCGACTTCGATCGTGAAGTCCACATGGCCCGGCGTGTCGATGATGTTGATGCGGTGGTCTTTCCAGTAGCAGGTCGTGGCCGCCGACGTGATGGTGATGCCGCGTTCCTGTTCCTGTTCCATGAAGTCCATGGTGGCGGCGCCATCGTGGACTTCGCCGATCTTATGGGACTTGCCCGTGTAATACAGAATGCGCTCGGTCGTGGTCGTCTTGCCGGCATCGATGTGCGCGGCAATGCCGATGTTGCGGTATCTTTCGAGCGGGGTCGTGCGGGCCATTTTCTTTTACTCTGTCAGAACGCTTACCAGCGGTAATGCGAGAACGCGCGGTTCGCATCCGCCATCTTGTGGGTGTCTTCGCGCTTCTTCACGGCGTTACCGCGATTGTTCGCGGCGTCCAGGATTTCGCCGGAGAGACGGCCGGTCATCGTCGGCTCGTTGCGGCCGCGAGCGGCCGTGATGAGCCAGCGGATCGCGAGCGCGCGAGCACGATCGGTGCGGACTTCGACCGGCACCTGATAGGTCGCACCGCCGACGCGGCGGGATTTCACTTCGATCGCCGGCGAAACGTTGCGCAGCGCTTCGTGGAAAACCTGAAGAGGATCGTTGCGGGTCTTCTGCTGAATCGTATCGAACGCGCCATACATGATGCCTTCGGCGGCGGACTTCTTGCCGTCGTACATCAGGCTGTTCATGAACTTGGCGAGAACCAGATCGCCATACTTGGCATCCGGGTTGATTTCACGGCGTTCGGCGCGGCGGCGACGGGACATCTGATCTCTT
>DATKJT010000057.1:0-48332 GCA_035543495.1 Rhizomicrobium sp. | reverse complement strand
GTGCCTTCGTCGCCGATGGCTTCGCCCGTTTCGCAAAGCTCCTCATCCTGCTCGGCAGCGCATCGGCCATAGCGCTCGCGCAAGGTTTCCTGCGCACCGAGAAGATCGCGAAGTTCGAATTCCCCATCCTGATCCTGCTCGCCACCGCGGGCATGATGGTGATGGTCTCGGCCCAAAACTTCATCACTTTCTATATGGGCCTCGAACTGCAAAGTCTTTCGCTTTATGTGCTCGCCGCCTTCAACCGCGACTCCATCCGTTCGTCCGAAGCGGGCTTGAAATATTTCGTCCTCGGCGCGCTGTCGTCCGGCATGCTGCTTTACGGCATTTCCTTCATCTACGGCTTCACCGGTAGCACCGATTACGGCGCCATCGCTGGCGTTGTCACGAAATCCGGCGTGAACATCGGCCTCATCTTCGGCCTGGTGTTCTTCATTGCCGGCATCGCGTTCAAGATCAGCGCCGTCCCGTTCCATATGTGGACACCCGACGTCTATGAAGGTGCCCCCACGCCCGTCACCGCCCTGTTCGCCATGTCGCCCAAAGTCGCCGCCATGGCGATCATCGTGCGTGCGCTGCTGCAGGCATTCCCCAATGCCTTCCACGAATGGCAACAGGTGATCGTGCTCGTCTCGATCCTGTCGATGGCGTTGGGCGCCGTCGCCGCCATCGGTCAGACCAACATCAAGCGCCTGATGGCTTACAGCTCCATCGGCCACATGGGTTACGCGCTTGTCGGCCTCGCTGCGGGAACATCGACGGGCGTGGAAGGTGTGCTGATCTATCTCCTCATCTATCTCATCACGAGCGCGGGCACGTTCGCCTGCATCCTCGCCATGCGCCGCGACGGCCAGATGATCGAAACGATCGACGACCTCGCGGGTCTCGCGCGCACGCAGCCGAAACTCGCCTTTGCCTTCGCCATGTTCATGCTCAGCCTCGCCGGCATTCCGCCGCTCGCGGGCTTCTTTGCCAAATTCTACGTCTTCATGGCCGCCATCGACGCGCATCTCTATGCGCTTGCCATCATCGGCGTCGTCGCCAGCGTGATCGGCGCGTATTACTACCTGCGCATCGTGAAGATCATATATTTCGACGATCCCGCGCCCGCCTTCGACCGCGCCATCGGCCCCAGCCTCGGCACCGTGCTCGCGCTCTCCAGCGTCTTCACGCTTCTGTTCGTGGTGGGCGCAGCCCCGCTGGTGAACGCGGCCTCCGTCGCGGCAAAGACGCTGATCCCGTGACGACGGCATGGCCTGAAGGCTATGCGCTGAAAGCCTTCGACGTCATCGACTCCACGAACGAGGAAGCGCGCCGTCTCGCAGCCGCGGGCCAGCGCGAACCCGTCTGGATCACTGCCGAGCGCCAGACCGCGGGCCGCGGCAGGCGAGGGCGCACATGGGAATCCCCCACAGGCAATCTCGCCGCCACGCTTCTCATCCGTCCCGGCAAACCCGCCGCCGAATGCGCCCAACTCTCCTTTGCCGCAGCCGTCGCCGCGCAAGAGATGGTGGCAAGCTTCGCACCCACAACCGACATCCGGGTGAAATGGCCGAACGATGTGCTCGTAAACGGCAGAAAGATCGCAGGCATTTTGCTAGAATCTGCCAGCACGGGCACCGTCCCCGAATGGCTCGCCATCGGCATCGGCATCAATCTCGCTCATCACCCCGAAGGCACCGAGTTTCCCGCCACCTCGCTGCCCGCGTTAGGCATAACCGCACCAAAGCCAGCGGAAGCGCTCACGCGCCTCGCCGCCTCCTTCGCGAAATGGTATGAAACCTGGCGCGTCAGCGGATTTTCGCCGTTACGCGATGCGTGGCTCGCCCGCGCGGCAGGACTGGGCACGCGCATCCGCGCACGCCTTTCGGATGGAGAATTTTGGGGCATGTTCGAAGGCATCGACGAAACCGGCGCCCTCATCCTGCGCGAAGGCCAGGGCAAAACCCGCATCATCGCCGCGGGCGAAGTCTTTTTTGGATAACCAAAATGCTGCTTGCCATCGACGCGGGTAACACGAACATCGTCTTTGCCGTGTACGACGGCAAGGAAGTGCGTGCCGAATGGCGCGCGGTTACCGAGACCACGCGCACCGCCGATGAATACGCGGTCCTTCTCCAGCCATTGATGGCGCTTGAGGGGCTCACTTTTGCCGATCTCGATTCCGCGATCATCGCCTCCGTAGTGCCCGCCGCGATGTTCGATCTTCGGATGTTCTGCCGCAAATATCTGAAATGCGACCCCATCGTGGTGGGCGATCCTGATGTCGAGCTTGGTATCGATATAAAGGTCGACCGGCCCACGGCCGTTGGCGCGGATCGTCTGGTGAATGCCATCGCCGCGCACGCCGCGTATAAAGGCGCGCTGATCGTCGTCGATTTCGGCACCGCCACCACGTTCGACATTGTGAGTGAAAAGGGCGATTACGAGGGCGGCGTCATTGCGCCGGGCGCAAACCTCTCCGCCGAAGCGTTGCATCAGGCCGCCGCCATGCTGCCGCGCGTCGCCGTCGCGCGCACCCAAAGCGTGATCGGCAAAGATACCATCCCCGCCATGCAATCCGGTCTTTATTGGGGCTATCTCGGCCTGATCGAAGGCATCGTGACCAAGATCAAGGAAGAATATGGAAAGCCGATGACCGTCATTGGCACCGGCGGTCTGGCAAATCTGTTTCACAGGCAGACCACGTCTATCGATCATCTCGATCCCGATCTCACCATTCGCGGTCTCATCATGATTCACACGCGCAACGTCAAGAAAAAGAACTGATGGCGGCCTCGCGCGACGACGAACTCGTCTTCCTGCCGCTCGGCGGCTCCGGCGAGATCGGCATGAACTTCAATGCCTATGGCTACGGCCCGGCGCACGATCGTTCGTGGATCGTGGTCGATTGCGGCGTGATGTTCGGCCGCGAGGCGTCCACCCCCGGCATCGACCTCATCATGCCGGACATCCGCTTCCTCGCCGAACAGCGCCAGAGCGTCCGCGCCATCGTTCTCACCCACGCCCACGAAGATCATATCGGCGCTGTCGCGTTGCTGTGGCCGCAATTGCGCTGCCCGCTTTACGCCACGCCGTTCACCGCGCGGCTGATCGAAGACAAGCTGAAAGAAGCCGGCCTCGACGAAACCGTGCGCGTAAAAATCGTGCCCCTCGGCGGCCATCTTTCGCTTGGTCCCTTCGAGATCGATTTTGTCTCCATCACCCACTCAATCCCCGAACCCAACGCACTTTCGATCAAGACCCCGCTCGGCACCATCGTCCACACCGGCGACTGGAAGCTTGATCCCGATCCCCTGATCGGCGATCTCACCGATGAATCCGCGCTGAAGAAACTGGGCGACGATGGCGTGCTTGCACTCGTCTGCGACTCCACCAACGCGCTTGTCCCCGGCGAAAGCGGCTCGGAAGCGACGGTTCGCGACAGCCTTTCCAAACTGATCGCCACGTTGAAAGGCCGTGTCGCCGTCACAGCCTTCGCCTCCAACGTCGCGCGGCTGGAATCCGTCGCCAAGGCAGCGCGCGAGAACCGGCGCGAACTCGTCCTTGTCGGCCGTTCGATGCACCGCATCGTCAACGCCGCACGCGACACCGGCTATCTCGAAGGTTTCCCCCGCGTCTTGTCGGAGGAAGATGCCGAACACCTCCCGCCAAACCGCGTGCTCTACCTCTGTACCGGCAGCCAGGGTGAAACCCGTTCCGCGCTCGCCCGTATTGCCGCTGGCGAACACCGCAGCGTGAAACTGGGCCCCGGCGATGCGGTCGTGTTCTCCTCGCGCATCATTCCCGGCAACGAACTGCCGATCTTCGAGATGCAGAACCAGCTTGCCGCGCTCGGCGTCGAAGTCCTCACCGAACAGGATCACTTCGTCCACGTCTCGGGTCATCCCTGCCGTGAAGAACTCTCCCAGATGTATCGCTGGGTCCGCCCGCAGATAGCCGTGCCCGTCCATGGCGAACGCCGCCAGCAGGAAGAACATGCCCGCCTCGCCAAATCGCTTCAGGTGCCGCAAGCCATCGTGCCGGAGAACGGCCAGCTCTTTCGCCTGGCCCCCGGCCGCGCGCAACTGATCGACGAAACCCCATCCGGCCGCCTCCATCTCGACGGCACCGTTCTGGTTGCCGAAGGCGAGGGCTATGCGAAGGCCCGCCGCGCCATGGGCTTCGCGGGCCTTATCGCCGTGACATTGGTGCTCGATCAGAAAGGCCGCATCGCCACCGAGCCTGCCATTCTTTTTGAAGGCATCCCCGAAGCCATTCACGACCGCACGCGTGAGGCGCTCGATGGCGTCATTCGCCGTCACAACCCCAAGCGGGACGACGAGGAGTCGCTGAAGGAAAGCGCCCGCCGCACCGTGCGCCGTGCCGCCGCCGACGCGTGGGGGAAGAAGCCCGTCACGCGCGTCGAGATCGTCTGGGTCTAGCCTGATCCAAGGGAAAACCGCATGGACTTACCCTACCAGCATATCGTCGTCGCCATCGGCTTCGCGCTGATGGGACTTGCCGCCTTCGCCCGCCCGCGGACGCTTGTGGCGCTTATGGACCTGCCGGCCCAAACCCCCACCGCGCGCAACGAGATCCAGGCCGTCTATGGCGGCTTCGGCCTCGCCATGGCCGTGGTGCTGATCGTCCCTTACTGGCGGCCCTATTGGCAGGGCGGCATCGCCTTCGCCGTCGGATTGGCGCTGGCCGGCATGGCGGCGGGCCGTCTGGTCGCCGCCCTGCGCGAATGGCCTGGCCGCTGGCCCACGATTTTCTTCGCCATCGAGGCCGTGGCGTCCGGCCTTCTTCTCAGTACGGTTTGAGGCTTGCCCGGCCTCACGCGCAGCCTTAAGAAACCCGCACAAGCAACGGAGCAGCAAAGATGATCGGCCGCCTCAACCACGTCGCCATTGCCACCAAAAACATCGAGGCGGCGACCGCTATTTACCGCGACACGCTGGGCGCCAAAGTCTCCGGCCAGGTCCCGCAGCCCGACCACGGCGTGACCACTGTCTTTGTCGAACTGCCCAACACCAAGATCGAACTCCTCGAACCTCTGGGCGCCAATTCTCCCATCGCCAAGTTCCTGGAGAAGAATCCCTCCGGCGGCATCCACCACGTCTGCTACGAGGTGGACGACATCAACGCTGCCGTGAAGCAGATGAAGGAGCGCGGCGCCACCATCACCGGCACCGGCGAGCCCCGCATCGGCGCCCACGGCAAGCCGGTCGTGTTCCTTCACCCAAAGGATTTCAACGGCACGCTGATCGAACTCGAACAGGCGTAAGCCATGGTCCGCGGCGCGGCGTTCCTTGGCGCGTTCGCCATCCTCTGGTTCACGGCGCTGTTCTGTCTGCTGCCGGTTGGCATGCGCGAAGACGCAGAGCCGACCATGAAGCTCACCACCAAATTCCTGATCGCCACCGCAATTGCCGTCGTGGGATGGGGAATCTTTTACGGACTGATCCGCTTCGGCGTGATCGACATGTGATCCGGGCTTGTTGCGCAGATTACGATCCGCAGCCTTCTACAATCAGGTTGAGTGCCCCTCACTTGTCATCCCGGCCAAGCGATGCATCAGCATCGCGCCGCGCCGGGACCTATAGTGCCGTTTCTCGATGGGTCCCGGCGCTCGCTGCGCTCGGCCGGGATGACAAGGAAGGGACATCAACACAAACGGCTCAAACCGACACCCGCCAAATAACGCTCCAGCATCGTCAAGTCTTCGCCCGAAACGATCCCGCCCACATATCCGTCGGGTCGCACCAGAACCCAGTCGCCATCCCGAACGCCATACGTCGCGGCCATATGGCCGGCCATGTCGTCAAACTCCGCTCCGATCCGATGGATATGCAGGTTGGCACGGACGGGGAGGGCATCGCCTTGCGTATTGTATCCGAGCAACGTCCAGTGCGGCCCCCTAAAAAGCTCAAACAGTCGCGACGATTGTCCGCCCGCGCCACGGATCGGCGCATCGGGCGCGCGGTCGCCTGCAGAAATTCCGATCTCGCGCGGAGCGCCGTTCAGTGAGAGCGAAGAATCGAAATATCCCAGATCGAGCTGGTGCACCTCGCGCCCCCGCTGCATGTCGCCGCGCTTCGAGGCCTCCAGCAGTTTCGTCGAAAGGCCCAGCATCTCGGCCGCAATCGGTCTGCGTTCTTCTTCATAGGTGTCGAGCAACGCATCCGGCACGCCTGCCAGCACCGCCGCCAGCTTCCATCCCAGATTGTAGGAATCCTGCACGCTTGTATTGAGTCCCTGGCCGCCGGTCGGCGGGTGGATGTGTGCGGCATCGCCCGCAAGAAACACGCGGTCCACCCGATAGCAGTCCGCAAGCCGGGCATTCATCTGATAGGCCGATGCCCACAGGACTTCCCTCACAACAACATCCTTGCGTTTGCTGCGTTCAGCGATCATCGCCGCCAATCCCGCGAGGGAGAGATCGATCTCACCCTCCAGCGGCACGGGCGCCTGCAACTGGAACAGATCGGTTCCGGCAAGCGGGCAGAGGGAAATCTGATCCGCCATCGATCCTTCGTTGAAACGATGCCACGCATCGCGCGGAAGACCTTCAAGAAGAAGATCGGCAACAACGGCGCGGATTCCCAACGTGTTGCCCGGAAAGTCGACGCCCAACGCGGCCCGCACGAAGCTGCGCCCGCCATCCGTGCCGATCAGATAGCGCGCGCGCACCGTTTCTTCTCCGGATGCGGTACGAATGCGGCAGGATACACCGCCTTCGCCCTGCGCGAACCCGACAAGCTCGCATCCGAACTCGACCTTGCCGCCCAGTTCGGCCAGCCGCTCGCGCATTACCGCTTCGGTCATGGCCTGCGGCACCATCAGCGGATTGCGATAAGGCTCATCCGGCGAGGGATCGCGATGTTCCATCATCGGCGAATCCCGGTGCGTGCCGTCCGCCCGATGTTCGCGCTGCGGTGGGTATTCGTCACCGATCGCCGCCAGCCGGTCGAGGATGCCGAGGTCTTCGAAAATCTCCTGCGTCCGCGGCTGGATGCCCTTGCCGCGCGAGCCTGCAAAGGGCTTGTCCATCTTCTCGATCAGCCGAAAGCGGACGCCCCGCCGCGCCAGATCGATGGCCAGCGTCAGCCCGGCAGCACCGGCTCCGGAAATCAGCACATCGGTCTGGTTTGTCATGGCATCCTCAATATGTGTAATATGCACATATCAGGAGGCGCGGAATGCCGTCAACGAAAAAAGTGCAAAATACACATATTGGCCCACAGCTCCGCCAACTTCACGGCGCGCTTCTGGAGATCGTGGGCGTAATGAACCGCCCGCAGAACGACGAGCGCATGGTGCGCGCGGCAGGCATTTCGCTGGACCGCGCGCTCTTTCCGTTGCTGGTGGGTATTGAGCGTTTCGGCCCGATTGGTGTGGTCGATCTGGCCGACCGGGTGGGGCGCGACTACACCACCGTCAGCCGCCAGGTCGCCAAGCTCGAAAGCCTCGGCCTCGTGAAGCGTCAGGAAAACGCCACTGACCGCCGCGTGAAAGAGGCCGCGATCACGCCCAGGGGCAAAGCGATGACCGACCTCGTCGACGCCGCCCGCGAGCGGATGGGCCTCACCATCTTCGAAACTTGGGAAGCGCAGGAGATCGGCGAATTCGTTCGCCTGATGCGGAAATTCGCCGATGCCGTGAAAGAACGCGAAGCGACCTGAAGCCCCAAAAAGCAGAAAGGCCCGTCGCCGGGCCTTTCAAACCTTCCTGCAATCTCCCCAAACTTGGCCGCTCGTATCCAGCGCCTCAATTTGTGGCCGAGACCCTTAAAGCAATGTGGTCATGCTGTCACGAACAATCTGCGGCTTTATTTCACTACTAGTTCACTAGGAGATATTTTATTTCAACGGTTGCGCCCATTTGCTGAAAACAGGGCATTTCCTTAGAAGCAGCGAAACACCTGAAGGTCGATTCACATGCGTCTGTCTCGCTTTTTCCTGCCCGTGCTCAGAGAGACGCCGTCCGAAGCGCAGATCGTCTCGCATCGTCTGATGCTGCGCGCAGGCATGATTCGGCAGGAAGCTGCGGGAATTTACGCCTGGCTGCCGCTCGGCTTCAAAGTGCTCAAGAAGATCGAAGCCATCGTGCGCGATGAGATGGACCGAGCAGGCGCCATCGAAATCCTGATGCCGACCCTGCAGCCCGCCGAACTGTGGAAAGAGACCGGCCGCTACGATGCCTACGGCCCCGAAATGCTGCGCATCGAAGACCGTCACGAGCGCGAGCTGGTCTACGGCCCGACCAACGAAGACATGGTGACGGAAATCTTCCGCGCCTATGTGAAATCGTACAAGGCGCTGCCGCTGAACCTTTATCACATCCAATGGAAATTCCGGGACGAAGTGCGCCCCCGTTTCGGCGTGATGCGCGGCCGCGAATTCCTGATGAAGGACGCCTATTCCTTCGACGTCGATCAGGACGCCGCGCGCAAATCCTACAACCGAATGTACGTCGCCTATCTGCGCCTCTTTGCGCGCATGGGACTCAAGACCATCCCTATGCGTGCCGAAACGGGCCCCATCGGCGGCGATCTCTCCCACGAATTCATCGTGCTGGCACAGACGGGCGAAAGCCAGGTCTATCTCCACAGCGATCTCGTCGACATGGCTATCCCCGGCGAAGGCGTCTACGAGCAGGACGATCTCAAACCGATCGTCCGTGAACGGACCAATCTCTACGCCGCCACCGAAGACGTTCACGACGCCGCGCGCTTCGAAGCCGAAGTCCCCGCCGACAAGCGTGTCTCCGCCCGCGGCATCGAAGTGGGGCAGGTCTTCTATTTCGGCACCAAATATTCCCAGCCCATGAAGGCCAACGTCACCGGCCCGGACGGCAAGGACATGCCGATCCATGGCGGCTCCTATGGCGTTGGCGTCTCTCGTCTCGTCGGTGCCATCATCGAAGCCAGTCACGACGACGCCGGCATCATCTGGCCCGCACCTGTTGCTCCGTTCGACGTCGCGGTCGTCAACCTGAAGTCCGGCGACGCCGCGACGGACAAAGCCTGCGAAGACGTCTACGCCAGGCTCACCAAGGCCGGCAAAGACGTGCTCTACGACGACACCAACGAACGCCCCGGCGCCAAATTCGCGACCATGGACCTGATTGGCATCCCCTATCAGATCGTCATCGGCCCCCGCGGGCTGGCCGCCGGCACTGTGGAAGTGAAGACGCGCGCAACAGGCGCCAAGGAAGAACTCACCCTCGAAGCGGCGATCAACCGTTTCTCAGCCTGAGGTTCCGGGCATTCGTATCAGCGCGAATCGTCCGTCGTTGTAGAGCAGGGCGCCTTCCTGCGCGAAGCGTTTCAGTTCGATCGTGAATTTCTGTTCCTGCCCGGCGATCAACCGTTCGTGCTCGCCCACCACGATGCTGCTTTCCATCGGGCCCTGCACCATCGGCATCGCCACGCCGCGATATTCCCAGAGGACGTAGCCTGAATCGGGAAACGCCGCCCACGGCGTGGCGAGCCCCGCGGAATCCATGTCGATAATCGGGTTGCGCTTGAGATCCAGATCGAACGGCGCATTGACCCACGCCACAAGGGTCGCCCCCTTCGGCACCATGTTCTGCATCTTCCGGATGCGATCGCGCATGGCGTCGCTCATCACCAGCGCATCGAGATTGCGATAGTCCTCTGATTGCGCAAACGGAAACGCTAGAATGAATCGATAAGTTAGCGCCTCGTTGATCCGCGGGGCCAGGGAGAGCGAAAAAACGGCGAGAGGAACGGCAGCCAACACCGTCCTCCATCCACGTGCCGAAATCGCCATCACTGCCGTCACCACGCCAATCGCCATCGGCGTGAAATAACGCACGGCCTCGCCATACCCCGAAAGCCTTGGCCCAAACACGAAGAACATGACGAGATATGCCGCCAGCCCCGCCGCTGCGGCGGCCGCAACGAAACGGTCTTCCGCGCGCCAGATGACTGTGAGCCCGGCAAGGAACGCCGCAAACATCGTCAGCGTGAATTGTATGACCGTCGATCCGTAAGTCAGCTGCACCATCGAAAACAGGTTCAAATTGTCCGGCGGGCCAGATCCATAAGCCTGCAACGCGTTGGGCTCCATCAGCGCCACCCAATAATGCGGCGCGTGAAGCGCGATCCATGGCAGAACGAACAGCACCGCAAATCCAGCAGCCTTTGCCGCAAAACGCCAGCGCAGCAATGCCAGAAACGCCAGATGCAAGACCACGAACAGCGCGAAAGTGGGCTTGAGCGCAATCAACGCGGCATACAAAAGTCCCGACGCCACCCCCTTCTCATCGCGCGACAGGGCAATCGCCGCCATCACCAGCGCGGCTCCCAGATAAAGCGGCGAGATGTTCATGTATTGCGGATCGATGAAAGCCACGATCAGCACACACAACACCGCTGCCCAGATATTTCGCGCCATCGCACCGGCCAGCGCCAGACAAAGCCCGAGTCCGAAAACCGCATCGGTCGCATTCAGCCAGCGCAACGGAAACAGCGCCGCCACGAACGCATCGAGAAACGCCTTTCCGCCCAGCGTCTCCGATCCCATCGCACTTAGAGCGCTGCCATAAAGCGTTCCCGATGCCAGCATGCGCAGGGGATGGAAGAAATATTTCGGATAATCGTCCGCGTCGTTGTAAACCGACGGCGGAAGCTGCGTCGCAATCGTGAAGGCCAGGATTGCGATCACCGGCACCGCCACGACAAGCAGCCGCGTCCGGTCCACCGCCAGCAACATCCGCCAGTCGCGAGCCGCCGCAGCCAGCCCCACCAGAACCACCAAAGCCAGCGAAGGCGCATAAGCCAGCCGGACAAGGTTCAACACCCCGCCCACGAAAATCACCGCGGCAAGCCCCACGGCGATGTCCAGGACCGCGGAGGTCTGCGTGCCGGACAGCCGGGCCGTCAGCCGCCCCCAGCCGAACAGGGACACGGCAAACACCGCCATCGCCGCAAGAACCGCCACCAGCACTGCCGTTTCCCCAATCAGGCTAAATGGTTATTAAGGGCTTGGCGGTCTTGCTGTCGAGCAGGTAACACCCGACATTAAACCGACACCGAGACTGCTTCGCCCAATCAACCGAACGGCCGAATGACCGCAACTCCCACCCCCGCCGGCAAGGGCACGCCAGCCTTCGCCGCCTTCGAATGGATGATCGCGCTGCGCTATCTGCGCGCCAAGCGCCGGGAGAGTTTCGTTTCCGTCATCTCGGGGTTTTCGCTGGTGGGTATCGCCCTGGGCGTTGCCACGCTCATCATCGTGATGGCCGTGATGAACGGTTTCCGCCACGAACTCCTGTCGCGCATCCTGGGCCTCTCCGGCCATGTGGTGGTGCAGGGCTATGGCGGCGAGTTGATGCATTTCGATGACGTGGCCGCCAAGGTACGCGCTGTCCCCGGTGTCGTGCGCGTTTCGCCTGTTATCGACGGCCAGGTGATGGCCACCGCCAACAGCGTCTCGCGCGGCGCATTGGTCAAAGGCATCCGCAAGGAAGATCTCGCCAAGCTCACCACCGTTTCCAAATCGCTGAGCCCCGGCGCGCTCGCGCGTTTTCAGGGCGGCGATAGTGTGATCATCGGCTGGCGCATGGCGCAGCAACTGGGCCTCGGCCCCGGCATGACGATCACGCTCATCGCGCCAAAGGGCAACGTCACGCCCTTCGGCACCACGCCACGCGTGAAGACCTATACCATCGCCGGCACCTTCAATATCGGCATGAGCGAATACGATTCCAGCTTCGTCTTCATGCCGTTGGACGAAGCACAGCTCTATTTCAATCTCGGCGATGGCGTCAGTGGCCTCGAAGCGATGGTCGCCCAGCCCGATCAGGTCGCGAATTACCTGCCCGCCATCGCGCAGGCCGTCGGCCCAGCCGCGCGCATCCTCACCTGGCAGGACATCAACTCCAGCCTGTTCGGCGCGCTCGAAGTCGAACGCAACGTGATGTTCCTTATCCTGACGATGATCATCCTTGTGGCCGCGCTTAACATCGTCTCCGGCCTCATCATGCTGGTGAAGGACAAGGGCAGCGACATCGCCATCCTGCGCACCATGGGCGCCACGCGAGGTGCGGTGATGCGCGTTTTCCTCATCGCAGGCGCCAGTATCGGCATCTTCGGCACGTTGCTCGGTTTCGTCATCGGCGTGCTGTTCTGCCAGAACATCGAATCCATCCGCCAGTTCCTGTCGTCGCTGACAGGCACAGAACTCTTCAACCCGGAAATCTATTTTCTCAGCAAGATGCCCGCCGAAATGCAGACCAGCGAAGTGGTGGCGGTGGTGGTCATGTCGCTGACGCTTTCGCTGCTTGCCACGCTTTATCCAAGCTGGCGTGCAGCAAGGCTCGATCCGGTCGAGGCGCTGCGTTATGAGTGACACCGCCCTCCGTCTCGAACGTGTGACGCGCACCTTCAGGGAAGGCGAGGGCGAACTCGAAGTCTTCCGCGAGGTGAGCCTTGCCATCCAGCCCGGCGAACTCGTGGCGCTCGTCGGTCCTTCCGGCGCTGGCAAATCGTCATTGCTTCACATAGCCGGTCTTCTCGAAGCGCCTTCAAGCGGCGAAGTCGTCATCGGCAATCACTCGGCGTCATCCTTGCCCGACGCAGAACGCACACGCCTGCGCCGCGATACCATCGGTTTCATCTATCAAGCCCATCACCTGTTGCCGGAATTCGATGCGCTCGAAAACGTGGTGATGCCCCAACTGATTGCCGGCAAATCCCGCAAAGCGTCGGAGCAGGAAGCCAAGCGGCTCCTTACGGCGCTGGGTTTGGCCGAACGTCTCGACCACCGCCCGTCACAACTCTCCGGCGGCGAACAACAACGCGTTGCCATCGCCCGCGCACTCGCAAATCATCCGAAAATACTTCTCGCGGACGAACCCACTGGTAATCTCGATCCGCGCACATCCGGCGGCGTATTCGACGCATTGCTCGCGCTCGTCCGCACCGAAGGCGTGGCGGCACTCGTCGCCACGCACAACTATGAACTCGCCGGCCGCATGGACCGCACGCTGGTTCTCGATCAGGGCAGGCTGTCTCAAGCGTAAAGCCTACATGTTTTCCGATAACTTCACTTGTCATCCCGGCCAAGCGGCGATTGCCGCGCAGTGCCGGGACCCATCATGCCGCTTCTCGATAGGTCCCGGATCGCGCTGACGCGCGTCCGGGATGACAGCGGGATGCATGGATACGGAAGATAACGCTACGCAGCTTTCTCGAACGCCGCCAACTGCGCCGCCAGTGCGCGCTGGAACGCGGGCCGCGCTTCGCCACGCTCCAGATAGGCTTTGATCACCGGCTCGCCATCGAGAAGTCCGGTGCCCTTCAACATCCTGAGCACGGTGACCATCATCAGGTCGCCCGCCGTGAACCTGCCTTCCAGCCAGTCTTTTCCGTCCAAGACCTTCGCCAGTTGCGACAGCCGCTTTTTCACCCATTCCTCGAGCATGGGTTTGCGTCCCTTTGCCCATTCCTGGTCGCTATAAGCCAGATGGATCAACGCCAGTTCCTGTACCGGCGGTTCAATGGAATTGAGCGCCGCGAAGATCCATGTGGTGACGCGCTTTCTGCCCACTTCATCCTTCGGCAAAAGCGCTTCGCTCTTTTCCGCGATATGCAAAACGATCGAACCGGACTCGAAAAGCCTAAGCTCGTCGTCTTCCATCGCCGGAACCTGTCCGAACGGCTGCAACGCGCGATACCAATCCGAAGCCTGATCTTCCCCCAGCCCGATCAGTTTCTCCGTATACGGAATACCAAGTTCTTCCAGCGCCCAACGTGGGCGCAAGTCGCGCACCAGCCCTTGCACCTGCGGCGGAACCCATTTGTAAGCATAGATCGTGATCATGCCAGTGCCCCCGCAAGAAGACGCCCCAGCTTGTTGAGAGTGCCGTTCCACCCGCGTTCGTGCGCGTTGCAATTATCAGCAGTCTGCAAGCCATCATGGCGCAAGGTCAGTTCCGTCTTGCCGCCCAGATCGCGCAGCGAAACAGTCACCAGCGAGTCGTGTTCGCCGCTTTCCCATTTCCACGTCATCGAAAATCCTTTCGGCCGATCCAGCGTCTTGAAAACGCCGACCACGGGAAGAGTGCCGCCATCTGACATCTTCATGACGATCCGATAGCGCCCACCGACGCGCGGCTCGAACACGGGAACCTCGCAGGTCACGCCCTCGGGCCCGATCCATGATTGGAACTGCTCATGCGTCAGCCAGGCGTCGAACACGCGGGCAGGGGAGGCATCGAAGGTGCGCTTGACGATCAGCACGGGCGCGTCGGTCATCGTGTTCATGGCTTCTTCTCCGGAGTCTGTTTCAAGAACGCATCCAGCCGGTCGAAAGAGCCGGTCCAGAAGCGGGCATAGCGGTCGAGATGGTCGTAGGCGTCTTTCAGCGCCTGCGGTTTCAGGCTGCAGCGCCGGTGCTTGCCCTCCCGCTGGTTCTCGATCAGCGCGGCATCCTCCAGCACCTTGAGATGGCGGGAGACGGCGGGCATCGAGACATCGAACGGAGCAGCCAGTTCCCCCACCGTGGCGCTTCCCAGCGCCAGCCGCGCGAGGATCGCCCGGCGGGTAGGGTCGGCAAGTGCCTGAAATGTTTGGTCAAGCTGATTCATTTAACTGATATGTTAAATAACATAATCGTTAAGTCAAGTGCCACTTGTTCCGATCACCTTTTGTTCTTGACTCCATGAGAACAAATATGGAACAATATCTGCCCTTGATGGAGAAGAGAGATGTCTGCCTGGCTCAAAGATGCAATTTCCGGCTTGTTCCTGATGACCTTCATCGTCGCTTCGTTCGGCATGGCCGATGCGGCACGTCTGGTGATGGGGTCGTAAGAACTGTGGATGGAAGCCTTCGCCGCGTGTCGCGCGCGGAGCAGGGCTCCGATACTCAGCAATCCAGTCTGAAAGGGAATCGCGTCCGTGGCGGATCGCAAAGCGGCATCCTTTGTTCATTTGCGGGTGAAGAGCGCGTATTCGCTGCTTGAAGGAGCCGTGCGCCCGAAAGAGCTTGCCGATCTCGCCAAAGACAACGCGATGCCCGCCGTCGCCGTCACCGATACGAACAACCTGTTCGGTGTTTATGAGATCAGCGAACTGGTGGCTAAGAAGGGCGTGCAGCCCATCGTCGGCTGTCTCGTCTCCGCCGAACTGACGCCCGCCCAACCCAGCGCATCCGCCTCGCGTCCCAAACCGCCGGGCCTGCCGCTCCTCGTGCAAAGCGAGAAGGGCTACGAAAACCTCTCCAAACTTCTCAGCGCCGCCTATCTCGAAGCCCAGCCCGGCGATTGGCCCCATGTCGATCTCGCCCAGTTGGAAGCGCATGCCGAAGGTTTGATCGCGCTCACGGGAGGTCCCGGCGGCCCGCTCAACACGCTTCTCGTCGCGGGCCAGCCCGAAGCCGGCGAGCAGCTGCTTCTGAAACTGAAAGCCATTTTCGGCGACCGTCTCTATGTCGAATTGCAACGTCACGGCCTGCCGGAAGAACGCGCCGTCGAAGACACGTTGCTCGAACTCGCCTACACGCACGACATTCCGATTGTCGCCACCAACGATGTCCATTTCGGCAAGGAGCACATGTACAAGGCGCACGACGCGCTGATGTGCATTGCCGATGGCACCTTCGTTTCGCAACAGGAACGCCGCCGCCTCACCCGCGAACACCGCTTCAAATCCGCCGCGGAAATGACCGCGCAATTCGCCGATCTGCCGGAAGCCATCGAGAACACGCTAGAAATTGCACGCCGCTGCGCGTTCCGTCCGAAGAAACGCGACCCGATCCTGCCGAAGTTCGAACCCGAATCCGGCCTTTCGCCCGCCGATGAATTGCGCGCACAGGCCGAAGCGGGCCTGAAACGCCGCCTCGCCGAACACGGCATGTTCGCCGACGAGAAAGTTTATCGCGACCGCCTCGAATTCGAGTTGGACGTCATCATCCGCATGGATTTCCCGGGCTACTTCCTGATCGTCTCCGACTTCATGAAGTGGACGCGCGGGCAGGGCATCCCCGTCGGCGTTCGCGGTTCGGGCGCTACCTCACTTGTGGCGTGGTCGCTCGACATCACCAACCTCGACCCCATCCGTTTCGGGCTGCTGTTCGAGCGATTTTTGAATCCCGAACGTATCTCGATGCCGGACTTCGATATCGATTTCTGTCAGGAACGACGCGACGAAGTCGTGCGCTACGTCCAGCAGAAATACGGCGAAGACCGCGTGGCCCACATCATGGCGCTCGGTTCGCTGCAGGCTCGTGCTGCGGTGCGCGACGTGGGCCGCGTGCTGCAAATGCCTTTGGGCTTGGTCGATCGCATCGCCAAGATGATCCCCAATCCGCCCGGCCATCCGGTGTCGATGAAGGAAGCGCTGGAAGGCGAACCGCGTCTTCAGGCGATCAAGGAAGAAGAACCCACCGCACGCGATCTCTTCTCCATCGTCGAAAAGATCGAAGGTCTTTACCGCCATTCCTCCACCCATCCAGCAGGCGTGGTGATCGGTGACCGTCCGCTGAATGAAATCGTCCCGCTCTATCGCGATCCGCGTTCCCATATGCCGGTGACGCAGTTCGACTATGAAGACGCGGAAAAATCCGGTCTCGTCAAATTCGACTTCCTCGGCCTGAAGACGCTCACCGTCATCGCCAAATGCGAAGAACTGCTCAAGAAGCGCGGCATCGAGCTTTACACGCAAAGCATCGATTTCGACGACAAGAAAACCTTCGAAATGCTGGCGAACGGCGAAAGCGTCGGCGTGTTCCAGCTCGAAGGTGCTGGCATGCGCGATTTGATGCGCAAGATGAAGCCCGACCATATCAACGATCTGGTCGCGCTCGTCGCACTCTATCGCCCCGGCCCTATGGATTCGATCCCGAAATACATCGCCTGCAAACGTGGCCGCGAAAAACCGGAATATCTGCACCCGAAACTGGAGCCGATCCTCAAGGAAACCTACGGCGTCATGACGTATCAGGAAGACGTCATGAACATCGCCCGCGAGCTCGGCGGCTATTCGCTCGGCCAGGCCGACCTTTTGCGTCGCGCGATGGGCAAGAAGATCGCCTCCGAAATGGCGGCGCATGAAGAGAAATTCGTCAAAGGCGCGGAAGAACGCGGCGTCGCCAAAGCCATCGCCCAGCAGATTTTCGAACAGGCCGCGAAATTCGCAGGCTATGGTTTCAACAAGGGCCACGCTGCGGCTTACGCGCAAGTCGCCTATCAAACCGCTTATCTCAAGGCGAATTATCCGGTCGAATTCCTCGCCGCGTCCATGACGCTCGATATCGGCAACACCGATCGCCTCAACATTTTTCGCCAGGAAGCCCAGCGTCTCGGCATCCGCATCCTGCCACCGGACATCAATCGGTCGGATTCATTCTTCACCGTGAACGCCGAAGAACGCATTATCTATTATGCGCTCGCCGCGGTGAAAGGCGTCGGCCGTCAGGCGATGGATCACGTCGTTGAATTGCGCAAACAGGGCGGCCCGTTCCGTTCCATCGCCGATTTCGCACGCCGCATCGACCCGCGCCTGGTCAACAAGCGCGCCTTCGAAAGCCTCGTTCGCGCTGGCGCTTTCGATGGCTTGCACCGCAACCGCAACCAACTCGTCAAATCCGCTGACGTGATACTCAGCGGCAGCGCGCTCGCCGCGCGCGAGCGCGAGACGGGCCAATCCATGCTTTTCGGCGGCGGTGACGAAGCTGCGGAAGACTTGCGCCTGCCGCCGGTCGAAGAGTGGCTGCCGCATGACCGCCTCAACGAAGAATTCGGCGCCATCGGTTTCTATTTGTCGGGCCATCCGCTCGACGGCGTGCGCGCTGCCCTGAAACGTCTGGGCGCCGTAACCGTCGCACAATTGCACGAAGACCGCCGCCGCTCCGGGTTTCGCGCTGTTCTCGCGGGCACCGTGATCCGAAAGCAGGAACGCCGCGGCCGCAGCGATCAGCAATATGCCTTCGTCTCTCTGTCCGATCCCACCGGCATGTTTGAAGTGATGGTCTTCTCCGAAGTCCTTGCCGCGTCGCGCCCTCTGCTCGAAGCCGGGAAGTCCGTGCTGATGGCCGTCGCCGTCGATTGGCAGGACGACGAGTTGAAACTCCGCGCGCTCTCCTGCAACGACCTGGAAAAAGCCGCCGCCGATGCGGGGGAGGGGCTACGTATCATTCTTGAAAACGAATCCCCCCTGAACGGCATCGCCACCCAGCTGAGCCGTCCCGGCAAAGGCATTGTCACCATCGTCGTGCCGGTCGGCGAGGGCAGGGAAGTCGAAATCAAACTCCCCAAACAGCTTCAGATCACCGCCGCACACCGCAATGCGATCAAATCGCTGTCTGGTGTCGCCGCGGTCGAAGCTGTCTAGAGAGAGGAGACCGCGCCACTCAGCCGCCGCAATCCTTCCGCCAGCAATTTGGGATCCTGCGCAAAACAGATCCGCACATGCGCGTCCGATGCGGTGTCGTCCGGCGGTCCAAACGCCGAACCCGGCGCCACACCAACTTTGGCGCCGTGCACCAGCCCACTCGCAAATTCGAGACTGTTATTGAGCCCCTCGATTTGCAGGAAGCCGTAAAACGCACCCTCAGGTCTGATCCAGCGAATCCGGTTTTGCTCCCGCAAGAACCCTTCCACGACCTCGCGCCCAATCCGGCACCGCTCAAGCATTTGCCCCCGGAACTCATCTCCCTTGGGCGAAAGTGCCGCCAGCGCCCCCCACTGCGCGAACGTGGTCGCCCCCGTATTGTTGGCCGCACTCATCACATACATCTGCTGGTCGAGGCTTTGCGGATGCACAAGCCACCCGATGCGCCACCCCGTCATCGCCCACGGCTTGGAAAATGAATTTATGACAAACACCGCATCATCCGGTTCTGCGATCTGCAAAAACGAAGGTGCATGCAGCGATCCGTCATAAACGAGTGTTCCATAAACTTCGTCGCTGATAATCGCGATCCCGCGTTTGCGGGCGAAATCCAGGATTGCGATTTGTTCATCGCGTGTCATTACCCATCCGGTGGGATTGCCCGGCGATGCAACGAAAATCGCCTTCGTCCGCGCATCGCAGGTGGCGAACAGCTTTTCGAGATCAAGCCGCCAGCTCGGTGGTGTAGCCCTCCAGTCTTCATCCAGCCGCGTAAATCGGATTTCCGCCCCGGTCATCCTCGCGGCCTGAAAGATGTTCGGCCAAACGGGTGATATGCACACCACGTTGTCGCCCGTTTCGACCACGCATTGCAGCGCCGTGACGACGGCAAGCATTGCTGCGCCCGGCACGGTGATGCGTTCGACGGCGATGTCCGCTTTCACCGTGCGCGCATGAAAATCGCGTAGCGCCTCACGCAAAGGCGGAATACCCCTAGACCCCGTGTAAAAGGTCCGTCCCTTGTCGAGCGCATCCTTCGCCGCCGCGCAAATGAAGTCCGGTGTTACGAGATCGCTCTCCCCGAACCACAGGGGAATGATGCCGGGATCGCCCAACCCCAGCATGGCGACCTTGCCGATGCCGTTGGGTTCAAGATTGACGATGGTGGACCGAAGCGGGGAGAGGGTGTTTTGCGCCATGAACTCGACTGTAGACGCATTCAGCTCTCGTTGAGATCATTTCCGCGCATGACGGGGTTGCCCCAAACGAAAAGCGGCGCCCAAAGGCGCCGCTTCCCGACAAAATTGATTGATATCAGACGTGCTTGCGACGGCGGGCGGCAAATCCTGCCAAGCCCGCGCCGAGCAGCGCCAGCGAAGCCGGCTCGGGAACGGGATCCGCTGAGCCTTGCGTGAAGAAGCGCACATCATCCGGACCGCCGCTGCAGACGCCGTAGCCGTTGTCATAGGTGTCGCACTCAAATGACTCAGCAGCGACAAGCGTGTCCGGTGTGCCGTCGGCCAAAGAATGTTCGAACACAAGATGCAGGAAGCCTTGATAGTAGTAGTAGCCTGGCGGGCTGCGGCTTATGTCCAACACAGTATCTTGCGGGTGGTTGATGTTGCTGGGGTCGGTATTGATACCTGCCATGTAGGCATAGCCGGTGAAAAGGCCGTCAATGGTTGTAATGTTGGTAGGATCGGACTCGTACCCGTACTCATTGAGCGTGATAACGCCCGAGGCCGTCGTGCCGTCATCCAATGTTCCCGAGAAATTATATGTGATTGGCAAGGCATTTGCGGGAACCGCTGCCATTCCAGTAATCACCGCGGCAACTGTCGCCAACCCGCGCAAAATCTTGCCAAACGAACTCATTTCCCCGCCCCTCAAAGTGTGAATCGCAGTTAACGTTAGCAACTTTGGTAAAGGTACGCTTAACTTTCTGATTTTATGGTTAACGCCGGAACTTCGTGGTCCGGCCGATCTCTCTTGCATCGGCCCGATGTGGCCCCTATAAGCCCCGCCATCCGCGCGCGAGGGTGGGTTCATGGGGCGAGTTGCCCTGTCCCCGTCCGGTGCCCGAAAGGGTCACACCCCTCGCGTTTGCTCAACCGGAAAAGGAGTTGTTTTCCCATGGCTTTGCCAGATTTCACCATGCGCCAATTGCTTGAAGCAGGTGCCCATTTTGGTCACCGCACACAGCGTTGGAATCCCAAGATGTCGCCGTTCATCTTCGGCGCCCGCAATGACATCCACATCATCGACCTTACACAGACGGTCCCGCTGCTGCACCAGGCGCTCGTCGCTCTGCGCGATGTCGCCGCCGGCGGTGGACGAATCCTCTTTGTCGGCACCAAGCGCCAGGCGTCGGAGCCTATCGCGGCTGCCGCGAAGCGCTGCGCCCAGTATTATGTGAACCACCGCTGGCTCGGTGGCACGCTCACCAACTGGCAGACGATTTCAAACTCGATCAAGCGCCTGCGCACGATCGAAGAAACGCTCAGCTCCGCGCAAGGCTCGGGCCTCACGAAGAAGGAATTGCTCGGCCTCCTGCGCGAACGCGACAAGCTGGAACGCTCGCTCGGCGGCATCAAGGAAATGGGCGGTCTTCCGAACATGCTGTTCGTGATCGACACGAACAAGGAATCCATTGCTGTCGCCGAAGCACGCAAGCTCGGCATTCCGGTGACCGCGATCCTCGATTCCAATTCCGATCCGGAAGGCATCACCTATCCAATACCGGGCAACGACGATGCGGCCCGTGCGCTGTCGCTTTATTGCGATCTCGTCGCGCGCTCGATCATCGACGGTCTTTCGGAAGGTCAGTCCGCCGCCGGTATCGATGCCGGCGAAGCCGCAGTGCTGCCGGATCAGACGCCGGCCGCTGCAGAAGCGACTGCCGCCTAAGCCTTTCAGGAGTTCTGGATATGTCGAATATCACCGCTGCAATGGTGAAAGACCTGCGCGACAAGACCGGCGCAGGCATGATGGACTGCAAGGCGGCACTCGCCGAAACCAATGGCGATGCCGAAGCCGCGATCGACTGGCTGCGCACCAAAGGCCTGATGAAGGCCGCGAAGAAAGCCGGCCGTGTCGCCGCGGAAGGTCTCGTCGGTGTTGCCGTCGGCGGCGACACGGGCGCGCTTGTGGAAGTCAATTCCGAAACCGACTTCGTCGCGCGCAACGACCAGTTCAAGGATTTCGTGAAGAACGCCGCCGAGATCGCTCTCGAAATCGATGGCGATCTCGAAAAGCTGCTCTCGAAGCAGATAGGCGGTTCGACCGTGCAGGAAGAACTGACCGGTCTGATCGCCAAGATCGGCGAGAACATGAGCGTTCGCCGCGTGGCCGCACTCGCCGTGAAGCCGGGCGTTGTCGCGTCTTACGTTCACAACGCCACCTCGCCCGAACTTGGCAAGATCGGCGTTCTGGTAGGTCTCAAGTCCGAAGGCGATGCTGCGAAGCTCTCGGCTTTCGGCAAGCAGCTTGCGATGCATGTCGCGGCGGCGGCTCCCTTGGCGCTGACGCCGGAACATCTCTCGGCCGAAATCGTCGAACGCGAACGCAATGTCCAGCGCGAACTCGCCAAGCAATCCGGCAAGCCCGACAATGTCATCGAAAAGATGATCGAAGGCCGTATGCGCAAGTTCTACGAAGAGTCCGTTCTGCTCTCGCAGATTTTCGTGATCGACGGCGAGACGCCGGTGAACAAGGCGGTCGAAAAGCTCGCCAAGGAAATCGGCAAGCCGGTCGAAGTCGTGGGCTTCGTGCGCTTCCAGGTCGGCGAAGGCATCGAGAAGATCGACGACGATTTCAGCGACGAAGTGAACAAGCTCGCGGGCCGCTGAGACGCACAGGAGGAGGACAACATGACGGCCGTTCCCAAATACCGCCGGATCCTCCTCAAAGTTTCCGGTGAAGCCTTGATGGGCGATAATGGCTACGGCATCGACGTGGCCGTGGTCGATCGCATCGCGGCGGATGTGAAAGACGCCGTCCGCGCCGGCAGCCAGGTCTGCATGGTCATCGGCGGTGGCAACATTTTCCGTGGTCTGCAGGGCGCTGCTAAAGGCATCGACCGCGCCACGGCCGACTACATGGGCATGCTCGCCACCGTGATGAACGCGCTGGCGGTACAGGCCACGTTGGAGCGGATGGAAGTCCCGGCCCGTGTCCAGTCTGCCATCCCTATGTCTACGGTGTGCGAGCCCTATATCCGCCGCCGCGCTATTCGCCACATGGAAAAGGGGCGGGTGGTGATTTTCGCCGCCGGTACGGGCAATCCGTTCTTCACAACGGATACCGCAGCCGCCCTTCGCGCCGCTGAAATGAGCTGCGATGCCATGCTCAAGGGCACCCAGGTCGATGGCGTTTACAGCGCCGACCCCAAGAAGGTGACCAACGCGCAGCGTTACGATTCCCTGAGCTATCACGAGGTCTTGTCCCGCGATCTTCAGGTAATGGATGCAAGCGCGGTCAGCCTTTCGCGGGAAAATCGTATCCCAATCATCGTATTCTCGATCCATGATCGGGGTGCGCTAGCAGCCGTGCTCCGGGGCGAAGGCCGGTGTACGATCATCCAGGAACAGGCGGCTTCGGGTTAACGCCCGTCCGCCACAATAGGGGTTTGCCATGGCAGCCGGATTCGACAAGGAAGACCTCAACCGCCGCATGAATGGCGCCGTGGGAACGCTCAAAAGCGAATTCTCGGGCCTGCGCACCGGCCGGGCGAGCCCCGCGCTGGTCGAGCCGGTGACGGTCGATGCCTATGGCAGCCAGCTTCCCATCAACCAGGTGGGCAATATCTCGACCCCCGAACCTCGTCTCCTAACCATCCAGGTCTGGGACAAGGGACTGGTGAAGGCCGTGGACAAGGCCATCCGCGATGCCGGCCTCGGCCTCAACCCCCAGGTGGACGGCCAGCTTCTGCGTATTCCGGTCCCCGAACTGAACGAGGAACGCCGCAAGGAATTGGCCAAACTGGCCCACAAATATGCCGAAGCCGCCCGCGTGGCTGTCCGCAACGTCCGTCGCGACGGGATGGATCTCCTGAAAAAGCTCGAAAAAGACCACAAAATCAGCCAGGACGAGCATCATAAGCTGGGCGATGAACTGCAAAAGCTCACCGACGCCCATGTGAAGGACATCGACGCCGCCCTTCACGGCAAAGAACAGGAAATCATGCAGGTTTAGGCTGTCAAAGGGCGGGGGCGATCAGTAGGTTTGCGTAGATGACGGTCATGAATCGCCCGCCAGGAAGTCTTCCCCAGCACGTCGCCATTATCATGGATGGCAACGGCCGCTGGGCCCAGCGCCGTCATCTGCCCCGGCAGGCGGGGCATGTCGCAGGCGTTTCGGCGGTACGCGACGTGGTGCGCGCCGCCAGTGAATTGGGCCTCGGCAATCTCACGCTTTATGCCTTTTCGTCCGAGAACTGGAAGCGCCCGAAGCTCGAGGTCAATCATTTGATGGGCCTGTTCCGGCTCTACTTCCGGGACGATCTGGACGATCTCGTCGAACGCAATGTGCGTGTTCGCGTTATCGGTTCGCGCAGCCGCGTGGCGCGAGACATCCGTACCATGATCGAAGAAGCCGAAACGCGCACCGCGCACAACAACGGCCTCAATCTCACTCTCGCTTTCGATTACGGCGCGCAGGAAGAGATTTGCAATGCCGCGCGCGAACTCGCACGTGCGGCGCTCGAGGGCCGACTCGATCCGGAAACGATCACGCCCGAACTTTTCTCCAGCCGTCTTTTCACCAGCGGCCTTCCCGAACCCGATCTCATCATCCGCACCAGCGGCGAACATCGCCTGAGCAATTTCCTGCTCTGGCAATCGGCTTATGCCGAACTCCTGTTCGTCGATACGCTGTGGCCGGACTTCAGCGGCAAGGAATTCACCAGCGCGCTCGAACAATTTGCGCAGCGCGAACGCCGCTTCGGCGCGGTCGCCTCGGACGCCGTCGCTTGAACGAGACGCCTGAAACCGCGCCCGCCAGCGGGATCCCGAACGGCGGCCGCAAGCCGCTGAAGTTTTCGCTTGGTTGGATTACCCGTCCGCTATTCGGCGGTCTGCTTGCGGCGCTTGCCGTTGCTGCCCTCTACGAAGGTGGCTTCTATTTCGCGCTTCTCATTGCGGCAGTGCTCATCGCCGCCGCGCGCGAATGGCATCGCATGATCGCGCAAGGCAAGTTCACAGAAGAGTTCTTCGTCACCAGTCTCGTCGTCATCCTCGCTGTTTGTATCGAGGTCGAAAAGCCGGGATCGGTCTTGCCGTGGGCCATCGTCGGTTTTGGGACCCTCATCAGTTTCGCGCTCGCCACCGTCCGCGGCCGCTTGGCTCTGTGGGAAGCGGGCGGGGTGCTCTATCTCGGAATCCCCGCGCTGGCGGCCGTCATGTTGCGCACCTTGCCGGAACAGAGTTTCCGCCTGTTGCTGGTCTTTTTCCTCGCGATCTGGGCCGCCGATACCGGCGCCTTCGTGTCCGGGAACCTGATCGGAGGCCCGAAATTGTGGCCCGCTCTCTCGCCGAACAAGACATGGGCGGGCTTTTTTGGGGGTATACTGCTGGCCGCGATTGCCGGAGGTGTTGCATTCGCGATGATGAATTTGGGGGCAGCGCGTGGTGCCGTATTTGCCGCGCTGATTGGAGTGATTGCACATATGGGCGACCTGTTTGAATCCTGGGTGAAGCGGACCTTCCGCATCAAGAACAGCGGCGGATTGATTCCCGGCCATGGCGGCGTGTTGGACCGCATCGATTCCACCTTGCTGGCTATTCCTGTTCTGGCTGCGGTGGTGTTCGTAGGTGGCATCAATCCGATGGTGACGGCATGAAAGCGATCGCCGGAAAAACCAATGGGTCGCTTCCCGATCTGAGCCCGGTGCTTCAACGCCGCATTACCGTGCTGGGTTCGACAGGCTCCATCGGCGTCAGCACGCTCGATGTCATTGCACATGCCCGCAAGACTTATGGCCCCGATGCCATGCCGGTCGAAGCGCTCACCGCGCAAGCCAATGTGGAATTGCTGGCGAAGCAAGCGCGTGAGATCAAACCGAAGGTCGCCGTCATCGGCGATCCATTGCTCTACGGCCAATTGAAGTCCGCGCTCGCCGGCACCGGAATCGACACCGCATCGGGCCGCGAAGCCGTGATCGCCGCCGGCGCGCGTCCATCCGATTTCGTAATGGTCGCAATAGTCGGTGCCGCCGCCATCGAACCTGCACTCGAAGCGATCCGTCGTGGCGCGGTGGTGGCGCTCGCCAACAAGGAATGCGTGGTCGCAGCAGGGGCGGTCTTCCGCGAGACGCTGGAAAAGTCCGGCGCCTCTGTGATCCCGGTCGATTCCGAACACAACGCAATCTTCCAGGTTCTTCATGGCGGTGATGCGGGCGAGGTCGAACTCGTCACGCTCACTGCATCAGGCGGCCCCTTCCGCGAATGGACGACCGAACGCATGCGCGACGTTACGCCGGAACAGGCCGTGGCGCATCCTGTCTGGTCGATGGGCAAGAAGAACTCGCTCGATAGCGCGAGCCTGATGAACAAAGGCCTCGAACTGATCGAAGCGCATTATCTCTTCGCGCTGCCGAGCGAGCGTTTGAGCGTCGTCATTCACCCGCAATCCATCGTCCATTGCATGGTGACCTATCAGGATGGAACGACGCTGGCTCATCTCTCCGCGCCAGACATGCGCACGCCCATCGCGCATGCCATCGGGCATCCGCGGCGTATCGCCTCTCCGTCTCGCAAACTCGATCTTGCGACGATGGGCCCGTTAAGCTTTTTCGCCCCGGATTCCGAGCGTTTTCCGGCACTTAGGTTGGCGATCGATTGCTTGCGCACAGGCGGGCTCGCCCCTACCATCCTGAACGCCGCCAACGAGATCGCGGTAGAGGCGTTTCTGGATCGTCGCATCGGTTTCCTCGATATTCCGCGCGTGGTCGAAGCGGCGCTGGAAACGGGAGAAGCAAAGCTGTCGAACCATCCGCCTTCCGATCTTTCGGTGGTGCTGGCTGCAGATAGCGAAGCCCGCCAGTGGGCAAACGATGTGTGCAGAACGATAAGAAACTAGAGCTTCGGGAGAAGCGCGAGGAAGACGTATGACGGCGTTGCACGATTTTCTTGCTTGGCTGCCGAGCGGTGCTCCGGCCTACATCTTTCTCATCACGGTCGTGGTCTTCTTCCACGAGCTCGGTCACTTCCTCGTCGCGCGGTGGTGCGGCGTGGCGGTGGAGACTTTCTCCATCGGCTTCGGCCCTGAGATCGTCGGCTGGAACGATCGCCGTGGTACGCGCTGGAAGATCTCCTGGATTCCTTTCGGCGGTTACGTGAAATTCCTTGGCGACATCGGTGCCGCCAGCACACCCGATCGTGAACTTCTTGAAAGTTTACCGGAAGACGAACGCGCAGGTGCTTTTCCGTTGAAGCCGTTGTGGCAGCGCGCAGCAATTGTCGCCGCCGGACCTTTCGCAAATTTCATCTTGGCCATCGTGATCTTCACCGCGATGTTCATGATCTTCGGCCAGAGCTACAACAAACCTATCGTCGACGGCGTTGTGCCGGGAAGTCCCGCGGCCCTCGCGGGCATCCAGAAGGGCGATCTCGTCCGTTCCATCAACGGCAGCCCGATCAACGATTTCAGCGAAATCAAACAGATCGTCACGCTCAACACGGGCGAGGCGCTTGCCATCGGCCTCGAACGCAATGGCCACGCGCTCACGGTCATGGCCAAACCGAAGATGACCACGCTCAACGATCCCTTCGGCGGCAAGAACCGCATGATGGGATTGGGCATCACCAACATCGTCAAACCCGACCGGATCACGCGAGTCCATTTCGGTCCAATTCAGGCGGTGGATGCGGCCTCCGAACAGACGTGGCTGATCGTCAAAAGCACCTTCGTCTATATGTGGCAGATGAGCACAGGTTATGCCGATACGAGCCAACTTCGCGGCCCCATCGGGGTGGCGTCGGTGTCACAAAAAGTGGCTTCCATCAGCTTTGTAGCGCTGATTACCCTCGCTGCGTTAATGTCCGTAAGTATTGGACTCATCAATCTTTTTCCTATCCCGCTGCTCGACGGTGGGCACCTTCTGTACTATGGATTCGAGGCAGTTCTGGGACGGCCGCTTGGCGTCCGCGCTCAGGACGTGGGATTTAGGCTTGGGCTGGCGGCTGTTCTCGGTCTCATGGTTTTGGTGACCTGGAACGACCTCGTCCGGTTGGATCTTTTCTGAAGCCACTAAGTCCGCCGTAACGCCCGGCGGCTAGACCAGAGACGAGTGGATGACATCCATCGCCAATCTGTCCGTGAAAATATTGCGTACGGCTGCGTTGTGCACGTCCGTTATGGTTACCATTGGCGCGCAGGATTCCTTCGCGCAGATGCTCAATCCGAAAGCGCCAAGTTCTTCGCCATCTGTTTCGCTTCCGCTCGGTCCGCCGATCCGCCGCATCATGGTCGCGGGCACGCAGCGTATCGAACCGGCAACGGTCCTTTCGTACATTTCAGTCCGCGAAGGCGATCAGTATGACGAACAGGCGGTCGACCGTTCGTTGAAGACTCTCTTCGCGACCGGGCTTTTCGCCGACGTGAAGTTTCGCTGGGATGGGCAGACGCTCACCATCCAGGTGGTCGAAAACCCGATCATCAACCAGATCGACTTCGAGGGTAACGACAAGGTCTCGACGAAAGACATACAAAAGGAACTTCAGCTCAAGCCGCGTACCGTTTTCACGCGCGCCCGCGTGCAGGCCGACGTTCAGCGCATCATCGAACTTTACCGCCGCAACGGCAAATTTGCGGCAAGCGTCGATCCCGAAATCATCCAGCGTCCGCAGAACCGTGTCGACTTGATCTTCTCGATCAACGAAGGCGCCACCACCGGCGTCGCCCGCATCACCTTCATCGGCAACAAGGTATTTGACGACGACACGCTGCGCAGCCAGATTGCGACGGAAGAAAGTGCCTGGTGGAAATTCCTCGCCACCAACGACAACTACGATCCCGACCGGTTGACGTTCGACCGCGAACAGCTCCGCCGTTTCTACATCAGCCACGGCTATGCCGACTTCAACGTCGTCTCCGCCGTTGCCCAGCTCACGCCGGATCGTTCCGCCTTCTATCTGACATTCACCATCGACGAAGGCCCGGTCTACAAATTCGGCGACGTGGAGATCGAGTCCAACATCAAGGAACTCGATACCAAAGTCCTGCGCAACAGCATCCCGATCCACAGCGGCGATACTTACAATGCCGAACTGATCCAGAAATCCATCGACGCGCTGACCAACGCCGCTGGCACGAAAGGCTATGCCTTCGCCGAGGTTCACCCGCGCATCCGCCGCGACCGCGAACACCGCACCATCGGCGTGGTGCTCAAGATCGATCAGGGGCCGCGCGTCTATGTCGAACGCATCAACATTACCGGCAACACGCGTACCTTGGACAAGGTGATCCGCCGCGAAATGCGCCTGGTCGAAGGCGATGCTTTCAACCGCGTGCTGCTCGACCGCTCGCGTACCCGTATCCGCGCGCTCGGCTTCTTCAAAGATGTCGACATCAAGACCGCGCCAGGCAGCGCGCCCGACAAGACAACGCTCAATGTCGCCGTCACCGAACAATCCACCGGCGAACTTTCGCTCGGCGCGGGCTATTCCTCACAAAGCTCGTTCGTCGGCGAATTCAGCTACACCGAACGCAACCTGTTCGGCCGCGCCCAGTATCTGCGCCTGAGCGCGGCGCTTTCGTCCATCAGCAAGCAGTTCCAGGTCAGCTACACAGAGCCATACTTCCTCGACAAACCGCTGGCCGCAGGTGTCGATCTCATCAAATATCTGACCAACTTCGATCAGGCGGCCTATCAGGGCGACACGTCCGCAGTGACGTTCCGCTTCGGCTTCCCGACCTCCGAATTCGGCAGCGTGCAGTTGCGCTACAGCTATCGCATCGACAAGGTCACGCCGTACAACATTGCCAACATCCCGCAACAGATTCTCGATGCGGCTGGCACCACGCAGACCTCGTTGATTGGCTACACGTTCAGCTACAACACGCTGGACGATTACCAGAAGCCGACCAAGGGACTGACGTTCAGCTTCAGTCAGGACTTCGCCGGTTTCGGCGGCACGTTGAAATATATGCGCGCCGAAACCTCGGCGAGCGTTTATCACCGTCTGTTCTTCGACGGCGTGATCGGATCCTTGACGGGCAGCGCGGGCTACATCGCCGCTTACGATGGCCAGAACGTCCGCATCAACGAACGCTTCTTCAAGGGCGGGGATAGCTTCCGCGGCTTCCAGATCGCCGGTATCGGCCCGCGCGACGTGGCGATCCCCGGCAACAGTGGCGCCGTCGGAGGCAACGTCTATGCCATCGGCTCGGTCAACATCCGGGTGCCCAATTTTCTGCCGGAAGATTACGGAATATCCACCTCGCTCTTCAGCGATTTCGGCACGTTGGGCCGGATCGACCGGGATTCCAGTACCGCGGCCTACGAAATCTGCAAGCACGTGAAGCCGGGTGGCGTCGCCTTGAACAGTTGCATTGCCGACAATCTCGCGCTACGCGCTTCGGCCGGTATTAGCGTAGGCTGGAAGTCGCCCTTCGGGCCCATCCAGATCGATTTTGGGATACCGTTCGCCAAAACGCCTTACGACCGGACGGAAATCATTCACTTCAGTGCTGGGACAGGACTGTAACTCCATGAAACATAAAACGATTTTCGCCCGTGGGGCTATTGCCGCCGGGGCCTTTGCCATAGCTGCCTCGATGTTTGCGACGCCGGCTGCCGCTCAGCCGAACGCCCAACCCAAACTCGCCGGAACCCCGGTTCCGAAGATACTGGTCATCAACCGGGAAGCCATTCTGCGGCTTTCCAAGGTCGGCCAGGACATCGTGCGGCAAGTGAACGGTTATACCCAGTCCGCCGAGAAGGAATTCAAGGGACAGGGAGAACAGCTCCGCAAGGACGGCACCGCTCTTCAGCAGCAACTCGCCATCCTCGCGCCCGACGTGAAGGCCAAGAAGATCGCCGATTTCCAGAATCGCGAACGTTCTCTTCAGGCGAAGGTCGAACTCCGCCAGCAGCAGATTCAGGGCGGCGTGCTTGAGGCGCGTCAGAAGATCGAAACGGCTCTCGGTCCGATCGTGCAGGGTATCATGACGGAACGCGGCGCCACGCTGCTGCTAGATCGCGGTGCGATTGTGTGGGGCACCGGCGACATCGACATCACGCGCACGGCCATCCAGCGTCTCGACCAGAAGATGACCACCGTGAAGGTCAACCTCGTTTCGCCGCCCAAGCCCAAGCAGGGCTGACGGACGTTCGGCCGTGACGAACTGATGGCCGATCCGCGCTTCTTCGATAACAAGGGCCCGTTCACGCTGGCCGATATTTGCGCACGGGCAGGCATCAGCCTGCCCGAAAGCGCGAACGCGCAATCTGTCATCGCGGATGTGGCAAGTCTCTCGAGCGCGGGTGACGGGCATCTGACATTTTTCTCCGGCTCCGGTGCGTCTCCTCAATTTTCGCAATCGCGTGCCGGTTTCTGTTTCATCGCGCGCGCGGATACGCGGGTGGCCCCTGCCGGCATGACGCTTTTTGCCGTCGACTCCGTGCAGCATGCTTTCGCGGACGTCGCGGCATTGTTCTATCCCGATCACTCGCAAGTCGCGTGGGCGCAGTCGTCAGCCATCGATCCAAGCGCCAGTCTCGGCCAGAACGTGGTCCTCGGTCCGGGCGTGGTGATTGGCGCCGATGCCGAGATCGGCGACAACGTGCGCATCGGCCCCAATACCGTCATCGGCCGCGGCGTTGCCATTGGCCGAAACGGCGAGATCGGCGCGAATGTCACGATCACGCACAGCTATATCGGCGACGACGTGCTCATCCTTCCTGGCGCACAAATCGGCCAGCCGGGATTCGGTTTCGCTTCGGATCGGCGCGGCCACAGAAAGATTCCGCAACTGGGCCGCGTCATTGTTCAAGACAAGGTCGAGATAGGCTCTTGCACCACAATCGATCGCGGCGCGTTGGGCGACACGGTGATCGGGGAAGGCACCAAGATTGATAATCTGGTGCAGATTGGGCACAACAACCGCCTCGGACGGCACGACATGATCGTCGGCCAGGTCGGCATATCCGGAAGCTGCGAGCTCGGCGATTTCGTCGTGCTCGGCGGGCAGGTCGGATTGGCCGACCATGTTCGCGTCGGCCATGGCGCGCGTTTCGCGGCCAGGGCAGGCGTGCCTCCGGGAGAGTATGACGGGCAGGATTGGGGTGGTGCGCCGCCCGTTCCTGTACGCGAGTGGAGAAGGCAACTGGCTGCGGTTGCCCTCCTGGCCAAGCGTCGGAAGAAAAAAGATGACTGAGCCTGTGAAGCTGGAATTGGATGTCGAGCAGATCAAAAGTTTGCTCCCACACCGTGCTCCCTTTCTCTTCGTCGAACGGCTGACCGACATCGTTCCGGCGCAAAGCGCCACCGGCTGGAAAGCCGTGTCTTTCAACGAGCCGCACTTCCAGGGTCATTTCCCATCTTTCGCTGTGATGCCCGGGGTGCTGATCGTCGAAGCGATGGCGCAAACCGCCGGCGCGTTGGTGATGCAAACCTTGGGTCTCGCAGCCGGGAGCCGCCTCGTTTATTTCATGACCATCGAGAAAGCCCGCTTCCGCCGCCCGGTTCGTCCGGGAGACATGCTGCGCATGCCCGTCAAGGCATTGCGCAATCGCGGCATGGTGTGGCGTTTCGCGGGCGAAGCCTATGTCGGCGAAACGCTGTGTGCCGAAGCCGAATACAGCGCCATGATCGCCGACGGCCCGCAGTCCAATGACAATCCATCCCACAGCGATCGTTGAAGACGGCGCCACGCTCGGCGACGGCGTCGAGGTCGGCCCGTACTGCATCGTCGGCCCGCATGTCGTTCTGGGCGAGGGCGTTCGTCTGCATTCGCACGTTGTCATGAAAGGCCGCGTCGAACTCGGCGCCCGCTCGGTCGTGCACAGTCACGCGGTGTTGGGCGATGAAGGCCAGATCCGCAATCACAACGATCCGGATGCCCGCCTCATCATCGGCACAGACACGGTGATACGCGAAGCCGTCACCATGCATACCGGCAGCAAAAAAGGCGGCGGCGTTACGCAGATCGGTGACCGCGGCTACTTCATGGCCACGTCGCACATCGGTCACGACTGCCACGTTGGCAACGACGTGACGTTCGCCAACGGTGTGCAACTCGGCGGTCACGCGCAAGTCGGCGACGGCGTCATCATCGGCGGCACATCGCCCGTAGCCCAATTCCGTCGTGTCGGCAAATACGCCTTTATTGGTGGTCTCACCGGCGTTGCACGCGATGTGATCCCGTACGGTATGGGCATCGACCGGGGTCCCGCGCTCGATGGCCTCAACATCATCGGCATGAAACGCCGCAACGTGCCGCGCGAAACCATCCACAAAGTCCGCGCTGCCTATCGCCTAATCTTCCACACCGAAGGTGGCAGCCTCTACGACCGTGCACAACGCGCAAGCGAAAACTGGCCGGACGTCGCCGAAGTGCAGGACATCACGAGTTTCATTCTGTACGACCGCAAGCTTCCCATCGCCATCCCGCACCGCCGCCGCGCGCAAGCGGACGACGCGGAATGAGCAAGCTCGGGATCATCGCCGGTGGCGGCGATCTTCCGCGCGCCGTTGCCGAGGCCGCACGCGAAGGCGGCCGCGAAGTCTTTGTTGTTTCGCTCACCGGTAAGAACGACGACTGGACCACCCAATTCTCGTGTGAAGCCGTTTCACTCGGCGAAATGGGAAAAACGCTGCGCGCACTTTCCTCCAACAACTGCAAGGACATCATCTTCGCCGGCAAGGTCGACCGCCCGCGCCTGTCGGACGTGCGGCTCGATACCAAAGGTGCATTGCTGATGCCGCGGGTCGCCGCAGTGGCGTTGAAGGGCGATGATGCGCTTCTGCGTGCCATCGTCGAGATTTTCGAAAAGGAAGGTTACCGGGTCGTCAGCATCGCGGAAGCCGCTCCGTCCCTTGTCGTACGCAAGGGCAATGTCGGCAAGCATTCCCCATCGAGCGACTCCCTGAAAGATGTCGCCAAGGGCTTCGAAGTTGTCGCTCGTCTCGGCGAACTGGATATCGGTCAGGCGGCTGCCGTCTGCGATGGCCTTGTTCTCGCGGTTGAAGCTGCCGAAGGCACCGATGCGATGTTGAAACGCGTTGCCGAGCTTCCGGAACGCCTGCGCGGCACGCCTGCGAAACCACGCGGCGTGTTGGTCAAGGCGCCCAAACCGATACAGGATGGTAAAACCGATCTCCCTGTTATTGGCATTCAAACCGTAAAAAACGTCGCTGCTGCCGGACTTGCCGGAATAGCTGTCGAAGCAAATCGCGCACTCATCGTAGATCGTGAAAACGTCGTCCGCGCAGCCGATGCCGCGAACATCTTCATTGTGGGCCTTGAGCCGGCAAAGGCATGAGCGCCGTTCCTGAAAAGAAAATCTCGCTCATGCTCGTCTGTGGCGAGCCGTCTGGCGATCAACTCGGCGCGCAATTGATGGCGGGACTACATGCCATCGAAGGCGGCAACGTCGCGATCACCGGCGTGGGCGGCCCCGCGATGGCAGCACAGGGTTTGCAAACGCTCTTTGCATTGGACGACACTGCCGTCATGGGCCTGAGCGAAGTGGTACCCAAGATTCCCAGAATCCTCGCCCGCGTCCGCCAGGCGCGAGACTGTGCCCTTGCCACGCGCCCCGATGCTGTCGTGCTGATCGACAGTCCCGATTTCACCCATCGCATCGCGCGCGCTCTGAAACGCGCCGATCCCGCGATCAAGACGATCAACTACGTCGCCCCGCAGGTCTGGGCTTCGCGCGCCTATCGCGCGCGCGCCATGGCGAAATATTTCGATCTGGTGCTCGCGCTCCTGCCGTTCGAAGCGCCGTTCTTCGAGAGGCATGGCCTAAAATCCACCTTCGTCGGCCATCCGGTCATCGAACGCGCGGCGCGCATGAAAGGTGGCGCCGAATTGCGCGCCCGCCTGAATATCCCCGCAGACGCCCCGTTACTTGCCGTTTTGCCGGGTAGCCGCACCAACGAAATCCGCTTCATCCTGCCCATTTTCCGCGAAGCCGTGCGCATCGCTGCAAAACGCATCCCCAACCTCGTCGCGATTCTCCCGACAGTCCCCCACGTCGCTGCTCGCGTGCGCGCGGCGATCAAGGATTGGCCGACGCCGATCCACCTCATCGAAAGCGATGACGACAAATTCGCCGCTTTTGATGCCGCCAATGCGGCGCTCGCGGCATCTGGAACGGTGACCACAGAACTGGCGCTATCGCGCACGCCCTTCGTCGCGGCCTATCGCGTCGGCGCCGTGACCTACGCGCTGGGCCGCTGGCTGTTCAAGCTGCCGTATTTCACGCTGGTCAACCTGCTGCTCGAACGCAAAGCTGTTCCTGAATTTCTGCAAGCCGACGCGTCGCCGGAAAATCTGGCCAACGCCGTCGTCACGCTGTTTCAGGATGCACAAGCGGCCCAACGCCAGATTGCCGACCTCGAAGAAGCCGCTCACAGGCTGGGCGAGGGCGGCGAGCCGCCTTCGCTGCGCGCCGCCCGTACGATTGTCGATTTTGTCCGCGCGAGCCGTTGATCAGCGCTTCGTCAGGTCGACGTAATTGCGTTCCGTGGGACCGGTATAGATCTGCCGGGGCCGCCCGATCTTCTGGTGCGGGTCTTCCAGCATTTCCTTCCACTGCGCGATCCAGCCCACGGTGCGGGCCAATGCGAACAGCGCAGTGAACATGCTGGACGGGAAGCCCAGCGCACGCAGCGTGATACCCGAATAAAAGTCGATATTCGGATAGAGCTTCTTGGAAACGAAATAATCGTCCTGCAACGCAATCCGCTCCAGTTCCATCGCCACCTTCAGCAGCGGGTCGTTCTGGTGGCCCACTTCCTCAAGCACGTTGTGCGCCTGAATCTGCATCGCCTTGGCGCGCGGGTCGTAGTTCTTGTAGACGCGATGGCCGAAACCCATCAGGCGGAAATTGTCGCTCGGGTCTTTCGCGCGCTTGATGAATTCGGGAATACGATCGACGCTGCCGATCTCTTCCAGCATCTTGAGTGCTGCTTCGTTCGCGCCGCCGTGCGCGGGTCCCCAAAGGCATGCAATGCCAGCCGCGATACACGCAAACGGATTGGCGCCCGAAGATCCGGCCAGCCGCACGGTCGAGGTCGACGCGTTCTGTTCGTGATCGGCATGAAGAATGAAAATCGTATCCAGCGCCTTCGAAAGGATCGGATTGACCTTGTATTCCTCGGCCGGCACCGAAAACGTCATGCGCAGGAAGTTTTCCGTATAGCCCAGATCGTTCGACGGATAAACGAACGGTTGCCCCACGGAGTATTTGTAGGCCATCGCTGCGATCGTCGGCATTTTGGCGATCAGGCGGTGGCTTGCGATCTCGCGCTGGCGCGGATCGTTAACGTCGGTGGAGTCGTGATAAAACGCCGACAGCGCGCCGATCACGCCGCACATCACCGCCATGGGATGCGCATCGCGGCGGAAACCGCGGAAGAACAGTACAAGCTGTTCGTGCAGCATCGTGTGATTGGTTATGGAATGATCGAACTCCGCCATCTGCGCAGCGCTCGGCAGTTCCCCGTAAAGCAGCAGATAGCAGACTTCGAGAAAGTTCGATTTCTCGGCCAACTGGTCGATCGGGTAACCCCGATAGAGAAGAATGCCCTTGTCGCCGTCGATATAGGTGATCGTGCTTTCGCAGCTTGCGGTCGACGTGAAACCGGGATCGTAGGTGAAAACGTCGGCCTCGCCGTAAAGCTTTCGGATGTCGAGCACGTCCGGCCCTATGGAGCCCGAAAACGCGGGGATTTTGTAGTTCTTGTCCTTGTAGGTCAGCGTCGCGGAGCCGGCGGGGGTTGCCTTGCTTTCTCTCATGCTCATCGGACGGTCATCTCCCTCATATCGCACTGCAGCAATCTTATAGCCTATTGGTTAAATTCGTCACCTCTTTAACAGCAGCTTTAATGCCGGCAATGTTGCCGCCACTTTCCGGTCAGGCGGTGTAAGCCGATAGTCTTACTAGGCTTTCGTCCTTTCCCAGGATTTGCAGCATCTCGAAAATCGGCGGCGAAACCGTCCTCCCGGTCAGGGCGGCACGTAGCGGCTGCGCCGCCTGGCCCAGTTTCAGCCCTTGTGCCTCTGCGAAAGCCCGCGTCGCGGCCTCAAGCTCCAAAGCCACCCATTCCCGCGTGCTGAGCGCGGCAACCAGCCCGCCAAGCACCGCGCGCGCCTCCGGCGTCAGGATTTTGGCCGCCGCCTCATCCAAGGTGCGCGGTCCGTCCGAAAACAGAAACTCGGCCCCTTGCGCAAGCTCGAGCAGCGTCTTGGCCCGGTCTTTCAATCCCGGCATCGCCGCCTTCAGGCGATCGCGCGCGCGCGCATCCAGCTTTCGCGGCGGCTCCTCATTGGTCAAATAATTGACCACAGCATCGGCGAGTGCCGCATCGCTCATGGCGCGGATGTATTGCCCGTTCAGATTGTCGAGCTTTTTAAAGTCGAAACGGGCAGGGCTCTTGCCGATATTCTCCAGATTGAACCATTCGATGGCCTGCTGGGTCGGAATGAACTCGTCATCGCCATGGCTCCAGCCGAGCCGCAGCAGATAATTCCGCATCGCCTCCGGCAGATATCCCATCCGCTCGTATTCGTGCACAGCGAGCGCACCATGGCGCTTGGAAAGCTTTGCTCCATCCGCCCCATGGATCAGAGGCACATGCGCATAAACCGGGATGGGCCATCCCATCGCATCGATGATCTGCAACTGCCGCGCCGCGTTGTTCAGATGATCTGCCCCGCGGATCACATGCGTCACGCCCATGTCATAATCGTCCACCACGACGGCCAGCATGTAGGTCGGCGTACCGTCGCTTCGCAGCAGGATCATGTCGTCGAGCTGATCGTTGGCGAAGCGCACGTCACCCTGCACCTTGTCGTGCACGATGGTTCCGCCATCCTGCCTCGCCTTCAGCCGAATGACGAACGGCGCCCCTTCCGGCGCTTCCGACGGATTGCGGTCGCGCCAGCGTCCGTCATACCGAATGGGCTTGCCCTCTGCCCGCTGCTTGGCGCGCATCTCGTCGAGTTCTGCGGGCGTCGCGTAACAGCGATAGGCTTTCCCCTCGGACAGTAGTTGCTCCGCCACCTCGCGATGCCGTCCGGCCCGCGCGAACTGATAAACCGTCTGCCCGTCCCAGTTCAGGCCCAGCCACTCCATCCCCTTGAGGATCGCCTCCACCGCTTCCGGCGTGGAGCGTTCGCGATCCGTATCCTCGATGCGCAGCAGAAACGTGCCACCATGGCGTTTGGCATAGAGCCAGTTGAAAAGAGCGGTCCGCGCGCCCCCGATATGCAGATAACCGGTGGGCGAAGGCGCAAAGCGCAGGACGGGTTTCGAATCTTTTGCCATAGTGTCTTTCGGGAGCGGTCGGCGTTTTTCGGCCTGGTGATGGCGAGGCTTCTAGCAAACAGAATCCCGTGGGGGTAGCTCCGCTTTCGACCTCTGGCATGCCCGGCGCTGGCGCCCTTGTGGCCCGCTTGCGCGGTGCGTTCGCACATCCGCTGGCATCCTTGGGCGAGGCCGCGCTGGCAGAGCGTGAGCGCTGGCCGTTGTGGCTCGCGCCCGGCCTCGCAGCGGGCATCGGCTTCTACTTCGCGCTCCCCGTGGAACCCGCGCTCTGGATCGCTTTTGTGATGCTCGCAGCATCATTTTCTTGCACCATCGCTGCGACACGATTTGCCCATCCAGCCGTCGCGGCCGTTCTCGCGCTTTGCGCCGCCTTCGCTTTGGGATTTTCGGTCGCGAAATTCCGTACCGATCTGATCGCGCGCCCGGTGCTCTCTCACAAAATCGGATATGCCGGGTTTACCGCTCGCGTCGAAAGTATCGAACAGCATGGGAAGGGGATGCGCGCCGTGTTGGGCCATCTCGAACCGGAACGCCATTTGAGCGGTACGATTCCGTGGCGTGTGCGGCTCTATTTCCGCAATGTGCCGTCCGATCTCGAACCCGGAAGCTGGATTTCGTTTCGCGCAAGCCTGATGACACCCCCCGCACCCGCAGCCCCCGGCGATTACGATTTCGGCCGCTGGGCCTTTTACGAAGGCATCGGCGCAGTCGGCTTCTCCTTCGGTCAGCCGAAACTCATCGCCGCACAAGAGGACGAAACTTTCACCGAACGCTGGAACGCGCGGCTCGAACGACTGCGCAACGCCATGACCGCGCGTGTGCGCGAAATCCTCCCCGGCAGCGAAGGGGGCGTTTCCGCAGCTATGATCACCGGCGAAACCGGCGGCATCGACGCGGCCGATTATTCCGCCTATCGCGATTCCGGCCTGGTACACGTGCTGTCGATTTCCGGTCTCCATCTTGCGCTTGCGGGCGGCTTTTTCTTCTGGATCGTGCGCGCCATCCTCGCGCTTTTTCCGCCCATCGCGCTCAACTATCCGATCAAGAAATGGGCCGCGGTCGCCGCGCTTCTTGGTGCCGCATTCTATCTCTTCATCAGCGGCTGCGAAGCGCCCGCCCTGCGCTCCTACATCATGATCGCGATGATGTTCCTTGCCATTCTTGCCGACAGGCCTGCGCTCAGTATGCGCTCGGTGATGATCGCCGCTACGTTTATCCTATTGATCGAACCGGAAAGCCTCACCGAACCGGGCTTCGAGATGTCATTCGCCGCCGTGATCGGTCTCATCGCCATCGCGGAATGGGGCGAGAAGCGCGAGAAATCGCCGGACGGCGTTCGCTTGGGCCCCGTCCGCAAAATATGGCGCTACATGATCGGCATCGTGATCGCCAGTATCGTCGCCACGCTTGCCACCACACCGTTCGCGATCTTCCATTTCGACCGTTCCACGCAATACGGCGCGATCTCCAATCTCGCGTCCTTGCCCATCGCCGATTTCGTCATCATGCCCGCAGCAACGCTTGCGATGATCGCGATGCCGTTCGGCCTTGAACGCTGGCCGCTGCTTGTGATGGGCAAGGGCGTGGTGATGATGACCGCCGTCGCTCACTGGGTTTCCAAGCTGCCGGGGGCCGCATCTGTTGCCGTCGTCTGGCCGGAATATGCGCTCGTCGTCGTGGCCATTGGCGGCTTGTGGATCGCCTTCTGGCGGCGTCCCTGGCGATGGCTCGGCTTCGCGCCGATTTTTATTGGAATAGTCGCGACCTTCTTCACAGCACGCCCAGATCTCATGATCGACCGTGACGCGAAGACGATTGCCTTGCGTCTGCCTGACGGATCGCTCGGTTTCGTCCGCGAACCGCAAGATGACTACGCCGCCGAAATCTGGCTGCGGCGCGATGGCGACGCGCGCGAAGTCCAACAAGCCATCGCCAAGCCCGGGCAGGGCGTGCGTTGCGACGAACTCGGTTGCATCGCCACTCTGGCCTCCGGTGAAACCGTGGCCGCAATCGCCCGCAGTGAAGCCCTCGAAGATTGCGCTTCAGCAGATATCTTGATCAGCGCCGTCCCGACCCGGCGACGATGCGAGGGGCCGAAGCTCGTGATCGACCGGTTCGATCTTGCAAAGAACGGCGGTTACGCAATTTGGCTAAAGGATGGAGCGCAAATCCAAACCGTCGAAGGCGAGCGCGGCCAAAGGCCGTGGAGCCAGCCCATCCGTACACGGACGGGGCGGTTCAATAGCGGCGAATAAGCCCTACTAGCTTGCCCTGCACACGCACACGGTCAGGCCCGTAGATGCGCGTCTCGTAAGCGGGGTTAGCGGCTTCCAGCGCTATGGAATCCCCGCGGCGGCGCAGGCGTTTCAGCGTGGCTTCCTGGTTGTCCACCAGCGCCACCACGATGTCGCCCGTGGCGGCCGTATCGGCCTCCTGAATGATCACCGTGTCGCCATCCAGAATGCCCGCGTTCAGCATGGAATCGCCAGTCACCTCCAGCGCGTAGTGATTGCCGCCCCGGCCGATCATGCCGACCGGAACGGGCACTTCGCCCACCTTGTTCTGTAATGCCTCGATCGGTGTACCGGCGGCGATCCGCCCCACCATCGGAACCTGCATGGAGCCTTCGCTCTCGGACGAGCGGCGCGGAGAGCCAGCGCCTCTCGTATCGGCCGATATGCGCGTTTCTCCGCGCGTGTGGCGGGGGGCAGGGTGGCCCGCGCGTTGGGCCTGACTGCGGGTGGTCGCCGGTCTCAGCGTGTCGGAGACGTTCTCCGGCAGCCGCACAATCTCCAGCGCTCGGGCCCGCTTCTCCATGCGACGGAGATAGCCCCGCTCCTCCAACGCCATGATAAGCCTGTGGATGCCGGACTTGGACTTCAGGTCCAGCGCGTCCTTCATTTCATCAAAGGACGGCGGCACGCCCGTCTCGCGTACGCGCTCATGGATGAACATGAGCAGTTCGTATTGCTTGCGGGTCAGCATCCACGTCTCTCCTCGATGGCCCCTTCCGGGGCTGTGTGCGGCGCACACGAACAAATCCGAAACATGGGGAATCGTTCTACTTTAGTTCTCAAAGGCGGTCAACCGCCAAGATGTTGGGCCAACCCGCTTTTCGGTTGTGGCGGTCAGGCCCCGGCGAGCGAAATGATCTCCACCCGTTCCCCGGCCTTTGCCGCTGGCGCATGGGGTGACCGCAGGATCAGCGCATCGGCCTCGGCAAACACCTGTTGCATAGAGGAATCCTGTACTGCGAACGGCTCAACCCAAGGCTCGCCATCCCGCCAGATGATCCGTGCGCGGACATAATCCTGCCGCGTATCGTTCTGCTCCATGTCGCGCGCAAGCCGCGCAGTCTGGGTTTGCGTGTCATCGCTCGCGCCCAGCAACGCGGATATTGCAGGCCGCACAAACAGAATCGCACACACCAAAGTCGAAACCGGATTTCCCGGCAGTCCCAGAAACGGTGTCTGCTGCAGCCGTCCGAAGATCAACGGCTTGCCTGGCCGCATCGCGATCTTCCAGAAATCGAGCGCAAAGCCCTTTGGTCCCAATGCGCGCTGAACCAGATCGTGGTCGCCAACCGAAGCGCCCCCCAGCGTGATCAACATATCCGCGCCTTTGGCTTTCTCCGGCAACTCCGCAAACGCCTCGATACGATCCGGCAGCAAACCAAGGTCCATCGCTTCGCCACCCCAGCGAGCGATCAATGCCGATAATCCGTACCCGGACGATGCCACGATCCCGCCCGGCTTGCGCGCTTCTCCGGGGCGTGAAAGTTCGTCCCCCGTCGCCACAAATGCCACGCGCGGACGTCGCCGCACCTCGACATCTGGCACATCGCCTGCCGCCAGCAGCGAAAGATCGCGCGGCCCCAATCGCTTGCCCGCTGATGCAAGAACGTCGCCCGCCGCGAAATCGAGCCCAGCCACACGAACATGACGGCCTTTCTGTGCGGCCTCTTTAATCGTCACGTCCGTTTCGGTCGCTTCGGTCGCTTCGGTATCTTCCTGAATGACGATGGCATCCGCGCCCTCCGGCACGACGCCCCCGGTGAAGATGCGAACAGCCTCTCCCTTGCCAAGCGTGCCACGATACGGATTGCCAGCCGGTGACGCGCCCACAACACGCAACGTCGCTCCCGCGTGTGCGTCATCCGCCCGTACCGCATATCCATCCATCGCGGAAACGGGGGAGGGCGGTTGTGAAAGTTTCGCTCGCACATCCCGCGCCAGAACGCGCCCATCAGCCTGTGCGATTGAAACAGTCTCGCTCTCCATCGGCGTGAACGCGGCAACAATGCGAGCCCTTGCTTCGTCGACGGAGATCATTTCCCGAACAGATCCTCGACGCGCACCTTCGCGGCCCGCGCAAGTTTCGACGCAGCGTCTTTCGGAATGCTGCCCGACTTTCCCGTGAGGTACGAATAGATCAGAGACGGCGAAACGCCTGCATCTTTCGCCCAAACGCTGGCGCGCAAACCGTGAGACGTCATGAAGGCGCGAAACGCCTCGCGCTGTACGATGGGTGCCGCCGGTTTTGGTGCCGCAACTTCACCCATCAATGTCGAAGGCTTTGCGGCCCGTGCTTTGGCAAGCCGTGTAGCGATGGAAGGTCTTTCTTCCGTCTTCGCGGGCGCAGGCCGGAAATCCCCGCTCTTGCCGCCGGACTTCGCAATCAGCCGTATGGTTTGGATCACCGCCGAACGATCCACCGCTTTGATCATGTCGTAAATCGTCAGCGCCGCGATGCTCGCCGCCGTCAGCGCCTCCATCTCGACACCGGTGGGCCCAGTGGTCTTGGCTGTAGCGATAATGCGGATGGCATGCCGTTCTTCCAGTGGCTCGAAATCGACCGCCGCCTTGCTCAGCGCGATCGGATGGCACAGCGGAATGAGGTCGGACGTTTTCTTCGCCGCCATGATGCCCGCGATGCGCGCCGCCGCCAGAACATCGCCCTTCTTTGCGTCGCCGGAGAGCGCGGCGGTAAAAGCCTCCTCCGAAAGCGCGATGACAGCTTCCGCACTTGCCTCCCGTACCGTGTCGGGCTTTTCGGAAACGTCTACCATGCGCGCCGCGCCGGTTTCGTCGAGATGGGTGAGCTTGTTCATAGGCCGGATGTTACCCGACCGCTGCCGCTTGTCATCCCCGCCCGGTTGCCTCGGTGATCCGCAGCCCGGAATGGCCCACCCATCGTTCGAACGGCTGGGCGCCGGATCGCCATGGCGGCAGTAATCCGTGAGGCTCTCTGGCGCGTATAGGACTGCGAGGTAAAGCTATGCCCCATCTTCTTTTCACGCTCGTGCTGGCTTTTGCCATGATGACGGCCCTATGGCCGCTTAGCATCGCCCTTAAAGATGTCAGTATTGTCGACATTCTGTGGGCACCGGCGTTTGCAATTCTCGGCTGGGCCCTTGCTTATGTCGAAGGTGGCGCGGATATGCGGGGCTGGGTCTGCCTTGCGTTGGTGTCCCTTTGGGCCGTGCGGCTGGGCACGCACATTCTCATGCGCCGCCTCAAGAGCGGAAAGGAAGATCACCGCTACACGTCCATCCGCCGCAAATATGGGAACCGTTTTCCCGTTCTCAGCCTCGTCGTCATCTTCTGGCTTCAGGCAGCATTGCTCTGGCTGATTTCCTTGCCCTTGCAGGCCGCCATTTCCGCGCATACCGCGCTGACTTATGCGGATATCATCGGCTTCTTCGTGATTTTCGCGGGCATTGTGGTCGAGGGCGTTGCCGATGCGCAGTTGACTGCGTTCCGTGCGAAGCCCGGCGGCGCGGACAGCGTGCTCGACACCGGAGTTTGGCGGTGGTCGCGCCACCCGAACTATTTCGGCGATTTCCTGATCTGGTGGGGATTTTTCCTTGTGGCGGTTGCAGGCGGCGCACCTTGGTGGACGGTGGCGGGTCCCATCGTCATGACGGCGCTGCTAATGCATTATTCTGGCGCGGGTCTGATGGAAGATACGATCACCAAGCGCCGGCCCGCCTATCAAGCCTATATCGAAAGCACGAGCCGCTTTTTTCCCCGGCCGCCGGCGAGGAAATGAGGGCGCGAGCTAGGGCGACCGTTTCAACAACGCCCGCGTCGCAGCGGCTACATCCTTCTGCCGCATCAGGCTTTCGCCGATCAGGAAGGTCGAGACGCCTGCATCCGCCAGCCGTTTCAGATCGTCGGGCGAGCCAAGCCCGCTTTCGGCGACAATCAGCTTGTCTTTCGGGATACGCGGGGCGAGCCGTAAGGTAACCGCAACATCTGTCACAAATGTATTCAGATCGCGGTTGTTGATGCCGATCATCTGCGCGTCGAGCGCCAGCGCACGATCCAGTTCTTCTTCGTTGTGCACTTCGACCAGCGCATCGATCTTCCACCGCTTGGCTGCATTCAGAAGCGCGTGTGCTTCCGCATCGTTCACCGACGCCATGATAACGAGAATGCAGTCCGCTCCCCAGGCCCTAGCTTCCGCAACCTGATACGGCTCGAACATGAAATCCTTGCGCAGTACGGGAAGCCTGGTCGCCGCACGTGCCGAGACAAGAAATTCCGGCGCACCCTGGAACGAAGGCGTATCGGTCAGAACCGAAAGGCATGCGGCGCCGCCTTCCTCATAAGCACGCGCCAGCGACGGCGGATCGAAATCCGCTCGGATCAATCCTTTTGAAGGGCTCGCCTTCTTGATCTCCGCAATCAATCCATAACGGCCTTCACCGCAAGCTTTTTCCAGCGCGGCACGAAATCCGCGCGGCGCATCCGCGGTGAGCGCGCGATCCTCGATCAAACGCTCGGGTACGCGCGCCTTCGCCTCCGCAATCTCGCGGCGCTTGTAGACGGCGATGTCGGACAGAATGCTCATGCGGCACGCGAACAGGCGGCGAGATTGGCCAGCGTCGCTTTCGCCTTGCCACTGTCGATGGTTTCGCCCGCCAGCGCTGCACCTTCGCGCAGATTTTTTGCCTTGCCCGCTATGATGAGCGCGGCGGACGCGTTCAGCAGAACGATGTCTCGAAACGCGCCATGTTCACCGCTGAGCAGACGCGTAATCGCACCCGCATTCTCTTGCGCGGTGCCGCCTTCGAGTTGCGCCAGCGTGGCCGCAGCAAGTCCGGCGTCCTGCGGCCTAACTTCGTGATGCTCGACCGCGCCGTTCTCCAGCGCCGCCACATCGGTGTGTGTGGTGGTGGTGAGTTCGTCGAGGCCGTCGCCACCGTGCACGATCCACGCCTTCTCGCTGCCCAACCGACGCAATGCTTCGGCTACGGGATCGATCCATTCTTCGGAAAACACGCCCATCAATTGCCGCGTCACGCCTGCCGGGTTGGAGAGCGGCCCCAGCAGGTTGAAAATGGTGCGAAAACCAAGGGCCTGGCGCACAGGCCCAACATGTTTCATCGCGGGATGATACGTCTGCGCAAACAGGAAACAGAGTTTCGCCTCGGCAAGGCAGCGCTCGGCGACATCCGGTGAAACGTCGATCTTCACACCCAACGCTTCCAGAACGTCGGCAGCTCCGGTCTTTGACGACATGTTGCGGTTGCCGTGCTTGGCCACCGGCACACCCGAGCCCGCAACCACAAACGAAACGGCCGTCGAGACATTGAGCGTTCCATGCCCATCGCCGCCCGTCCCGCAAAGATCGATAGCACCTTCGGGAGCTTTGAGGGTGAGCATCTTGGCGCGCATCGAACGCGCAGCACCGACGATCTCGTCGACCGTGGGCTTGCGCACCGCGAGCGCGGTCAGGAACGCGGCGATCCGCATCTGCGGAATTTCCCCGGACATGATCGCATCGAACGCGCGCGCGGATTCGCCCGCGTCGAGGGCCAAACCGCCGCCGACACGTTTCAGAAGGGGAGAGAAGTTCTCATCGGCGCTCATGCGGGCTCAAGCGCGAAGTCGCGGGCGATGTCGAGGAAGTTCTGCAGCAGCGCGTGGCCCTGTTCGGAAGCGATGCTTTCGGGATGGAATTGCACGCCATGAACCGGAAACCGCTTGTGCATCACGCCCATGATGGTGCCGTCTTCCGTTTTTGCGGTGATCTCCAGATCGGCAGGCATCGATTCCGGGGCGATGACAAGCGAGTGATACCGCGTGGCCTCGAAATCGTTGTTGAGGCCGCGGAACACGCTCTTGCCGGTGTGATGAATGCGGGACAGCTTGCCGTGCATCGGCTCCTTCGCCCGCACGATCTTGCCGCCATAGACCTGACCGATGGACTGATGGCCGAGGCAAACGCCGAGTATCGGTACGGTCCCGTTTGCCTGCCGGATCAGGTCGAGGCAGATCCCGGCCTCGTTCGGCGTGCAGGGTCCCGGCGACAGCACAATGGCATCGGCTTCCATGCCCAACGCCTCGGCCACCGAAATCTCGTCGTTGCGCTTCACGCGCACATCGGCGCCCAACTCTCCCAAATAGTGGAAAAGGTTGTAGGTGAAGCTGTCGTAGTTATCGATCAGAAGAAGCAAAACGCACCTGCCTGTTGGTGGCCCTTTTAAGGTGTCGCCTCGCCCAAACAAAAGCCCGAATGCGAATAGCAGCCAGAACAGCCCAAAGGGCAGGGCATCGGACAAGCCATAAGTCCATGATATGGAAAGGATTTTACCTTGATCCGAGTACCTTGTTTCAAGTGTCGCGGTGAATCTTTAGCGTTCCGGTCGGAAGAGGGGGCCTGTCATGCGCAAATACGTATTCGCGACCATTGCGGCGTTCATGCTGGGAGGTCAGGCAGCACAGGCTGCCGAGGCCAAGCAGGTCGAATGGATCGACCGCATCCCTCTCCAAAACATCATCCCGCCGCCGCCCGCGCGAGGGTCGCAAACGGAGAAGAACGAGATCGACGAAATCCTGAACGCCCGCGCCACTGCCACGCGCGAGCAACTCATCGCGGCCGTACGTGACAACGATACCGAAGACCCAACCATCTTCGACGGCGTCCTTGGCCCGAAATGGGATCTTCGCAGACTGCCCAAAACGAAGTTTCTCATGGACCGCGTGATGGATGTGGACCGGCCGGATTCCAGCGAGAGCAAACATTTCTTCCACCGCGCCCGGCCATGGATCGTCGATGCACGGGTGCAAACCTGCGCGCCGCACGACAGCGGCCCGGCGCTCAATTCCTATCCCAGCGGTCATGCGATGTTGGGGTTCGAGTTGGGCGTAGTGCTTGCCTCGCTGATGCCCGAACACGCCCAGGCCATCCTGCAACGGGCCTCACAATATGGCGAGAACCGCATTGTTTGCGGTTTCCACTTCCGCAGCGATGTCACCGCGGGCGAACAATTCGGCACGGTGCTGGCCGTCGAGATGCTGAAACATCCCGTGTTTCAAGGCTGGTTCAAGGAAGCCAAGGCGGAACTCAGAGCCGCCGGTCTCACCCACTGACCTAAAGCACTTCGAAGATATCGTACTTCACGCCGTTGGCGATCGCGCCGCCCATCGCCACGGTCACGATGTCGTTCAGCCAGAGGTAGCGCGGGTCGCCGGTTTCGAACACGGGCGAGGTGCGGAAGTAAAGCGTGCGGTAGTCCTCATCCGTTGCCGTCCCGCCGCCCGCGCGTTGTCGGCGAATTTCGGAGAGTGGCCGCAACACCCCGCGATAGGAGACATAGATCTTCGCCCCATCGTCGGTCTGCCATGTCACCCGCGCGTCGAGGCGCAGCACGTCGCGCGCCTCTTCGATCAGCGCCCAGTCGCCGCCGCCGTTCAGCACCTTGCCGCGCAGGCGTTCGCCTTCGAAGGCACCGCCGGTGACCACTGCGATCATCCGGCGGCCCATATGGGCCGAGCCGATGTCATGCTGCACCGGCTCGAGCGTCGCGTGATAGCGGCACAGAGGCCGTGTCTTCAGCTCCGGCATCAGTTCTTGAAGCTGAGTGTGACGCCGAACGTGCGCGGCGGGGCATATGGCACGAGTACCTGAGCATAGGGCGCGAACGCCGTGATATATGTCGCCACCAGCGCATCGTTCAGGTTCTTGCCCCACAACGCCACTTCCCAATGATCGTCAGGAGAGGCGAACGCGATGCGCCCGTCGACCATCGAATAGCCGTTCTGTGTCTGGGTGGGTATGTTGGTGATTTCGAAGTAGTACTTCGAGGTGTAGAGGTAATCGAGCCGCGCGGACAGCACGCTGAAGCCCAAGTCTTGATCGAATTGCACCCCGAGATTCAGTTTGTTCTTCGGTGCGCGAGTTAAACTTGCTCCGATGTGGCAAATCGATGCGTTCGGAGCACACTCTGTAATCTTGGTATCGAGGTAGGTGTAGCTGCCATCCAACTGCCAGTGTTCAATCGGGATAACGACAAATTCCAGTTCTGCTCCCTTTATTTCTGCTGAAGCCGCATTGCCGATCACAAGGCGGTTGAGTGCGATCAATTGGGAGATTTGCAGATTTGAGTAGTCCGTTTTGAATAGAGTTCCGTTTAATTGTACCCGGTTATCGAGCCAACGTGTCTTCGTTCCGATTTCGTAGCTCCAAGCATATTCCGGAT
>DATKJT010000056.1:0-50649 GCA_035543495.1 Rhizomicrobium sp. | reverse complement strand
TGGCCTTCGGCCTAAGCCTTTGAGTCAGATAGAAGAAAAAAATCAACATTAGGCCTTGAAACCTGAGATTGGATGTTCTATATTCGTTCTCAGATGCTTCTTGAGGACTTTGCTCACGCAACCATTCGCCGCCCGCGCGGGCAGCGAGACCGACACGAGAATACAGGGACAGGATGCGATCACCCTCGTGTGCATCCGCGTCTCTCCGCCAGTTTTGTCCGGCGTTTTTGCGGCTGCATGATCTAAAGATCAGCGCGCATCGCCGGGCGTCAGGGGTGGAAGGGATAAGTCTCGCGGGACAGGCCGAGGTGCGGGCGCCGGTGACGTTTGATGTTACGGCCGAAACCGTCCGCCAGCCGAAGCTTCGACCCCGCCATTGTCGCCTGAACCGTTGCGCGAAATTTTCCGCGCCGGTTTTTGCGATGATGGCGGGGAATCTGTTTTTGGGGCCACCGCATTCCGCGCTTCGCACCGCAGCACAAAAATAATTGCCTGCATCGACCCCGAAACGGGTCTTCGCCGTTTGTCTCCCCAGCGTAGTCTTTCGTTCTAACCCCTCGAAAGGCAGGGCTTCCTGGGGGATGGCCAAGACATTCGAAACAAGCCGGGGAACCGGCCTCTTCAAACCGGGCGCAGCCATGACCGCGTCTGAGGTGGAGGCGTGGTTTGTCCGCGAGGTGCTGCCGATGGAGGCGATGTTGATGCATTACCTGCATCAGAACTGGCGCAACAAAAGCGACATCGAAGATCTCCGCCAGGAGGTCTATGCGCGGGTTTGCGAGGCCGCGCAAAAGGAAGTTCCCGAAAAGACCAAGGCCTTCGTGCTGACGACGGCGCGCAATCTTCTGATCAACCGCGTGCGGCGCGAGCAGATCGTGCCCATCGAAGCAGTGGCCGATCTCGACGAACTGGAAGTCGCCATCGATGCGCCCGGCCCCGAACGCAACGCCATGGCGCGCGATGTGCTGCGCAAATTGCAAGGCGCGCTCGACCGCCTGCCGCCGCGCGCCCGCGAAGTGGTGACCCTGCGCCGGATCGAGGGTCTGTCGCGTCCCGAAATCGCGCAGCGCATGGGCATCAGCGAGAAGACGGTCTCCGAACATCTCACCAACGGCCTCTGCGCGCTGGCCGATATGCTTTACGGCGATGCCTCCGATCTCAGGAGCAAGCCATGAGTGCGGCGCGCGATGTGAACGCGGCCGCCGCCCAATGGCTGGAGCGCCGTGAATTCGAAAGCTGGAACGAGGCCGATGAAGCCGCCCTTTCCGCCTGGCTCGCACAAGCGTGGGAACATCGCGTCGCCTATTGGCGCCTGAAGGATGCGTGGGAACACACCGATCGCCTCTCGGTGCTGCGCCCGCCCGCGCCCAAGCCTGCGGAGGCCCCGCCCACCCGCAGACCTTTCCGCCCCATCTTGTTCCGCATTGCGGCCGCCGCGCTTCTGATTGCGGCGCTTGGTGTCGGTGCGGCTGCTTATTATTCCAGCAATACCGACGCTCCCCGCGAAACGGTTTACGCCACGCAAGTCGGCGGCCATCAAACGGCGCAACTCGCCGATGGTTCGAAAATCGAACTCAACACAGACACGGTCCTGCGCGCGCGGGTGAGTGCGCATGAGCGCCTGGTAACGCTGGATCGCGGCGAGGCCTATTTCCAGATCTCGCACGATCCCAAGCATCCCTTTGTGGTGATGGTGGGCGATCACCGCGTCACCGATCTCGGCACCAAATTCCTTGTTCGCCGCGATAACAAGAATCTCGAAGTCGCCGTCACCGAAGGCCGGGTGCAGTTGGATACGCCCGATGGTCGCCTGCAATCGCCGGTGCTGCTGACGCGGCACGAAGCGGCCTCGGTGCATGACAACAAGGTATTTGTCACCCGCAAGACGGCGCTGTCGCTGACCAACGAGTTGGGCTGGCGTCACGGCTTTCTGGTGTTCGATCACACCACGCTTGCCGACGCCGTCGCCGAATTCAACCGCTACAACCAGGGCAAGCTCGTGATCGCCGATCCGGCGACCGCGCGTCTCACCATGGACGGCACGTTTCCTATCGACGGCATCAGTGCCTTTACCGAAGTCGCTCAGGAAGTCTTCAAGCTGCGCGTCGAGCGGCGAGGGGAAAGAATTGTGATCTCGCGCTGATCCGGTTTCGCGCAAATGGAAAGTTTTTCTCGGTCGCAAGGCCGTCTGGAGGGGGAAATGATGCGTTCGAAGTTCTTTAAAAGCCTGCTTCTGGGAAGCGCCGGTGTTTTTGCGGCGGCTTCCGCCAGCGCCGGCGATTTCAACGTGCCAAGCGGCGATCTGAAGACCGCGCTGCACGCTTATATCAAGCAGGCCGGTGTGCCGCTGATCGTGTCGGACGATGCAGTCAAAGGCGTGCGCACGGCCGGCGCCCATGGCGATCTTTCGCCGGTCGAGGCTTTGTCGCGCATCCTCGCCGATACCGGCTTCACCATGCACCGCCATGCCTCCGGTGCTATCGCGGTGGTGCAGGACGATTTGCCAACGGAAGCAGTGGCGCCCCAGGAAATCCAACTCGCGCAGCTTGCGCCGCGCAGCGCCACCGTCGAAACCGTGACGGTCACTTCGTCCAAGCTCGGCGGCGCGGATGTTCAAAGCGTCCCCATCGCGATTACCGCGATGAGCCAGGAGCAACTCACCGCCACGCAAACCGCAGGCGGTCCTGATCTCGTCAAGAACGTCCCCAATCTGACGTTCACCAAGACGAACTTCACCGGCTATAACATCCAGATCCGCGGCATCGGCACGCAGGCCATTTCTGTCACCACCGATCCGGCCGTGGCCGTCGCGTTCAACGACACGCCGTTCATCCGCAATCACTTCTTCGAACAGGAGTTCTTCGACGTAGCCCAGGTGGAAGTGCTGCGCGGACCGCAAGGCACGCTCTATGGCCGCAACGCCACGGCAGGCGTTGTGAACCTGATCTCGGCCAAGCCGACCGATCAGTATGAAGCGATGGCGTCCATCGACATCGGCAATTATTCGAACCGGCGCATGGAAGGCATGCTCAACATTCCGGTGATGGGTGACAAGCTCGACATTCGTGCTGCCGGCGAATGGACCAAACGCGATGGCTATTCGTTCAACGAGACCACCGGCAAACCCATCGACGGACGCGATTTGTGGTCGACGCGCCTGACGGTCGGCTTGCATCCCATCGAGCAATTGCATGCTTATTTCGTTTGGGAACATTTCGATGAGAAGGACGACCGTATCCGGTCTGCCAAACAGCTTTGCAAGAAAGATCCGGGCCCCGATGTCGTCGACGGTCTCGATCTCAACACCTTTCAGTCTCCCTACGACGGATCGACCAATCCGGGTTTCTACAAAGCCTGGCTGAGCCAGGGCTGCTTGCCGACATCGATGTATTCGAAGGATGCGTTTGAAACGCCGAACGGCCAGTCGATTCCGTTCGTGGCGGCGGGCGAATTCGTGTTCAACGGCGCGGGCGGCGGTGCGCCCAACGGCTTTCTGCTCAATCCGATCGATCCTTATGCCAGCACGGTGCAATCCACCAACCTGCGTAACATCCAGTCCGAGCTTGAGCCGACTTACCGTGCCAAGAACGATACGTTCGAGTTCAACGCCGATTTTGCGGTGACGCCCGACCTGACATTGTCGTCGCAGACGGCCTACAACAAGGACGAGCTGCGTTCTACCGAAGACTTCAACCGCTTCAACACCGCGCCCGGCCTGTTCGGCACGTTGGGCGGCGGCAACGGCACCAACGGATCGATTTCGCCGGGCGGCGTCTATTGCGATCCGCAGGTTGGCTGCTCCGACAAGATGGTGGGCGAGGACCTGTCGCAGGAACGTGCCTGGCAGTTCAGCCAGGAATTGCGCCTGTCGTCGAATTTCTCCGGCCCGCTGAACTTCAGCGTCGGCGCGAACTATCTGCATTACCAGACGGTCGAAGATTATTATGTCTTCTTCAATCTGGTGACCGCCATCGAGCAGGTTGCCAACAACCAGGCGCCGGGCGATTTCACCACCTGTCATCCGCTGTTCGATCCGGCGTTCGAGATTCCGCAAGCGCCGGCGATTATCAGTTTCTTCGGCTTCGCGCCCGGCGTTTATCCGGCCAACTTCAGCTGCGGGCTTTATGGCGACGATCCCAGCCTGCCTTACGGAACGTCTCATGGTACATCCGGCAACTATGTCGGCACTTATATCGACCCCAATCCGATCACCAGCCTCGATGGCAACGGTCACAACTATTTCCGCAGCCAGAATCCCTATCGCCTGAATTCCTGGGCGGGCTTCGGCGAGGTCTATTATCAGATCACACCCGATGTGAAGCTGACTGGCGGCTTGCGCTTCACCGATGACAGCAAGCGGTTCTGGAACATCCCGAGCTGGGTGTTCCTGACCGGTGGCGGTTATCCGGTGGAAAGCATCGTCAATCAGGAATGGAAAGAGGTGACCGGCCGCTTCAACGCGAACTGGACGCCGAAACTCGACTTTACCGATAGCACGCTCGTCTATGCATCCTATTCGCATGGTTACAAGGGCGGCGGCGCCAATCCGCCGGGGCCGCAGACCAACACGTTCAGTTCGCAATCCTACATCGTGCATCCGGCGACGTTCGCGCCCGAATTCATCAACGCATTCGAACTGGGCACCAAGAACAACCTGCTGGACGGCTCACTCACCCTGAACGGCGATGTCTTTTATTACGACTACAAGGGCTATCAGATCTCGCAGATCGTGGATCGCACCTCGATCAACCTCAACATCGATGCCAAGGTCAAAGGCGCCGAACTGGAAGCGACCTGGGAACCGTTGCCGGGCCTGCGCTTCAACTTCGCAGGCGGTCTGGAAGACAGCCGTATCGATGACGGCCAATCCGCCATCGACCTGATCGACCGCACGGCAGGCAATACCGACTGGATGGTGGTCAAACCCTTCCCTGTTTCCACCTCCAACTGCATCTTCCCAACCTATGTGGTGCGCGAACTGATCGAGAAGAACTCGCAGCCGCCGACGGATAGTGCCGCTTTCAACGGTTTGGCGCTTGCCTGCGATCAGGCCTATGCCGGCTCCGATAACGGCTTCTGGGCGGGCACCACGTTGGCAGCGCTCGGCATCACCGACTTCGATCCGGCGACCGCCCCCAACAACGGTCAGGGTTTTGCGAAAGATCTGGGCGGCAACAAGCTTCCCAACACGCCGCCGTTCACGCTCTCGGCGGGTGCGCAATACTCCATGCCGCTCAGCGATAGCTGGGCCGGTACGTTGCGCGGAGACTTCTACTGGCAGGGCAATTCCTTCGCCCGCATCTTCAACGACAAGCCGTATGACCAGCTTCACGGCTACAGCAACCTCAACCTGTCGCTGATCTTCACCAATCAGGACGGTTGGCAGGCGATGGTCTATGCCAAAAACGTGTTCGACACGACCGCGATCACCGGCGCGTTCCTCAACTCCGATGACACGGCGCTGACGACCAATGTCTTCCTCACCGACCCGCGCCTGTTCGGCATTCGCATCACGAAAAACTGGTAGTCCTTCGACGCTCCCCCTCCTTACATGCGGGGTCACACCTCAGGATGACGACCCCAAACGTCATCCTGAGGTGGTCGCATCGGCGGCCCACGAAGGATAACGAGGCGGCGGAACAATCCGCCGCCCAACCGCTGATTTTTCGAATATGCGGTTCTGAGGGAAAGATTCGTCAGCTTACGGATTACCCGACACGATTTTGGAATTCCCGCTACGGCCGGCGGCCGATTCGAGCGGATGTTGGCTGATGCCCCCCGAAAGTGGCGTTCAACTGGCCGCTGGGCATTGGAAAATGCTCTTCGCGGTTGCGATATAACTAACATTACTGTCTATTGTTTCTGCTGCGAAGCAAAAATTAGAATAATAGGTATGCCATTTCTTTGGCATTCATATTTCGAGTATGTTTCGGATTCGCTCCTATTTTATTGTGCTTTTATGTGCATGAAGGTTTTTTGACGTTTTTGGCATTAGAAGGAAGTGTTCACCGCCCAAACGGCGAATGCGAGTGTTGCCAACTTCACACGCTTGCGAAGCATCCGTGCTGTGACCCGTTGTCAGACCATTGTCGGTCTTTAATGAGCAACTAGAATGCCTTCCCAACAGAGCTATTCAAGCACCTGTTTAGGGGAGGTTTTCACATGTCATTTCGCCGTCCGCGGGCCAGCCGTTCTGCCACGCTTCTCGGTTCTCTTCTTCTGACCACAGCATTCGTCGTGCCGGCACTGGCACAGATCGAAACGGTGACGGTGACCGCCGAAAAACGCGTCGAAGACATCCAGACGGTGCCGATCTCTGTGACGGCCTATAATTCCGCCGATATCGCCGCCCACCAGATTAACGAATTCAAAGACTTGCAGTTTTCCACCCCTAACGTCACCTATACCAAGGGCAACTTTACGGGCTCCAACTTCCAGATCCGCGGCATCGGTATCACTGCCGTTGGTTACGACGCAGAATCTGGCGTTGCCGTTAACGTCGACGACGTGTTCTTGGTCAATCCGCCTTTGGCCGAAGCAAACTTCTACGACCTTGAACGTATCGAAGTCCTGCGCGGTCCCCAGTCGACCCTCTATGGTCGTGGCGCGACCGGTGGCGTGCTGAATGTCCATTCCGCCAAGCCTGATCTCGAAGCCTTCGGTGCCGATGCGGAAGGCAGCTATGGCAACTACAACGCTTCAGAACTCAAGGGGATGGTCAACATCCCGCTCATCAATGATGTGGCCGCTATTCGCCTTGCTGGCGATTGGGTCCGTCATGACGGCTACGTGACAAATGTCGCCGACAACAGCCATATCAATAGTGAAGACACATACTCTCTGCGCGGCTCCTTGCGCTTCAAGCCCAGCGAAGACACGACAATCGATGTCGTGGGTTCTTATTCGCATGAAGCTGATTCCAAGATGCGTTCGCCAAAGCAGTTGTGCACCACCGATCCCACGGGCGTACTCGGCTGCTTGCCGGACTCGGTGAGTACCGGGGTTGTCAATCTGAATTCGACATTGGCGACCATCGCCTCGAGTCGGCAAGGTCTTGGTGGCTTGGGAGCCTCGGTCGGAAGTTCCCTCGTCACGGCAGGCGTTCTTGATCCCGGCGATTTGCCGGCATTTATCGGTGCCTATCAGAATATGGGCCTGTTCGATCTCTCTGTTGCGCCCACGCTGCCCGCGCCTCTGAGCGTTTTGAACCCGACCGATCTGCGCAAGGTCAACACGGACTTCGCGCCAATCTATCATGCCCACGACGAATTCCTCGCCCTTAACGTAAAACAACGCGTGGCGGATTGGCTCGATGCCACGTTTGTCGGCGGCTATGATTATCACGCAACTTTCTCGCAAGAGAGCTACAACAACGTTGGGGGGCAGCCCTTTAACCCGACAACGCTGGCTGTGGCGGAAGCAACTTTCCTTGGGGTGATGAACAATCTCACTGGGTCGCCCGCCTACGGAAACAATTACTTGCCGTACTTCTCTGTCCCTGGCGCGCTTCCTGTTTCCGGTATCGGCGGCTTGGGGCTTACCAGCGGAAATATCCAGAAATTCTCAAATGTCGTAACGGCGTCCGATCAATCTGATGGATATAGCCAGCAATATTCCGCTGAATTGCGACTCAACACGGATTTCCAGGGCCCCTTCAACTTCATGCTGGCAGGCTACTATCTGCGGGCGACCGGCCGCGGCGATTACTACGTGGTAGCAAATACCTTCGACTATCCCTTCATGGTCGTGGGCGCCACACTCGGGGCTATTACGCCGGGATTGGCGCCGCCCAACGGGGCCTGCGCAAACGGCTGTATCAGTCCGGGCTACTATCACAACGATGGCACGTTCAATACGCTGACGTCTAAGGCCATCTTTGGCGAAGGCTATTACGACATCATTCCCGATACGCTGAAGCTCACGATCGGTGCGCGGTTCACGGACGATCACAAGGAACAGACCGGGCGTATCTTTATCTTCCCCGGACCTGTCCCGATTGGAACACCTAGTGAAGCCGCGGCAGCACAGTTCCTGCAAGCCATCGGCGAGGGTGACTTCGATGCGGGCACGCCAGGTACGCAATCGTATCAGGTCAACCAGGTAACATACGACAAGTGGACGGGTCGCGCAGTCCTCAACTGGATTCCGAAACTTGATTTCACCGATCAGACCACCGTGTATGCGTCTTATGCCCGTGGCTACAAGGCCGGTGGGTTCAACCCCGGAATTCAACCTGGTCTGGGTATTCAGCCGTCTTACCAACCGGAAAGCATCGACGCCTACGAAGTGGGTACGAAGAATACTCTGCTCGACGGTACCCTGCAGGCGAACCTGACGGGTTGGTACTACAATTACGACAGCCTGCAGGTTTCGGCGATCGTGGCCAACACGTCTGTCAACCAAAACATCAGCGCTAAACTCTGGGGCGTGGAAGGTGAGCTCCTCTATCAACCCGTCTCGGCTCTGACGTTCAACTTCAACTTCGGTCAAATGCACTCCAGCATCGGCAATAGCCGCCTGATCGATCAACGCAACCCAAGCGGTGGCCGTACAGACGTTGTATTGGTGAAAGACGATACGCTTGGCGCTTCTGTCAGCCAGAACTGCGTGATTTATATGACAGCAGCCGCGGGTGGCGTAACTCCTGCAGACAACGCGGCATTTCTTGCTTACGCAGCGTCACATGGTGCCGGTGGAATATTCTTCGCGCCCCCTGGAGGATCGAGTGCGCTAGCAGGCAACGGTGTACCGCATGTGAACTATGGCACCTGCAATCCTGCATTGTCGGGATTACTCGGCGCATTCGGTTATTCGCTTACCGACCCGACTGGTGCCGGAAATGCGTCGGATGGTGTTGCAGTCAACCTCAGCGGCAACGAACTGCAGAACTCCCCGCCATGGTCGCTGAGCGGCGGTGTTCAATACAGGTTCTCGATGGACAATGGTTTTTCGGTCACACCGCGAGTTGAAATTCACTGGCAAGCAGCGATGTGGGGCCGGATATTCAATGCTCCGTCCGACCGTATTTCGTCGCAGGAAAACACCAATGCTCTGATCACGCTCTCATCCCCGGATGATCAGTGGTATCTCCAAGGCTACATCAAAAACGTCTTCAATGAGGACAACATCGTCGGCGAATATCTGACGAGCGCCAGTTCTGGCCTCTATACCAACGCGTTCCTCAATGATCCGCGCCTGTTTGGCATCAAGTTGGGCGCACACTTCTAATTGTAACGTAGTCCCTCCTGACTTCAGGGGCGCCGGGTAACCGGCGCCCCTTTTGTTTGTGATCACGTAGTCGTTGCATTTGGGCCGTTGCATTCGGGTGGAAAACCCGTCTCACTAGTCTTTCGGAAGTTCGTAAAAAGTGCCGGTGTGAACGCGCCAGATACTGCAAAATCACGGCGGCTTTCGCCCTTCGTGCTGGGCGCGTTTGCGAGCGCTGCCTTGCCGGTGGGCGCGCTGCAATTGCCGCTGGCCGTTTATCTGCCGAACTATTATGCCAGCCATATCGGGCTTTCGCTGGCGGCGGTGGGGTTTGCCTTCACCTTCGTCCAGCTCGCTGCCATCGGTATGGATCCGCTGCTCGGCGTTGCCATGGAAGGAACGCGCACACGGTTCGGCCGCTTTCGCCCGTGGCTTGCGGCCAGCGTTCCGGTGTTGATTGTGGGAACGGTGATGGTGTTTCTGGCGCGGCCCGGCGTCGGCACGGCTTATCTTATCGGCTGGCTGCTTTTCTTCTTCCTCGGCTACTCGATGTCGATGCTTGCCACCACCGCCTGGGGTGCGGTGCTGGTGCCGGATTACAACGAACGATCGCGTCTCTATGCCTGGGTGCAGTTCTCTGGCCTTTCCGGTGCCGTGTTGTTGCTCTTTCTCCCGCCGCTTCTCACCAATCTTTTCCACGCCGATCAGGAAGCGGTCGTCCATGCGATGGGCTCGTTTCTTATCGTATCGGTGCCGCTCACCGCCATGCTCGCCATCGGCATCGTCCGCGAACCGGCACAATCGCTGCCCAAACATGAACGTTTCACCTGGCGCGATTATTATGCATTGGTTGTGCAGCCCAATATGCGCCGTGTGCTGGCCGCTAATTTTTTTCTCACCCTCGGCCCCGCGATGACGGGCGCGCTCTATTTCTTTTTCTTCTGCGATGCGCGCGGTTACACGCTGGGGCAGGCGAACACGCTTCTTTTCATCTATCTGGCCGCGGGCCTGGGCGGCGCGCCGTTCTTTGCCTGGGTCGCCAACCGCATCGGCAAGCATCGTGCGCTGGTGGTGGCGGCCGCGCTCAACGTCGTCACACAAGCCTGCGTTCTGGCGCTTCCCAAGGCGTCGATGGAGCTCATGGTGCCGGCCATGTTCGTCGTGGGCTTCATCGCCAATTGCTATCAGCTCATCCTCAACGCCATGGTGGCCGATGTGTGCGATGAGGTGCGCCTCGATGCGGGCAGGGATCGCACGGCCCTTCTTTATTCTCTGATGACCTGCACGCTCAAAATCGGTTCGGCCGTGCCGGTGGGCATCACCTTTCCCATTCTGGCGGTGCTCGGCTTCAATCCGGCGGAAGGGGCGGCCAACACGCCGGAAGCCTTGCGCGGTCTCGAACTCTGTTTCGTCATCGTGCCGGTTTTGGTGATCGTGTTCGGCGGGCTGTCCATGTGGGGCTACCGGCTGGACAAGGCCCGCCATGCCGAAATCCGCGTGCAGCTCGATGTCCGCGATGCAGCGGTGCTGGCCCAAGAGCAACTCGCCCTCGAACACCCCATCACGGTCGCGCTGGCCGAAACGGTCAGTCCGCCATAATCGGCCGCCACAATTGCACCAAGTAACGAGTGCTTGATGTTATGAGGCGATTTCGATTGCGCGGGCGGCAAAAACCGTCTCATTAGGAAGGTAAGGCGCTCGTCAAAGCGCCGGTAGGGAGTTCGTGAATGGCAAGGGGTAAGGGATTATGAACGGTCAGACGCCACGGCGCCTGCCACCCTTGATGATGGCGGCCTTTTCCGGCCCCTATCTGCCTGTGGGCGGGCTGATCCTCGCGCTCGTCGTCTATCTGCCCAATTATTATGCGAGCCACATCGGGCTCGACCTGACGGCGGTGGGTGCAGCTTTCACCTTCGTGCGCCTGTTCGACATCGGGTTCGATCCCATCGCGGGCGCAGCGATGGATGGGTTGCGCCTTTCCTTCGGGCGCTACAAACCTTTTCTTGCGCTCAGTTCGCCGCTCATTGCGGCGGCCGTCTTTGCGATCTTCATGGCCGAACCAGGCGTGAGCTTGGGCTATCTCACCATCTGGCTGGCCGTGCTGTATGTGGGCTTCTCGCTCTGCGTGCTGTCGCAAGCCGCATGGGGCACAGCCCTTGCGCCGGACTATCACGAACGCAGCCGTCTTTATTCGCGCATTCAAATGGCGGGAATTGTCGGCGGCGTCGCGGCGCTCGCATTGCCGCCGCTTGCGGCGTCCGTATTCCATGCCGATCAGACGGCCGGCATTCAGGCGATGGGCTGGTTCATCATGTGCGCGGCGCCCATCACCGCCTTTATCGCGATCTCACGCGTGCCCGAACCCGCGGCACCTTTGCATCACGAGCGCATAAGCTGGCGCGATTATCGCGCACTTCTCATGCGCCATTCCATGATCCGCGTGCTGCTTGCCGATTTCCTGACGACCCTTGGCCCCGCGATCACGGCAGCGCTCTATCTTTTCTTCGTTCGCGAAGCGCGGGGCTACACGCTGACGCAAGCCAACATCCTTCTTCTCATCTATATCTGCGCAGGCCTCGCTGGTGCGCCGTTCTGGGCGTGGCTGTCGCGCCGCCTCGGCAAACATCGCACCATCATCACCGCCAGCATCTTCCACGCCATCAGCCAGACCATCGTGCTGCTTCTGCCCAAAGCCGTGTTTCCGCTCATGGCGCCCGCCATGTTCGTGGTGGGGTTCATCGCGAGCGCCTATCTGTTCCTGTTGAGCGCAATGGTTGCCGATGTGAGCGATGAAGTGCGCCTGGAGACCGGCAAGGATCGCACAGCACTTCTCTACGCGCTCTTCACCGGCACGCAGAAAGTGGGCTCCGCTCTTTCCGTCGGCATCACCTTCGCAATCCTGGATGCCATCGGCTTCAAGGCGGCGGAAGGTTCGGTCAACGCGCCCGATGCGATCTGGGGGCTCGAAGCCTGCTTCGTCGTGGCCCCGGTGTTGGCGATCCTTCTGGGTGGGCTTGCGATGTGGGGCTATCGCCTCACCGAACAACGCCACCGCGAAATCCGCGATGGTCTGGCCACACGCGACGCACAAGGCCACACCGCGCCCGAAGGCGTGACGGTGACAGGCCCGCTTGCGCCCGCCACCGCCGTCGAAAGCTGATTGTTAAGTTTCGCAAACCGTATTCCCAGCTTTTGGCTAAGCCGTTGTCCGCCCACATCGCTTTTGTTAGCGTCACGTCCGGCAATCCGGCGTCGTTCGATGTTCCTCGAAATCCCGGCCCTTTTGAAGGCGGAAGAGACCGCGCGGCTTTTGGCCATCGCGGGCGAGGTGACGTTCGTGGACGGACGGCTTTCCAATCCCGCCAACCAGTCCAAGGTCAATCAGCAGGCCGATCTTTCCCATCCGCTGCATGCGGAATCCTCGCAGATCGTTGCGGGCGCGCTGGCGCGCAGCCGGGAATTCATCGATTTCGCGCTGCCCAAACGTTTCGCCCCTCCGCTTCTGGCGCGCTACGAACCGGGCATGAAATATGGCGTCCATGCCGATGCCGCCTATATGAACGTGCCGGGCGGCCCGCTGCGGTCGGATGTGTCGTGCACCGTCTTTCTCTCCGACCCCGCGACCTATGAAGGCGGAGAACTCACCGTGCATCTGGGCCTCAAGACGTTGTCGTTCAAAGGAGCGCCCGGCTCCTGCGTGCTCTATCCCTCCACCACGTTGCATGAGGTGACGCCGGTGCGCTCCGGGTCGCGCCTCGTTTCGCTCACCTTCATCGAAAGCCGCATCGCCGATGAGACGAAGCGCAATCTTCTCTACGAACTCAACGAGGTGGCTGCGCTCGAAGGCCTCAAGATGGAATGGTCGAGCCGTGTGCGTCTGGAAGCAGTGCGCTACAATCTCCTGCGCATGTGGGCGAGTTAATCGGCGGGCCTGACGCCGTAGGCGTTTGCAATGATATTGAAGATCTCGCTGCGGATGCGTTCGAAGTCATATTCCGGCGGCAGTTTGCCCGCGAGTTGCAGCATCAGTGCGCCATGAAACGCCGACCACACGACGGTGCCGATCAACAGCGGATCGCCTTTGATCAGCCCCGCATCGCGCAAACCTTCCAGATGCCGCGTCAGCGTCTTGCGCGCGCGGTCGCCCGCCCGCACCAGATCGGGATAGTCCTGTTCGTTGGGCTGTGAAACATCGAAGATCAGTTTGTACGCTTCGCGATGGCTGCGCGCGAATGTTTCGTAACCGAGGCCGACCGCTTGCGATCGCTCGACAGGCGTCTTGCCGGAGTCGTAAGCGCGCTCCAGCGCATCGGCGAATTGATCGAAGGCGCGTGCGCGCACGGCCGCCAGGATGTCGTCTTTGTCCTTGAAATACCGATAGGGCGTCATCGGGCTCACCGAAAGTTCGGTGGCGAGCTGGCGCATGGTGAAGCCGTCCGCCCCCTTCTCGGCGAAGATACGGGTGGCCACCTCGCACAGGCGGTCGCGAAAATCCTCGATTTCAGAAGGGGATAGGGCGCGGGGCATGAAAATCTTCGATTCGGGCTTGCCAGTCAGCCTAGCATAATTTACGTTGTATAAAATAGCGTCAGCCCAGGAGGATGGTCATGAACGCGCCGGCCCGCATCAATCCCTTTCTTAGCGGCAATTACGCCCCCGTCCGCAGCGAAGACGATTTCGCCAGTCTTGCCGTGACGGGCGAAATCCCGCGCGAACTTGCGGGCCGCCTCTATCGCACGGGCCCCAACCCGCAATTCGATCCGCGCGATCCCGACTATCACTGGTTTTCAGGCGACGGCATGCTGCATGCGTTCCATATCGAAAACGGAAAGGTAAGCTATCGCAACCGTTGGGTCCGCACGCCGAAATGGGAGTTGGAACATGAAGCCGGCCAATCGATGTTCGGCACCTTCGGCAATCCGATGACAAGCGATCCTTCGGTGATCGGCAAGGATGCCGGCGTCGCCAACACCAACATCCTCTATCACGCGGGCAAGCTGCTTGCGCTCGAAGAAGGCCACCAGCCGTTCGAAGTCGATGCCCGCACGCTGGGCTCCAAAGGCTATCTCGGTTACGCCGGCGATGCCCACCGCTTCACTGCTCATCCCAAGATCGATCCGGAAACCGGCGAACTGCTGTTCTTCGGCTACATGGTCGGCGAAAACTTCTTCGAGAAGGGCGTGGCCTATGGCGTCGTGGACAAGACGGGAAATGTAACCCGCCTTGATCGTTTCGAAGCCCCGTTCTGCAGCATGATCCACGATTTCATGGTAACGAACCGGCACATCCTCATTCCCGTCCTGCCGCTGACAGGCAGTCTGGACCGTGCAATGAACGGCCAGCCGCCCTTTGCGTGGGAGCCGGGAGCAGGCGCCCAAGTCGGGGTGCTCGCCCGCGACCAGTCCATCGACAAGATGCGTTGGTTCAAGACCGATCCCAACTATGTCTTCCACGTGATGAACAGCTGGGAAGAGGGCAACAAGATTTTCGCCGATGTGATGGAATATCCGAGCGCGCCGCTCTTTCCCAACGCCGACGGAACGCCGGGCGAAAGAAGTGCTGCGATCCTGCGTCGCTGGACTTTCGACCTCGCGGGTAATTCCGACGTCATCAAGCGTGAAACGCTGGACGATATGTCTGGCGAATTCCCGCGTGTGGACGATCGCAGGGCAGGGCTTTCCTATCGCCACGGCTGGTTTGCCGCCCGTTCAGGCCGCGACTTCAGCACACATTTCGATGCCATCGCCCATTTCGACACCAAGACGGGCAAGCGCGTCACCTATCTGCTGGATCAGGGCGATGTGACGAGCGAACCGGTTTTCGTCGAACGCGGAGCCAATGCTGCCGAAGGCGACGGCTGGATTCTGGCGGTCGTCTATCGCGGCAACGAAAACCGCAGCGACCTGATCGTGCTCGATGCACAGGATATCGCCAAAGGCCCCATCGCCACCGCCAAGGTTCCACGCCGTGTGCCCTTCGGTTTCCATGGCAACTGGGCGCCGGTCGCCGGCGCGTAAATGGCGCATATATAAAGAGTACCGCGGGCGGGATATTCTCGCCCGCGTCGCATTCTTCCGGCATAGTCCGGCCATGCGAACTGCTGCCCTCATTTTACTATTTTTCCTTGCTCCCACATTCGTTCAAGCCGCCACCGTTTCCCATTGGGTCCAAATGGGGCCGGGTGGAACGGCCGAATTGCGCGTCGTCACGACGGATACGTCTTGTCCGAAGATCGGCATCGACGATCATAAGATCGCTCTCGAGCCACGGGCCGAGGCCGACGCAAATTTTCCAAGGCTGTGTGCGATCCGTCTCCCGGCGAACGCCAAGCAAGTTCGATTGAAAAATTCCGACGTGCCGTTGCCGAACGCAGCGCCCAAGCGCATTGCCGTGCTGGGCGACACTGGCTGCCGCATCAAGGACGGCACGGTTCAGGATTGCGACGATCCCAACCAATGGCCGTTCCTCAGCGTCGCCAGCGAAATCGCCAAACTCAAGCCGGATCTCGTCATTCATGTCGGCGACTATCTCTATCGCGAATCCAAATGCCCGAAGGGCCACAAGTCCAAATGCGGCGACAGTCCCTATGGCGACAACTGGACGACCTGGGCCGCCGATTTCTTCACGCCTGCCAAGTCCATGCTCGAAACCGCCCCCGTCGTGCTGGTGCGCGGCAACCATGAAGATTGCGAACGCGCCGGGCCCGGCTGGTTGCGGTTGATGGGCCCGGATGCGTTCGATCCCAAAGCTCCCTGCGTTGGTCATCTGCCGCCCTACGTCGTGCCGCTGGGCGCGATGAACCTTGTGGTGATGGATGACGCCAATGCGCCCGATCCGATCGTCGATACCGCCGAACGCGATGTCTATCGCGCAGAATTTCAAAATCTTTCAAAACTCGCGCCCGCGCCCATCTGGCTTGCCATGCACCGGCCCATCGCGGGCGCGGTGCGCCTGTTCGGCTTCACCGTCGGCGGCAACCGCACGCTGATTTCGGCGCTGGACGACGACAGCGTGCTTGCGCCCGTCACCTTGATGCTGTCCGGCCACATTCACACGTTCGAAGCCATCAACTACGACGGCGATCGGCCTCCGCAACTGGTTGCCGGCAATGGCGGCGACAAGCTCGACACTGCGTCCGCCAGCCTCACCAACACCAATCTCGGCACCTGGCACGTGAAGCAGGGCATCTCGCTTCCCGGTTTCGGATTTCTTCTCATGACGCAGCGCGAAAAGGATTGGCGGATCGACGTTCACGGTGTCGATGGCACAGTCGAACGCGTCTGCACCTTCGCCGACCGCAAGCTCGATTGTCCCGAAAAATAAGCGTTTTCTTGATTCCGGCGCGCGTTCGCCAAACTGCCGACAAGATTGTGGAAGATGCTCACACTCGTTTGCGGACGAGAGGTTAGAACGCTACGCTTCTTCCGCTGACCGGCTCTTCAGCCGTCGTGTTCGGGGATCATCATGAAACGTTCGCTTGCCGTTGCCGTCGCGGTGTTCGCCGCGGCGCTCGTCGTCGTTCTTGGCGCCTGGCATTTCGGGTATATCGGTCAGCGAGGTGCGGGACAGGCCGGAGGTCCCGTCGGCAACTTTATCACCGGTCTTGTCGGCGGACAGACACCGGAACAGATGGCGCAAGCGCCGACCTTCGCATTCCGCCGTTTGGAGATCGACACCAGCAAGCCGCAAGCCGAAGCCTGTCTTGTCTTCACCCGCACACTCGATGGAAGCGGCAAGACGCATTACGAAGATTATTTCACCGTCGATCCGAAAACGGCGACGGCCATCCGCGTGGCCGATACGCGCCTCTGCCTCACCGGCCTGCAATTCAACCAGTCTTACAACGTGGCGTTGAAGCCGGGCCTGCCGGCGGCCAGCGGCGAAAAGCTGGGCCAGGGCGAAACCGTTCCCGTCGAATTGCGGGACAAGCCGGCGCTCGTGCGCTTTACCGGCGGTATCATCCTGCCGCGCGACAACCGCGATGGCGTACCGGTGATGACAGTCAACGTCAAGAAGCTCTCGCTCAAGATCATTCGCGTCGGCGACCGCCTGCTATCGCAGCTCGAAAGCGGCGTGCTCGACCAGACCTCGCTTTATCATTGGGATGAACAGCAACTCGAAAACAACCAGGGCACGCTCGTCTGGAGCGGCTCGGTGGATGTTGCCAACCTCCAGAACGCCAATGTCACCACACTTATTCCCGTCAACGTCGTGCTCAAGGGCAAACCGCCGGGCGCCTATGTCCTGATCGCGAGCGACGCCAACAAGAAAAAAGGCAACAACGATTACGACTACAGCCCCGTCGCCGCCCAATGGGTGATCGATTCCGATATCGCCATCACCACGTTCCAGGGTGCCGACGGGCTCACCATCTTCGCCCGCTCCTATGCCACCGCCAAACCGCTGGACGGCGTGAAGCTCACGCTCGTCGCGCGCAACAACAATCTGTTGTCCACGACTTCTACTGATGGCGCGGGCCGCGCCGATTTCGGCGCCGGCTTCTTCCGCGGCAAGGGCGGCGACGAACCCGTGGTCGTCATGGCCTATGGCAGCGAAGGCGATTTCAGCTTTCTCGATCTGCGCCGGCCCGCCTTCGACCTTACCGACCGCGGCGTCGGCGGCCGTGCCACGCCGGGCCCTATCGATGCTTTTCTTTATACCGACCGCGGCGTCTATCGTCCCGGCGAAACGGTCGATGCGACCGCGATGTTGCGTGATCGCGTTGGCAAGGCGGTCAAAGCGCCGCTCACGCTGATCGCAACGCGTCCCGACGGCATGGAAGTCGGTCGCAAAGTGGTGGCGGGCGATAATCTGGCGGCGGGAAGTGCTGCATGGTCGCTCGACCTGAACAAGACCGCACCTCATGGCCGCTGGCAGATCGCAGCCTATATCGATCCCAAAGCCGATCCTGTTGGCCGCGTGCAGTTCGATGTCGCCGATTTCGTGCCGCAGCGTTTGAAGGTCACGCTAACGTCCGAACAGCCGGTGCTGCACCCCAAGACCGATTTCAAGGTCCGCGCCGAAGCGCGCTTCCTCTATGGCGCGCCCGCCACCGGCCTTTCCGGCGATGGCGAGGCGCGCATCACGCATGATCCCGAACCGTTCCCGGATTTCGCCGCCTTTGCTTTCGGCCGCGTCGAAGATTCGTTCGACGACGTGCTTGTTACCCTTGCGGTGCCGGAAACCGACAATGCCGGCGTGACCGAAGCCAGCGGCAGCATAGGCGAACTCGCCGCCACCACTCTGCCCTTGAAAGCCGTGGTGAAAGTTTCGATCCGCGAACCCGGCGGCCGCACGACCGACAAGACGGCCGAACTTCCCGTCCGCACCAGCGACGTGATGATCGGCATGCGTCCGGATTTCGATAGCGACTCGGTCGGTGAAAATGCGAAAGCCGGATTCGAAATCGTCTCCGTCGATGCCAATGGCAAACGCATCGCGCGCGACGGCCTGACCTATAGCTGGCTAAAGGAAGATACCAATTACGAATGGTATCAGGACAACAATGAGTGGAAATACCAGGCGATCACGCGCGACCGGCTGATCTCCGGCGGCACGTTCTCCATTTCGGCAAATGCTCCGGCCAGGCTTTCCGAAACGATGCCATGGGGTTCCTATCGCCTCGTCGTGACCGATCCCAAGAGCGGCGCGTCATCTTCCTATCGCTTCTATTCCGGTTGGTCCGCCAATGCCTCGGGCGACCGGCCCGACCGCATTCCCGTTGCCGCCGACAAACCGTCTTACAAGGCGGGCGAAACCGCACACATCTCTATCAAGCCGAACGCGGATGGCCGCGCGCTGGTGGTCGTTGCGGGCGACCGCGTGTTCTCGTCTCAACTCATCCGCGCCCCGAAAGCCGGCGCCAGCATCGATATTCCCGTTTCCGCCGATTGGGGCGCGGGCGCTTATGTGCTGGTCACGCACTATCGCGCGCTCAACGATGCGAGCGCGCGCGAACCCGTGCGCTCCATCGGCGTTGCGTGGCTGGGCGTCGACAATGGCGCACGCACGCTCGGCCTCACTCTCGGCGGTCCGAAGAAGGTGCTACCGCGCCAGCGGCTCAACTTGCCGGTTTCGATCAAGGGATTGGACAACGGTGAAGCCGCTTACCTCACGCTCGCTGCCGTCGACGAAGGCATCCTGCAACTCACCGAATTCAAATCGCCGGATCCGGTTTCTTATTATTTCGGCAAGCGCCGCTTGGGTGTCGGTATGCGCGACGATTATGGCCGCCTTATCAAGGCCGAGAAAGGCGCTATCGGGTCGTTGCGCGAAGGCGGCGATTCCTTTGGCGGCCGTCCGCTTGCGGTTGTGCCCACGCGCACGGTCGCGCTGTTCTCCGGCCTCGTGAAAGTGGATGCGAACGGCAACGCGAACATCCCCATCGAGATTCCCGATTTCAACGGCGAACTGCGCCTGATGGCGGTGGCGTTCACCGATGCGAAACTCGGCCATGCTAACCGTCCGCTCACCGTGCGCGATCCCGTGGTGGCCGATCTCGTCCTGCCGCGTTTCCTCGCACCTGGCGATCACATCCAGGCAGGGCTCAATCTCGACAATGTTGAGGGCAAATCTGGAAGTTATGCCATCACGGTGAAAGCCACCGGCCCCGTCGGCATCGAAAACAATGCGCAAGCCTTCGCCGCCACGCGCGATCTCAAGGCGGGGCAACGTGTCCTCGTGCCGGTGGCGTTGCAGGGCAATGGTATCGGCATCGCCAATATCGTGCTGACGTTGAACGGCCCCGGTCTCAAGCTCACGCACTCCTGGCCGATCGAAGTGCGAAGCCCGCAACTCGACCTCGTGAACGAAAGCATGGCCGCGCTCCCCGCCGGCAAAAGCTTCACCGCGAACAAAACGCTGATCGCGAATGTGGTGCCGTCGACCGCCAATATCGCGCTCACCATTTCCGCGACCGCGCCCGGTTATTCCAACGTTGCGGGCCAACTGCGCTGGCTTTCCAAATATCCTTATGGCTGCATCGAACAGACGACGAGCGGTGCCATGCCGCTGCTCTATTTCAACGATGTGGCAAAGCTCGCAGGCCTGCCCGGCGACGAGGCGCTGCATGACCGCATTCAGAACGCCATCGACCGCGTGCTGGACATGCAGAATTATGGCGGCGATTTCGGCATGTGGGGTCCGGGTAGCAACGCCGATCCCTGGGTGTCGGTGTTCGCGCTCGATTTCGTTTCGCAGGCGAAATCCAAAGGCTATGTCGTACCTGATGAAGCCTTGCGCCGCGGCACCGGCTGGCTGCGCGAAATCGCGGCGTCGGATTCCTATAGCGACAGTGCGCGGGCCTATGCCTTCTATGTCCTCGGCCATCTGGGCCAGCTCAATCTGAGCGACCTGCGTTATTTCAGCGACACGCGCGGCCCGGAAATGAAAACCGGCATCGCCGCCGCTCTTTCAGGCGCCGCCGCTGCCAGTGCCGGCGACAGAAGCCGCGCCACGGTGCAGTTCAACCGCGCCCGCAACCTGCTGCTCGGCGCGAAAGATGCCGATTACACCCATGCCGAATACGGCTCGCTCACCCGCGATCTGGCGGCGGCCACAGCGCTTGCCATGGAAAGCGGCGAAGACGGTTTGATCCCTGCCTTCATCGAGAAGAGCAACAATCTCGACATGAGCCTGAAGAACACCACGACCCAGGAAAAGGCGTGGATTCTGCGCGCGGCGTTCGAACTCTCCAAACAACCCGTGCCGCTCAAGATCGCGATCGACGGCAAGCCCGCTGTGGCGAAAGATGGCGCTGTTCGTCTCTCGCCAACGCCCGCAGACCTCTCGAACGGTATCACCTTCCTCAACAATGGCGATGCGCGCGCCTGGCGCATCTCCTCGGTGCAAGGCTCGCCATCTGTCGCGTTGCCTGCCGAATCGCGCGGTCTCATCGTCAAGAAGACGATCTGGACGATGAACGGCCAACCTGCGGATCTCTCCAAACTCAAGCAGAACGACCGCGTGATCGTCGAGATCTCCGGCACGATGGACAACAACTACGAACGCCAGATGGGTGTGATCGACATGCTGCCCGCGGGCTTTGAAATCGAAATGCCGCTCGCGGGCGACGATGCCAAGCCCTATCCGTTCCTGGGCTCGCTCACGAACACGACGATGCGTGACGCACGCGACGACCGTTTCGTGGCCGCGTTCAACATCGGCTGGCCAGTCGAATACAATTTCCGCGAGAAGGTCGATCATCCCGATTTCCGCGTCGCCTATATCGCGCGCGCCATCACGCCGGGCCGTTTCGTTCTTCCTGCTGCGGTCGTGGAAGACATGTATGCGCCCGCCGTTCGGGCGCGCACGTCGATGGGCAAAGTCTCGATCTCGCAATGAATTGGAAAGATCTCTCGCGGCGCAAGCGCACCGTCATTCTTTCGGTGCTCGGCGTGTTGTGCGCGCTCGTCATTGCCGACCGCCTGTTCCCGCCGGACATGACGCGCGCCACCACCTTGTCCACCGAAGTGCTGGATCGGCATGGCAAGCTGCTGCGCCCGTTTCTCTCGCACGACGGCTACTGGCGCCTGAAAACCACGCCCGCCGATGTCTCGTCGCGTTATCTGACGTTGCTCAAGGCCTATGAAGACAAGCGTTTTGACTTGCACCCCGGCGTCGATCCGCTGGCGCTCGCCCGTGCGGTTTATCAACTCGCATCGAATGGCCATCATGTTTCCGGCGCGTCCACGCTCACCATGCAGGTCGCCCGTTTGTTGGAACCGCGCCCACGCGGCTATGGCGCCAAGCTGATCCAGATGATCCGCGCCGTGCAACTGGAAGAGCGTTATTCGAAGGACGAGATATTGTCCTTCTATCTCACGCTCGCTCCTTTCGGCGGCAATCTGGAAGGTGTGCGCGCCGCCTCACTTGCCTATTTCGGCAAGGAACCGAAATCGCTCTCGCTGTCCGAAGCGGCTCTTCTGGTCGCATTGCCGCAATCGCCCGAACGCCAGCGCCCCGACCGCCATACGATTGCCGCCCGGCGCGCACGCGATCACGTGCTGGCCCGCATGATCGACGAAGGCGTGATCTCCAATGCCGACGTCGCGGTTGCCAGACATGAAGGCGTGCCCTCGCTTCGTCTCGCCATGCCGCTCTCCGCGCCGCATTTCGCGCAACATCTGGCAGCGCGCGCCAGCGGCAAGCGCGTGATCTCCACCATCGATGCGCCGATCCAGAACGCCATCGAACGCCTTGTCGCGCGCGAAGACCGTTATATGGAAGATGGCGCAAGCATCGCCGTCGTCGTGGTGGAAAACAAGACGCGCAATGTGCTCGCCTATGTCGCCGGCACGAATTATTGGGGCACGGCCGGCAAGCTCGATCTCGCCGATCGCGCGCGTTCGCCGGGCTCCGCGCTCAAGCCCTTCGTCTACGGCATGGCGTTCGACGATCTCGTTCTGCATCCCGCAACGCTGATGCAGGACCAGCAGACGACCTTCGGCGATTATGCCCCGCGCGATTTCTCCGGCGGCTTCCAGGGCGAAGTCACGGCGGCTGCCGCCTTGCGCATGTCGCTCAACGTGCCTGCCGTTGCCGTGCTGGAGAAAGTCGGTCCCTTGCGCTTCACCCAAACCCTGCAGAACGCAGGCGCCAAACTTTACTTCCCCACGCGCGACACCATGCCGAGCTTGCCGGTGGCGCTCGGCGGTCTTGGCATCAGCCTCGCCGATCTCACCATGCTCTACACTGGTATCGCCGATGGCGGCATGGCCGCACCGTTGCGCATGACGACGGATGCGCCTGCGCCGCAAACCCATCGCCTGTTCGGACCCGTCGCTGCTTATTATCTGCATCAGGTGCTCGCGGGCGTGAGCCTTCCTGACGGCTGGGCGATGGGGCAGGGCCTTTCGCGGGCGCGGGTCATCGCGTTCAAGACGGGCACGTCTTACGGATTTCGCGATGCCTGGTCCGCCGGTTTCTCGAACGATTACACGGTCGGCGTCTGGGTCGGGCGTGCCGATGGTGCGCCGCGCGCCGATCAGGTGGGCCGCGAAACGGCGGCGCCAATCCTCCTTAAAGTGTTCGAACTCCTGCCGCGCGATGAACGCGCCCCGCCATCGGCACCCGCCGGCGCCATCCTTGTCGACAATGCGGAGCAATTGCCAGAAAGCCTGCGCGTCTTCCACCGCATCACCGAACACCAGCAGGTCGCCACCAATATCCCCGCGCCCGCCATTTCCTTCCCGCCCAACGGTTCGACCGTCCCTCTGCCGGAAGGAAAGAACGACGACATCCAGCTCAAGGCCGCCGGTGGGCGCGAGCCGCTCACCTGGCTGGTCAACGGCCGGCTTCTCGGCAGCTATGACCGTTTCCAGCCCATAAACGTCGCCCCGGACGGCGAGGGCGTGACCCGTATCACCGTGGTCGATGCCTCCGGCCGCAGCGACACATCGCAGGTCCGCTTCAAGCGCATGCATTGAGGCTTGACGCTGGCCCCGGTTTACGGTGGTTTCACACCATGTCCGACGCGAAAAACGAGGCGCAAGAAGACGCCGAACTCGAAGCCGCCTTTGCCCGCGTCACCACGCCCGCAGAACGCAAACGCGCTTTCGTGATCCTGTTCCTGAGCCTGGTCTGCATGGGCGCAGGCCAGACGGTGCTCTACGCCATCCTGCCGCCCGCCGCCCGCGAACTGCATTTGAGCGCGCTGCAGATGACGTCTGTCGTCTCGGTGTCGGCGCTGATCTGGGTGTTCTCCTCGACCTATTGGGGATTGAAGAGCGACAAGTGGGGCAGGAAGCCCGTGATGTTGCTTGGCCTCACCGCATTCGGCGTTTCCTTCGCGCTGCTTGCGCTCACACTGGAGTTGGGCCTGCGCCACATCCTGCCCGTGGCCTTCGTGTTTCCGGTGATGGTCGCCATGCGCTCCATCTACGGCACCTTCGGCTCGGGAACCTCGCCCGCGGCGCAGGCTTACGTCGCCGACCGCACCACGCAGGATGAGCGGCTCCAAGGCATCGCCACGATCAACGCCGCCTTCAGCCTCGGCACCGCAATGGGTCCCGGCATCATCGTGCTGTCGGCCATCGATCTGCTGGCGCCGTTCTATTTCGTCTCGCTACTCGCCATCGGCAGCGGCGCATTGATCTGGTTCTTCCTGCCGGAACGCACGCCGCCCAAATCGCACCGCCGCGAATTCAAATCGGCGTTGCACTGGTATGACCGGCGCATTCTTCCCTTCGTGGTCTTTACCGTCGGCCTGTCGTTGATCGGCACCATTCCGGTGCAGACGATGGGCTTCTTCTTCATCGACATCCTGCACATCCCAGCCAAGGATTCGACGCAGTTCACCATGGTGGGCCAGATCGCGTCGGCCATGTCCGCGCTGGTGGCGCAATTGCTGGTGGTTCAGCAGCTCGATCTTTCGGTGCGTCAGCTCACGGCCTGGGGCTGCATCGCGATCATCATCGGCTTTGTCATTTTCCTTTCGGTCGGCCAATTTGCGCCGCTCGTCTTCGCGCTGTTGTTGATCGGTTTCGGCTTCGGCATGGCGCGGCCCGGCTTCGTTTCCGCCGCATCGCTTGCGGTGACGTCGGAAGAACAGGGCGCGGTCGCAGGCATTCTGGGCGGCGCCAGCGCCACGGGTTTTATAGCTGGCCCGGTTGTCGGCGCGATGTACGACGTTTCGCCGTACCTGCCTTATGCGTTTGGTACAGTGGCCTTGGTGGCGCTGTTCGCCTTCATGCTGCTGTCGCCCACCTTGCGCAACGCAGGCATCGTGCCGCCGGATGTGACGATCGCGGAAAAAGACCCGGCAACACCGGTTGCAAACACCTAGGAGTTCTTCTGCAATTCCGTGTTCATCATGCCAAGCAATGCCTTGGTGGCAAAGCCGTCCGCCGGAAGATTGCGCGCCAATTGGAACTGGCGCAACGCCGCGCGCACTTTCCGCCCGATCACGCCATCGATCTCGCCGGGATCGAAACCCAGCGCCTTCAAATCCTGCTGAAACTGCATGCGTTCGGCACGCGTCAACGGTTGCTCGTCGCGCGGCCATGAGGCGACAACGCCTGCGCCCCCCGCAAAACGATCGCCCAGCAAACACACCGCCAGCCCATAGGAAACCGCGGCATTGTATTTCAGCACCGCATTGAAATTCGCAAACACCAGAAAGGCGGGCCCGCGCGCACCGGCGGGAAGAATGATCGCACCGTTCGGCAGATCGTCGGTCAGCGCTTCGCCCGAAACCTTCGTCACGCCCAATGTTCGCCAGTCTGCAACCGGCTTCGTCGCATCGAGATCGGCCTGCTCATACGGAAAATTCGCCGGCAGATTCACTTCAAATCCCCATGGCTGCCCGCGCTGCCAGCCGTAATCCACCAGCAATTGCGCTGCAGAGGCAAGCGCATCGCCCGGCGAATTCCACAGATCCTTCTTGCCGTCGCCGTCGAAATCGACCGCATGATCGAGCCACGATGTCGGTACGAATTGAGTCTGCCCGAACGCACCCGCCCAAGACGAGAACATGGTGCCTGTCGCAAACGGCCCCTGTTGCGCCACCTTCAATGCGGCCAGCAATTGCGGCCGCGCATAGGCGGTGCGCGGTCCCTGATAGGCAAGCGTTGCCAGCGCCTGGAAGATGTTGAAGTTACCGAGCGCGCGCCCGTAATCGGATTCATTTGCCCAGATCGCCGCAAGAATTTCCTTCGGCACGCCATAGCGTTCTTCCAGCTTGGCAAACATGTCGGCATTGGCGGCAAGCGCCGCCTGTCCATCCGCGATGCGTTTGGCCGACACGGCGTTGTCGAGATATTGCCAGATAGGCCGCACGAATTCCGGCTGGGCCGCGTTCAACTGCTCGATGCGCGGGTCCAGCGTCACGTGCCCCAGCGCCTGATCGTAAAGCGCGCCGTCGATGCCGGCGGCAATGGCCTGGGCACGGAAGTCGCGAAGGAACGCCTCGAACGCCGTCTCTTCTTCCGGTGTTACCGCGGGCTGAACAGCGGGCGGCGGTGGCGCCGATGGCGGGGCGGGCGGCACATGCTTCTGGGCCGCACACGCTGCCGCCAGAAGTGCCAACCCCACGGCCAGCCCCCGCCCGGCCTGTCCGCCCGAAGTTCCCTTTCCCGCCATTTCCGGCCTTCCGAATCGCCCGCCAAATCTACGCTATCCATTCGAAAATGCTCAGCTTTTTGGATAGGTTGACAGGGCAGGGGGCCGCCACTAGGTTCCGCGCCTCTTTTCGCGGGCCCCGCCCTTAAGCCGTCTGGAAACGTGTCATGAAAGTTCGCAACTCGCTCAGGTCGCTTAAGAAGCGCGATAAGGATTGTCGCATCATCCGCCGCAAGGGCCGGGTCTACGTCATCAACAAGAAGAACCCCCGCTTCAAGGCGCGCCAGGGCTAACAGCCTTTCGCTGGCGCGCGCAGATTCTGCGCGCTAGATTTTCGGCCATGCGTGTTGCCTTCGCCGCTCTTCTTTTCGTACCGCTCCTCGCGCATGCCAATCCGGCAAAGCCTGCGCCTCAACCGCTGACGACGGCGCAACAGCTCGACAATCTCTTCGCAGATCTCGCCAAGGCGCAATCCGAAGAAGATGCCGGGCCCATCGAAACCCAGATCGAAACCCTCTTCCTGCAATCGGGAAGCCCGACGGTCGACCTTCTGATGACGCGCACCCAGAGTGCGCTCAAGGGCGGCGATACCGATACGGCCCGCAAGGTGATCGATTCCGTCACCAACCTCGCGCCCGGTTTCGCCGAAGGCTGGCATGTGCGCGCACAATTGCAGATGGCCGCAGGCGATGATGCGGGCGCGCTGATTTCGCTCCAGAAGACGGTCTCGTTGAACCCACGCGAGTTCAACGCGCTCGCTCGCCTCGCCGACATGCTGGAAGACTACGGCGACAAGAAAGCGGCACTGGAGACGTATCGCAAGGTGCAGAAGCTCGATCCCACGAATGACGATGTGAATCGCGCCGTGCGCAAACTCTCGCGCGAAGTGGAAGGCGAGAAAATTTAACTCGATTGTCATGGCCCGCATTCGCGTGCCATAACAATTGTGGTTGAAAGTTACTGCTCTTTGCCGCCGACAAAAGCGACGCGCAACAAATTGGTCGCCCCCGGCGTGCCCAGCGGAACGCCGGCTGTTATCACAATCCGCTCGCCGTGCTTGGCAAACCCTTCGCTGAAGGCAAACCGCGCCGCGCGATCCACCATATCGTCCAGATCGTGTGCGTCTTCGGTCAACACGCAGTGCAATCCCCAAACAAGAGCGAGTTTGCGCACTGTGCTCGCCGTGGGAGAGAGAACGATGATCGGCGCCTCGGGCCGTTCGCGCGCCGCGCGCAATCCGGTCGAACCCGATTTCGTCCAGGTCACGATGGCGCGCGCATGGATGGTGTGCGTCACCTGATGCACCGCCGACATGATGGCATCCGCCGTCGTCTCTTCCGGCGGGCTGCGCTGGGCATCGAGAATCTGCTGATACAACGGATCGGTTTCGACTTGCGATGCGATCTTGTCCATCATCGTCACGGCTTCAACCGGATAAGCACCGGACGCGGTTTCCGCAGACAGCATCACCGCATCCGCCGCTTCGAACACGGCGGTCGCGACGTCGGAAACTTCGGCGCGTGTGGGCTGCGGCGCGGAGATCATCGATTCCAGCATCTGCGTGGCGACAACCACCGGCTTTCCGGCTCTGCGCGCGGCGCGCGTGATCTGTTTTTGTTTTCCCGGCACCATCTCCAGCGGCAATTCCACGCCCAGATCGCCCCGCGCCACCATCAGCGCGTCGGAGAATTCCAGAATCTCGTCCAGCCGCTGCAACGCCATCGGCTTTTCGATCTTGGTGAGAACGCCCGCGCGCCCCTGCACCGCCTTGCGCAATTCCGCCACGTCTTCGGGCCGCTGCACGAACGACAATGCAATCCAGTCCACGCCGAGATTCAACGCCGCATCCAGATCGGTGCGATCCTTCGGCGTCATCGCCGGGATCGGCAGCATGGTGTGCGGAAGATTGACGCCCTTGCGATCCTTGAACACGCCGCCGAGTTCGACAACCGCTTCCGCGTTGTCTTCGGCCACCGAAACGATGCGCAGGCGCAAGCGCCCGTCATCGATCAGCAGCATCTCGTCCGGCTTCGCCGCCGCAAACACTTCCGGATGCGGGATGGGAAGCGTGCCCGGCTCGCTTGTTTCCATCTTGCGCACCAGCTTCACGCGCGCGCCGGCCGCCAGTTCCAACTGTCCGCCCGGCAGCGCGCCCAGCCTGATCTTCGGCCCCTGCAGATCGACGAGGATGCCGATGGGCCGGCCCACATCCTGTTCCAATGCACGCACGGCTCCGTGAATCTCGGCAAGAGCAGTGTGCGAGGTGTGGCTCATATTGATGCGGAACACATCCGCACCCGCTTCGAACAGCGCCCTGATCTTGTCGGGCGTCGAAGACGACGGTCCCAGGGTGGCGAGGATTTTCGTTTTGCGCCGGCGCCGCATGTTCAATCCGAAAGATATTGGGTCCAATCGGGCTTGTTGCCCGTATCGACCTCGAAGAAGGATTTCTGATCGTAACCCCGGCTCGCGCAATCGCCGCGTCCGCCGACGGAGAATTTGTCGGTTCCGGAAACGCAGAACGAGCGGCTGCCGCTCCAACTGCCGGCACCCCCATCCGTGGCATAGAGATAGTAATAGCGAGCGCGCAACGGCGTATCGATCAGGGTGGCGCAGGCCTTGGGTGCGATCGTCCACCAGCCTTCGCTCATCCAGGTTGCTCCGTCGAAACGGCCCAGCGCCACCTTGGCCGGGCCGGCCGCCTTGTTGCACACCGCAAGCTTGGCCGAAGCCGGCCCTGCGGCGCAAATCAGAATCGCGAGCAATAGGCGGCGCATGTGATACATGGGTGTCGCCCAAGCCGAATCCGCTGTCAACCGAAGCGATAGGTTGGGCCGGGATCCGTGCATGGATGCTTATGAACATTACGGTCATAAGGGCGAGGCGGGGCTGATCTTCGTCTGCGATCACGCCTCCAACGCGCTGCCGGAACGGTTCGGCGATCTGGGCCTTTCACGCGCGCTGCTCGAAACGCACATCGCTTATGATATCGGTGGGGCTACCGTCACGCGCGCGCTCGCCGATGCGTATCGCGCGCCCGCGATATTGGCCCGTTGGTCGCGCCTCTTGATCGATCTCAACCGCGGCGCAGACGACCCCACGATTGTCATGAAACTGTCCGATGGCAGCATCATTCCGGGAAACCGCGAGGCGGATGTTGCCGCGCGCATCGCCGAATTCCACGCCCCCTATCACACAGCCATCGAAGCCGAGATCGCGAAAGCGCGCGCAAGCAACATCGTACCTGCGCTCATTTCCATTCACAGCTTCACACCTTCATGGAAGAATATTCCGCGCCCTTGGCAGATCGGAATCCTGTGGGATCGCGACGCGCGGCTCGCGTCACCGCTGCTCGAAGGTTTCGCGCGCGCGGGTTTCGTGGTCGGCGACAACGAGCCTTATCGCGGCGAACTCGAAAACGATTGCATGTATGCGCACGGCACCATGCACGGCCTGCCGCATGTGCTGATCGAAATCCGTCAGGATATGATCGCCACCGAAGACATGGCCCGCGCCATGGCCGCGCGCATCAAACCCATCCTCGACGATGCGCTGGCCCGGATGGGTCAACCCGGCATACGCTTCACCCGCCCGCTTTCCTCAGGAACAGCCGCCATGGACGAAAAGACCCGCGAACAATTGGAAGCCGCCGCCTTCCGCCGCCTCGTCGCGCATTTGCGCGCCCGAACCGACGTGCAGAACATCGATCTGATGAATCTGGCGGGCTTCTGCCGCAACTGTCTGGGCGACTGGTATCGCGAGGCAGCCGCCGAGAAAGGCATCGAATTGGCCAAGGACGAGGCGCGCGAAATCGTCTACGGCATGGCGCCCGCCGAATGGAAAAAGCGTTACCAAAAAGAGGCTTCCCCCGAACAGCAGGCCGCTTTCGCCAAGGCCCAAAAAACCCACAGCTAAAACGCCCCCATTCGTTGCACGGGGCTGGCCGCGCGTTCTAGGGTCCGCGCCCTTAAACGAAGTCGAGACCGAAAAACATGGCCAAGTCCGGCTTTGCGAAAGACCAGCTGCGCTCCTTCATCGAGCGCATCGAGCGTTTGGAAGAGGAGCGCGCAGCGCTCAGCGCCGACATCCGCGAGGTCTATTCCGAAGCCAAGGGAACCGGTTTCGACACCAAGGCCATGCGTGCCGTCGTGCGCCTGCGCAAGCTCGACACCGCCGACCGCCAGGAACAGGAAGCAATCCTGGATTTATATCTCAGTGCGATGGGAATGGCTCGGGAGTAATCAGCCGACCGCCTGTTGCGGCTCGTCGGTTTCCGACGGTGCAGGCTCTTCGCCTTCCAGCCCCAGCTCCTTCAGCTTGCGATAAAGCGTCGACCGCCCGATGCCCAACCGGCGCGCCACTTCGGACATGTGTCCGTCGTACCGCGCAATCGCCATGCGGATGATCTCCGCCTCGATTTCTTCGAGCTTGCGCATGTGCCCGGTCGCATCGACGCCCAGAAGACCGTAGGGCGAACCGGACGAGGAGGCTGGAACATTGCCGCGCTGAACCGCATCCGGCCGCGAGAACGACATCATCGTGCGGCGGGCGGGCGGGTCGATACCCATGGCGGCCGCGATCTGCGGGAAGTCGCAGGTGTCGAGCATCGTCTCGTCGCAAAGTACGACGGCGCGGAAGATCGTGTTCTCCAACTGGCGCACGTTGCCGGGCCAATCGTATTTTTCGAGCATCTCGGCCGCGTCCGGCGAAAGGCCGGCCACGGGCTTGTTTTCTTCCGCGGCAAACCGCGCCACGAAATGACGCGCCAGCGCCACCACATCCTCGCGCCGCTGGCGCAGCGGCGGAATGAAGATGGGAAACACGTTGAGCCGGTAATAAAGGTCTTCGCGGAATATGCCGTCGCGCGTGGCTTCCGCCAGATCGCGATTGGTGGCGGAGATGATGCGAACATCCACCTTCACGGGGCGCTTGGATCCCACAGGATCGATCTCGCCTTCCTGCAGCGCGCGCAGCAGCTTCACCTGCATGTCGAGCCTCAGTTCGCCGATCTCGTCGAGGAACAAGGTGCCGCCATTGGCTTCCTGGAATTTGCCGAGGTGCTTGTCGGTCGCGCCCGTGAACGAGCCCTTTTCGTGACCGAACAGGATGGACTCCACGAGGTTTTCGGGAATGGCGCCGCAGTTCACGGTCACGAACGGCTTGCCCGAACGCTCCGAAGAACCCTGGATCGCGCGCGCGATCAATTCCTTGCCGACGCCGGACTCGCCTTCGATCAAAATCGGAATATTGGATTGCGCGGCGCGCTGTCCCAGACGGAACACCTGGCGCATTTCCGAACTGCGTCCGATCAGGTCTTCGAACAGCAAACGGTTTTCCTGGCGCTTCTTCAGCCGCGTGACTTCGCCTGACAGGGTTCCGATGGTCAGCGCGTTGCGGATGGAAACCGAAATGCGTTCTGGGCTCGCGGGCTTCACGAGGAAGTCGTTGGCGCCCGCGCGCATCGCTTCGACGGCGGAATCGATGCCGCCTTTCGCGGTCAGCACGATCACAGGCAACGACGCATGCGTCGCGCGCAACCGCGTGAGCACGGTGATGCCATCCACGTCCGGCATCACAAGGTCGAGCAGCACGAGCGCGAATTGATCGCCGCGCGGCCCGTTCAATATATCGAGTGCAGGTTGTCCGCCCGGCGCGGTGACCACCGACATACCCGACCGGGTGATCGCGGCTTCGAGAAGCCTGCGTTGCACCGGATCGTCATCGACGATGAGTATAGTTTGCGCCATATTTTACCCAACACGTTGTTTGGCACGCATGTTGTCCCGCCAAAGGTAAAATCCTGTTTAAGGGTCTCAGTTTGCGACACATTCCGGGACGTGCGACGGTGACCATTCGTTTATGGTGAAGAGACTCTAAACAAATCCGGGACCCGTAACCGATGGGTGATAAAAGCTTCGATTGCTGGGATTTTTTTGCCGCCGACGCCAAACGCACGGGCTCCGCAATGTATTCGCGCCTGGCTGAAGGCGTAGGCGGCGACAAGGAATTGCGCGAACTTGCCGCGCACGCCCGGCCCGGCCAGCCGCATGCGAACCTTCTTTTCGCCGCCGTGCATTTTCTCTTGTTGCGCGGCGCGCAGCATAGTTTGCGCGATTTCTATCCCGATCTGAACGAGGGCCGCACGAAAAACGGCGATCCGTTTCCGCCCTTCCGCGATTTCGTGATCGCCCATCGCGCAGAACTCGAACCGCTCATCGCCACACGCGTGACGAACACCAACGAGGTGGGCCGTTCGGCCCTTCTGCACGCGGGCTTCCGCGCGCTCGCAAAAGAAACGGGCGAACCATTGAACTTGATCGAAGTGGGTCCAAGCGCCGGTCTCAACCTGATCTGGGATCGTTATGGCGTGAGCTACAACAAGAACGGCGAGCAAGTCGCTGCCATCTCACCCGACGCCCCTCTTGTGATCCAATGCGAACTGCGCGGCGACAAACTTCCGCCCACAGCCGCGACACCGCGCGTCGGCAAACGCATGGGCCTCGAACTCAATCCCGTCGATCTGTCAAATGCGGACGACCGCGATTGGCTGCGCGCGCTGATGTGGCCGGATCAGGTCTCGCGTCTTGAACGCCTCGACAAAGCGATCTCGCTCTTCCGCGAACACAAACCGGAAATCCGCAGCGGTGATGCGCTCGCACTTCTCTCCGGCGCGTTGCGCGACATGCCGGAATCCGAACCTGTTTGCGTCTATCACACCATCGCGGTCTACCAGTTCAGCCGCCAGATGAAGGAAACATTGCACGACATCCTGACGGTCGCGGGTCTGCGCCGTCCCGTCTGGCGTCTGTCGTTCGAAGGCGAATCCTATGACGGCCGCTGTCCCATCAAGCTGATGCGCTATCACGACGGCACCCGCGACGAACGCGAACTCGGCCATGCCCATCCGCACGGGACCTGGCTGGAATGGACGGCTTGAGCGGGCGGCTTGAGCCGTGCCACCTTGCAACCGATGAGCGATGACACCCCGCCGCTTCCCCCACTTCCCGGCCCACCGCCCGATACGGTGCGCGAGATGTTCGATCTCGCGCCCAGTCAGGGCCCGTTGACGCCGTTTCACGGCCGTCACCCCGATGCGCCCAAATGGTTCGTCGACACGGTGGCCCAGATTCCGCAATCGAGCTTCGTGGAGGTGAAGGGAGCGCGCATCCATTATCTGCGCTGGGGCGACAAGGCGCGTCCCGGTCTGCTGCTCGTTCACGGCAACGCCGCGCATGCCTATTGGTGGAGTTTCATCGCCCCGTTTCTTGCCCGCGACTACAACGTGGCGGCGATGGATCTCTCCGGCATGGGCGATTCGGACTGGCGCGAACATTACTCGATGGAATTGTTCGCCCAGGAACAGCTTGCCGTCTGCGAAGACGCTGGCATGTTCGCGCTCGAAGAACCGCCGGTGATCGTGGCCCATAGTTTCGGGGGCTTCGTCACCATGCTCACGGGCGCGCTCTACGGCGAGCGGCTCTATGGCACGGTGATCGTCGATTCGCCGGTCAATCCGCCCGGCCGCCCCGGCGGCCCGCCGGAACGCAAGATCAAGCCGCACCATATCTATCCCACCATGGCGGCAGCCCTTGCCCGTTTCCGGCTGATGCCGCCCCAGACGAGCGAAAACCTCTATCTGCTCGATTGGGTGGGCCGGCATTCGCTGAAGAAGGTGGAAGGCGGTTTCACCTGGAAGTTCGATCCCGCGATCTGGCGCTCCTTTTCTATTGGCGATACCGCCGCCCGCCTCAAGGAGGCCAAGTGCCGGATCGCCGTCTTCCGCGGCGAGCATTCGGTGCTGATGCCCCCGGAAATCGGGGATTACATGTTCAACCTTCTGGGCCGTGCCGCCCCGATGGTCGAAATCCCCCAGGCCCAGCATCACATCATGCTGGATCAGCCGCTGGCCTTCGTGGCCGCGCTCCGGGCGCTTCTGGCCGATTGGCAGCATTCTACGCCGAATCGGCGGGTTTAACGCGCCGCAGCAAAGCCCGTTGTCAGGGGGGCGTCCTTTGCTATAGTCCGGCCCGCTTTTGAGGGGACCGCACATGGCCAGCGAACATCAGGATTACCAGCCCGGCCACATGGATATCAGCGAACATCTGAAATCCTGGCACGGTTTCACCGTGTTCACGAAGTGGTCGCTGATCGGCATCCTCATCATCATGGCGTTCCTCGCCGTCTTCCGCACGCATTAAACATCCCATGAAACTTGCGGTCCTCAAGGAACGCCGTGCCGGTGAGGCGCGGGTTGCCGCCACGCCCGAAACGGTGAAGAAGCTCAAAGGTCTCGGCCTCGACGTCGCCGTGGAATCCGGCGCGGGCGAAAAGGCACAGATTTTCGACAACGATTATATCGCCGCCGGCGCCGTCGTATCGCCCGACCGTGCGACCATGCTCGGCGATGCCGACATCGTGCTGAAAGTGCGTGGCCCCGAAGCCGACGAGATTTCGGCGATGAAGAAAGGCGCGGTCTACGCATCGCTTCTCGCGCCCTATTCGGAAAAAGACGCCATCGTCAAATTGGGCGCGCAGGGCGTGAACGCCTTTGCGATGGAATTCATCCCGCGCATCAGCCGCGCCCAATCGATGGACGTGCTGTCCAGCCAGGCCAATCTCGCCGGTTACAAGGCGGTGATCGATGCCTGCGCGCAATTCGGCCGCGCCTTTCCGATGATGATGACGGCGGCGGGCACCATCGCGCCGGCGCGCGTGTTCATCATGGGTGTGGGCGTTGCGGGCCTTCAGGCGATTGCCACCGCACGCCGCCTGGGCGCCATCGTGACGGCGACCGACGTACGCCCCGCCACGAAGGAACAAGTCGTATCGCTCGGCGCGAGTTTCGTGGCCGTCGAGGACGACGAATTCAAACAGGCCGAAACCACCGCCGGTTATGCCAAGCCCATGTCGGCGGAATATCAGGCCAAGCAGGCCGCACTCACCGCCGAGCACATCAAGAAACAGGACATCGTCATCACCACGGCGCTGATCCGGGGGCGTAAAGCTCCGGTGCTCGTCACCGAAGAAATGATCAAGACGATGAAACCCGGTTCGGTGATCGTGGATCTCGCAGCAGAGCAGGGCGGCAACACCCCGCTGACGAAGGCCGACGAAGTGACGACCGCCCATGGCGTGACCATCATGGGCTACACCAATCTGCCCGCGCGGCTCGCCTCCGATACATCGAGCCTCTACGCGCGCAACCTGTTCAATTTCGTGGCGCTCATCGTGGACAAGAAAACAGGCGCGCTCGCGCTCAACTGGGAAGACGAGATCGTCAAAGGCGCAGGCGTCACCCGCGACGGCGAAATCGTCCATCCGTCTCTCAAGGGATGAGCGGGATGGCGACTCTTTCGCATTTTCCCGTCATGGCCGCCCTTGAGGCGGCCACCCATCCGGCGCGCGTCGGCGCGCCTGTAATTCTATCGCTCGCAGACGCTCGCGTGATGGATGGGCGGGTCAAGCCCGCCCATGACGATCTGGTATTTTCCTCCCACACAGTCGCAGGGTGTTCCTGATGGAAATGGTCGATCCCATTGTCTTCCGTCTCACCATCTTCGTGCTCGCGATTTTCGTGGGCTATTTCGTGGTCTGGTCGGTCACGCCCGCGCTGCACACGCCGCTGATGGCGGTGACCAACGCGATCTCCTCGGTGATCGTCGTGGGCGCGCTGATCGCGGTTGCCGTGCCGGTGATCTCGCAGGCGTCGTGGACCTCCAAATTCCTCGGCTTCTTCGCGCTGATCCTTGCCAGCGTGAACATCTTCGGCGGCTTCCTCGTCACCCAGCGCATGCTGGCGATGTACAAGAAGAAAGAAAGGTAGTTATGTCGAGGGTGCTTAGCAGCAATGACATTGGTCAAAGAAAGGCTAGTGCTGCCGCTTCGTGCTTGTTGATTGTGTTGCTTGCTGGTTGCGCTACATCACTGCCGATGGCGCAGCCTTCCATTGAAATCGCGCACGTTTACGAAAAGAACTTTTCTCTTAATACGGAGCAAAGCGCCGCTGTGGGGCAGGATATGTTGCGTGTGAAAGACTATTGCCTCGACAAAATGACAGAAAACGCTTGGGAAGCTAAAGAACCGTTCGAGGTTTCCGCCTTAATCACAAGCCTCAAATTTCATGCGGGCGTGTTTCCAATTGATGGGCGCAAGGAGGTCGGTGGCAAGGTTTATGACCTCGTACATCTCACGCCATACAATGGAGGCACGCTTCCATTCCTCGTTGATGCGGATGGTCACATCGCCAAGGTAATGAATACCGTCGAGTTAGCTGCCGATGACATAAGTATCTTGCCGGCAAGTTTTAAAATGTCGAAGGCCCAAAAAACAAAAATTGATAGCTCTCGCGGTTATACAAATTTCGAACTGATTTATACTGGTGAGTCCAATGGGACTCTTCACATAAGCTATAGAGAGTATAGCCCTGACGATCTGGCGAGAACAGCGTTCTTCCAAGAGCTAAACTATAGCTCCGGTCAGCGCGCGATCAGGTTTCGAGATATTGGGATTCAAGTAACCAGCGCGACCAACGAGCAGATTTTATTCAAGGTGGTCGAATTCCCGGAGGTATCTCAGGGTGTGTGTTGAACACGCTACTGGAGCACAGCAATGAAAGCCGATATCGCAGCACTTCTTTATCTCGTTTCGGGCGTCCTCTTCATCATGGCGCTGCGCGGGCTTTCTTCGCCTGCATCATCGCGCGTGGGCAACCGCAACGGCATGATCGGCATGGCGATCGCCATCGTCACGACCTTGTGGGTCGGCGGTGTCAGCGATCCGGTCACTTGGGCGCTCGTGATTGGCGGCCTCGCCATCGGCGGCGGCATCGGTGCGGTCACCGCGCGCCGCATCGCGATGACGGACATGCCGCAGCTTGTGGCCGCCTTCCATTCGCTGGTCGGTCTGGCCGCTGTCGTGGTTGCCGGTGCCGCGTTCTATTCGCCCGATGCGTTCGGCATTGCGGCGGATGGCGCGATCCGCACCCAGAGCCTGATCGAAATGAGCATCGGCGTCGCCATCGGCGCCATCACCTTTGCAGGCTCCATCATCGCGTTCGCCAAGCTCAACGGCAACATGAGCGGCGCGCCGATCATCCTGCCCGCCCGCCACGCGCTGAACATCCTCATCTTCGCGGGCATCGTCGCCCTGATCGTCTATTTCTGCATGGCGCAGGCACAGTGGACGTTCTGGGCCATCGCGGTCTTGAGCTTTGTCTTCGGCATTACGCTCATCATTCCCATCGGCGGCGCCGACATGCCGGTGGTCGTCTCCATGCTCAATTCCTATTCGGGTTGGGCGGCAGCGGCGATGGGCTTCACGCTCGAAAACTCCGCGCTCATCATCACGGGCGCGCTGGTGGGTTCGTCGGGCGCGATCCTTTCCTACATCATGTGCAAGGGGATGAACCGCAGCTTCGTCTCCGTCATCTTGGGCGGCTTCGGCGGCGAAACCGCAGGCCCCGCAGGCGCCAAGGAAACCCGCCCCGTCAAACAGGGTTCCGCTGAAGATGCCGCCTTCATCATGAAGAACGCGGGTTCCGTCATCATCGTCCCGGGCTACGGCATGGCGGTGGCCCAAGCCCAGCATTCCGTGCGCGAAATGGCCGACATCCTCAAGAAGGAAGGCGTGAAGGTTTCCTATGCCATCCATCCCGTGGCAGGCCGCATGCCCGGCCACATGAACGTGCTGCTTGCCGAAGCGAACGTCCCGTACGACGAAGTGTTCGAACTGGAAGACATCAATTCGCAATTTGCGCAGGCCGATGTGGCTTATGTGATCGGCGCGAACGACGTCACCAATCCCTCCGCCAAGACCGATCCGAAATCGCCCATCTTCGGCATGCCGATCCTCGACGTGGAAAAGGCCAAGACCGTGCTCTTCATCAAGCGCGGCATGGGCTCGGGCTATGCGGGCGTCGAAAACGAACTGTTCTTCCGCGACAACACCATGATGCTGTTCGGCGATGCCAAGAAGATGACCGAAGAAATCGTCAAATCGCTCGGCTAACGGAACTTCCGCCCGCTCCATACTGGCGATACCCTCCGAAAGCCGCTAATTAAGCCGGCAGGCAGGTGGGGATTGTTTTGCCGCCATGAGCACGGATCAACCCGACTTTCGCGCGCTTGAGCGTGAATGGAAGATCGGCCTGTGGGTGGTGATCGGCGGCTTCGTGATCGCCATCGCGGTCGCCGCCTTCCTCACCTTCGGCCACAGGCAACACGCAAACGTCCCCGACCAGACACAGGTCGATGAAGCATCGCCGCCCGAAAACGTGCAGGACGCGATGAACAATCCGTCCCAGGTCTGCACCACCGCACTCGCCAACGCGAAAAGTGTCGGCGTGCTGCCGGGCAATGGCCGTCTCACCGATCCCGATCCGCGCCAGACCGATCAGGACAATCGCTACATCTGCGATGCGGCGACATCCAAATCGAAATATTCCATCGCCATCGACATCGTTTGCGATGATGTCGCCAAAGCCTCCTGCGTCAGCATCTACAACATCGCGCAGGACGACGGCTCCGTCCTCTACCAACGCCAGAACTGAAGCCCATGGCCCACGACGTCTTCATCTCCTATTCCTCGAAGGACAAGCCGGCGGCCGATGCGGCCTGCGCGGTTCTGGAATCCAAAGGTGTCCGCTGCTGGATCGCGCCGCGCGACATCACGCCGGGCGCGGATTGGGGCGAATCCATCGTCGACGCGATCCATTCCTCCCGCGCATTCCTGCTGATCTTCTCCGGCAATGCCAACACTTCGCAACAGATCAAACGCGAAGTCGAACGCGCCGTGAATCGGGGCCTGCCTGTGATTCCGATGCGCATCGAGAATGTGTTGCCCGCGAAATCTTTGGAATATTTCCTTTCCACGCCGCATTGGCTCGATGCCTTCACGCCGCCCTTGCAGCAGCATCTCGATTATTTGTCCGATGTCATTCGCGCCGTACTGGACGGTGCGAAAGCGCCCGAACCGCGCAAGCTCGCGCCGGCCGATCCCGTCTTCATGGATCGCCGCGTGATGATCGGTGGCGGCGTGGGCGCGGTGGCGCTGATCGGATTGCTGTTCTGGCTCTTTTCGGGCCCGCCCACCTTCGAAGGAAAATGGACGGCCTCCCGCATGGCGCTAGACGGCGGCAATATCGGAACCTCGATGTTTCAGTATCTGACATCCGCCTTCGCGAAATCCGCGGTGGCCGGCAATCAGATCAAGGCCACGCTCGAAGTCGACGATGTGGGCGCCTACACCCTCATCACCACTGGCGACGACCACGGCACCGTGTCGCTTTCGGGAGATCAGATCACCTTCATCTCCGATCTCGATCACGCGAGCACCACCTCGCAATTCTGGATCGTGGGTTCGCAGAACACACAGAGTTATGCGGGTATGTATGGCGGAAAGCCGGGCGATGAGATGATCACCCTCACGCCGCCGGCGCCCATGGCGCAAACCAATTTCGTCGGAAAGATCGATGCAAATGCCACCGGTCCGACGGCAAAGGTGGCCGCGCACTGGCGCTCCCGAGATCCCAATTCGTCCAACGACAGCACGTTGAATATCGCCGGTGACGGGCACTACACCTTCCACATCACCTCGACAGAGAAGGGCATCTGGGAAGCAAAGGACGGAAAGCTCACGCGAACCCCGCAGAACGGGGTGCCCATCAATGCGACCTACCATTTCGACGGTTCCTCTCAGGTCACCGTCGCGTCGCCGAAAGATACCTTTGTCTGGAAGAAGGATTAATCCTTCACGCCGCCAAGCTTGCAGATGTGCTTCCATTCGGCGGGCGTCACTGGCTGCACCGAAAGCCGCGGCTCGCGCGCCAGCACGATGTCTTTCAGTTTCGCATCGGCCTTCACCTGCGCCAGCGTGACAGGCTTGGGCACATCCTTCACCGCCTTCACGTCGACCAGTCCGAACTTGCCCGTCTCGTCCGTCGGATCGGGTTTGTATTCGGCGATCACCTCCACAATGCCCACGATCTGCTTCTCATCGCCCGTGTGATAGAAGAAGCCCAGATCGCCCTTCTTCATTGCTTTCATGTGTTTGGCGGCAGCGAAATTGCGCACGCCGCTCCACGGCTCGCCCTTGGCGCCGCGCTTCTTCTGCATGTCCCAGGAAAACGTTTCGGGCTCGGTCTTGAACAGCCAATAATTCATCATGGGCTCCTTCAGAGTTGCGCACCGCAATTGTTGATCGTCGCCCGCCAGGGCTGCACGGTCGACGACGCAAACAATCCCGCTTTCATATAAGGATCGTTTGCGGCCCAGCGCTCGGCCGCTTCCAGGCTGTCGGCTTCGAGAATGATGAAGCTGCCGATCATGTTTCCGTCCGTATCGAGAAACGGTCCGCCCAGCCGCAATTGCCCGCCTTCTGCGTTGTCCTTGCCGTAGGCCAGATGCTTCTCGCGCGTGGCCATGCGCAGCTCCCTGGAATTGGGCTTGTCCATCGAAGTGATCGCAAACAGCATTTCGTTCTCCGTTTTTATTTGGAAATTCATTCGCTCTTGAGCGGCCGGCCCATCAATCGCGAAACGGCATCGCCCAGCGAAACCGAGCGATCGAAGATCGCGGCCATCGTTTCGGCGATCGGCAGTTCGATGTTCTGCCGGCGGGCGCGCGCAACAAGTGCGGGGGCCGTTTCGATTCCCTCGGCAAGCGGTTTTCCCGGCGCCATGAGCGTCCGCAACGCCTCCCCTTTGCCGAGCGCAAGTCCCGCCGCGTAGTTGCGCGAGGTCGGGCTCGTCGCGGTCAAAACCAGGTCGCCCAATCCCGAAAGCCCCATCAAGGTTTCGCGTTTCGCGCCCAGCGCTTCGCCCAAGCGGCTCAACTCCGCAAAGCTGCGCGCCAGCAATGCCGCCCGCGCGCTCTCGCCAAGTCCCATTCCCGCCACGATCCCGCAACAGATCGCATAGACATTCTTGGCCGCACCACCCAACGCCACGCCCACCAGATCGTCGCTTGCATAGGGGCGAAACGTGCCATGCGCCATCGTAGCTTGCAGGCGCGCAGCGATCTCCGGCTGGGCGGCAATCGTCACCGCCGTCGGCAATCCCAATGCAACGTCGCGCGCGAAGGAGGGGCCTGAAAGGATCGCTGCCTCGCAATCCGGCACGTCTTCGACAAGCACTTCCGTCAGCAACAACCCCGAGCCGCGTTCGATGCCTTTGGAGCAAAGCACCAACGGCGTGCCGGCCTTCAGATGCGGCCGTAGGCTCTTCAACGTCGCGCGCAGATATTGCGCCGGTGATACCAGCAGGATCGCCTCGGCCTTTGCCGCCTCTGCCATGTCGGCGGTGGCCACAATGTTGGTGGGCAGTTGTATCCCCGGCAGGTACATCCCATTTTCGTGGGTCGTGCCGATCTCGTGCACGATCTCGGGTTCCAGGGCCCAAAGGGTCACGTTGCGGCCCCCGCATGCGGCCACCAATGCCAGCGCCGTACCCCAAGACCCCGCCCCGATAACCATGACCCTCCCGTAAGCCACTGATTTGGAACCAGTTTCAGGCATGGACGTTAAACCTGTTGGCTAGATCGGAAGATTGAACGATTTGTTGAATATTCAGGAATACCCCCTATAATTAGTGTCGATAAAAAGACTAGTCCGGTGGAGTGAATGCTCATGGCCGAAAAAGAAGACGTCCGCACGCAGATTGTGGAAGCCGCGAAAAAGCGATTTTCGCATTTCGGCTATGCGAAGACCACAATGGCCGAAGTCGCCACCGACTGTTCGATGTCGCCCGGCAATCTCTACCGCTTCTTCCCCGGCAAGCTCGACATCGCCGAATACATCGCCACCCAGGATTTCGAAAAACATCTCGAACAACTCTCAGCCCTTGCCGATGCGCCGGGCAAGACGGCGCGCCAGCGCCTGCACGATCTTTTGTTCGAAGAACTGCGCCGCACCTACAACAAACTCGAAAGCGATCCACGCGCTTATGAAATCGCGCTCATCATTTCGCGCGAACGTCCCGAATTCGCCAATTGGATGCTTGCCAACGAACGCAAGATCATCGTCAAGGTTCTGGAAAGCGGCATCAGGCAAAACGAATTTCAGACCTGCAGCTGCCCTGTCGAAAAGACGGCGGAGATGATCCAGGCCGCGGTGATGAAATTCCGTTATCCGCAACTGTGGTCCAAGCTCACCCTGCCCAAGCTGGAGCAGGAACTCGAAGGCGTGATGCAACTGATCGTGGACGGCCTTTCTCCGCGCCTTCCCTGCCCTGAAGCCGCCTGACCCTTCTTTCGGCCATAAAGCGCGGGTAAAAAGGCTTTCATGCGCCGCATTCTTCCGGTCTTGTTTCTCGTTCTCGCAACGCCGTTTCTGACCGGCGCGGGCCAGCCCATTCCGCAAGCCCGCCCGACCTTCAGCGACGAACAGCGCGACGATCTGGCGAAGATCAGTGCCTATCTCAATTCCATGCATGCCGTCGAAGGCAGCTTCTCGCAGATCAATCCCAACGGCGATCTCACCGAAGGCAAGATCTATATCGACAAGCCCGGCAAGGTCCGCTTCGAATACGATCCGCCCACGCCCACTCTCGTCGTCGCCGATGGCAGTTCGATCTATGTCCAGAACCGCAAGCTCAACACGGTGGATCGTTATCCGCTTGCGGGCACTCCTCTGCAATTGATCCTGAAAGACGATATCAGTCTGAAGCAAAACCAGCTCGTGCTCGGCATCCATCGCGACGGCGATTCCATCATCGTCGATGCGCGTTCCGCCACCAACCGCAGGACCAGCAACGTCACGCTTGTCTTCGCGGCGGCCCCGGTCGAACTGCGCCAATGGACGGTGATCGACGATCAGGGCCTTACCACCACCGTGGCGCTGCGCGACGTCCATCCGGTCGCGAGCCTGGACGACAAGCTTTTCAGGATCGCCGAAGCGAAGAAGAACTGATCACACGGTTTTGGCAGAAGGCCTGAGCAGAATTTCCGCTGGAATGTGCCATTCTCGGTGCAGCTTGTAAGCCTGCTCCATCGTCAACGCCCGTTTGCGCCGCATGATTTCCGATGCGCGGGAGCGCGATCCCAGAAGGTTCGCGAGATCGGTTTGTCCAAGCCCGGCCTGCTGCATGCGCGCGCGAATGGCTTCCACCGGATCGGCCGGTTCGATGGGCCAACGCTTTGCTTCATAGGCTTCGATCAGCGCAGCCAGAACGTCGAATCTATCGCCCTCCGACGTGCCGGGTTCCGGTTCCTTCTCGAAATAGCGTTCGATCTCCTTGAGCGCCCAGTCATAGTCGCCTTCTGTCCTGATCGGTCGGATATCCATCTTCATCACACTCTACCCGCGTCTATTCGGTCATATTCCTTGTGCGTACCGACGAATTTTATCAGCACGCGTTTGAATCGATAGGCGATGTGCACCACGAGCCGGTATTTGTTGCCCGCGATGTCGAACACCGCCCGGTTATCGCGCACGAAATCAACGGTCGGCCCGAACATCGTCTTGACGTCTTGCGGACCTTTCCAATCCGCCTTGTCGGCCATCGCAAACCACACCCGAAGCGGCTGTTCGGCCTGCGGATGGCGTTTCCAGAACAGCTTGAGCGTGCGCTTGGCGATGACCTGCATCGGATTGCAGTGTGTTCCACATTTGGGAACAAGTCAAGCCGTTTCACTTGCCCGGCCTTTCTGCGCCATGATAGGCCCAACGTCATGAGCCCCCGCCGCCCAATCGTCGGTATCGCCAGCGACTTCCGTATGCTGGGTCCGCATCCGTTCCATGCAGTGGGCGAAAAATATATCGCCGCCGTGCGCGACGGCGCGCAAACCCTGCCCTTGCTCATCCCCGTTCTCGATCCGCCGATCCCGCCGGAAGAAATACTCTCGTCGGTGGATGGCCTCTTCTTCACCGGCTCACCCTCCAACGTCGCGCCCGCGCTTTATAACGGCGCGCCTGCGCGCGATGGCACCTGGCTCGACGAACGGCGCGATACGACCGCATTGCCATTGCTGAAGGCGGCCATCGAAAAAGGCATTCCGGTTTTCGCCGTGTGCCGCGGCTTTCAGGAATTGAACGTGGCGATGGGCGGCACGCTGCACCAGCACGTGCAGGAAGTCGAAGGCCGTAGCGATCACCGCGAAGACAAGAACGCCTCTCTCGATGTGCAATATGGCCCCGCGCACGACGTGCATGTCAGCGACGGCGGTTTGCTTTCCAGACTGCTGCCGGAAAAAACCTTCAAGGTGAATTCGCTGCACAGCCAGGGGATCGATCGTCTGGCACCGCCGCTTATCGCCGAAGCCGTCGCCCCCGACGGAACTGTCGAAGCCGTTTCCATGCCCTCCGCCCGCGGGTTTCTTCTTGCGACGCAGTGGCATCCGGAATGGAAATGGGCCGACAATCCGGTTTCCCGTGCGCTCTTTGCCGCATTCGGCGACGCGGTGCGCAAAAACGCGCGCATTTAATAATTCCCTAAGGTCCGGTTTGGCACACTTTCTCCTCACTGGGGAACGGTCGTGGTCAATCCTGCGCGTCTGCTCGGCTTTGCCTTTGCCAACGCCGATCTGCTGTTCGAAGTCGACGAGAAGGGCACCATCGTTTTCGCGACGGGGGCCACCAGCGAATTCGCGCGCGACCAGAAACTCGTCGGCGAAAACGCCGGCAAGCTGTTCGAACCCCAGGCCGGTCAGAAATTCACGACCTATGTGAAGGGCCTTGGCCGCGGCGGCCGCGCCGGTCCGTTGAAATTGAAACTCGCCGGTGGAAGCGAAGCGGTGTTGTCGCTGTGCCATCTCCCGCTCAACGGCGACAACATCTCCTGCACGCTTTCCAAACCCGGCGCAAAGATGGCGTTCGGCGATGACGGAAAAGATTCGAAAACCGGTCTCCTCGATGGCGACTCCTTCGTCTCGACGGCGGGCAAGCTTGCTGGCGATACCGACGCGCTCTCGCTCGTCGAAGTGCCCGGCCTCAATGAAGCAGTCGCCAAACTCTCGCGCGCCGACGGCGAAACGCTTCTCGGACGCATCGGCCAGATGATCCAGCAAACGGGCGTGAAGGCGGCAGGCCGCATTTCCGCCACCGCGTTCGGCGCACTCGCCGGCATCGGCACGCGCAACAAACTCGCGCAAGCCGTGCGGGATGCGCTGTCCGAAGGCGGCCTGGGCTCATTGCATGTCGAAGAAACGCTGGTGTCGCTCAAGACACAGGGCCTGACTGGCGACCAGCGCATGCTCGCGCTGCGCTATGTCACCGACCGTCTGTCCAAGCGCCGTCCCGGCGAGAAACTTCCCACCGATCTCGGCAGCGCTTTCGAAGGCATGGTGCGCGAAACCGAATCCCGCGCGCTCAAACTCACCGAAACGGTGGCCGATGGTTCCTTCGAACTCGCCTTCCAGCCCATCGTCAAACTGGCCACCCGCGAGGTTGCGCATTACGAGGCGCTGGCGCGCTTCTCGCAAAATCAGAACACGGGCGAGACGATCAAATTCGTCGAGGCGCTCGGCATCGCCGATGCCTTCGATGCGGCAGCCGCCATCAAGGTGATTTCGACCATCGAACGCGAAGGTGTGCACGGCGCTTCCATCGCGCTCAACCTTTCCGGCCACACGCTGTCCACGCCGTCCAGCTTTGCGCTGGTGGCGGGCTTTCTCTCCCGCAAACGCATGCTCGCTCCGCGTGTGCTGATCGAGGTCACCGAGACGGCCGAGATCGCCGATCTGGAAACCGCCAACAAGGCGATCCAGGCTTTGCGCGAACTGGGTTACCGCGTGGGGTTGGACGATTTCGGCGCGGGCGCGGCCTCCTTCCAGTATCTGCATGCCTTCGCGGTCGATTTCGTGAAGATCGACGGCTCGCTGGTGCAATCCATCGGCAAGTCCGCCCGCGACGATGCGCTGCTCAAATCCATCCTCAAGTTGTGCGGCGAGTTGAAGATCGAAACCATTGCGGAATTTATCGCCGATAAATCTACCTTCGAACGCGTTCGCGAGATTGGTTTCGATTTGGGTCAGGGCAAATTTCTGGGCGCACCGATGAGCGATCTGCCATCCCCGGCTGCATCCGCTACCCCCGCCGCCCGCCGCAAGGGCATGCGCGAAAGTTGGGGTTGATCCCCGTTAAACCGTGCGCCGGAACGCGCTATAGTGCTTCAAGGTCGGAAGATTCTCCGTCCAGAGGGAGAGGCACATGCAGGCGTTTTCGCGGTTGGGGGCGTTCGCCATATCGGTTTTGTTTGTAGGAGCGGCCAACGCTGCCGTTGTCGACACGACGCCGACGGGTTTTCAGATCGAACAGACGGTGCATATCGCAGCACCCCCCGATGCGGTTTATGCGGCCCTCATCGTGCCCGCCAAATGGTGGAACAGCGAACACACCTTCTCGGGCAGCGCCGGCAATCTCCGGCTCGAAGCCAAGGGCGGCGGCTGTTTCTGCGAAAGCTGGCCGGATGGGTCCGTGCAACATGCAACCGTCGTCGATGCCGAACCCGGCAAGATCCTGCGCCTGCGCGGACCGCTTGGTCCGTTCCAGGGCCACGGTGTCGACAGCGCGCTCACCTTCTCGCTGAAAGCGGTGGGCGACGGCACCGATCTGATGCTCGACAATTCGGTGGGCGGCTACATGAAAGGCGGTTTCGGCAAATGGCCGGCGCTCGCCGACGTTATGCTTGCCGAACAGATGTACCGGCTGAAACAGTTCATCGAAACCGGTACGCCGAAATCGCCGGCGCCCTAGGTCCGGCCCCGGTTCCTGTTCTCGATTGGCGTTGTTGCGCGGCGTTTGATAACATGCCCGCATGACGCGCAAACGCGCCCTGCTCATTCTCTGCGCCCGGATCGGCTATAATCCATAGCCGTTTTCGCGAACACCCGATTTGTGTTTCCATCTTTCGCGAGAACGAACATGACCGACGCAACCCACAATCTCACCAAACATTGGCAGGCGCTCGACGCCGCCCATCACATCCACCCTTTCACGCAAACCTCCGCGCTCAACGCCGAAGGCGTGCGCGTCATCACCAAGGCGGATGGCATCTATCTCTGGGATTCCGAAGGCAAGCGCCTGATCGATGGCATGGCAGGCCTCTGGTGCGTGCAGGTCGGTTATGGAAACGGCGAACTCGCCGAAGCGGGCTTCGAAGCCTTGCGGCGTCTTCCCTATTACAATCACTTCTTCAAGACGTCGAACCCCTACACCATTGAGTTGGCGACAAAGCTGACCTCCGTTCTGCCGGAAGGCCACAGCCGCGTGCTGTTCGCAAATTCCGGTTCGGAAGCGAACGACAGCGCGCTCAAACTCATTCGCTATTACTGGAACCTGAAGCGCAAACCCGAAAAGAAGATTCATCTGTCGCGCGATTACGCCTATCACGGCGTGACGTTCGCTGCCGCTTCGCTATCCGGCCTCACGCCCATGCACCCGCAATGGGATCTGCCGCTGCCAGGTTTTGCCAAAGTGCCAGCGCCTTATTGGTTCGGCGCCGAAGCCGCGGGTTACGGCGACATCGGTGCGGACGAATTCGGCGTTTTGATCGCGAAGAAGCTCGAAGAGCGCATCCTCGAACTGGGTCCGGACAACGTCGCATCGTTCTCCGCCGAACCTGTGCAAGGCGCAGGCGGTCTCATCTTCCCACCCGAGACCTATTGGCCGGAAGTGCAGCGCATCTGCAGGAAATACGACGTGCTGTTGCATTTGGACGAAGTCATCACCGGCTTCGGCCGCACCGGCGAATGGTTCGGCGCACACACTTACGGCATCTCGCCCGACATCATGACGATGGCGAAAGGCCTGTCGTCCGGTTACCAGCCGATTTCCGCGATTTCGCTCGGCCCCCGCATGGGCGATGCGATTGCAACGGCGAGCGAAGAACTCGTCCACGGCTACACGTATTCGGGTCATCCGGTCGCCTCGGCCGTGGCGCTGCGCAATCTCGAAGTGCTGGAAAAGCAGAACCTCATCCCGCGCGTGAAGAACGTGATCGGCCCCTATCTGCACCGCAAGCTGCACGAAGCGTTCGACGATCATCCGCTGGTGGGCGAGGTACGCGGCATCGGCTTGCTCGCCGCCATCGAACTCGTTCCCGAAAAGCCCAGGCGCAGCTTCTTTCCGCGCGACAGCGATGTCGGCACCCATTGCCGCAACTATTGCTTTGCGAGCGGCCTCGTCATGCGCGCCATCCGCGACACGATGGTGCTGAGCCCGCCCTTCATCGTCACCGAAAAGGAAGTGGACGAGATCGTGGCCAAGGCGAAAGCGGCCATCGATCAGACGGCGCACGATTTCGGAAAGCTGTGAAATGGATCTGCGCATCGTCTCGGTGAATGTCGCGGTCCCCCGCATCATCGCGCAGGTGAATGGCGAGGTGGTGGAATCCGCCATCGGCAAGATGCCTATCGATGCACCATCCATCTTTGTCGGACGCACCAATCTCGAAGGCGACAAGCAGGCCGATCTCACCGTGCATGGCGGGCCGGACAAGGCGGTCTATGCCTATCCGGTCGACCATTGGCCGTGGTGGCAGGACAAGAAGTTCGAAACCGTGCCCGCAATGTTCGGCGAAAACCTCACGCTCGTTGGGGCCATCGAAGATGACGTTCACATCGGCGATCGCTTCCGCTGGGGCGACGCGGTGCTGGAGGTCAGCCAGCCGCGCGGCCCGTGTTACAAATTCGCCATCCACACCGCGCGTGCCGATGCGCCACAGTTGATGACGGTTTCATCACGCTGCGGCTGGTATCTGCGCGTCATCGAAGAAGGTCAGGCGCCTGCCGCCGGAAGCCTCATGACACGGCTGTCGGTGGCCGCTGAAAATCCCAGCGTGGGAGAGGCGTTTCGCGCCCTGTATCACCCCCGCATCCCCCGCGAGGTCCGCCAGAAGGTGCACGACACCCCCACCCTGGCCGAAGCCTGGCGCGCCGGATTGGCGAATCGGCTGCATAGGCCGGAGTAGCAGATTTACAACTGTCACTACATTTTAGTCAGATTTTGGGAACCGCAAAAAATTAGTTGAAACCTGTTGCACAGATGCATAGGTTAGATCTTGGAAAACGCCTCATCTGGCAGGCACTGCCCCCCCGCTCGCACGCCGGGTGAACGTTTTTCACCGGATACCGGTCATCCCCTCCCGGTATCCAGCGCGTAACGGCGCATACGCCCGGTCAGCCCCCCTGGCCGGGCGTTTTTTTGTCCGGAGTCACCCGTCTCAGCGTCAGGTTGATCCGCCCGCCGCCCGGCACGAGCGTCGAACTTCCCGCGATCACGCGATCGATACCGTGAAAAGCCATCCGCGCCACGCCGCCGAAGATCAGCACATCGCCGGATGAAAGTTTGACGCTTGTGGTCGGCCCCTTGCGCGTCTCGCCGCCGATGCGAAACAGCGCATCGTCGCCCAGCGAAACGGAAAGTACCGGTGCGTCGCGCGCCTGCTCATCGCGATCCTGATGCAGCCCCATCTTCGCACCGTCGCGATAGAGATTGACGAGACAGCACTCGGGCGGCTCCCGATAATCCGAGATCTCTTCCCAAAGCGCGAGCAAAGCCCGCGGAACGTCGGGCCATGGCTTTCCTGTCACGGGATGGGCCGGTGCATAACGATAGCCTCGCGCATCCGAAACCCAGCCCAATGGTCCGAAATTTGTTTCTTCCACCGAAAACGGCGCGCCGCTCTTTGGCATTGTGGGCCGGTAGAATGGCGCATCTTTCGCGCGCGCAAAAACATCGTCGAGCAGCGCCTTTTGCGCCACGCGATCGAGCCTCTCACGCCACAAGGTTATCCCCGGCGCGATCTCCAGCTTCACCATTGCCAGCGGCTTGCTTCCGGTTTCTGGAACACTTCCTTGTACGTGCCCGCATAGCCGTTCGCATCCAGCCACTCCGCGAAATGATGCGGATCGTAATGCCCGCGCACCCAGTCGACGATGGGCGCGCCGCCGCTTTGTGTTTGCGCATAATCCAGGAACGGCTTCAGCCAGCGTTGCTGCGCCTTGGGAAAATGCAAATAAGGCCAGCGCGCGAATTGTTTCTGCGCTTCTCCGCGCGCGCCCCATCCGCGCGTGTGGATCAGATAGAGCGCGGCCGCAAAACTCGTGCGGTCCTGCCCGCCCGAACATTTGATGAGAAAAGGCTTCGGTGTTTGATCGAAGGCCGCGAACAGATCTGTCAGCATCGCGCGCGTCGGAAGTTTGCGGGAATCGAGCATCGCATCGAAATGCGCGACACCCATTTCCTTGCACACGGCCGTCTCGTATCGCCACCAGCCGTAGTCGGGATTGCGTCCGCGCAGATTGATCAGGCCGCGAATTTTTTGTGACGCCAAAAGCATTTTGAGACCACCGGCAACAGCCTGCGCCGAACGCGCAACTTCGCCCGCCGCAACCCAGTGAAAATTGTAGATGAGGTTCAAAACCTTGCGCATCGTCGCCGGCAATTGGCAAA
>DATKJT010000055.1:0-21316 GCA_035543495.1 Rhizomicrobium sp. | reverse complement strand
GACCAATGCTCAAACGTTACATGATCGAACGCGACATCCCCGGCGTCGGCGCAATGACCAGAGACCAGCTTCGCGGCGCCGCCGACACCTCCAACGGCGCCCTGTGCAAGCTCGGCCCGGCGGTGCAGTGGCAGCAATCCTTCGTCGCGAAGGACAAGACCTTCTGCATCTACCTTGCGGAGAATGAAGACGTGATCCGCGAACATGCGAAGATCTCCGGCTTCCCGGCGAACAAGATCACCGAGATCGGCGGGATCATCGACCCCACCACGGCCAACGCCTGATCCGGCGCATGGCGGGCGAGACACGCATCTTCGACGTAACCGTCGTTCTTCTGGACGACGGTTACGCTTCGACCGCCATCATGCCGATCGAAGTGTTTCATTCTGCGGGTGCGCTGTGGGCGGCATTGATCGGCGAACGCCCCGAGCCGCGCTTCAACGTCACCACCGCGTCGATCACCGGCAAACCCGTGCGCGGTCCCTATGCCGGGCTCAAGCTCACGCCGGAACATGCGATCGCCGATATCGAACGCACCGATATCATCGTGGTGCCGACCTCCGGCCTCACCATCGAAGAAAAGCTGATCGACAACCACGCGCTCGCGCCCTGGCTGCGCAAGCACCACGCGAACGGCGCTTATATCGCCGGTGCCTGCATGGGTTCGCTCTACCTCGCCGAAGCAGGCTTGCTAGACGGGCGTAAAGCCACGACACATTGGGCGGCTGCCGCAGATTTCGCGCGCCGTTATCCAAAGGTCGATTGGCGTTCCGATTGTGTCGTCACCGAAGACAATCGCGTCTTGTGCAGCGGCGGCGTCATGGCATCTGCCGATGTCAGCCTCTATCTGGTGGAAAAACTCTGCGGGCATGACGTTGCGGTTCAAACCGCGAAAGCGCTTCTGCTCAACATGCCGCGCACGCATCAGAACGGTTACGCGCTACTCCCGCTTTCGCCGCCGCACGAAGACGACCGCGTGCGCGAAGTCGAAGCCTTCCTGCAAAAGAACTTCAGCGGCACCCATTCCACGGAATATCTTGCCGAACGCGCCGGCATGAGCCCGCGTACCTTCATCCGCCGCTTCAAATCCGCCACCGGCCGCATGCCCGGCGCGTATCTGCAAGCCGTTCGCATGGAGGCCGCCAAATCGCTGCTCGAACACGGCAACGCACCGATCCAGACCGTGAGCCTGAAAGTCGGCTATGACGACGGCGCCTTCTTCCGCTCTCTCTTCAAACGCTCCACCGGCATGACCCCCGCCGAATACCGCGACCGCTTCGCCACCATGGACGTCCGCACCCGCGCCGGTTCCCCGCCGCACTGAGCAATCGAACGCTCCCAAACCTGGGTTACAATGGGCGGATGAAACGGACCGCGCCCACCTCTCCACTCACCTCCCCCTTGCGGGGAGGTCGAACAAATCTGAGCGCAGCGAAGATTTTTCGGGTGGGGGGCGGTGCCGCAACGATGAGCGGCCCCCCACCCGAAATTTGCTCCTGCAAATTTCGACCTCCCCACAAGGGGGAGGTAATGGACCCCCACCCCCTCCCAAAAAGTGAGGTTCAAAGGAACTTTCCCATCCACCACCAGGGGGAGGGGGACTGCCGGATTCTCAAAAACGACTAACCCAATGGAATCGTGTGATAACCCCTGCCCCAACCTGACGGACCATCCGCTTTGAACAGCTTCCTCGACGCCCGCACCCTGCCCACCGGCAGCAACCTCGAAACCGATCTCCTCATCATCGGCGGCGGCCCCGCCGGGATCACGCTGGCACTCGCGCTGAAAGACTCGCCCATCCAAGTCACGCTGCTCGAAAGCGGCGGCATGGAATTCGATGGCCCCACGCAGGAACTCTACGAAGGCCCCGAAACGGGCACCCCCTATCTGCCGCTCAACGGTTCGCGCATGCGCTTTCTCGGCGGCAGCACCAACCATTGGGGTGGCTGGTGCCGCCCGCTGGAAAAGATCGATTTCGAGAAGCGCGATTGGCTCGCCCATTCCGGCTGGCCGTTCGGCCGCGAGGTTCTCGAACCCTATTACCCCCGCGCGCAGGAAATGGTGGAAGCGGGGCCCTTCATCTACGACGAAGCCCCTGCCAAATTCCCCGTCACCACGCTCGCCCTGGGCTCGGGCGGAATCGAAACCGTCTGGTTTCAGTTCAGCAAGATGCGCGGCAGCGTGTTGCCCACGCATTTCGGCGAACGCTATGCCGGCGATCTTAAGCAGGTCTCCAACCTGAAACTCTACACACACGCCAACGCGACGGCGTTACGCCTTGCACCGGACGGCAAGTCGCTGAAACAGGTCGACGCTGCCACCCTTTCCGGCGTGAAGTTCACCATCGTCCCGAAATACGTCGTGCTCGGTGCGGGCGCGATTGAAAACGCACGCCTGATGCTTGCCTCCAACGATATGATGAAAACCGGTGTCGGCAACGCAAACGATCTGGTGGGCCGTTATTTCTCCGATCACCCCCTCCCCGGCAACAACGCCACGCTTGTGACGTTTGCAGGCAAACTCTCACCCTTCTATCTCGGCACCCAACACGCGGGCGGTGCCCACATGCGCGCGGCCTTCGCACCCACCGAAAATTTCCGCCGCTCGCGCCACGTTCTGGGATCGCTCATCACGGTGGATGGCGGCGCAAAACTCGACACGCTCGGCGAAGCTACCGTACAAACCGCCTCGGAAACGCTTGGCTACGACGCAGGCAGTGCGCACGCCTACACCATCGGTTGCGGCTTCGAACCCGCGCCCGATCCCGACCGCCGCATCACGCTCGATACGGAGCGCGATGCACTGGGCATGCCGCGTTCCAAACTCAACAACACGATTTCGGACGAAGACTTCGCGCGCTACCGCGCCACGCTGGAAGAATGGGCGCGTCAGTTGCTCGCCTCCGGCGCGGGCCTTTTGCAAATCCATCATTCGACTCGCGAGGAATGGCTGAAGGGCCTCGACTGGGGCAATCACCACATGGGCACCACGCGGATGCACACCGATCCCAAGCTCGGCGTCACCGATGCCGACGGCCTCGTGCATGGAATCGCAAACCTGTTCGTCTCTGGCAGCGGCCTGTTTCCCACTTACGGCGCATCGAACCCGACAATGAATCTGGTGGCGCTAACCTTGCGCCTCGCCGACCATCTGAAAGGCATCTTCAAATGAGCGTGACGCGCAGGCCAGTGGTGTTGAGCGCGCTGGCCCTCATCGGCGTCGGTATGGCCGCAGGCATCGCCGTCGAAGCCCCGCGCCTTCTCAGGAAGCGCATCCGCTCCCCCTATGACGACATCACCGATCAGATCGGCGATCAGGAACAGGCTGCAAAAGTCGGCCGCGCCGTCATCGCCAAGCTGGGCAATTTCGATTCCGCGAAAGTCGCCAACAGTCTGCGCATCCGCAAAGGCACATTGGCCGACATGGCACACGCCGACATCGACGCCGACAAAACGCTGGAAGCGAACGGATGGGTGTTGCCGGAATCGCTGGCGCTGGCTTGCGCGATCCTGGCGGATCAGGCCAAAGCCTCCGGCTGAGCGCGAATGAGTCCACGCAACGAATTGCCCAACCAGACTTCATTCTTTTCAAGCTCGGCAAGCGTGAGTACGCGTTCTTCGCACTCGCCGTTTGCCAGCATCTCCCGCCGCAAACACCCGTTCAACAACCCGCAGGATTGCGGCGGCGTGAACAGCTTTCCGCCAATCCGCACAAACACATTCGTCCGGCTTCCTTCGGCAACTTCGCCGCGCTCGTTGAGGAACAACACCTCATCGCAACCCGCCTCACGCGAGAGCCGCGCGTGTTCTTCCTCATACATCTCGCGCCACGTCGTCTTGTGCTGCAGAAGCAGATCGGCACTGTTCACACGCACTGGCGAAACCGCATATCTCCAGAGCGATGCGCTTTCACCCAGCGATGCCGTCGTGCAGCCAAATTGTCCCCGCTCGTCCACCGTCAACCGAACACGCCGCGCATCATCCGCATTCGCAACCGCCGCTTCCAGCGCCCGCAGTGCCACCGAACGATCGAACGGAATGCCGAAGACCTCGGCGCTCGCTTGCATCCGCGCCAGATGCAGATCGCGCCGCGTAAAGCCATTGCCGGGATCGAACCGCAAAGTCTCGATCAGTTCCAGCGGCTTGCGTGCGACCTCGTAATAGCGCGCCTTGAGCAGGCACTCGTCATATTCGGCATCGGCCCGCGAATCCCACACAATTCCACCGCCGATCCCAAGCTCGCCGTCCTGCCCGCGCAAGGTCAGCGTGCGAATGGCGACGTTGAAACTCGCACTGCCATCCGGCGCGAAGTATCCGATCGCCCCGCAATACAGGCCGCGCGGACTTGCCTCCAACTCGCGGATGATTTCCATAGCCCGTATCTTCGGTGCACCCGTGATGCTGCCGCACGGAAACAGCGCACGCACGATCTCGGGTATCGCAACGCGCGGCCTCAACCGTGCGGTGACGGTCGAGACCATCGTGTGCAAGGTCGGATATGTCTCAACCGCGAACAGGCTCTCCACCGCAACGCTTCCGGTCTCGGCGACACGGCCCAGATCGTTGCGCAGCAGATCCACGATCATCAGGTTCTCAGCCCGATCCTTCGCGCTCATCGCCAGATGCGCCCGCGCCGCCGCATCGGCGGATGGCTCGTGCGCGCGCGGCGCCGTGCCCTTCATGGGCTTGGCCGTCAGCGCACCGGACGCGGAGATACGGAAGAACAGTTCGGGTGAGAGACTGAGAACATGCCGCTCGCCATCATCGACATAAGCGCCATGCGATACCGAAGCCTGCGCCCGCAACGAGCACCACAACGCCAACGGATCGCCCGCAAACCGGAAGCGCGACCGGAAGCTCAGATTGGCCTGATAGATATCGCCATCCCCGATGTAGCGATGCGTGCGCTCGAACCGTCCGCGGTATTGCTCCCGCGACCACTCATGCCGCAACGGCCCGGCATAAGCCCGACCTTCAGCCGCAAGCGCATCGAACGCCTCAACCCCATCGAACACGCCGAACCACAACAATGGCCCATTCCGATCCTTGGGCAGCATCGGCGCCAGCCGGGGTTCCAGCGTGTACCCCAGATCATAGCCGAAGTAGCCGGCCACAAACCGCCCTTGGGCCCGCGCATCCTCCAACGCGGCCAAAGCCGGCCCGACATCGGCCGGATCGTCGGCCCTCACAACCGCCAGCGGCTCCGCGAACCGCAGGAGACGGCCGCTCTCAGGCCCATCGAGAAGGACAATCGGAGTGCTCACGGGGGCGCTTTTGCCCGGTTCCGGGGAGGGGGGCAATCGGCGGACATAAAGTTGCGCGAGGCAGGTTCCCGCTGGCTTGAAACTGCCCGGTAAATTCCCATCTCTTGGTGTGGACGCGGTGCTCCTTTGGAGGCCGCGACGCGGAATTACCGGTGGCCGTAACGGGACCGGCAAAGCGCCTGGAGGGCTTTGGACGTGAATCGCAACGTATACTTCAACAGCCCATTCCTTTTGGGCTTCGACCATCTGGAGCGCGTGCTTGAACGCACGGCGAAAGCCGCTACCGATGGTTATCCCCCTTACAACATCGAAGAATTATCGGACGAGTGCCTGCGCATCACCCTCGCGGTAGCGGGCTTTTCTCGCGATGAGTTGAGCATCACCGTCGAAGAAAACCAGCTCGTCATTCGCGGCAAGCAGATCGACAGCAACGAGAAAGTCTTCCTCCATCGCGGCATCGCCGCCCGCCAATTCCAGCGGGCATTCGTGCTCGCCGAAGGGATCGAAGTCGCCAGTGCTTCGTTGGAGAATGGGTTGCTTATTGTGGAACTGAAACGACGCAAATTGGAACCGCAGATTAGAACCATTGAAATTCGCGGCGGCAACGCCACATCTAGGTAAGGCGCCCAAGCGTCCCAAGGAGGTCAAAATGACCATGAGAAGCGAATTCGACGATGCAGACGAACGCGTGACGTTCGATCCAAATCGTATCACCTACATCAAGCCCACCGGGCTTGAAGAGGCGAAGAAGCTCGGCATCGTGCCCAAAGGCATCAAGCTGCCGAAAGAGACGATGCTTTATGTGCTGCATGCCATGGACGGCAGCGTGCTGGGCTTCACCGATGCGTGGGACAGCGCCTACGGCGCCGCCGTGCAAAACGATATGACGCCGGTGAGCGTGCACTAAAGCGTCCGCGGATAGTTGAAATGCGAAAGGGCCGAAGCGATAAGCTTCGGCCCTTTCGTCTTCCTGGACATAATTCTTTTTATGCGGCCTGTGTGTTCGGCCCCGCACTGGGTTCGGTGAGAATGGCATAAAGCGCTTCCGGCTTGCTCGCCGCGCGCAGCTTCTCGCAGACCGTCTGGTTACGCAGCAGCCGCGAAACCCGCGCCAGTGCCTTCAGATGGTCCGCACCGGCCTGTTCCGGAGCCAGCAGCAGGAACACGAGATCCACCGGCTGATTGTCCACCGCATCGTAGTCGATGGGCGTCTCCAACCGTGCAAACAGCCCCGTGATCTTGGTAAGCCCCGCAAGCCGCCCATGCGGGATAGCAATGCCCTGCCCCACGCCGGTCGTGCCCAACCGCTCGCGCTCCGTCAGCGTCTCGAATATCCGTCGCTCTGGCAGCCCGGTAAGGGGCGCCGCGCGTGCCGCCAATTCCTGGAGCAACTGCTTCTTACCTTGAGCCTTCAACGCCGCGATTACGGATTCTGGCGTCAGCAAATCGGTGATTTCCATGAGAGTGGGGGCCTTGAATTAGAGAAGGGCGCCTTTCTTCGGATTGCCCTTTTCGTGATGGTTCTTCAGCTTGCGTTTGTAACGGCGCGCCTGCTTCTCAACCTTGCCGAGCGCATCGTCGAAAGCCCGATAGGCATCGTTTGCTTCTCCTACCGCCGTCAGCACCGCACCCGAGTCGAGATGCACCTTGCAATCGGCGCGATAAAAAGCCCCCTCGCGCGAAAAAACGATACTGGCACCAGCGCCACCGTCGAAGTGCTTTTCAATGGCGGTTTTGATCCGCGCCTTCACTTGCTCCGGAAGTGCTTCCCCAATTTCTATCTGCTTTCCTGAAACGCGAACCTGCATGTTCCGACCACGGGTCCCTGGTACGCCACCTAACTATAATCCCTTTCGGGCCGGGCCGTTTCAAAAAAAGCGCCCGCCGTGTAGGCGCGTCGGACCGGAATGTCAACGATGGCGGATCAGGGGCTTGCCGGGGCCGGGATTTCGCTTGACTTTAGCCGCCGGCGTTCCACCGACGAGGGTATGCGCATCGCTTCGCGGTACTTGGCCACGGTGCGGCGCGCAATATTTACGCCGTCCGCCGTCAAAAGCGCCACGATCCTGTCGTCAGAAAGTATCTCATCGCAACCTTCATTATCGATCATTTCCCGAATGCGGTCGCGTACCGATTCTGCCGAATGGGCTTCCGCTCCGTTCACGGATTGAATGGCCGCGGTGAAGAAATATTTCATTTCGAAGACGCCACGTGGCGTTGAAATGTATTTGTTGGATGTCACGCGGCTCACCGTCGATTCGTGCATGGTGATCGCATCGGCGATGGTGCGCAAATTGAGCGGGCGCAGATGGCGAACGCCATAAGTCAGAAAGCCGTCCTGCTGGCGAACGAGTTCGGTTGCCACCTTCAAGATCGTACGCGCGCGCTGATCGAGGCTTTTCACCAGCCAGTTGGCATTGTTCAGGCAATCGGTGAGATAGTTCTTAGCGTCCTTCTCGCGCGCTTCCTTCGAAACCTTGGAATAATAGCGTGAATTGACAAGCAGTCGCGGAAGGGTGTCACCGTTCAACTCCACGTGCCAGCCGCCATCAGGCCCTTCACGCACGAATACATCTGGCACCACTGGCTGGACAGGCTCAGAACCGAACGCAAGGCCCGGCTTGGGTGTCAGCGCCCGGATTTCCGCGATCATGTCGTTGATATCGTCGTGATCGACGCCGCAGGCAGCGCTCAAACCGCTGATGTCCCGCCGCGCCACAAGGTCGAGCCGAGCCAGCATCATCTCCATCGCCGGATCGAACCGATCCTTGGCACGAAGCTGAATGGCCAGACACTCGGCAAGATCGCGGGCGGCCACACCCGGCGGATCGAACCCCTGCAGAACTTCAAGAACCGAATGCACCTGCTCGAGCGTGGTGCCAAGACGTTCGGCGATTTCGGAAAGGTCGCCCCGCAGATAGCCGGTTTCGTCCACCGCATCGAGCAGCGAGAGGCAGATCAAGCGCCGTTCGGGATCGAGCGCGGCAATCGCAAGCTGGTCGAGCAGATGATCCTTGAGCGACTCACCTGACCCCAGAATGTTTTCGAGCCCATCATCATCACCTTCCAGACGTGCGCCGGACGAACGAACGGTGGACCAGTCGGTCAACGGCTGTGCGGAATCGTTTTCAACGCGCGACGGTGCGTCGTCGGGATAGAGATCGTCACGGCCCGCATCCATGTCCTCCGCTTTGGAGAAGTCGTCGCGGGTAAGTGCCGTATCGAGAGCTTCGTTTGCCGGAGCGACGTCTTCCGTCTGGCGCTCGGGTTCCGCAGGTGCGCTCTCGTCGCGTTCCAGTAGCGGGTTGCGTTCCAGCTCCTGCTCTACATAAGCAGTGAGTTCGAGGTTCGACAGTTGCAACAGCTTGATCGCTTGCTGCAACTGCGGAGTCATCACAAGGGATTGCCCTTGTCTTATTTCCAACCGTTGAGAAATCGCCATGACCTATGCCTCACAATCCCCGGTCACAACGAAAATCTCTCGCCGAGATAAACCCGGCGCACATCACGGTCGCCCACGATGTCGGACGGAAGGCCTTCTTTCAGCACATGGCCTTCATGGATGATGTAGGCGCGGTCGATCATCTCCAGCGCATCGCGCACATTATGATCGGTGATCAGCACGCCGATGCCGCGATCCTTCAAATGCTTCACCAGATCGCGAATCTCGCCCACAGCAATGGGGTCGATACCAGCCAGCGGTTCGTCGAGCAGGATGTAGGACGGATGGGTCGCCAGAGCGCGCGCAATTTCCACACGCCTCCGCTCACCGCCAGACAACGCGATGGCCGGTGTTTGGCGCACATGCGTCAACCCGAATTCAGCCAGAAGATCTTCGACCATGGATTCGAGGCGGCCCGGGTCTTGTTCGACCAGTTCCGACGTCGCCCGGATATTTTCCTCAGCCGAGAGACCGCGAAAAATCGAAGCTTCTTGTGGCAAATAGCCGATGCCAAGGCGTGCACGACGATACATTGGCAGATGCGTGACGTCGTGCCCGTCCACTTCGATAGTACCTGTGTCGGCAGGAATGAGACCGCTGATCATGTAGAAGCAGGTCGTCTTGCCCGCGCCGTTGGGACCGAGCAGGCCCACCACTTCGCCACGCTTGAGCGACAGGCTGACCGAGCGAACTACGGGCCGCTTCCTGAAACTTTTACCGATGCGCGTCACCACCAGCCCCTGACTGCCTTCAACCACGCGCGGGGGTTCCGCGCGGGACGTCTTGGAGCTGATTTCGGTGCCGTTTGTCGTCATGGGCAAGAACTGTGCCTATTCGTGTTTAAGGAAGCATGAATGGTTACGGATTGGTTGACGCTGGCTTTAACGATTGAGACTGTCTCTGGGGCGGCGGGGTAAACAATCCCTGAACGCGCCCGCCATTCGCACCTTTTGATTGCAGGGTCGCCGCTCCCGTCACCAGATTCACGACCAACGTCGTTCCGCGCATCACATTCTTGTCCTTTGCCAAAACAACGTGACCGTTCAATGTGATTGTGCGCGGGCCGACGTCGTAGACGCCAACGTCACCTTGAGCCGTTCCGGAACTGGAATCGAATACGACATGACCGGTCGCTTCGATCTTGTCGGGCTTGTTCTCGATGACATTCACGCGAACCTTGTCGGCGCGCAGTCTGAGGTTTCCTTGTGTGACGATGACGTTACCGGAATAGGTGCCAGTTTTTCCTTTGATGTCAGCCAGAAAGGCATCCGCTGAAACATTGATTGGTTCGTCGGCATTGTGTTTGCCGAAATCGAGAGGCGTATTGGCAGCGAAGGCTGGGCCCGCAAGCAGGCAAAGGGCAAGTAAAGGCTTGCGCATCACGTCTTGCCCGCTTTCTGTATCGTGGTGTGCACGTTGCCGTAGAGGCGGATCTGTTGGGTCACCTTATCGACCTCAAACCTGTCGGCCTTCACCGTGCCAAGCGGTCCCTGTCCAGTAACGGCCTGCTCGCCATGGATGAAGCCCTTCTTCAGGTCGAACCGGGCACTTTTGGTATGCAACTCGTAACCATTGTCTGAAAAGACGGAGATGCCGCCATCCAGCACGAGGGTCTTCGCATCGGCATCGAACAAACCGTTGACTGCAGTCGCGTTCAGCCAGCGATTATTGTCTAGCGTCATGTCGGCGTCGACATTCACAAGGCGAGCCTTGCGCGAACTGCGCCCCTGTTGAATGGCGCGGTCGGCCGTGACAACAAACGGGTTGCCCTTGGCATCGCTCCCCGAAAGCCGCGGCTTTATCATCGCCAGATCGTTGGCGACCTCGTTTACCCTCTCGAAGGTCATAGCCACGCGGTCCTGCTGGCGCGGCTGAAATGCATAGATCGCAACAGCCGCAAGCAACACCAACGCGCCAATCGGCAACGCACGCTTCATCAAGGTAACAAACCGCGTATAGCGTTCGGCATCGAGCATCGTGCCACGTGGGCGCGCTGCCCAATCGCGACGCTTCGACTTGAGAGCGGTTGCCCGATCCGCCATCAAACCACTCCAGCCTGCAGACAATCGTGCAGGTGCAAAATGCCGTAGGGCCGTGCGAATTCATCGAGGATAAAAAGTTGGGTAATCTTCTTTTCGTTCATCAGTGCAAGCGCCTCGGCAGCCAGCCGATCAGCCGCAATCACCTTTGGATTGCTCGTCATGATCTCAAGCGGTTTGCGATCCAGAAGTTCGCGATCCATGTGTCGCGAAAGGTCGCCGTCGGTGATGATGCCTTTCAACGCGCCGCTCTTATCTGCAATCCCGACACAGCCGAATCGCCGCGCTGCCATGGTGAGAATGACCTGCTGCATCGAAGCGTCTTCATTCACCAGCGGAATCTCCTCGCCGGTATGCATGAGATCGCTCACCCTTATGAGCGCCTTGCCAAGCGATCCACCGGGGTGAAAATCACGATATTGATCCGCCGTGAATCCGCGCCGCTCCATCAGTGCAACCGCGAGTGCGTCGCCCAGCACCAACATCATTGTAGTAGAGGTTGTCGGCGCCAACCCCATCGGACACGCTTCGCGAGCATTGGGTAGTACCAGTGCGACATCGGCGGTTTGCAGCAGTGTGGAATTGGGATTACCGGCAATGCCGATCAACGGGATGCGCAACCGCTTGGCGTGGGTCATCAGATCGCCAAGTTCGGCGGTCTCACCACGATATGAAAGCATCAACACAGCGTCTTCGCGCGTGACCATGCCCAAGTCACCATGGCTGGCCTCGCCCGGATGGACGAAGTAGGCGGGTGTACCGGTCGAGGCGAGCGTCGCAGCAATCTTGCGTGCGATGTGGCCGCTCTTACCCATGCCACTGACGATTACCCTACCTTTGATGGAAAGTATGGCGTCAATCGCTCGGGCAAATTCCCCATCGAGCGACTGCCCCAATGCTGCGATAGCCTCCCCGGCCATTTCGAACACCCGGCGCGCAGCCTTCAGGTCCGGGGCCTGTGTAAGGCTGGTGGCGGTCGCGGCAGACGGCATTGAATACCCTTCGAGGTTCTTGGCGATGTGCTCGCAAGTGCGAATGGCGGCCCCAAGCGAAAATCATGCCAAATGTGGCCGATCCCCCGACAGCGTTCAAGTCTTAAAATTTTTCAAGGAGTTAACGGGCCTTTTCGCCCACGTTAACCATTTAATGGGCGAAAATATCGACCTCATCCCAACCCGCCAGATCAAGTGCAGCCCTGGCAGGCAAAAAGCCGAAACAGGCCTGCGCCAACGCAGTGCGTCCTTCCCGGGCCAGCATGGTATCCAGCGATTCTTTCAGCCGATGCAGATAGGCCACGTCGTTTGCGGCGTAAGCAAGCTGGCGTTCGGTAAGTTCGGGAGCACCCCAATCGGAACTTTGCTGCTCTTTCGACAGATCGACGTTGAGAAGCTCTTTCACCAGATCCTTGAGACCGTGCTTGTCGGTGTAGGTCCGCACAAGCTTGGAAGCGATCTTGGTGCAATAAATAGGCGCAGTAACAACGCCGAGATGGCGCTGGAACATTGCTACATCGAAGCGTGCGAAATGAAATATCTTCAGTACTTTAGAATCGGTCAGAAGGCGTTTGAGATTGGGTGCCTCGTAGTCACCCGGTGCGAATTGGACGGCATGGCAAACATCGTCACCCGCCGAAAGTTGAGCGAGACACAAGCGGTCGCGAACATAGGACAGACCCAGGGTTTCCGTGTCGATGGCAACGATGGGGCCGAGATCCAGGCCGTTGGGCAGGTCGCCCTTGTGGAGCTTAATTTTCACGCCATATCCCTCGCCCCGTCAGATTAAAACCGGGGCGTAAAAAAATCACTCTCTTATTGCCGGATCGCCAGCCCATCACGCAAGCTGCGGGTTCAACAATTTTCGAGGAATTTCTGTGATCGATCTGCACTACGTGGCCACGCCCAACGGCCAGAAAATCAGCATCATGCTGGAGGAGGTGGGCCTTCTCTACAACGTGATTCTCTACGACATTTTTGAAGGCGACCAACACACTGCCGAATTCGGCCAGATCAACCCCAACCATAAACTTCCAGCCATTGTCGATCACGCCCCAGCCTTCGGTGGTGGACCACACCCGGTGTTCGAGTCCGGGGCCATCCTTCAATACCTCGCCGAAAAGACTGGCATGATGCTTCCCTCCGACCCACGCAAGCGTAGCGTTGCCATCCAATGGTTGACATGGCAGGTAGCCGGCCTCGGCCCCATGGGTGGCCAAATGGCACACTTCGTCCGCTACGCACCGCAGGAGATCGACTACGCGATCCAGCGATATACCAAAGAAGTGCAAAGGTTGTTGCGCGTATTGGAACGCAGACTCAGTGAGGCCGAATACCTTGCGGGCGATGAATATTCGATTGCGGATATCGCGATTTGGCCGGGGCGCAGCGCTGGCGGTTCTATGAACATCGACATCGCGGACTATCCCAACATCCACCGTTGGTTTAACGCGATTTCCGAACGTCCCGCGGTGATTCGCGGACGAACTGCGGATAAACTAGCGACCCCACAGAAATACTTAAACCGAAAACAACACCTAACGCCCGAAGAGTGGTCCAACATGTTCGGCAGCAAAATGCACAACGCCGTGAATCTCTGAATGACCTCTCTCGAAGCCGAACACCGCGATCTCAAGCGGCGCGTGCTTAAAACCATTTTCGGCTTCGACGATTTCCGCCCCGGACAGGAGGAGGCGGTGGACATACTCCTATCCGGCCGCCACCTGCTGATGGTCATGCCCACAGGATCTGGGAAGTCGCTCTGTTTCCAGGTCCCGGCTCTGGTGTTGGGCGGGCTGACGGTCGTAGTTTCGCCGCTGGTGGCACTGATGCAGGACCAGGTAGCGGCGCTGAAACTTGCCGGCGTCGCCGCCGATGCAATCAATTCCTCTCAAAGTCGCGACGACAACGTGGCGGCATGGCAACGCGCCGCCAGGGGCGAGACGCGCCTCCTGTACATGGCCCCCGAACGGCTCATGACCGAAAGGATGCTCGGCGCATTGGCAAAACTGCCCATGAAGCTAATCGCCATCGACGAAGCGCATTGCATTTCGCAATGGGGGCCAGCGTTCCGGCCCGAATACGAAGCGTTGACACGATTGTGCGACGTCTTTCCGGGTGTGCCCATCGCAGCCCTCACTGCTACCGCAGATGAATCCACGCGAGCCGACATCGCCCAAAAACTGTTTGCCGACGATGTCGAAACCCTCGTGATGGGCTTCGATAGGCCAAACATCCGGCTGACAGTCGAACCCAAGAAAGACAGCAAGAAGCAATTGCTTACTTTCGTAAAAGCACGCCCCGGTGCGAGCGGGATCGTCTATTGCCTATCGCGCAAACGCACGGAAGGCATTGCCTCATTCCTGGGCGAACATGGCGTAGCAGCCCTTCCCTATCATGCAGGGATGATGAAAGAAGCACGCGAAGCTAACCAAAACCGGTTCATGACAGAACCCGGCGTTGTCATGGTGGCGACTATCGCGTTCGGTATGGGCATCGACAAGCCGGACGTGCGTTATGTGCTACATGCCGATCTTCCGGGAAGCCTGGAGGCATACTACCAAGAAGTGGGCCGTGCGGGGCGGGACGGCGAACCAGCCGAGGCTGTCATGCTCTTTGGCCTCAATGACATCCGCACACGGCGAATGTTCATCGACGAAGAACAATCGAGCGAAGATCGCAAGAGGCGCGAACATCAAAGGTTGAATGCGCTGCTCGCGTATTGCGAAGCACCGGAATGTCGCCGTCAGCTACTGTTAACATATTTTGGCGAGGAGGCGGCGCCTTGTGGCAATTGCGATGTCTGCCTCGACCCAACCGCCACGATCGACGGTACCGCAGATGCCATGAAGATTCTTGCAACAATTCATCTGACAGGGCAGTTGTTCGGCGCCGTCCATATCGTGGATGTTTTACGCGGTAACGAGACGGAGAAGGTCTTGACGAACCGTCACCAGCACAGCGCAGCTTTTGGGACGGGCGCGAGCCGCGGACGCGAGGAATGGCAGTCACTGATACGCCAGTTGGTCGGCGGTGGTTTCCTACTCATCGATATAAGCGGCTATGGCGGCTTACGCATTAGCGCAAAAGGGCGGGCATTGATGGAGGGCAGCGAAACTTTTCGCTACCGGCCTCTCTCTGCCTCGATTGCGCGCAAGGAAAAGCGCGCGAAGGCGATTAAAGATGCGGACCTTTCACATGCAGAAACATCGTTGCTTGATGCGCTGAAGCAACTTCGTTCAAGGCTTGCCAAGCAGCGTCGTGTTCCGGCCTACGTCGTGTTCTCCGACCGAACCCTGATCGACATGGCGCAAAAAAGCCCACGCAACGCGTATGAATTCGGCGAAGTTCACGGCGTCGGGGAAGCAAAACAGAGGGAATTCGGAACCCTGTTTCTCGACGCGATTAGAGAGCATCGAGAAGCCTGAAAACCATCAGGCGCATATCCGCTTCCGCGCCGCTTGATATTCGCTTTCAAGGCGCGCGATCAGTTCGGCTGCCGGGACAACATCTTTCACCATGCCGATACCCTGACCACATCCCCAAATGTCCTTCCACGCTTTCTTATCGGTGTTACCGCCCGAACCAAAGTTCATCTTCGACGGATCGGATTGCGGAAGGTTTTCAGGATCGAGGCCAGCCGCTACGATAGACGGTTTCAGATAGTTGCCATGGACCCCAGTGAAAAGGTTTGAGTAAACAATATCGTCCGCCGCAGATGCGGTTATCATCTGCTTGTAACCGTGGGGTGCGTTAGCTTCCGTTGTTGCGATGAAAGCCGAGCCGATATAGGCAAAATCCGCTCCAATCGCGCGCGCTGCGAGAACACCGCGTCCCGTTGCAAGCGAGCCTGACAAAGCGATGGGGCCGTCGAACCATTCCCGAATTTCCTCAACTAGAGCAAACGGTGACGTCGTACCCGCGTGGCCGCCCGCACCGGCGGCAACAGCTATCAATCCATCCGCACCTTTTTCGACTGCCTTGCGCGCGAATTTGACGTTGATGATATCGTGCAAAGTGACGCCGCCGTAAGAATGGACAGCGTCGTTCACATCCGTGCGCGCGCCCAACGATGTGATGACGATGGGTACCTTGTATTTCACACAAAGTGTCAGATCCTGTTCAAGTCGATCATTCGATTTGTGTACAATCTGGTTGACGGCAAAGGGGGCGGAGGGTTTATCCGGATTTGCTCTGTCATGCGCCGCCAACTCTTCAGTGATGCGAGCAAGCCATTCGTCCAGCAACGAGACGGGACGAGCGTTGAGCGATGGGAAAGAGCCGATCACACCCGCCTTGCATTGCGCTATCACCAGATCCGGATTGGAAATGATAAACAGTGGCGAGGCGATCACCGGTATCGACAGCGGCTTGGCAAGCGCGCCAGGCAACGCGCGCGACGGGGTAGAGTGGATCGTCATTTGTTACTCCGTTTTGGATTGGAAAGAGACCGGATTTTCGATGAGGGTGTACGCGCACCACGGAATGTCAGGCGCATGGTTTCGAAGTAGAGATCGCGTACGTTAGTGTCTTTCGGCAACCTGCCGGCGAGGTACAGCACGATCACGCCATGGGCTGCCGCCCACAGCGCGCGGCCAATTTCCTTCGAATCGCCGGTAACGATTCCGGCCTCGCGCAGATCGTCGACATGGCGGGTGACGGTGCGCGTCGCGCGCGCGCTGGCCTTGGCGAGTTCGTCGTTTCGTTGCTCGTCAGGTTGGCTAAGATCGAACATCAGACGATAGGCGCCGGGGTTTTCCAGTGCAAAATCCAGATAGGCTCGTCCCACGGCGCGTGCCCGCGAAAACGGATTACCGCCTTCGGCAAACGCTGTTTCCAGCGTTAGGGCGAATGTGTTGAAGGCATTCGTGCGCAAATACGCTATGATCTCGTCGCGGTCCCGGAAATAGCGATAAAGACCCATAGGGCTGGAGCCAATGGCCCGCGCGATCTCACGCATGGTGATAGCGGCCTCGCCACCCTTCGCATAAAGCGCGGCGGCAGCCTCGCCCACCCTGGCGCGAAAGTCCTGGACATCCTCTTTGCTCAGTTCCCGGGGCATGATTCATTTCGTACGTTGTACGCGTACAATGTACGAAACAGAGGTCCTCGTCAAATTGAAGAAGCCCGCGGGGAAGCGCTTGACTCTTCGAGGACGACGTCCTATTTCACCATTAGGTTAATTAACTTTCTGGTTCAATATAAGTGAGTGATCGCCTAAGCGCCACGTTTGCAGCCCTCGCCGACCCTACAAGGCGAGCCATCTTGGCTCGCCTCGCCCTTGGCGAAGCCTCGGTGAAAGAGCTGGGAGAGCCGTTCGAGATGAGCGCGCCCGCGATCTCCAAGCACCTGAAGGTTCTGGAGAAGGCCGGCCTCATCACCCGCGGACGCGAGGCACAATGGCGTCCCTGCAAGCTGGAGCCTGAAGCACTCAAGGGCGTTGACGAATGGCTCGAACGCTATCGCCGCCTCTGGGAGGCCCGCTTCGACCGCCTCGAAGAATATTTGCGCGAACTGCAAGCCAAGGAGAAGTCTGATGATGGCAAGCGCAAGTGATGTGGCAACCGAAGAACGCACTCTCGTCATCACGCGCATGTTCGATGCGCCGCGCGAGATGGTTTTCAAGATGTGGACCGACCCCAACCACCTCATTCACTGGATGGGGCCGATCGAATACCCGGCGATGAAGGTAGACAATGATTTCCATATCGGCGGCAAATGGCGCATTGGCCTTCGCGCTGCGGATGGCAGCGAAGATCTCTGGCAAAGCGGTGTCTATCGCGAAATCGACGAGCCGAAGAAACTTGCGTTCTCTTTCATGTGGGAAGGCATGAAAGGCGGAAAGCAGCCGCGCGAAACCTTCGTCAGCATCGAATTGGAAGATATTGGCGGCAAAACTCGCATGACCTTCCGGCAATTCCTATTCGACACGGTGAGCAATCGCGATGGCCACAATTATGGCTGGAACAGTTCGTTCGATCGCTTCAATCAATATCTGACGACATTATGAAGAGCCAGCAATGACCGATACATTCCGTGACGAAGCCCAAATACGCAATATTCTCAATTCCGCTGCAAAGGCGCTCTACGCAAAGGATGCCGATGCGGTTGTCGCCCACTATGCGGATGATATTTCGATAGCGAACCTTGCGCCCCCGCTATTTCACGAAGGTTCGCAAGCGTGGAACCGGGCTGCCATTCAGCAGTGGTTCGACACCTGGTCGGGGCCCATCAATCTCGAAATGCGCAACATACAGATCGAGATTTCCGGTGACATCGCATTCGCCCACGGGCTCAACCGAATGAGCGGCGTTAAACGTGATGGCGAACGGCCCGATCTTTGGATGCGCATCACGCATTGCTTCCGGAGGGAGCGAGGCGAATGGAAAACGGCGCATATCCACGAATCCGTGCCGTTCTACATGGATGGCAGTTTCCGCGCCGCGACCGATCTCAAGCCCTGAAGGACAAGCAATGACTGCCAACGACAATCAGACCGAAGATTTTACTTATTCGCGCATCTTCGACGCGCCCCGCGAGCTGGTTTGGGAGATTTACACCACGCTCGAACATCTCTCGAAGTGGTGGGGCCCTCAAGGCTTCACGTGGATCAGCGGTACACTCGATTTCCGTCCTGGCGGTGTTTTTCACTATGGCATGCGCGGGCCGACAGGTCAGGAGATGTGGGGAAAATTCAACTACCGCGAAATCTCGAAGCCAGATCGCATTGTTTTCACAAATTCGTTCGCAGACAAGGACGGCAATACGGTGCGGGCGCCGTTCTTCTCTGACTGGCCGCTGGAAGTCCTCAACACGGTGACATTCACGGAAGAGGGCGGCAAAACCACGATCCATTTGCGCGGACGTCCGTTCAACGCAACGGCGGAAGAGCGCGCCCGGTTCGAGGCCACAAAGCCATCAATGAACCAGGGATTCGGCGCGACGTTCGACAAGCTCGTCCACTATCTTTCGGAATTGAAGGCGTAAGCCATGTTGAGCGAACCCAAAATCGTCGAGCGAACTGCACAGCCTTACGCTTTTGTTCGCCGGACAATCGGAATGAACGATATCACCAAGATTGCCGACAAGATGACGAGCGAGTTCTTTTCTCAGTTGGGGAGGCTTGGCGCTGGACCGACGGGGGCGCCGTTCTTCAAGTACAGTTGCTTTTACAAAGACGGAAATATGGATCTCGAATGGGGCGCGCCGGTTCCCGCGGGAACGATAGGCGACGATCTCATAGTTACAGGAACTTTGCCCGGCGGACGTTACGTCAGTGCGATGTACACAGGCCCGTTCAACGGATTGCGCGAGGCGACCGCCAATGTTCTCAAATGGGCGGAGGACCGCGATCTCGAATTTGACACGGCGGAGACACACAACAGTGTGACTTTCGCGTGCAGGCTTGAGGTCTATCTTACCGATCCGCGTGCGGAACCGGACTCCCGCAAATGGCAGACCGAAATCACCATGCGCCTCGCTGATGAGGCGTGAAACAAGGAGAAAGACATGCAAGTCGCCCCCTATCTGAACTTCAAAGGCAACTGCGAGGAGGCATTCAAGTTCTATGAGAAATGCTTCGGCGGGAAGATAGAAATGATGATGACGCACAAGGATGCGCCGCCTGGGATGAATACCAATCCGGAATGGCGCGATAAGATCATGCATGTTCGGCTGAATGTGGATGGGGCGATCATCATGGGATCGGATGCGCCGGGCGATTACTACAAGCAGCCGCAGGGCTGGCACGTATCGCTGAGCATAAAGAAACCCGAAGACGCCGAGCGGATCTACAAGGAACTCTCGGAGGGCGGAAACGTGACAATGCCGCTGCAGCAAACCTTCTGGTCGCAGAAGTTCGCGATGCTCACCGATCGCTTCGGCATTCCCTGGATGATCAACGTCGAAAACAACTGAGCCACCAATATGCCTTCCAGGCGGAGAAAACATACATGTCTTTGAAACTCTACTATCACCCGCTTTCGTCCTACTGCCACAAGGTTCTCATTGCGTTTTACGAGAACGACACGCCATTCGAGCCGGTGCTGGTCAATCTGGGCGATCCGGAGTCGCGGGCGGCGTTTTTGAAAGTGTGGCCGGTCGGCAAGTTTCCGGTGATCGAAGATACGTCGCGCGACAACTGGATGTTCCCGGAATCGAGCATCATCATCGAATATCTGGATCAGTATTATCCCGGCAAAACGCGTTTCATTCCGGCGGATCCCGATCTGGGGCGGCAGGTGCGGATGCGCGATCGTTTTTTCGATCTGCACATTCATACCCATATGCAAAGGCTGATGGGCGAAGTCCTGAGGCCCGAAGGCAAGAAAGACCCGTTCGGCGCCGATCAGGCGCTTGCCGCCATGCGCGCGGCATTGGGAATGGTCGAGGGAACGCTCGGCAATGCGTGGATCATGGGCGATGCGTTCACGCTTGCCGATTGCTCGGCGGCCCCTGCCCTTTTCTATGCCAATCGCATCGTGCCGCTGGCGAAGGAGTTTCCGAACACCGCCGCCTATCTGGAGCGGTTGAAGCAACGGCCTTCTTATGCGCGCGTGCTGAAGGAAGCCGAACCCTATTTCCATATGCTTCCGCGCTGAGAAACACATGACCCAACGCAGCCTTCATCACGCGACCTTCACCATCGACCGCAAATTCGATTTCGCGCCGTCGCTCGTGTTCAAGGCCTGGTCCGATCCCGAAGCGAAAGGACGCTGGTTCTCCGGTCCGCCGGAATGGGACAAGGACGAACACTCGCTCGATTTCCGCGTTGGCGGAAAGGAGCGCTCGTATGGCGGGCCGCCCGGCGGCGCGATACACAAACTCGATGCGGTCTACAAAGACATCGTGCCGAACGAGCGCATCATCTTTGCGTTCGACATGCATCTGGACGACACGCTGATCACGATTTCCACCACCACGGTCGAATTCCGGTCCAATGATGGCGGCACGCGCATGATCTATACCGAGCAGATCGTCTTTCTCGACGGCGTGGACAATCTTGCCGGCCGCCGCGAAGGCACCGAAGCGGTGATCGACAACCTTGCCGCCGAACTGAACCGCATGTACGCCTGAGATAGCTCCAGACATAGCCCCGCCACTATCCGCAAGAACCGCCGCGCGAAAGTTTTTCGCTTTAGTGGATGCGAATAGTGGCGGGGTCGAAGCGTCAGCAGGCGGGGCACATTTTTGTAACGCAATCGCACCCGCACATCGGCCTCTCCCGCGGGAATTGCCGTTTCGCCCCTGACATCCGGCGGCAATGCGCTCGCCCTGCATTCCGTGCAGGTGGCGCAAAGAGGCCGTTTGAAACTGGCGAAGGGCACGCGATGCACACGAGGTGACACCCCTATCCCTGTTTTGTCTCGTGTCGCGTTGCAGGGGTGACTGGCCGTCGCCAGGGGGCCTGCGTGGTGTTGAGTGAGGCTATCCTTTAAATTCCTGATGGGGAATGTATTCTATCATGAGATCCATTTCAAGTCCTATCTAGGAAAAATTATTCTTTCCGCATTTTCAATAACTTGGCACAGGCCCCCACCCGCCGCGCTATCGCGCGTCGACCTCCCCGCGTTGGGGGAGG
>DATKJT010000054.1:0-50566 GCA_035543495.1 Rhizomicrobium sp. | reverse complement strand
ATTCCGGTTGGCTGGTTGTCAGGCCATTCTCAACACAAACATCGAATTGCATTCTCCCGGACTACGTGATCAATCTGAGTTTGTCTGGTGTCGGAAGCTCACCTACTATAGCTTGCATCACTGCGTATTCGCAGGGCTACGATCCAACCACCTACGCACCCTACGCGCCCCCCCTCCCTGGAGGCCTTCCCGGCTTCGATCCGCTTGCGGGCAACAGCGCGGACGATCCCTACACCGGGCAGAACACATATAATGGCGTCGATTATGGGCCGGCCCCGAACAATGGCGAAGGCTTCGCGAAGAATCTCGGCGGCAATCAGTTGCCCAACTCGCCGCATTTCACCACAAGCGTTTCAGCAGATTACTCCATGCCGATCTCAAGCGATTGGGTAGGAACATTACATGGAGACTTCTATTGGCAGTCGGGATCGTACTGGCGCATCTTCAACGACAGCGACTATGACAAATTGGAGGGGTCCACCAACGTCAACTTGGCACTAATTTTCACCAACCAGGATGGCTGGCAGACGATGGCCTACGTCAAGAACGTATTCGACACGACTGCCATCACCGGCGCATTTCTGAATTCCGACGATACGGGGTTGACCACCAACGTCTTCACCACTGACCCACGTCTGTTCGGGATTCGCATCACGAAGAACTGGTAGGGGGTAAGCCGCATAAACGGCTGCAGGCGGCGGAGAAATCCGCCGCCTTTTTCTTTGCACGCGCCCCGCAACTTTCTTGCCACCCGCTCCGCAAAAAAATCTCCCCTCCCGTCCCCGCCATCCGCGAACCGGCCGTGTCTCAGGAGTAGGCTCGATCAGGGCCCACGAAACAGAGGCTGGCGGGGTGGCGGATAGATCGGAACACGGCTTTGGACACCACAGCGTCTCCATCGGAGACGTGAGCGTGGAGTCGTCCGCGGTCGATGCGTGGTTCCTGCGGGAGGTGCTCCCGCTCGAAGGCGAGCTTTCCGGCTATTTCCGGCGCAACTGGCGAAACGAGAGCGACGTGCGCGATCTGGTGCAAGAGGTTTATGTCCGCGTCTATGCGCATGCGGCCGCAACGCCGGAACTGCCGCAAAAGACGCGTGCCTTCGTCTTCACCACCGCGCGCAACCTGCTGCTCAACAAATCGCGCGATGCGCAGGTCGTGCCGCTCGAAATGGTGGGCGATGTGGAAGGACTGGCCGCCGCTTCCGATCAACCGGGCCCGGATCGCGCCGTCATCGGCCGCGATGAATTGCGCCGTCTGCAAACCGCGCTCGATCAATTGGCGCCGCGCTGCCGCGAAGCCATTTTGCTGCGCCAGCTTGAGGGATTGTCGCGCAAGGAAATCGCCCTGCGCATGGGCATCGGCGAAGCCACGGTGAAGGATTATCTCGCCGTCGGCCTCTTCGCGCTCTCCGACATTTTCTTCGGCGCTTCCGGCAACGGGAGGGCGCAATGACGGACGAACTCGCAGCCCTCGTGCCGGCCACGGAGTCCGCCGCCGTCCAACTCGCCGCCTCCCGCTGGGTGGTCTCGCGGCAGGATGGCGAACATTGGACGGCCGACGATCAAGCCGAATTCGACACCTGGCTGAACGCAAGCGTCGCCAATCGCATCTCATTCCTGCGCGCCGAACAGGCCTGGGCCCGCACCTCGCGCGCAGCAGCCCTCAAGCGCCCGATGCGCGAACCCGCGCCGCAACCGCACAGCAATCAATTGCCCGGCGCGAAATTCGTGGCGGCGATTGCTGCCGCACTCCTGCTGGGCGCGGGCGCGTTCAGCTATTTTTCGCAACCGAACTACACGCCTTACGAAACGCCCGTCGGCGGCCGGCAGATTCTCACGCTGTCCGACGGTTCGCAGATCGAACTCAACACCAATTCCAAGGTCCGCATCGCGTCGGCGCAGAATGCGCGCCGCGTGATCGTGGACAAGGGCGATGTCTATTTCGACGTGCGCCACGATGCGCGACGTCCCTTTGTGGTGGTGGCGCATGGCCGCACGCTGGTCGATCTCGGCACCAAATTCCTCGTGCGCGAACGGCCCGATGCGCTGGAAGTGTCGCTGCTCGAAGGCAAGCTCAAGCTCGAAGCGCCGAAGGGCGGCAACACGCCCGCCACCATCATGGCGCCCGGCGAAGTGGCGCTTGCCACCGAACGCACGACCTCGGTGACGAGAACCGAACACGCAGCCATCACCACCGAGCTTAGCTGGCGACAGGGCATCCTGATCTTCCATCACACGCCGCTGTCCGAAGCGGTGGCCGAATTCAACCGTTACACCACCCGCAAGATCGCCATCGCCAATCCGTTGGTCGCGCGGCTGGAAATCAACGGCAAGTTCCGCACCAACGATGTGGCGATGTTCGCAGATGTCACCGCAGATGTGCTCGGCCTGAAAGCCGACAAACGCGACGACCGCATCGTGATCGGACGATAGAGGTTTCAACTTTTGGCGGCCCGTCCGCCGCGCATGGGGGGATTGATGATCTCGTTAAAGAAAACACTGCTCTGCAGTTGCTCTTTGCTTCTCGTTGCAGGCTTCGCGCAGGCCCGCAGCTTCGATATTCCGGGCGGCAGCCTAGAGCAGGCGCTCGATGCCTACACCGCGCAAACCGGCGTCGATCTCGTCGTGCCGACCAGCCAGTTGAAAGGCGTGCGCACCAACGGCGTCAACGGCGATCTGGCCGACGACACAGCGTTGACGCGGCTTCTTTCCGGCACCGGCTTCATCGCCCGCCACCACCCCGGCGGCGCCATCGGCATCAGCCGCGACACGCAATCGCTCAACGAAAGCGCGCTCCCCTCCATCGAACTGGCGCAGGCTGTCTCCGCACCAAGATCGTCGGTGGAAACCGTGACGGTCACGTCGTCCAAACTCGGCGGTGCCGACGTCCAAAGCGTCCCCATCGCCATCACCGCCATGAGCCAGGAGCAACTCACCGCCACACAAACTGCCGGTGGACCGGATTTGGTGAAAAACGTCCCCAACCTGACGTTCTCGAAAACCAATTTCACCGGCTACAACATCCAGATCCGCGGCATCGGTACCCAGGCGATTTCGGTGACAACCGATCCCGCCGTCGCCATTTCGTTCGATGACGTGCCGTTCCTGCGCAATCATTTCTTCGAACAGGAATTTTTCGATGTTTCGCAGGTCGAGGTGTTGCGCGGCCCGCAAGGCACGCTTTACGGACGCAACGCCACGTCCGGCGTGGTCAATCTCATCTCCGCCAAGCCCACCGATCATTGGGAAGCCATGGCAAGCGTTGACGTCGGCAACTACAACAATCGCCGTTTGGAAGGCATGCTCAACATTCCGGTGCTCGACGATAAGATCGACCTGCGCATCGCCGGCGAGTGGACCAAGCGCGATGGCTATTCGTTCAACGAACAAACCGACAAATCCATCGATGGCCGCGATCTATGGTCGGGCCGTGTGTCGTTGCTCGTTCACCCCATCCAGAACCTGACCGCGACCTTCGTCTGGGAACATTTCCAGGAAGATGACGATCGCGAACGTTCCACCAAACAACTCTGCCAGAAAGACCCCGGCCCCTCGGTCGTCGATGGCCCCGCGGGCGACATCGTTCCAGACTATGAGAACAATTACGGCGCCATCTTCCTTTCGCAGGGTTGCAAGCCCACTTCGCTCTATTCGCCGACCGCTTTCCAAACGCCCAACGCTGCCGCAACTCCGTTCATCGCGGCGCTCTACACCTTCACCGGCTATATCCCCGCCAACTCCGATCCCTATGGCGGCGTGAACCAGAATCCCGATCTGCGCGTCACGGACTCGGCCATCGATCCGATCTACACCGCCAAGAACGACACTTATGAATTCAACGTCGATTACAACGTCACACCCGAACTCACGCTCACCTCGCAAACCGCTTACAATCAGGACCATCTCTATTCGACCGAAGACTACAACCGCTTCAACACCGCTCCCGGCTTCTTTACCGATGTCGCCGGAACCGGCACGGGCCAAACGCTCATCGGCAAGGATGGAGAATTCTGCGATCCCCAATTGGGATGTTCGACACGCTTGGTGGGGCAGGACGTTTCGCGCGAGCACGCCCATCAATTCTATCAGGAAGTGCGGCTATCTTCGAACTTCGAAGGCCCCCTGAATTTCGTCGCCGGCGGCAACTACCTGAAATATTCCACGCTCGAAGATTACTTCGTCTTCGCCAACGTCATCACGCTGACAACGGAAGACTTCAACAGTTCCTTCGGCGGCGGCACTCCGCCTCCTGACAACGCCGATCACATTCCATTCGATCCGACCTTCGCCAATTCGTGCGGCCCGGAGCCCGCCGGTCCTCAGGCACTTGCCGACGCCGTCTTCATCGGATTGGGCTGCTCCTATATCGATCCCAATCCGCTCGGCCAGATCAATGGCAACGGCCACAACTATTTCCGCAGCCAGAATCCCTATCGGCTGACGTCGTGGGCCGGCTTCGGCGAGGTCTACTACCAGGTCACACCTGATGTGAAACTGACGGGCGGCTTGCGCTTCACCGACGATAGCAAGAGTTTCGACGAATATCCGAGCTGGACGTTGATTGTCGGCCAGGGCTATCCGAGCACCGGCACGATCGATCAGGAATGGAAAGAGGTCACCGGCCGTCTCAATGCCACCTGGACGCCCAAACTCGATTTCACCGACCAATCGCTTTTCTACGCGTCCTATGCGCATGGTTACAAAGGCGGCGGCGCCAATCCACCCGGCGTGATTCCGGTGGAATTGGATGGCGGTATCTTCGTCACCTCGCCGGGCAACCAGACCCACCCGCTAACCTTCAAACCGGAATACAACGACGCCTTCGAACTCGGTAGCAAGAACACGCTCCTCGACGGCACGATGACGGTCAATGGCGACGTTTTCCTCTACAAATACCGCAACTACCAGATCTCGCAGATCGTCGATCGCACCTCGGTGAACCTCAATTTCGATGCAACGGTCAAAGGCGCCGAAATCGAATCCACCTGGGAGCCGATCCCCGGCCTGCGCTTCAATCTGTCCGGCGGCTACGAAAACGCCACGCTCGACAGCGGCTCCAAAGCCATCGACCTGATGGATCGCACCGCGGGCAACACCGATTGGCTGGTCGTCAAGCCGTATGTCACCGAAACGTCCAACTGCATCCTTCCCAAATATGTGGTCAACGAATTGCTCGATCAGCAACTTATCGGTTTTGGCTGTGTGGCGGCCTATACGCCGGGCTTCTCCGTTCCCGGTCAGTTGGTCGACCCGGTAACGTGGTCCACCTATGTGGCCAACCCGGCCGGTTATCCCGGCTATGTCGGTTTCGATCCCACAACTGCGCCCAACAATGGCGAAGGTTTCGAAAAAGACATCAGCGGCAACCAGCTTCCCAACACGCCGCATTTCACGATCTCGCTGGGCGCGCAGTATTCCATGCCGCTGTCGGATGTATGGGCCGGCACCTTGCGCGGCGACTTCTATTGGCAGAGCGATAGCTTCGCCCGCGTCTTCAACGATCGTCCCTACGATCAGCTCGAAGGCTACACCAATTTGAATTTCGCCTTGATCTTCACCAACCAGGACGGCTGGCAGGCAATGGCTTATGTCAAGAATGTACTCGACACGACGGCCATCACCGGCGCGTTCCTCAATTCCGACGACAGCGGTTTGACAACCAACGTCTTCGTCACCGATCCGCGCCTCTTCGGCATCCGCATCACCAAGAACTGGTAGGCCTTCGGGGCTTCGCGCACACCTCGGGATGACGACCCCAAACGTCATCCTGAGGTGGCCGCGTCGGCGGCCCGCGAAGGATGGTTCTTGACGCAAACTTGCCGCCAAGGCTCAATCGCCTGAATTGAGCGGGTGCATGCGGCGATGAACAGGTTCGGGCGTATCTTGATCGCGGCGTTGGCGCTGGCCGCATTCACCGGTGCTGCCAAAAAGGCTCCGCCGCCGCAAAGCGTTTTCAATCCGCTGGAAACCTTCGCCCCGCTTTCGCTGCCCGATCCCGTCAACGCCTATCGTTCGGCGGACGGCACGCCCAGCCCCTCCTATTGGCAGAACCGCGCCGATTACCAGATCCACGCCACGCTCGACACCGCGGCCAACAAACTGACAGCCGACGAAACCATTACCTACACCAACAACAGCCCCACCGATCTCGACAGCGTGTGGCTCCAGCTTGAGCAGAACATCTATCGCAAGGATTCCCGCGCGCGTTTCGCCAGCGGCCGCGACCCGGTGAAATTCACCGAAGGCTTCGTCTTCGCCAAAGTCGAAATCGAAATGGATGGCGCAAGGTCGGATGCCGTGACGCTGGTCACCGACACCCGCATGCAAATCCGCCTGCCAAAACCGCTTCCTGCCCACGGCGGCAAGCTGAAGATCCACTTTATATATAGCTACGACATCCCCGGAAAATTCGGCGGCCGCACCGCCCACGATGCCTCCCCCGGCGGCGAGATTTACGACATCGCCCAATGGTATCCGCGCACGGCGGTGTATGACGATCTGCGCGGCTGGAACACGCTTCCCTATGTCGGCGCGGAATTCTATCTCGACTATGGCGATTTCGATTACGACGTCACCGTCCCGTCCGACATGCTGGTCGCGGCTTCCGGCGAACTCGTCAACCCGGACGATGTGCTGACCGAAACCGAACGCGCCCGTCTCAAGCAGGCGCAATCCAGCGACAAAACGGTGATGATCCGCGACATCGGCGAAATCGCCGATCCCGCCACGCGGCCCAACAAAACACCCACACTCACCTGGCGCTTCCATATGGAAAACACGCGCGATGTCGCGTTCAGCGCATCAAAAGCGTTTGCGTGGGATGCCGCGCGCATCAATCTGCCCGGCGGCAAAACCGCGCTCGCCATGTCGTTCTATCCCGCGGAAAGTGCCGGCAGCGATGGTTGGGGCCGCTCCACCGAATATCTGAAAGACAGCGTGGAGAATTTCTCCAAACGCTGGTTCACTTATCCGTGGCCCGTCGCGGTGAACGTCGCCGGTCCCGTCACGGCGATGGAATACCCCGCGCTCACCTTCAACAGCCCCACGGTGAAGAACAAGGATCTGTTCTACATCATCGCGCATGAAATCGGGCATAGCTGGTTTCCCATGATCGTCGGCACCGACGAACGCCGCAATCCGTGGATGGACGAAGGCTTCAACACGTTTCTCGATGTCTACGAACACGTCGATTTCGAAAACGGCGTCTATGCGCCCAAAAGCGATGCGGAATATTCCGAAGGCGGCCTCAATCCCGCCGAGACCATTTTGCCGATCCTGAAAGACCCCGATGCCCCCATCGTCACAACGGCGGGCGATCAGGTGATCGAGAAATATCGCCATGCCGTTTCCTATTTCAAATCGGCGTACGGCCTCGTGCTGTTGCGCGAACAGATATTGGGTCCGGAACGTTTCGATTGGGCGTTGCGCAAATTCATCCGCGACTGGGCCTACAAACATCCCTCTCCGTCGGATTTCTTCCGCGCCATGAATTCCGCTTCCGGCGAAGATCTCTCCTGGTTCTGGCGCGGCTGGTATCTCGACAACTGGACGTTCGATCTCGCCGTGGCGGGCGTGAGCTATGTCGACAAGGACCCAAAGAAAGGCAGCATCGTCGCAATCGAAAACCGCGGTAAGCTCGTTCTGCCCGCTATCGTCACCGTGGATTTCAAGGATGGCAGCACGCGCGCCTTCCGCCTGCCGGTCGAAACCTGGCTCCGCCAAAGGAGTTTCCATATCAGCTTCGACAGCACGTCACCCGTCGCCAAGGTCGCGATCGACCCGGACAACACGCTGCCGGATGTGGATCGCGGGAACAATACGTATCCTGCGCTGGGATCGCGCTGATCCGTCCGCTTCCGGGAAACATTGACGCCAGATAAGATTTGCCGTCGCAACGGAGACGTCGGCATTGATCTCGACGCAGCAACCCATCCCCTTACCGCCCCCTACGCGGGGCGGTCGACATCGCGTCAGCGATGGCGGGCGGGGGGCCGCGCCGCATCTTCGGCGTCACCGAACAAGCCCAAGCGTCAAACACACTGCACGCGTTGCACGATCCCCCCACCCGTCGTCTTTCCGCTTGCGCGAAAAGACGCCGACCGCCCCGCATGGGGGGCGGTAAGATGGCGGCCGACCTCACCCCCCTCCTGCAACAAGCCGGCGCCCTTCTCGCGCGCGGCGATTTTGCGCGTGGCGAGGCGCTGCTTCAGCAGGCCCGCGCGCAACAACCGGACAATCCGGCGATCCTCTTTTTCCTCGGCCATATCCGCCGCGCGCAAAACCGCGGCGCGGAAGCGGTCGATTTCTACCGCCAGGCGATCCGCATCGAACCCGGAAAGCCCGAAGCCTATCATCACCTCGCGCAAACCTTGCGCGCGCTCGGTCGCGCCGATGAAGCGGTTCCCGCACTGGAAGACGCGTTGCGCGCGGCCCCCAACGATCCGCGCACCCATCTCGAACTCGGTCTCGCCCACGCCGCGAAATCCGAATTCGTTGCTGCCGAAACGAATTATCGCAAGGCGCTCGCCCTCAAACCCGATTTCGCGCCCGCAGCTCAAGCGCTCACCGCTGCCCTGATCGCACAGGAACGCGCCGACGATGTCGAAACGGTCGTGGACGACGCGCTCAAACACCAAACGCTTGCCCCCCGCGAACGCGCCGGCCTGAAACTCAATCTCTCCATCGCCCGCGTGCAGCAACAACGCGCCGCCGAAAGCCTGGCGCTTCTCGACGAGGCACAGCGTCTTTCGCCCGGCTTGCCGCAAGCCGATTACAATCGCGCCAACACGTTGCAGATGCTGGGCCGCATGGAAGAGGCCGAACGCGCCTATCACATGGCCTTGCGCGCCAACCCGCTGGACCTGCGCGCGCACACCGGCCTGAACCAGTTGCTCTATCGCATGGCAAGCCCGAATTTCCTGCGTTCTTATGACGAAGCAGCCCGCGCGAACCCTCGCGCCCATGCGCTCTTCGCCGAAAAAGCGAAATTCCTTTTCCTCGCCGGCCGTTTCGACGATGCCAAAGCCTCTTACGACCGCGCGCTGAATGGCGATCCCAACAACGCCGCGTGGCGCGAAGGCCTGGCACAGGTGTTCACGCGGCAGGGTGCCTTCACCGACGCCTCCGCACAATTCGACCGCGTGCTGCAATCGGGCGGGGCAACCGCCGACACCTGTTCGGCCTATGCCGAAAATCTCTTGCGCGCGGGCGATCCCGAAAAAGGTCTCGCTCTTTCCGAACAGGCCATATCGCGCGCGCCAGACGATCAACTCGCCATCGCGCTGTGGGGCACGGCATTGCGCCGGCTCGAAGACGCGCGCGAAGCGGAACTGAACGACTATCAAACCCACCTGCGCGTCTACGATCTCGATCCGCCGGAAGGGTTTGCGGACATGGCGTCTTTCAACGCCGCGCTCAATGCCTCTCTCGACCCGCTGCACACCGACCGCCGCGAACACATCAACCAGACCTTGCGCCTCGGCACCAAGACGCTCGGCAATCTCTTCGGCACCGGCAACCGTCTGGTCGATCTCCTGCAGGCCCGGATCGACAAAGCCATCGCCGACTATCTCGCGCAGATGAAGGAAAGCGCGCAGCACCCGCTGCTGCGCCGCCGCGCGGGCGCGTTCGCCTATGCCGGGTCATGGTCGGTGCGTCTGGCCGATTGCGGCTTCCACACCAACCACGTCCATCCCAAAGGCTGGATCAGTTCGGCGTATTATGTGGACGTGCCCGATGTGGCCGCCGACCGCGAGCAGCGCCAAGGCTGGATCAAATTCGGCGAACCCAATTTCGACGCCGGTTTTGCCGATCCCGTCCGCCGCGCGGTCCAGCCGGTGCCGGGGCGCCTGGTTCTGTTTCCTTCTTATATGTGGCACGGCACGATCCCCTTCCACGCCGCCTCCACCCGCACCACCATCGCCTTCGACGTGCTCCCCCGCGCAACATAGTTGCCGCGAAAATTTTTCAACTTTCGCTACGCGGTTTTTCCCCGCCCGCCCGACTTATGATGCAAGGACGTGTTCGAGCCCTGTCGTGAAGGCCGGGGGATGGCGGAAACACCGGACAACCATTTTGACCGCGCAGAAGCCCTGGAGATTTCCGTGGCCTCGCGGCTAGACGACTGGTTCGTCGCCGAGGTTCTGCCCCTCGAAACGTCCCTTCGGAAATTCCTGCGCCGGGGCTGGCGCAACGAAGCCGACATCCGCGATCTGTGTCAGGACGTCTATGTCGCCGTTTACGAAGCCGCAGCAAGGGAAATACCAACGTCCGCAAGGGCGTTCGTCTTCACCGTCGCGCGCAACGTGGTGGCAGATCGCGTTCGCCGCGCGCAGATCGTCCCCATCGAAGCCGTTGCCGATCTCGAAGCGCTGGGCGTCACCGTCGACGAGCCCGGCCCCGAACGCACGGCCATCGCGCGGCAGGATTTGCGCAAGCTGCAGGCCGCACTCGAACGACTGCCGCAGCGCTGGCGGGAGGTCGTGGTGATGCGGAAAGTTCAGGGCCTCTCGCTTCCCGAAATCGTCACCCGTCTCGGCATCGCCGAACGCACAGTCTCGCAGCATCTGACCTCGGGCATTGCCGCACTTGCCAACATCTTCCACGACGATCCCACCGATCAGGGAGACAAGTCGTGAAAGCCGACGACCTCGACGCGATCGCCGCCCAATGGATCGTCCGCCGCGAAAAAGGCGAATGGTCAGCCGAAACCCAATCCGAATTCGATCGGTGGCTTGCCACGCCCGGCAACCGCATTGCTTACTTGCGCCTCACCGATGTCTGGAATCGCGCGGGTCGCCTCAAAGCCCTGAGCGCGCAACGCCGCGGCCGTTTCTTTTCCTTTCGCGGCGACACGTTCAAGACCGCGGCGAAGGTAGCCGCCCTCTTCGCACTCGCCGCCGCGGTGGGTGCGGGCGGTTATGCCTGGCTCTCCCGCACCAACGATGTGCGTTACGCCACCGGCATCGGCGAACGCGAGATCATTTCGCTGGCCGATGGTTCGCGCATCGAACTCAACACCCAAACCGTGCTGCGGCTGGCAAGCGTTGGCGGCAAGCGCATTGCCAAGCTCGAAAGCGGCCAGGCCTATTTCGACATCAAGCACGATCCGGTGCATCCCTTCACCGTGCTGACCAACGGCCACAAGGTCACCGACATCGGCACCAAATTCGAAATCCGCACCGACACCAACAAGGTGCAGGTGACCCTGTTCGAAGGCTCCGCGCAATTCGAATCCGACGGCCCATCGGCCACCCGCCAGAACGCGATCCTCGTTCCGGGCGACGTCGCGGTGGCCACCGCGCAATCCATGCGCATCGTGCGCAAGCCCGCGCAGAAACTCATCGCCGAACTCGGCTGGCGCCACGGCGTCGTGATCTTCGATCACACCACGCTTGCGGACGCCGCTGCCGAATTCAACCGCTACAACCGCAAGAAACTCGTCGTCACCGATCCGAAAGTGGCAAAGCTCACCATCGGCGGCACGTTCCAAACCACCAACACCCAACAACTCACACAACTCGCCCGCGACATCTTCGGCCTCACCATCGAAGACCGCGGCACAGACATCGTCATCTCGCGCTGAACGCCTAAGGGGGGAATATGTACCGCAAAAATCTGAAGCTCGGCGCAGCCGTTGCCGCTCTCACCTGGACCGCGATGCCGGTCCATGCGGAGAGCTTCAACGTCTCCGCGGGCGATCTCAAATCCGCGCTCGATGCCTATGCGCGTCAGGCCGGCGTCAGTCTCGCCTACAGCGAAGAAGCGATCAAAGGTGTGCGCTCCTCCGGCGTCAACGGCGATCTCACGCCGCAAGCTGCCCTCAGCAAGATCCTGCGCGGCACCGGTTTCTCCACGCGCATTCATGACGGCGCCGTCGGCATCGTGAAAGACGCGATGAAGTCGAGCGAAGCCGTCGAAATCGCGCCGATGCAATTGGCCCAAGCAGGCCCCGCTCCGCGCGCCAATGTCGAAACCGTCACGGTCACGTCTTCGAAGCTCGGCGGCGCAGACGTTCAAAGCATCCCGATTGCCATCACGGCGCTGAGCCAGGAACAGCTCACCTCCACGCAAACCGCAGGCGGCCCCGATCTGGTGAAGCAGGTCCCGAACCTCACCTTCACCAAAACCAATTTCACCGGCTATTCGATCCAGGTGCGCGGCATCGGCACGCAAGCCATTTCGGTCGCCACCGATCCCGCCGTTGCCGTGGCATTCAACGACACGCCGTTCATCCGCAATCACTTCTTCGAACAGGAATTCTACGACCTGTCGCAGGTCGAAGTGCTGCGCGGCCCACAAGGGACATTGTACGGCCGCAACGCGACCGCGGGCGTTGTGAACATCACATCCGCCAAACCCACCGACCAATTCGAAGCCATGGCCTCCGCCGACATCGGCAATTACAAGAACCGCCGCTTCGAAGGCATGATCAACATCCCCTTCGTCAGCGACAAGCTCGATCTGCGCATCGCGGGCGAATGGACCAAGAGAGACGGGTATAGCTTCAATGAGACGACCGGTCAGCAGATCGATGGCAGAGATTTGTGGTCCGCTCGTGCAACTCTGCGTTGGAAACCAACCGCGGACATACAAGCCGACTTCATATGGGAACACTTCGCTGAAGATGACGATCGACTGCGCAGCGGCAAACAATTATGCAAAAATGATCCAGGGCCGACCACTCTCACTGCGGCCGACGGTACGGTCGTTCAGGTCCCGTCAGCTCGCGGCAACGTCTTCAGCATAAATGCGGCGTATTTCAGCCAAGGGTGCCTGCCGAGTTCACTTTATTCGAATGATGCCTTTCAAGTGCCAAACGGCTTCTCCCTGCCATTCGTCAACGGCGCGTCGTTCGAAAGTTTGATCAATTCAAATATCGATCCTTACGCGAGTACCACGCAGTCAACAAATCTCAGAAATATCCAGTCTGCCTTCGAACCAAAATACAAGGCGAAGAACGACACACTGGAACTAAATGCGAGCTGGAACGTAGTCCCCAGCCTGACCTTTTATTCTGATACTGGTTACAATCGGGATTGGTTGTGGTCGAGCGAAGACTACAATCGTTTCAACACCACTCCGGGCGTTTTCTTGGGCGGCGGATTCTCTGGCAATCCGTATGTCGACGAAAACGGCGTATTTTGCGATCCCCAATTGGGCTGTAGCAACCGCCTAGTGGTTCAAGATCTTGCCACCGAGCATTCTTGGCAACTAAGCCAAGAATTCCGTCTCTCTTCGAGTTTCTCGGGGCCCGTTAATTTCAGTGCCGGCGGCAATTACTTGCATTATGAAACTGAGGAAAATTACTACGTATTTTCCAATACGTTCACGATGATATCACTGAACAATGTGAACTGTGGCGCGACTTATATACCTGGAGTCACGAACGATCTTTACTGCCTGAACAACGGCAGATCGTATCAACCCGGCTTCCCGAACATCGACAGCATCCCGACCGAAGCTCCCCAGTATCTCGATCCCAATCCCATCACTTCGTTGGACAACGAGGGCCACAACTACTTCCTAAGTCAGAACCCTTACAATCTGAATTCCTACGCCTTATTCGGCGAAGTCTATTACAATGTGACTCCCGACCTGAAGCTTACCGGCGGATTGCGTTGGACCGACGACCAGAAGCATTTCACTGACATTCCGAGCGAATTGCTCGTGATCGGTTATGGCTATCCCATACTAGGTTACGTCGATCAGTCGTGGAGCAAGTTCACTGGCCGCGCCGTCGCCAACTGGACGCCGAAACTTTCCTTCACCGACCAAAGTCTTTTCTACGCGTCTTATGCTCATGGTTATAAGGCGGGCGGCGCAAATCCGCCTGGCCCGGTTCTGCTCAATGCCGATACTGGTTTCACAGCGGCGGGCGTAGCGAATAACATCGCTTTCCCGGTCCATCCGCTCACCTTCAAACCCGAATACATTGATGCCTTCGAAGTCGGCACAAAAAACACCGCCTTGGACGGCGCGCTTACTTTCAACGGCGACGTCTTCTTCTACGACTACAAGGGTTACCAGATCTCACAGATCGTCGACCGCACGGCGATCAATCTAAACTTCGATGCCACTGTCAAAGGCGCCGAACTCGAAGCAACGTGGGAGCCGACACCCGGCCTCAAGTTCTCCTTCGCTGGCGGCTACGAAGCTACACGCATCAAGAGCGGCCAACAGGCTATCGATCTGATCGACCGCACTGCGGGTCACGCCGGATGGGTGGTGATGAAGCCCTCGGTAGGGCAATCATCGAATTGCATCGTTCCGGAATATGTCGCAGCAGCGCTTGTGCAAACCGATTATGGTGGAGAGGGCGATTCCAATGTCACGGCTTGCGGCACAGCTTATGCGGCCGGCCTCGATCCCGTCACCACCAATTATTATACGCCAAGCACGACGACGGTCTCCGGACCTGGTGGCGCCATGTTTGCGTATCCAGGTTATGATCCGCTCAGTGTCGATCCTAACGCGCCCGCTAACGTCAATAACGGGCTTGGCCTGCCGCCGAACAACGGCGAAGGCTTTGCCAAAAATCTTAGCGGCAACGAGTTGCCCAACGCACCGCATTTTACCGTTTCGGTGGGGGCCGATTACACAATTCCCGTTACGCCTGATTGGGCTGCCACCTTGCATGGCGATTTTTACTGGCAAGATAAATCCTGGGCCCGTGTCTTCAATGACGACCCGTACGATCGAATCCGCGGCTACACCAACGTGAATTTGGCTTTGATCCTGACTGACACGTCTGGCTGGCAGCTCATGGGCTATGTCAAGAATGTGTTCGACACCACCGCCATCACGGGCGACTTCCTCAACAGCGACGATTCGGGACTGACCACAAATATTTTTCTTACCGATCCGCGCCTGTTCGGCGTGCGTGTGACCAAGCATTTCGACGGGGGCGGTTTGAATGACAGCGGGGGATTCCTGCCAGGTTCTGGCGGAACGCCGCAGTTATGGATCCAACTAGGGGGCAACTTCGATGCGACGCTTGCAGATTCGACCGCCCCTTACGATCCAACCGGAAGTGCGGTGTTCCCCAACGGTGGTACTGCGACGCCGGATTGGCCGGTTGAATTGCCCACGCCTGCGCAGTTACAGCACACGCCCGACAGAGGCTTCGATTGGGAAGGATCGCTCACTTTCGTGCCTGAAGATACGGATTGGGTACTAAAGGCAGGCGTGCGGTACGGCCGAGCTTCACGTAACAAGCACTATCATAAGAGCATGATTGCGGGGACCAAAGAAGGCATCAGCTTTTTTGGCTACTATCGGCCCTGCAGCTACCTAGCAGCCTACGGCGGCGCTTTGGCGTCGGCTTGCTACCATGGCCAGGCCAAAGAATTTGTCGATTCCCAGGATGGATCGTCCGAAGAGCATATGATGCTCGATTTCACCCTAGGCAAGGACATCGGGATCGGCGCATTCGGCGATGGTGGCAAAAGTACGGTCGCTGCCGGTGTCCGGTTCGCCCAATTCAATTCGCAGATGAGCCAAACCTTGGGCGCAGACCCTCACTACAATTTAAGTGTCGATATCTCGCAGAAGTATCACGAAGTGTGGGAGTTCGATTCTCAAGAAACACGTTCGTTCCATGGCGTCGGTCCGGAATTGACGTGGGAAGGCAACACACCTCTCTGGGGTAATGAAGCCGATGGTCAAATTACGCTCGATATGGGCGTGAATGTTGCGGTGCTATTCGGCCGGCAAAAAGTGCGTTTGCGTCACGACGTAAATCATTGTGACGTTCAAGGATTTGGGACCCTTGCTGTCTGTGAAGGCCAGACGATAGGAGGGGATATCGACGGCCGTATCCCGGAGCCGCCAGACAACGTATATCGATCGCGCAGCGTGACCGTCCCCAATATTGGAGGATATATCGGCGCCTCCATGCGGTACCGCAACGGCAAAGTCAGTCTCGGCTATCGCGCCGACACATTCTTCAACGCGATGGATGGCGGCGAAGAAACCCACCAGAGCTACAACCGCGGTTTCTACGGCCCGTATCTGAACGTCAGCCTGGGTCTCGGCGGATAAATCGACGCTGGCGGTCGCCCCATGAATGCCCTCGATCTGACCTCCCCCTTGTGGGGAGGTCGAAAAATGCGGGAACGCATTTTTCGGGCGGGGGGCCGAAGATCATGGCGGGCACCGCCCCCCACCCGTAAAATTTCTCGCTGCGCTCGGAATTTTCCGACCTCCCCACAAGAGCGAGGTAAGCAGAGCGGATCGCTCCGCGCTTCCGCATGGTCCTATAAGCCATTGAACCAGAAAGAAGAAAAAATTCCACAATAGGCCTTGAAGCCTTCTTTATAATATCCTATATTCTCTCTTAGACGCTTCTGAGGACTTCAATCACCGACCATTCGCCGCCCGCGCGAGGCTGCGAGACCGACACGAGAACAGACAGGGAGAGGATGCGAACACCCTCGTGCGCATCCGTGCGGGGCGGAACTGGCAAGCCGCCCGGCAAATCCTATCGGGATAAGTGTAGGTGCGGCGATGATCCGGTTGGTCCCGGATATGTCCCGCCAGCCGTGGCTTTGACGCAAAGGGGCGGGCAGCAATGTCCGCCTTTTTGCCACCTGAAGCCCGGAGGCGCGGGGCGGAACTCGTGCCTTCCCCAGCCGTTCCTTTGTTTGACGCCCCGGCAAGCCCGGTGTCTTCTAGGGTTCTCGAGGGGAACGATTTTCCAATGGCCGCCGAAGCGAAAGAGGGCGGGGCGGGCTCCGCTGCGGGGCCAAAAGGACAGGGCATTGCGGGCCTGTTCAGCCTGCGCCGCAGCCGCAACGTCATCTACACGCTGGCGATCTTCGCAGGCCTGGCGCTCGCCATCTGGCGGGCCAACACGCTCTACATGGAACGGCGCGACATCATCGACGGCGCCAAATCCGCAGCCCTCGACATGGCCCGCGACGCGGTGGAAGGCACCGACCGCTCGCTCGACACCGCCGACCTCCTGGCCGAAGACACGCGCAATTACATCGCCTCCAAAGGCGGCCTCGGCGCGATCCCGCCCGACGATCTGCACGCCTATCTCGCCCGGCGCACCAAGGTCACCTCGGTTCCCGATTACCTGATGGTCGTAGACAAGACCGGCATGCCCGTCGTGATGTCCGAACGCACCAACGTGCCGCGCATCAGCCTTTCCGATCGCGACTGGTTCAAGGCCCATGCAGCGCAGGACATCGATAGCTATGTCGGCCCCGCCATCAAAAGCCGGTTGGGCCGCAACGTGCTCTACACCTTCTCCAAAACGATCTACGGCGCGGACGGTTTTGCGGGCGTGGTCGATGTCGGCATCAGCGCCCCGCATGTGCGCGATCCTGCCGAACGCCCGCCCGGCCAGCCGCTGAAACAGGTGTGGAGCAAAGGCGGCCGCCTGATCCTCAGTAACTTCATGGCCTTCGGCCCCACCGGCAATCCGATTCCTCAAACCGCACCGTTCAACGGCGTGCTGCCGCAACCCTCGGGCTTCCTCAAATCCTCCAATCCCGATCTTCTCATCGGCTATCGCGAAGATGCGGGCCGCGATCTCATTGCCACCGTCACCTTGCACCGTTCGGAAATCCTCGCCCGCTGGGATGACGATGTGAAAGTGGGCTTCGTGCTGTTCGCGCTGGCCATCCTTGTCGGCGGCCTGCTCGCCAAGCTCGCGGCCGATCTTGCCGAAACCGATCTGCGCGCGCGCCGCGCCATCGAAGACACGGTGTCCGCCCTTTCCGCCGCCGTTTCCCAGCGCGATCATCTGCTGAAGGAAATCCACCACCGGGTGAAGAACAACCTGCAACTCACCTCAAGCCTGATCCAGATCCAGTCGCGCGAATTCGAAAATCCCAGCGTGCGCGATGCCTTCAAGGAAACCCAGCAGCGTCTTTATGCCATCGGCATGATCCATGACGTGCTCTATCACGACGACACCAAGGTCTCGATCGATATGAACGGCTACCTCACGCGCCTGTCGGCCGAGATCGCGCGTGCCAACGAAGCCATCAACCGCGGCATCCGCACCGAGCTGCGCGTCGATCCGATAGAACTGATGCCGGAACAGGCAACACCGCTCGGCCTTGTCACTTCCGAAGTGCTGATCAATGCCTACAAGCAGGCCTTTCCGCCGGACAAGGGCGGGCTGATCTCCATCGGCTTGCACGAGGCCGATGGAGACGTCGAACTGACGATCTCCAGCAATGGCAAGGGCCACGAGTTGAAAGACGGCACCGTGCTCGGCGGCCGCCTGGTGCGTACGCTATCGACCCAGCTACGCGGCAGCTACAGTTTCGATGAGGCACAGAACGGTGCTTTCCGGCTCATCTTCCGCAAAAGCAAGATCCGCACCCTCGATCCCACGCCGGAAGACGCGTCCGCCTGATCTACCGATCGAAATTCTTGCGGCTCGAATAGAACACCAACCCCATCAACCCCACGCCGCAGCCCAGCGTGAAGAACACGCTAAGCCCCATCATCGCCCACCCGAACCACGAAATCGTGGCCCCTTCCATCTGCGACCACGCATGAACTGCATAGCCGATGGCGGCGATCAGAAGGCCCACCAGCACCACAATCGCAATCCATCCGGCAACGCCGATGGGCTGTCTGGGCGGTTGTTCTTCCATGAAAGCGATAACGCTCTAAATCGCGATCCGTACCTTAAGCGTCGTACCGTCGGCGTCCACCACCTCCAGCGCGGAGCCGGCGCTGGGTGCGGAACCATCGGTGGTCACAGCACTCCACCGCGTATCGTCCACCAGCACCGCGCCGCGCCCGCCGCTGAAATCCTCGCACGCCGTCACCATCCGCCCGCGATAGCTGAGCCCGCGCGATGCATTCACTTCCTTGCTGCCGGGCCTGTGCATCACACGGCCCCAGGGCGAACGCTTCCAGGCAATCGTGGCAACGATTGCCAGAATCGCGAACAGGAAAATCTCCACCCGCCCGTCGAGACCCGGCACAAAAAACTTGATCAGGCCCACGACAATCGCCGCGATCCCCGGCCACAGCAGATAGAACGTCGTGCTTGCGATCTCGATGGCGATCAGGATCGCGCCCAGCGTCCACCAGTGCCACGCTTCGATACCGTTCACGAAATCGGCAAATTCGCGCATGGCGCGCTCCTCATGTAACGTTGCCGGCAGGCGGCACGGTCGGCGAACGCGGACGGGCCGATGCCGCCTGGCTACGCGCGGCCGCCTCGCGCGTCAGTTCGGCGATGCCGGCAATGGTCCCGGCGACGGACGACATCTCCATCGGCACCACGACGAATTTCTGGTTCTGGTTGTCGCCCGAAAACAGCGCGCCCATCGCCTCGATATATTTCTGCCCAAGGAAGTAGTTGATCGCGTTGACGTCGCCCTTTGCAATTGCTTCGGAAACGGCGGTGGTCGCCTTTGCTTCCGCCTCGGCTGAGCGTTCGCGTGCTTCGGCATCGCGGAACGCCGCCTCGCGCCGACCCTCGGCCTGCAGGATGGCGGCCTGCTTGCTGCCTTCCGCACGCAGGATCGCCGCCTGTTTCTCGCCGTCGGCAGTTGTCACTTCCGCGCGCCGGTCGCGTTCGGCTTTCATCTGGCGCGCCATGGCATTGGTGATATCCGCCGGCGGCGAAAGGTCTTTGATCTCGATGCGCGTCACCTTCACGCCCCATGGACTGGTCGCGGCATCCACCACGCGCAGCAATCGCTGATTGATGTCGTCGCGCTTGGAAAGCACCTCGTCCAGATCCATCGAACCGATCACCGTGCGCACGTTGGTGAGCGAAAGGTTGGTGATACCGGCCTGCAGATTGCCAACCTCATAAGCGGCTTTGGCGGCATCGACGACTTGGTAAAATGCGATCGCGTCGGCCGTTACGGTGGCGTTGTCGCGGGTGATGACATCCTGGCTCGGAATGTCGAGAACTTCCTCCATCATCGAGAGCTTGCGTCCGACGCGATCCACAAACGGCACGATCAGATTGAGTCCCGGCTCCAGCACGCGGGTGAAGCGGCCGAAGCGTTCCACCGTCCACTCTCGGCCTTGCGGCACCGCCTTGACGCCTGCGAACACAATGACAAGTGCCAGAAACGCCACCGCCAGAACGAAGACCGTTTGACTGTCCATAATTCCATCCTCCCCATGCGCCGAAGGGCGAACCCTGCAACCAAAAAGATAGGTCTGCAAAAGGGGTCGCAAAGATCTTGAAAAACCGCCCGAATATCCCACGCGAGCGAAGGTGGAGAGGGATTTACGCCACGAATCGGGCACAATCTGGCATTGTGCTACCGATGATTCGCCCAACAAGCCAGGAGAGCCCCATGATCCTGTCCAGATTCCTGCCGGCCGCAGCCGCCGCGCTCGTGATGTTCGCCATCACGCCGCTTGCAAGCGCCGAGACGCAGGAAGATCCCGCCGATCAGTTCACCCAGAACGAAGTCGTGCAGGCGGCCTCCGGCTTCTTCGGCATGACGACGGAAGCCGTCGCCAAGGCCGTGCAGAAAGTCTTCTCCGAACGCGGTTTGCCCGATGCCTATATCAAGGGCGAAGAAGGATCAGGCGCCTTTGTCGTCGGCCTGCGTTATGGTTCTGGCTGGCTTATCCGCAAGCGGCACAAGCCGCTCAAAGTCTATTGGCAGGGTCCGTCCGTCGGCTTCGATGTTGGCGGCAACGCGTCGAAGAATTTCACGCTGATCTACAATCTGCGCCGCGCCGACCGCCTGTTCCAGAAGTTCCCTGGCGTCGAAGGCAGCTACTATTTCATTGCCGGCATTGGCATAAATTATCAGCACGCCGATGACATCACGCTGGCGCCAATGCGCACCGGCGTCGGTCTGCGCGCGGGCGTGAATGCGGGCTATCTCACCTACACCCGCGAGCACACGCTCAATCCGTTCTGATTGCTTATGGCGTAACCGCGGCAGGCTTTTCCTCGATCGCTCCGGCAGGGGCGGGCAGGTAGAGCAGAAGTGCGCTCGCCACATAGATCGACGAGAACGTGCCCACCACGATGCCAAAGAGGATTGCGGCGCTGAAGTCGAACAGGTTGGGTCCGCCGAACAAGAGCAGCGGAATGATCGAAACCGCCGTCGCCACACTCGTCAGCACGGTGCGGGTCAGCGTCTGGTTGGTTGAAAGGTTGATCAGATCGCGCAGCGACATGCGTTTGAACTTGCGCCGGTTCTCGCGGATGCGGTCGAACACAACCACCGTATCGTTGATCGAATAACCCGCCAGCGTCAGCAACGCCGCCACCGATTCCAGCGTGAAATCGAGATGCAGCAGCGAGAAGAGCCCCGCGGTCACCAGCACGTCGTGGCCCGTCGCGAAGGCGGCACCGATGCCGTATTGCCATTCGAACCGCACCGAAACGTAGATCGCGATCATCGCCACGGCGAGCAGCATCGCCACCACGCCGTCGTGGAACAGTTCCTCGCTGACCTTCGGTCCTACAATGTCCGAGCGGCGATAGTCGTATCCTTTGCCGAGCTTGGCTTTCAGCGCGCTGACGGCGGCCTGTGAGTCCTGGTCGGCCTTCGGCTGCACGCGGATGAGCACACAGGAATCGGCCGGCTTGTCGCATTCGCCGCCGCCGAAATACTGGATCTGGGAATCCTTGAAGCCGAGGCTGTTCACCTCGCCGCGCATCGTGCCGATGTCGATCACCTGCGCCGACTTCACTTCCAAAAGCACACCGCCGGTGAAATCGATGCCCAGATTGAACCCGTGATAGAGGATCGAGGCGATGGAGGCGATCAGCAGAAGTCCGTCAATGGCGAACGCCACGAACCGCGCTTTCACGAAGTCGATATGGGTGGCTTCGGGAATGAAGCGGAGGAGCGGCATGAGGGTCCCAAAAGCGGCGGCGGGGGCGAGACATAGCCGTTCACCCCCCTTGGGACAAGCGAAGCCCCGTCGCGTGTCCGGGCGCCCTTGTGGCAGGATGGGAAACCCGCAATTTCAAGGACTTGCCCCATGGCGCTCCCGACCTTTCAGACGCTGCTCTACGAACGCTCCGGCCACGTGCTGCGGATCACCCTGAACCGGCCCGAACGCCGCAATGCCCTGAACCGTCTGGCCTATGGAGAAATCGAAACCGCCTTCCGCACGGCCAGTGCGGACCCGGATGCCCGTGTCGTGGTGGTGACCGGCGCCGATCCCGCCTTCTGCGCCGGTGAGGATGTGAAGGAGATGATGACGGGCGAGGCCCGTTCCGAGCCGAAAGAGCCCATCAAACCTCGGCCCACACCGGCCGCCATGGCAGCGCTCGAATGCACCAAACCGGTGATCGCCGCCGTCAACGGTTCGGCGGTTGGCTGGGGTATGGAACTGGCGCTCTATGCCGACATCCGCATCGCCTCCGAACGCGCCCAATTCGCCGAGCTGTTCGTCAAGCGCGGCCTCGTCTGCGATGTCGGCGGCTTCTATCGCCTGCCTGCATTGGTGGGCCCGGCCAAGGCGGCCGAACTGCTTTTCACCGGCGACGTTATCGACGCAGGAGAAGCCATGCGCATCGGCCTTGTTTCCGAAGTGGTTCCCCACGCCGAGCTGTTGCCTCGTGCCGATGCGCTGGCTGCCCGCATCGCCGCCAATCCGCCGCTCGCGGTCGCCGCCCTGAAAGAAGGGCTCGGCAAGATGGCGTATGGCGATCCGCACGAGATCGGCGCCTGGGCCATCGAAACCATCTACCGCCTTTTTGGAACCGAAGATCATCGCGAAGGCGTCCGCAGTTTTCTCGAAAAGCGCGCCCCTGTGTTCCATGGGCGATAGCGGAAGGGGTGGGCGGCCATGCTAGATTCCGCGCCATGACCGTGATCGACCCCACGCCCGTTCCGCCCGCGCCGCCGCAGCCGTCGAGCTTGCACGAGAAGTATATGGCGACCGTGATGGCCGCCATCGTGGTGGCGGCACTCTATTTCGGCCAGCCGATATTTGTTCCGTTGGCGCTGGCGATCCTTCTTTCTTTCGCGTTGTCGCCGCTGGTGGAGTTTTTGCGCCGCATCCGTTTCGGCCGCATCCCGTCTGTGCTCGTCAGCGTGCTCTTCGCCTTCTTCGTGATCGGCATGCTCGGCAGCTACATCGGCACGCAGCTTGGCCGACTGGCTGCCGAACTACCGCATTATCAGACCAATCTGGTTCACAAGATCCACTCGCTCAAAGGCTCGGCGGATTCGAGCAGCGTTCTCCAGCGCGGCGTTTCCCTGTTCAAGGCGTTGAGCGACGAAGTTATTGGCGGCGTCGCCCCGGAGCAGGCTTCGACGTCGCAACAGGCGACGGAAGATCGCCCGATCCCCGTCCGGCTTGTTCCGCAGAACGCGACACCGCTCGAAGTCATCGAGAAGCTGGTGGGTCCGCTTCTACAGCCTCTGGCGATGGCAGCTATCGTCATCGTGTTCGTGATCTTCATCCTCCTGCAGAAGGAGGATCTGCGCGACCGCATGATAAGTCTCGCCGGCACGCGCGACATGCAGCGAACGACCGTCGCCCTCGATGAGGCGGCGACGAAGCTTTCCCGATACTTGCTGCTACAGACGATCATCAATGCCACTTTCGGCGTGGTGATTTCCGTCGGTCTCTGGCTGATCGGCATTCCGAATTCCGGACTCTGGGGCCTGCTCGCCGCGATGATGCGTTTCGTGCCTTATGTCGGCGTGCCGATTGCTGCCATCGTACCGGCCGCACTTGCCATCGCAGTCGATCCGCATTGGCCGCTCGTGTTCTGGACGCTCGGCCTCTATTTCGGCGTCGAGGCGATGGTTGGCCAGTTCATCGAGCCCTATGTCTACGGCCACAATATGGGCTTGTCAGCGATTGCGGTGGTCGTTGCCGCTGCGTTCTGGACATGGGTGTGGGGTCCGGTCGGATTGCTGCTCTCGACGCCGCTCACCATGTGCGTGGTGGTGCTCGGTCGCCATGTCGAACAGTTGCGCTTCCTCGATGTGCTGCTCGGCGATCGCCCGCCGCTCGCCGCCGAAGAGAGTTTCTATCTGCGCCTCCTGGCCTCAGACCCCGACGAAACCGCGCACCAGGCCGAAACCTATGTGCGCGACAATCCACTGTCGGTCTATTACGACGAAGTGGCAATGCGCGCTCTGATGCTGGCACAGAAGGATGCCAGCCGCGGCGCGCTGTCCTCCGAGCTTGGCGAGCGCATCAAGCGCACCATAGAAGGCTTGATCGTCAATCTCTCCGACCGCGAGGAAAACAACGCCTCCAGCATGGAAGCCGAACCGCGCGGCCGCATCGTCTTCAAGACCGACGATCTGGCGCCGTCCTGGCGCAAAACGCCCGTTTTATGCGTCGCCGGCCGCGGCCCGCTCGATGAGGCTGCTGCGGCCCTCCTCGTACATTTGTTGAAGCGCCGCGGCATTCGCGCGGGCGTCGTGTCTTCGGAAGATGCCTCGCCCAACAATGTGCAGGCGCTCGATCCCGATGGCGTGCAGGCCGTTCTCGTGTCCTATCTCGATCCCGGCAACTACAAGAACGCGCGCTATCTCGTGCGCCGCCTGCACAAGCGCATCCCCGAGGCGGTTCCCATTGCCGGATTTTGGGGCGCCTTCGAATCCGATTCCCATTATCTCGATTCCGTCGAAGCCACGGGTTGCGATCTCGTGGTGACAACCTTGCGCGAAGCCGTCGACTGCATTGTCGCGCTTGCAAGGAAAGCTGCAAATCCCGACGAACATAGCGATCCGGTGAAAACGGAATTGATCGCACTTCGGGAACCCGCATCCGCGGATTGACGTTTCCTACCTGTATTCCCCCCAATACAGGAGAGTTCCATGGACAAGAACACAGTGTCTGGCGCCGCCGACAAGGCAAAAGGTGCCGTAAAGGAAACCGTAGGCAAGGCTGTCGGCAACGACCGCCTGCGCGCCGAAGGTGCGGCCGACAAGGCAAAGGGCGAAGTGAAGCAAACCGCCGGCAAAGTCGCGGATGCCGCACGCGATGCGGTGAACCGCGCTTCCGACTCTTTTCACAAGGCGTCGAAGTAAAGTTACACGCCAAAACGAAACGCGCCGGGAAAATTCCCGGCGCGTTTTTGCATGCATCGACTCACATGATGACGGAGTTACCCGGAATCGGCAGGCCGCCCTGGTCGACCTTGTCTTCGCACTTACGGTAACCGTAGTCCCAGCCGCTGTGGTAATTGTTGTCGGTTGCGTAAAGCTTTTCGTCCTGCGCCGGACCTTCCTGGTCGGCCTGCGAACGGAAGCGCGCGTTCACCGCAGCACAGCCGTCGCGAAATCCCTGATCGTACATCGGCGAATTCTTGTCCACGGGCTGGCCGGGATTTGGTGTCGACGAACACGCAGCGAGCATTGCGGCGAATGCCGTCGCCAATGCGATTTTTCCTGAAGCCATTTCCATCCCCAAAGTTGGACTGACAAGGCTGTAAGTTTTCAGAAAAATTGCGGCAGGAGTTGGGCGGCGATCTTGCGCGCGGCCTGGCGTTCGCGCCCCAGCATCGTCTCCAGCGGTGCACCGATAATCGCGTCGCCGAAGGAGAGCAGGGCGACGAAGATTACCGCCGATGTCACACGTTGATGATTTTCAACAGAGTCTTTGGGAGTGATCTCTTCGATTGCTTTGACGAGATCCAGGATCACCTTCTGCATTTGCCCCAGATGCGCGAGCTTGTTGGAAAGTGCGATCCACGCGGCAAGCCGGCCCGCACCGCCCTTGTCGAACGCATCGAACACCGTCTCGATGAGGCCACGCTGCGAGTCCTCATCTTCCCGCACCCGCTTGATGGCTTCGGCCAGCGCGTCCGAGAGGTCCTGAACCATCGTGGTCATCAAGGCGGTCTGCAGGTCGCCCGCCGTGCCGAAATGGTGCAGCAGGTTGGTGTGGGTGGTGCCGAGCTCCGCTGCCACGTTTTTCAGGGTCACGGCGTCAGGGCCTTGGGAAAGAAGGATTTTCCGCGCCGCAGCAATAGTTTCGGATTTGGCCTCCGCGGCGGATCGTCTCCGCCGCACCGGACGTTCATTTTTCCCTAGGGTTAAGCGCTTTTTACTTGTTGACATTTGTGTCAGTCTCGAATATGTGCATCGCAGCAAATAGCTGAGATCAGTGTCATGAACGCGCACTCTAGCACGCCTGAGGACCTGTCAATCACTTCCCGCGATCTGGCCTTTGGCCGGAAGGTCGAAAGTCCCCGCCACTGGCTGGGCGGCGATCCGATTGCCACGGCGTTTTACAATGCGCTCTCCGCATCCTTTCCCCAGGGCGAGCGGTTCTTCATGGACAGCGTGCGGAATTTCAAAAGCAAAGCCGATCCCAAGCTGCAGCAGCAGATCGTGGCCTTCACCACGCAGGAAGCGCTCCACACCCGCGAACACGTCTTCTTCAATCAGCAGATCGCGGGCGCGGGTTACGATCTTTCGAAACTCGACAAGATCATCAAGAAGCGGCTCGATTTCGGCCGCACGCGTCCGAAGATCGAACAGTTGGGCGCCACCATCGCGCTCGAACATTTCACCGCGATTTTGGCTCACGAAGCGCTGAAGAATCCGGCCCATTTCGCCGATGCCACGCCGGAGGCGCAGCGCATGTGGAAATGGCACGCCATTGAAGAAATCGAGCACAAATCGGTTGCCTACGACACGTTCCTCGCCGCCACGAAAAACCTGCCCGGCTGGCAGCGCTATTTCATCCGCGTCCGCACGATGATCGTTTCGACCTTCATGTTCTTTGAATTCCTGTTCCGGGGCATCGCCTACCTGTTCCAACAGGATGGTATCAACACGCCATCGAGCTGGCTCAAGATGTTCCGTTTCATGCTGTTCAAGCCCGGCATGATCGGCCGCGTGATCCCGGCCTATTTCCAGTATTACCGTCCAGGGTTCCACCCTTGGTATGAGGACGACCGCGGCCTGATCGCCGAGACGGAACAAGCCCTTGGCCTTCAGGCAGTCCAGGCCGCCTGACAATCGAGCGCGCCTTACTGTCACTGTTGTAATCAGCGCTTTGGCTGTATCCTCCCCGTACTCTTTTGGGGGAGGTCTGGAGCATGACGTCTGAAGCGGAAGCCGCCGTTGCGGAAGCCCCTGCAGCCGAACAGCCGGCGGAGCCGCAAGGCCGACCGGCGCCCAAAGGCATTCTCTGGCTCGCCTCATATCCCAAGTCCGGCAACACCTGGACGCGTACCTTCCTGCACAATCTCCTGAAGATTCTGGAAGGCGAAGAGGACGCGCAAGACATCAACGAGATGAACGAATTCACGACGTGGGAAATTTCCGCGCGTGCTTACGAAAAACATCTCGGCAAGCCGCCCAAGGATTGCGACCGGGAGGACATCGCCAAGATCCGTCCCAAGGTGCAGGAAGAGATCGCCGAACGCACCGATGGCCTGGCACTCATCAAGACGCACCATGCGCTCGTCATGGATCGCGGCGTGCCCACCATCAATTTCGCCGTGACCTCCGGCGCGGTCTACATCCTGCGCAATCCGCTCGACGTCGCGATTTCGTTCTCGCATCACATGAGTTCGACCATCGATCACGCGATCGACGAAATGGCGATGACCGGTCTTGAAACCGCCGTCACCGACAAGAGCGTGTACGAAATCTACGGCTCCTGGAGCCAGCACGTCGAAAGCTGGACGCACAAACCGCATCGCACGGTCTACGTGATGCGTTACGAAGACATGATCGCCAATCCGTTCCGCGCCTTCGGCGGTCTGGCGCGTCATCTGTTGCTGCGTCCGACGGCCGAACAATTGGGCAAGGCCATCGAACGCGCTTCGTTCAAGAATTTGCAGGACCAGGAATCCAAAGGCGGTTTCCGCGAAAAGCCGGAAAAAGCGGAGAAATTCTTCCGCTCAGGCAAGACCGGCGAATGGCGCGACAAGCTGAACCGCCGCCAGGTCCGCCGCATCGTGCAGGCCCATCACGTGCAGATGCGCCGCTTCGGCTACATCACCGACGAAGTGTCCCACCTGGTGCCGTAACATCCGGCCGGGCAACCCAGACGAGCCCGCGCCACACCGCGTCACCTGCGCCTTCCGAATAGTCCAACGCTTCCGCGCGCACCAATCCCAACCGCGTCATCACGGCTTGCGAGCGAAGATTGTCCGCGGAAGTATAGGCCAGCACTTCCTTCAGGCCGATGCGGACAAATGCATCCTTCAATGCCGCGCGTGCAGCCTCGGTCGCATATCCTTTTCCCCATGCGGTACGCATAAGGCGCCAGCCAATATCCGAATGAACCCCAAGCGGATGACCTTCCCGCGAGGGCATCAGGCCGGTGTAGCCAACGAAGCGTCCCGTTGAATCTTCAGCCGCCCAGCGGCAGTAGCCGCAAGTCGTAAAGGCGTCTCGATATCGGTCGAACTTTGCGTCGCTTTTCGCCCGCGAAAACGGCCCGCCCATATCCCACATCACTTCCGGATCGGCATGCATCGCGGTAAATGCTTCGCGGTCATCTTCGCGCCAGTTGCGCAATGTCAGGCGGTCCGTCGCGATGCGCATCAGGGCGATAGTGCAATCGCGTGTCCGTCCAACGGCCGTCCCGGTTGCAAACCCAGCAACGCCATCACCGTCGGATGCACGTCGATCATGTCGAGGCGGGTTATCTGCTTGCCATGCGCGATGCCCGCACCCCACGCAAAAAAGATTCCGTGCATCTGAACGATATGCGGATCGTAGCCATGCGTCGCCTTTATCCCGCCGAACGGCGGTGTGAACGAGGTGGGCCAGATATGTGTAAGCCCCATCAAACGCGCATATTTCGGAAACGCCTCCGGTCCCGCCACCCAGTAAGGCGGCTTGCATACCAGCAGGATGTCGCCCGAACGCGGTCCATCGCCCAGATGCGCGTAAGCCGGATAATGTCCCTTGGGATAGGCGTCGAACGCGTAGCTGTATTTGGCAAGCGCTTTCAGCACGTGTTCTTTTGTCTCGCCCTTGCTCAGATAGAGAAAGATCGTCGCTCCATCGGATTCCTGCCGCGCATGAATGTCCTCGCGTCCCAGAATGCGCCCGATATTCACCACCGGCCCCACATCCATCATGCCGTGATCTGTGCCCACCACCAGAGTCGCCTCGCGCGACGGCGGCAGTGCTTTGATCGCGGCCATCAGTTCGCCGACAATCGCGTCGGCTTTGCGCACGGCCTCTTCGGTTTTTGGTGCTGTGGTGCCGTTCCAGTGCGCCACTTCGTCGGGAATGGGAAAATAAAGCGCGATCAGTCGCGCATGGTTCGGCCCGTTGTCGCGCAGCGCCGCAAGTCCGCGTTCCAACACCTTCTCATCGGACTCATGGTCTTTCCAGGGAACGTCCGGGTTGATGTATGTCGCGCGCTTTCCCTTCGTGCTCGACCAGCGCCCGATGAAATTGAAGACGGCGGACTTGGCACCTTGCCGCTCGGCCGCCTCCCACATCGATTCGCATCCGGTGCGCCAATCCGCATCGTCGCTTTGATCGAACACGCCTTTCTTCGGATCGTAGAAGAAGTTGGAAACGATTCCGTGATGCGCAGGCCAGCACCCCGTTTCAAACGTGGTGTGATTGATCAGCGAGATAGTGGGGAAAGCAGGTACCAGATGCCGGGACCACACGCCCGATTTCTTGATGACGTCAAAATTGGGCGTTGCCGTGGCGTCAAGCGAAGCAGGCGAGAACCCATCGAACAGCACCACGACTACCGTGCGCTCTTTCGCCGATGCTGCCGTCGCCGCAAGCACAAGCAAGCCCGCGCACAGACATGAAATCCATTTCATCCGCCCCTCCCACATCGCCAACCGGAGCGTAGGTAGAAGCGGTCGCGCGAACAAGCGCAGGGCTACTTTGCGCCACGTGCAAGGAAGAACGGATTGGCGAACTTTTCTTCCGTCTTGCCATAGATAAACGGCCGCCCGTCTATGGTCGTCACGCTGCCGCCGGCCGCCGCCAACACCGCGTGACCTGCCGCCGTATCCCATTCCATCGTGCGCCCCAGCCGCGGATAGAGATCGGCTTCGCCCGCCGCCACCAGACAGAATTTCAACGACGAACCTGCCGCCTTGAAATCCTTCACCTTGTAATCGGCAAGGAATTCCTCCGTCTTGTAGTCGCGGTGCGACCGGCTGGCGACGACCACCAGTCCGTCTTCCGCCGGCTTGCAAGCCGAAATCCTTCGCGCGTTCGCCCAGTCGAGCGCACCGTTCGCCACGCCCACGTCGAATGCGCCATGCGCCACTTCGCCGACGAACAATCTCTCCTTCGCCGGAATGTAAACGACCCCGCGCACCGGTGCGCCGTTGATGATCTCGGCGATATTCACCGTGAATTCGCCGTTGCGATTCAGAAATTCCTTCGTCCCATCCAGCGGGTCGACCAGGAAAAAGCGCGATCCGATCTTTGCGATGCGCCCGCTCGCGGCTTCTTCCTCGGCGATGATCGGCACTTCGGGCGCCACCACGGCGAGCCGCGACAGAATGAACGCTTCGGCCTCCTCGTCAGCCGCCGTCACAGGGGAATGATCGTGCTTGGTCCGCGCTGCAAGCGTTTTGTCGGCATAATGTTTCAGGATGATCTTGCCGGCGTCGAAGGCGATTTCCGCCAGCTCGCGGGTCGATTGGGACAATTGTGTCATGCACTCTCTTTCGCGCGGGGACCTTGCATCCGGCAGGGATAGGGCGATAGCACAAGCCCCGCGAGGTTCTTAAGTCTTTCTTAAGCCGCTGAGGAGACAGTTACCAATCATGAACCCTGTTTCCGCCGGAGCCGCTGGTATGTCCGACATAGAATTTGCCGCCTTTCTGGTCAGCCGCGTCTGCCACGATCTGGTGGGGCCGCTGGGCGCGGTGGTCAACGGGCTGGAAGTGCTGGAGGACGAGCGCGATGCAGCCATGCGGGCCGATGCGCTGAAAATCGTCACCTCCAGCGCCGAACAGGCTTTGGCGCGCCTTCAGTTCCTGCGTATCGCCTTCGGCGCGGCGGGTTCGGCTGGCGCCGAACTCGATCTGGGCGAAGTGGGCCGCCTCGTCCTTGGCCTGGTATCGGGCAGCAAGGTCGAAGTGGAATGGAACGCAGCCATCGTCCATTGGCCGAAGGACTGGGCGAAACTCCTGATGAACGCGACCTTTTTGGGTGCCGATTGCCTGCCGCGCGGCGGCAAGGTGACGGTCGAAACAAGCGAAGATCCTGCCGCTCCCGCCTTCACCGTGCGTGCCAACGGCCCGCATGCCCGCGTGCTCGAAGAGGTGGAGAAAGCCGTTCGCGGCGACGCCGCCGCCACGCCCCACGACGCCAGGGGAATCCAGCCCTATCTCACCCACCGCCTGGCCAAGGTCGTGAACGCCGGTCTGACGCTGACGAGCGTGGAAAACGGCGTCATCCTGCAGGCAGGCTAAGCCCGCGTTTACCTTCGCCCGTTAAGGTCTCATTGGTCGGGGGCCCGCATGCATTTCGCGGGACCGTGGAGGTATTTATGAAGCAGTGTTTGATCGTGGACGGCAGCCGCGTGATCCGCCGGGTCGCAGCGCGCATTCTCGAAGACCTGAAATTCGAGACGATGGAAGCCGAAAACGGAGCGAGCGCGCTTGAAGCCTGCCGCCACAAGATGCCCGATGCCATCCTCGTCGACGCCCATCTGACCGACATGCCGACCGGCGATTTCGTCCGCAATCTGCGCCGCGAGGCCAAAGGCGCGGGCCCCGTCGTGATCTTCTGCACCACCGAGAACGACAGCGACGAGATCGCGCTTATCGTTTCGGCTGGCTCCAACGATTTTCTCCTGAAGCCGTTCGACCGCGAAAGCCTGGAAAACAAATTCGCCGAAGTCGGCCTCTTAAGCGGCGGGCAAGCGGAGCATGCTCGCGTCTGACGCAGCCTATCTGGCGCAGCTCCTGAAGCGGCGCACGGGCATCGCCATCAATCCGTCGAAGACCGGCCAGATCGCTTCGCGTCTGGCCCCCGTCGCGCGCCGTTTCGGCTTCAAGAACACCGACGAACTGATGCGCGATCTTCCAAATGCGCGGGAGTCGCTGGTGCGCACCGTCATCGAAGCGATGACCACCAACGATACCTGGTTCTTCCGCGACCGCGCGCCGTTCGAGCAGTTCCGCGAGATCGTGCTGCCCGATCTCATGTCGCGCCGCGTGCGCTCGAAGAAATTACGCATCTGGTCCGCCGCCACCTCGGCGGGGCAGGAGGCCTATACGCTAGCGATGATCCTTGGCGAAGCGGATCTGGAGGGCTGGACCGTCGAACTGGTGGCCAGCGACATCAACAGCGAGTGCATCGCGCGCGCGAAGGAAGGTCTCTACACATCCTTCGAAATCCAGCGCGGCCTCGGCGTCAAACGCCTCGTCACCTATTTCACGCAGGAAGGCGAAAACTGGCGCGTTTCGGAAAGCCTGCGCCGCATGGTGAAATTCCGTACCTTCAACCTGCTCGACGATTACGGCGTGTTCGGCGAAATGGACGTCATCTTTTGCCGCAACGTACTTCTCTATTTTGAATCGCAAACCAAGGCGCGCATTTTGGATCGCCTTTCCGACACGCTGGCGCCCGACGGCTATTTGATCGTCGGCACCGCCGAAATGCCCCATCAGGTAACAGGCGCCTTCGAACACGTCCCCGACACCCGCGGCCTCTACATCAAGCCCGAAGAGAGCTACAGCTACGCGGCCCTCTGACTTACCTCCCCCAACGCGGGGAGGTCGACGCTGCGAAGCAGCGGCGGGTGGGGCCTACCACGTATCCACAAACGTCCGTCGCTTGCCGCTCGCCTCCTGCGGCGGCAGCGAGCGAAGCCCGCGCATGATCCAGCGCCGCGTATCGGCCGGATCGATCACATCGTCGATCTCCAGATACGCGGCCATGTTGATCGCCTTGCCGCGCGCATAGGATTGCTCGACCATCTTCTTGAACAATTCTTCGCGCGCTTCCGGCGTCGGTTGCGCCTCCAGCTCCTTGCGATAGCCAAGCCTGACCGCGCCTTCGAGCCCCATGCCGCCGAATTCGCCTGTCGGCCACGACACGATGAAGAACGGCGCGTGAAAACTTCCGCCGGCCATCGCCTGCGCGCCCAGCCCATATCCTTTGCGCAAGACCACGGTGAAAATGGGAACACTCATCGTGCCCGACACAACGAACATCCGCGACACACGCCGCACAAGCGACGTCTTCTCCGCTTCAGGCCCCACCATGAATCCCGGCGTATCGCACAGCGCCAGGAGCGGAATCCCGAACGCGTCGCAAAGCTGCATGAATCGCGCCGCCTTGTCCGCGCACGGCCCGTCGATCGCGCCCGCCAGATGCACCGGATTGTTCGCGATCAATCCAAATGGCTTGCCCTCTATCCGCACCAGCGCGGTGATCATTCCGGGCGCGAAGTCGGGCCGCAATTCGAGCACCGAACCCGTATCGCAAATGGCATCCACCACTTTGCGAATTTCATAAACGCGTAACCGATTCTCCGGGATGAGATGGCGAAGGTTGCGCTGATCCGCGCAAGACCAGTCCTTCACCGCGCCCTGGAAATAGCCGAGATATTTCTTTCCCGCCGCCACCGCTTCGGCTTCGTCGCGAACCGCGATATCGACGACGCCATTGGGTACCTGTATCGACATCGGGCCCACTTCTTCGGGCCTGTAAACGCCCAGCCCGCCGCCCTCGATCATCGCGGGCCCGCCCATGCCGATATTGGAATTGGCTGTGGCGATGATCACATCGCTCGATCCCAGCAGTGCCGCATTGCCCGCAAAGCATCGTCCCGAATTGATGCCGATACGTGGCACCAGCCCGCTCAGTTTCGCATAGCCGCGAAAGGTCGGCGTATCCAATCCCGCCACGCCGGGAAAATCCGTGTCGCCCGGCCGGCCGCCGCCGCCCTCGGTGAAACACACGATCGGAAGTTTCCATTCCTCCGCGATCCGCAACAGGCGATCCTTCTTGCGATGGTTCATCGCGCCCTGCGTGCCCGCAAGCACGGTGTAGTCATAGGCCATCACTGCACACCGTGCCGCCTGCTCGCCGAATGCAGCGGCATTCACGGTGCCGATACCAGTGACGATGCCGTCGCCCGGTGTGTTCTTGATCAGGTCGTCCAGCGTGCGCCGTCGCTTCTGCGCCGCGAAGGCGAGCGCTCCATATTCGATGAAGCTTCCCGGATCGCACAGATCGTCCACATTCTCGCGCACCGTGCGCTGGCCCGTCTTGCGCCGCCGCGCGGTCGCTTCGGGCCGGTTCTCGTCAAACCCGAACGCATGCCGCGCGTTGCTTTCCGCCAGATCGGGCCGGATCGCATCGAGATCGACCGTTTTCGCAACTTCCTCCACACCATCCGCCACATCTTCCGGCACGAGAAAGAGAAGCGCTTCGCCCTCCATCAACACATCGCCGGGTTTGGCGGCAGCCGAATGCACGCGCCCCGAAACGCTGGCGCCGACCAGATGCTCCATCTTCATCGCTTCGAGCACGGCGACATTCGCGCCTTTGCGCACCACGGCTCCGGGCTCGGCTTCGATGGTCACGATCTTGGCCTGCATCGGCGCCAGAACGGCTATCGTTCCCGCAGGCGCCGCAACGGCCGCGCGCGCCGTTTCTTCCACTTGCGCGGGTGCCGTGTGCAATGGCTTCCACTTCGCGGTGGCGTCCAGCAGTGCCGGCAAGTTCTCCTCGACAAACCGCGTGTGCGCTTTGCCTTCCGCAACATTGCTGTTTTCCATCAGCGCATGAAGAAATGCGAGATTGCTGCCTGCGCTGGAAATCGCGAATTCCGCCAGTGCCCGCAAACTCCGCGAACGCGCCTGTGCAAAATCCGCTCCATGCACGATCAGCTTGGCGATCAACGGATCGAAGGACGGATTGGTGCGATACCCTGCATAGCCCGAAGTATCCACCCGCACCCCCGGCCCCGAAGGCGGTGCAAATTGCGTCAGCACGCCGCCGGACGGCTTCACCACGCCATCGGCACTGATGCTCTCCAGATTGACGCGCAACTGAATGGCAAACCCTTGCGGCTTCGGCACGGATGCCTGCTTCAACTCCAGTTCTTCCAGGTTCGCTCCCTGCAAAAGTCTTATCTGCGTCACAACCAGATCCACACCCGTCACTTCTTCCGTAACGGTGTGCTCCACCTGCAATCTTGGATTGGCTTCGATGAACGCAAACACCTGCGTCCCACGTGGCGCTTTGGGGTTTACGAGAAACTCGAACGTCGCGAGCCCTTTCAGTTCCACATCTTCCGCCAGCCACACGGACGCGTCGAGCAGTTGCTTCTTCACATGCTCGTCGAGGAACGGGGCAGGGGCGATCTCCACGATCTTCTGGTGCCGCCGCTGAATGGTGCAATCGCGCTCCCACAGATGCACCGCGGTCTTGCCGTCGCCGGCGACCTGCACCTCGATGTGTCGCGCATCCGCCATGAAGGCTTCGACATACACATCGCCGATCCCGAACGACGCCCTGGCTTCCGAGCGGCACCGCGCATACGCCTCGTCCAGTTGGGCGGCGTCCGTGACGATCCGCATCCCACGCCCGCCGCCGCCCGCAATCGCCTTCACGATGATCGCGCCGTGGTCGCTCAGGAAGGCACGCGCCTCTTCCAGCGAGGTCGCCCCATTTGTACCTTTCAGGATCGGCACGCCGAACTTGTCGGCCAGCGCACGCGCTTTCGCCTTGTCGCCGAATATCGAAAGTACCGAAGGCGATGGTCCGATGAACGTCACACCGGCTTTCGCGCAGCGCGTCGCAAATTCCGCGTTCTCGCTCAGAAACCCGTAACCCGGATGTATGCAGTCGCAACCGGCAGCTTTCGCCGCCGCGATCACCTGTTCCATGTCGAGATAGGCGGCCGGCCCCGAGCCTTTCAGCGCGCGCGCCTCATCGGCGAGCTTGACATGCAGCGCGTCCTTGTCGTCTTCGGAATAGATCGCAACCGAACGTATCCCCAGATCGGCTGCGGCGCGTGCGATGCGAATGGCGATCTCACCGCGATTGGCGATGAGCAGTTTCCGAAATGTCATGAAATCGTTCCAGCAATGGCAAGTTCGCCAATTTGGCCAGAACGGATTTGAAATGTCACCCTCCCTTTGAGGGAGGGTGACAGGAAATATAACAACTGTTACAAATTGGCCCTGATGCCCGCATAAGCCGCCCGGCCCATCGCGCCATAGCCGTCCACCGGCTCATAGCCCTTGTTGAACACGTTCTCCACCCGCGCGAAGACCGAGAAGTTCTCGGTCAGCGGATAAGACCCCAGAACGTCGACCAGCGTGTATCCCGGCAATGGCCGAATTTCGCCCGCCGCGTCGAACCGGTCGCCCACATGGTTGATCGTCAGCCCCAGCGATGCCCGCTCCATCGGCGTCCAGAACACGCTGCCGCCGAGCGTCACGCGCGGACGGCGCGCCAGATCGGCGTGCAGCCCCAGATCTTCCGATGCCATGTCGGTCAGGTTCAGCGCCGCCGTGAGGTTCTCGATCACTTCGCCCGAAAGTTCGAACTCCGCACCCTGCGACCGCGATTGGCCGACATTGTAGTAATAGCCGCCCTGGAACTGGCGCTCGTCGCAACCCGGCAGGTTCGGCACCGGCGGGATGTAGGGACAGGTGAAGAAGTCGATCTCATTCTTCGTCTTGCGGCTGAACCATGTCGCCGATGCGCTCACGCGATCGTCGAGGAAATGCTGCGCCACGCCCACTTCATATCCGCGCGCCGTTTGCGGCTTCAGTTCGGTCAGCGGGTTGGAGTACTGCGAATAGAGTTGATAAAGCGAAGGCGCCTGGAAACCGTCGCCGTAGTTGGCGTGCACGACCGTTCCCCATTCCGGCACCACCCACGCGCCTGCCACTTTCACCGAGGTGTGTCCGCCATATTGAGAATCGCTGTCATACCGAATGCCCCCCGTCAGCGTAAGCCGATCGAACAGTGTCGTCTGCCACTGGCCGTAACCGCTGGTGGTACGCCGTGCGCCCAGCGTCGGCGCGATGTCGTATTGCAGGCTCATGGTGTTGAACGTGTTGCGTTCGCTTTCCGCGCCGAACGTCACCTGGTTGTTGTCGTCCACGTTCACCGTGCCCTGATATTCCACGCGTGTGGTGCCCGCCTTGCTGTAATTGTTGAGGTCGGGCGCGAACACATAGGTGGGATAGGGATAGACGCCGAAGAAACGCCGGTCGGAATGCGATCCGGTGAACGCCAGCCGGTTGTGGAACATGCCGCCGAAGAAATCCGCGTTCACGCCCGCATAGCCCGCCACCAGATCGTTCCGGCCGAATTCGGGATCGTCCATGAAGGCGTATTCCGGCGGCGGATAACCGTCGATATCGGTTGCCGATCCCGTGTAATAGGCGCGCAAATCGACACTTATCGTATCGAGCACATGCACGCGCACATTGCCCGTCGCACCCGTGTTCCAGTATCCGTCGTTTTCCGTATTGCCGTCGCGGCGCGCCGCCGCCGAAATCCCGCCGGTCGAAAGATAGTTCACCGCCGCACCGTAATCGACCATGCCTTCCGTGCCGTTCACCGCCGCGTTCAGGTGATAAGTGCCGAACGATCCGCCTTCCGCGGAGGCGCGCGCATCGAATGGCGTGTCGCCGCCGGTGCGCGTGATGATGTTCACCACGCCGCCGATCGCCTGACTGCCGTAAAGCGTGGATTGCGGCCCGCGCAGAATTTCCACCCGATCGACATTGTTGACCAGCAGATCGCCCAAGATCGCCTGATCGTCCGTGGTGGACGGATCGTTGATCCGCACCCCATCGATCAACACCAGCGATTGTCCCGGCTCCGCCCCGCGCAGCGAAACGGTGGCGTTCTGTCCCAATCCGCCATTGCGCACCACAATCGCGGTCGGCGTCAGTTGCAGCGCATCTGTGAGCGCCACCGTCTGCTGCAATAGCAGGTCTTTGCCGCTAATCACCGAAACCGATTCACCCGTGCGATCCGCCGGCTGTGCGGTGCGCGTCGCCGTCACCACCACGAGTTCGGAATCGTCGGCGGCATGTGCCGCGGCATTCAATCCAAGAAGAATGGGAAGGCTGAAAAGAAAATGTTTCTGCATAGCGGTCTCCTGTGAGGTTCAGGAGTCGCGCGATGGCCCGCAGCGATTGTGGTCTTGAGCATGGATGCCCCCGCGACGACTCGACTTGTCGCCACAGCGGATTCCCGCTTGCCCCCGGCGCACCCCGACCGGAAACAGGACGACGGCGCAGGGCAGGTCTCCTGGCTCCCGGCTCTGTCGCCTCCCGCCCGCCTTCCCAGACCTTTGAAAGTCCAGTGGCATTCGGACGAAAAGCTTGCCGGTTACAGTTGCGGGGGCAGCCGCGGTGTCACACCGCGTTCCCAAAACCATGCGCGTAACAAAACTGATAAGACCAAATTGTGCAGCGCGTCAATGCGGCGCGAATGATTCCGTCATCGCCGCATAGACCAGAGTGCGCAGATCGCGCCGCAATGTGAGTCGCGCTTCGCTGCCGATCACCTGGGTCATGAAGACGACCGTCAGGTCTTCCTTCGGATCGATCCAGAAAGCCGTCGCCGCGGCCCCGCCCCAGAAATATTCGCCCACCGATCCCGGCAACCGCGACTTCGAAACTTCCATGTTCACGCCGCAACCGATGGAAAAGCCGACGCCGCCATACCCCGCTTCGGAAAACAGGCCCGGCCCCGCCACCATCTCGTTCATCAGCTTGCCGTCGGGCAAAAGGTTCATGCTGAACATCTCCACCGTCTTGGGCGAGAGATATTGCACGCCGTCGAGCGAGCCCTTGTTCAGCATCATCCGGCAGAACCGCATGTAATCGTGAATGGTTGAAACCAACCCGCCGCCACCCGATTCCAGCTTCGGCGGTTCGGCATAGGTGCTTTTCTGCGCGTCATCCTGCAGCGTGATGCCGCCACCGCCCGGCTTCGGCTGATAGCAGGAAGAAAAGCGTTCGATCTTGTCGTGCGGACAATGAAACGCGGTGTCTTTCATGCCCAGCGGTTCGAACAGCCGCGTGCGCAGGAATTCGCCGAACGTCTGCCCGGAAAGTTTCTGCACGAGATATCCCATCACATCGATGGAGATCGAATAGTTCCAGTAATCGCCCGGCGAAAAATCGAGCGGCAGCTTGGAAAGCTCCTCGATCATCGCGTCCAGTCCGCCCGGCGTCTGGAAATCCGCAATCTTTTTCTTGCGATAAGCCGCGTCCACCATCGTGCGCATCATGAACCCGTAGGTGAGGCCCGAGGTGTGCGTCACCAGATCGACCACTTTCATCGGGCGCTTCACCGGCGTCGCCAGAAGCGACGGCGGCTCGCTCGAAAGCAGCGACGGCATCCCCGTGGCGTAAACGCCCAGCTTTTTCCACGACGGGATGTGCATCTGCACGTCGTCGTCGAGCCCGATCTTTCCTTCCTCCACCAGCATCATCAGGGCTACGGAGGTGATCGGTTTGGTCATGGAATAGATGCGGAAGATCGCGTCCTCGCGCATCGGTTTGTTGCGCTCGATGTCCATCAGCCCAGCCATCGCGGTGTGAACCAGCGCCCCTTTGCGCCACACCTGCGTCAGCATTCCCGGCAATTGGCCGGAATCCACATACCGGGCTTTCATCACCTGATCCAGGCGCGCCAACCGCGCCGACGAAAAACCCGCTGCTTCCGGCTTGGACATGAACTTTCCTCCTATGTCAGTCCGGAAAGCCTAGCGCAGATTTTATCGGGTTGCCCAGTTCTCGAATGTCAGGCCCGGAATGTCTTCGAAATCCGAAATGTTGTCTGTCACAAGGATGGAGGCCGTTGCCATGGCATGGGCCGCGATCATTCGGTCGTAATCGCGCCCTTTCGCCCATCCGCATTGGGCAATGATCTGCCCATAAATTTCGGCAGCCGCGGTATCGAACGGCAGCACCGGGATGTGGCGAAGAAGAATGTCCAGTCGCGCTTTGCGGATAGCCGTGTTCGACGGATCCTTGTAGATCCCGCGCTGCAGTTCGGCGAGGCTCAATGCCGAAAGCAGGATTGCCCCATCGTGTTGTGCAAGCGTTTCCAGCACGGCATCGGTGCCGTCCCGCGCATGGATCGCGATGTTTGTGTCAATAAGATAAGCCAAGGAAATCAGTCGCGCTTGCGAAGGGGCAGGTCGATAGGCTGACGCCTTTCCACGTGTGCCGGCTTGGGCATACGTTGCAGTTCCGCCACCGCATCCTTCAGACTGGGGCGTGCCGGATAAATCGTAACGACATCGCCGGTGCGGGAAACTTCCAGTTCTATCTCCGGATTCTTGTAGGCGATTTCCTTGGGAAGCCGCACAGCCTGGCTGTTGCCGGATTTGAAAATGCGTGCGCGCGCCATTGGAATCTGCCTTTCAAAAGAGACGATACCTCTATTTTCATCGTGCGTCAATACATGTATATACGCCGCTTGCCGGCATACCCATTGTTTGAAAGCCATTTGCGGCGCCAGCCTGTCGGCAGATAACCTGTCCCAAGAAAATAGAAGGGAGGCCCGAATGGCGTGGGATTTCGAAACCGATCCGGAGTTTCAGAAGAAGCTCGATTGGATCGACCAGTTTCTCGAAAACGAGGTTGAGCCCCTGTCGCACACCCGCATCGGCTATGCGGGCGCCAAGTCGAGGGCCTATCAAAAGGCCATCCGCCCGCTCCAGGCCAAGGTGAAAGAGCAGGGCCTGTGGGCCTGCCATCTCGGTGCCGAACTGGGCGGGCAGGGCTTCGGTCAGGTCAAACTCGCGCTGATGAACGAGCGGCTGGGCCGTGTGGGTCTCGCGCCCGTCGTCTTCGGCTGCCAGGCGCCCGACACCGGCAATGCGGAGATCATCGCCCATTTCGGAACCGAGGAGCAGAAGAAGAAATATCTCTGGCCGCTGCTGAACAACGAGATCACGTCCGGCTATTCGATGACCGAACCGCAAGGCGGCTCCGATCCGCTCGGCTTCCAGACCAGCGCCAAACTCGAAGGCGACGAATGGGTCATCAACGGCGAGAAATGGTTCACCTCCGGTGCGCGCAATGCCGAGGTCCTCGTCGTCTATGCCGTCACCGACCCCGATCACAAAGACCCATACCAGCGCATGAGCATGTTCCTCGTGCCGCGCAAGACGAAGGGTGTGGAAGTGATCCGCTATGTGGGCGTCGGTTACGAACGCGAAGGCTCGGAAGGCTACATGCGCTATACGAATGTGCGCGTGCCTTACGATGCGCTGCTCGGCGAACGCGGCGGCGCCTTCGTCATCGGCCAGACGCGGCTGGGCGGCGGGCGCGTGCATCATGCCATGCGTACCGTCGGCCAATGCGGCAAGGCACTTGATTTGATGTGCCGCAGAGCCGTGTCGCGTCAAACCAAAACCGGCCGTATCGCGGATTATCAAATGGTGCAGGAACAGATTGCCGATAGCTGGATCGCGCTGGAGCAATTCCGTCTGCTCGTGTTGCAAACCGCCTGGAAAATCGACAAATACAAAGACTATCGCAAAGTGCGCAAGGACATTGCGGCCGTGAAAGTCGCCATGCCGAAAGTTTACCACGACATCGCAAGCCGCGCGCTTCACATTCATGGCGCGCTCGGCGTCTCCAACGAAATGCCGTTCACCCAGATGGTGATCGGCTCCTATGTCATGGGCATCGCCGACGGCCCGACGGAGGTGCACAAGGTTACGCTCGCCAAGCAGATCCTGCGCAATTACCGGCCCGACAACGACCTTTTCCCCTCCTACCACCTGCCCAAGGTGCGCGAGGCGGCGGCCGAGCGCTACGCCGACCTGCTGAGCGAACTGAAGGACGAATGGAAGCACCGCGCCGAAAGCCTCGATGCCTTGTGAGCCGGCGCTTGAGCAAATAATGTTGCCCTCAACCAGAACATCGAAACCGGGAAGACGACAGGAATGACTTATTTTATTGCGATTTCGGGATTTTCCGCATGAGCGCCGCCCCTCAGAAGCCGGGCTGGCCCGCCATGTCCATCGCGCAGGCCCATGCGCTCCTCACCCAGCCGGGTTCGCCGCTCGAGATGGATGAAGCCGTCATCCGCGGCGTGAAGACCCGCATCTGGAAGAACGCACCGCCCACCATCCGCCATCTGCTGCAAATCGGCCGCGCGCATGGCGACAAGGAATTTCTGGTCTACGAAAACGATCGCGCGACCTTCGAAAGTTTCACCCGCGCCGCGCTTGCCATCGCCGACGAATTGACGAAGCAGGGCGTGAAGAAGGGCGATCGCATCGCCCTCATCATGCGCAACCTGCCGGAATGGCCCGCCATCTTCTTCGGCGCGGAAATCATCGGCGCCATCGTCACGCCGCTGAATGCGTGGTGGACGGGCCCCGAACTCGAATACGGCCTCGTCGATTCCGGCACCAAGATCGCCTTCACCGATGCCGAACGTCTCGAACGCATTTCCGAACATCTCATCAATTGTCCGGACCTGAAGCGTGTCTATGTCAGCCGCTACACCGACGAACTTCCCAACCCGCTCGTCTGTCGCCTGGAAGAGATAACGGGCGCGGTGAACGATTGGGGCAAACTCCCCGATCGCCCGATGCCCACCGTCGATATACAGCCCGATGACGACGCGACCATTCTTTATACGTCGGGTACGACGGGCAAACCGAAGGGGGCGCTCGGCACCCATCGCAACATGCTCTCCAACATCATGGCGGCAGCATCCTCCGCCGCGCGCAATTTCCTGCGCCGCGGAGAAATGCCGCCCGCGCCCGATCCCAATGCGCCGCAACGCGTGACGCTGCTGTCGGTGCCGTTCTTCCACGCCACGGGTTGTTTTGCGATCATGGGGCCTACCGTTTTCGCCGGCGGCAAGATCGTCATGATGCGCAAATGGGAGCCGGAACAGGCGATGCAGTTGATCGAACGCGAAAAGGTCAACACCGCGGGAGGCGTGCCCACCATCGCCTGGCAATTGCTCGAGCATCCCGCGCGCGAGAAATACGATCTTTCCTCGCTCGAAAGCGTGGCGTATGGCGGGGCACCTTCTGCGCCCGAACTGGTGCGCAAGATCGTCGAAGTCTTTCCGAAATCCCTGCCCGGCAACGGCTGGGGCATGACCGAAACCTCGGCCACCTGCACCACCCATTCGGGCGAAGACTACGAACATCGCCCGCAATCGTGCGGCCCGGCGGTCGCGGTTTGCGACATCAAGATCATGTCGCCCGACGGCCAGCACGAACTGCCGAACGGCGAAGTGGGCGAGCTGTGGGCGCGTGGCCCCAATATCGTCAAAGGCTATTGGAACAAGCCCGAAGCAACGGCCAACACCTTCGTCGACGGCTGGGTGAAGACGGGCGATCTCGCGCGCATCGACGAAGAAGGGTTCTGTTTCATCATCGACCGCGCGAAGGACATGCTCATCCGCGGCGGCGAGAACATCTACTGCATCGAAGTCGAAAACGTCCTCTACGAACATCCCGCCGTGATGGATGCAGCGCTCGTGCCCGTGCCGCACAAGACGCTGGGCGAAGAACCCGGCGCCGTCGTGCATCTCAAACCCGGCATGCACGCCAGCGAAGACGAACTCCGTCAATTTGTCGCCGGCAAGCTCGCCGCTTTCAAGGTGCCTGTGAAGGTGGTGTTCTGGCCCGAAACGCTGCCACGCAATGCCAACGGCAAGATCATGAAGACCGAATTGAAGAAGGTTTTTTCAGAACATCTTCACGGCTAAAGCGCTTCGCGCACCACCGATTCAATTTTGTAGCCGTCGGGATCGAATACGAACGCGCCGTAGAAACCCGCCGTATAGTGCGGCCGTGGGCCCGGCGCACCGGCGTCGCGTCCGCCATGCGCCAAAGCGGTGTCGTAAAATGCGTGCACCTGCCCGCGATCCTTCGCGCGAAAACTCACATGCAGGCCAGGACCTGCGCGCACCTCATCTGCCCGCAGTATCCAGAAGATGGGCGGCAGCACATCATCCGGCCCCCAGCCGATCGCGCCGTCGCTTTGCTTGCGCCGTCGCAATCCCAACGTCGCGAGCACGGGATCGTAGAATTTCGCCGCGCGCTCGAAATCGCGCACCGGCAATGAGATGTGGTCGATGAACGACATTACCTCGTGAAGATACCCATCAGGATGGGCTTGGCATAGAGCTCGGCCCCGTCGCCGTCCTGCGTCAGCGGCAGCATCGTCGCAATCGCCGAAGATGCGTTGAGCGTCGCGTTCAGCATCTGCGCCGCGATGAACGGATCGACCGCGCGAATGGTGCCTTCCGCGATCCCGTCCGAAATCATGCCCGCAAACCGTCCCGACACGCGGTTGGAGGACTCCACCATGTCGTTGCGGATCTGCTCCGGCAACGCGCTCAACGCCGAGGTGCGCAACAACGGCCCTCGCTCCGAAAGCTGGTATTCGGCAAGCGTGGCAGCCGCCGCCGAAAGCTTGTCCCACCACGTCCCCGGCTCCAGCATCGCCATGGATTGCGCCCGCCGCATGATCTCGAAGCTGCGCTCGAAACAGGTGACCACCAGATCGTCCTTTGCATCGTTGTGATGGTAGAACGACCCCTTTGTGACGTTGAGCTGTTCGGAAATCCGCTCGACCGATGCGCCGCGATAGCCGCGCTGGTTGATCAACCGCGTCGCCGACATGAGGAACGTCTCGCGCAACGCGCTTTGCGCATCGGTGGGCTCCGGATCGATGCCGGGCAGGATGCGCGGCGCCCACGCCGCATCGTGTTTGGAAAGCCCGTTCGACAAAATGTCGTACATGCGTTCGAGGATGCGCGGATAGTCCTCGATCTCGAACCGCGGCAGCCATGCGACCGACCAGTAAAGCTGTTCGAGCAGCATGTGGGTGCGCGCGGTGGCGATGCGCCGGTCCATCCATTCCATGTTGGGCGATTGCAGAAGGCCGCGCGCCTTGCGGAACAGCTTCCCGTAAGGCTCGTTCACCTGCGAAAGATACGGCTCGTTCAACGAACGCACGTCGCTGAACACCGCAATGGGCGGCTCCTCGCCCTCGCGGATGCGCCGGTCAAGCGCGAAATAGCTTTCCAGCAAAACCCGCACGCGTTCGCGCGGATCGGACGGCGCCGAGGCCGCCGCGATCAACGCATCGAACCGTTCGATCGCGCGCAGGAAACAGGCGACCGCGAGGTCTTCCTTTTTCTTGAAGTAATAGGTGACCGAAGTGGTGATAAGGCCCACGCTCGCCGCCACGTCGGCAAGCGTCATGCCGCGCGCCCCGTCGCGATTGAGGATCGCGGTCGCGGCAGCGACGATCTCTTCCTTCTTTCGGTTATACCGTTCCGTCGATGCGACGGCTTCTCCGGTTTTCATGTCAGATACATCCCCCTCGATGATCCGAACGCAAACGAAGGCCGGAAGTAGATTCCGGAAACGTCCACACGGCAAGGAAGGAAATGGCCCATAAACCGCGTCCTATTCGCCCGGCTGGGGCTGCGTCGCACCCATAGCGGGCATCGGTTCGCTCGCTGCAACCGGTTCGCCAGCCTGTATCTCCGCCATCTCGCCCGCAAGCTTCCTGATGTTCGCGTCGTGGTCCTCGCGGCTGATGCGATAGAAAGTTAGGCAGATGATCGACAGGGTGAACAACGCAACCACCGTCGGCAGATAGGCGAGCGCGAGATTGTAGGAGATCGCGGGGTCGAGCGTCGCGGGCGAAGCGTTCTGCGGAAAGTGCACCAGGGCGAGTAACAGTCCTGCAATAAAAGCACCCAACCCCGAAACCGCCTTCTGCACCAGAATGACGGTGGCGAAGAAAAGCCCTTCCTGCCGCCGCCCGGTGCGCACCGCGCTGTCCTCCACCACATCGGTCATCATCGAACCGCCCATGGTCCCGCAGGCGATGGAAAATGTCGTCGCCAGCAGGGCCAGTACCGTCAGCACGGCAAGCAGAAACGGCGTGGGATGTGTGGGAAGCGCGTGCAGTAGATAGAGCGCCAGCGGCGCGCAATAAAAAGCAAGCGAGATCACGAACAATCCGATGGTCGCGTGTTTTTTTCCGAACCGCCTTGAGATAGGCGTGGCAATGGCAAGCGCCAGGAACGGCGCGATCACCAGCGACAGGGTGATGAGCCCGATCTGTACCGCGCTCAAATGCCAGAGATAGGTGTTGAAATAGATGTTCAGCGCAAACAGCACGCCCTGCGCAACATAGGAAAACAGGGTCGAACCGGCAAGCGAAGCAAACGATACGTTCGACCAGGCCTCCACCATCTCGCGCAGAACCTGGCCCAGCGTACGCTTTCGCGCCGGCGGCACGCTGAACTGCGGAATGAACCGGTGTGTCCCCGCCGCGGATACCAGAATGGCTGCCACCATCAACAGTGCGGCGAACAGCGCATAAACCGGATATCCCGCCGGATTGAGCTGCCCCACCGGATGGGCTGCATCCGGCTTGAAGAACACGAGGAAACTCAGGATGCCCATCACCAGCCCGCCCTGCCATCCGAAGAAATAGCGGTAGGCCATGAAAGATGTGCGCTGGTCGTAGTCGGTGGTCAGTTCCGCCGAAAGCGCTGCACTCGGAATCTCGTACATGGTGATGAAGGTGCGCACCACGATCGCCATCGCGAGCAGATAGACGAACAACGCCTCGTTGCTCCAATGCGGCGGATTCCACAAAAACCAGTAAGACACCGCCACGGGGATCGCGGCCGCATACATGAAAGGATGCCTGCGCCCCCAACGCGACCTCAGATTGTCAGAGATTTGCCCCACGATGGGATCGGCGATGGTGTCGAACACCAGCGCCAGCAATATCGCGCTGCCCACCCATGCCGCGGGCAGTCCGACCACCTGATTGTAGAAAAGCATCAGAAGCGTGGTGAAACCCTGATCCTTCACGCCATAGGCGACCGAACCGAAGCCATAGATCAGTTTCGTCCGCAAACTGCCGAGTTCGCGCGCACCGGCGTCCGTCATGCCGTCTCCACCCTGGTCTCGTTTTTCTGGTTTCCTGTTACGGGCGGTCCTTCCCGAGCCGAAGTCCGCGCGGGCAAGGATGCCCCCACCGTCCCCCCACCTGTCAAGAAACCCTTATTTGCCAATGTTTCACGAGAAAAACTCGCAACAAGGTACGAACCGTGGACGATGGGTCTGCAACCGGCATGGCCGGCTCCGCAACCGACAATTTTGAAACTTTGGTATGCCGCACCGCATCCCCGTTGTGGGCCGCGTCGCGATCCGCCAAAAGACGCCCGCGATGGATGTCACCTGGCCCTCCTGGAAAACGCTGCGCGACTGGCTGTGGCCGTTCGCCTGCGGCCTTGCTTTGCCCGCGCTCATTTTCTGGTGGCAGGGCGTGCATGGCTATTCCTGGATCGGGATCACTGCCTTTGTCATCGCGCTTCTCGCGCTCTTCGCCAGCAACCGCGTCTGGCAACAGCACCACAACATCGCTGCCGCTGCACCTACCACCGCCGATCCGCTTCCCAGCCTTGCGCGCGAAGTGTTCGAGCGCTTGCCCGATCCCCTGCTTTTGCTCGACGACAAGGACCGGGCCGTTTTTGCCAATGCCGCGATGCGTGGGGTCATCGGTGCCGATTATCACCGCAAAGTGCTATCGGTTCTGCTGCGGGTACCGGCCATTCAGCAGGCCGTCGAAACCGTGGACCCCGGTGAAGTGCCGGCGACCACCGAATTTGCCACCCGCGTTCCCATCGAACGCCATTTCCAGGCATATGTTTCCAAGAGTGCGATTGCACCGCTGACGCTGATCCTTCTGCACGATCTCACCGCCATCAAACGCACCGAACAGATGCGCGCCGATTTCGTCGCCAACGCGAGCCACGAATTGCGCACGCCTTTGGCCGCCGTCTCCGGCTTCATCGACACTTTGCGCGGCCACGCCCGGGACGATGCTGCCGCGCGCGAACAATTCCTCGGCATCATGAGCGTCGAGGCCGCGCGCATGCGCCGCCTGATCGAAGACCTGCTGTCGCTCACCCGCATCGAACTCAACGAACACGTACCGCCATCGTCCCGCGTCGATCTCGAAGCTGTGGTGAAAAGTGCGGCGGCGGCCATCGCCCCGCTCGCCGAAAGCGAAAACGTCTCGCTCGAAATCACGGGCGAATCCCACCTTCCCAATGTGGTGGGCGACCGCGACGAACTCACCCAGCTTTTCCAGAACCTGATCCATAACGCGATCAAATACGGCCGCGCCAATGGCCACGTCTGGGTCACGCTTTCGACCAAACCGGGCATCGTCTCGGTCGCCGTCCGCGACGATGGCGAAGGCATCCCGCGTGAGGCTATCCCCCGCCTGACCGAGCGATTCTACCGGGTGGACGTCAAGCGCAGCCGGGAGCGCGGCGGCACGGGTCTGGGACTCGCCATCGTCAAACACATCGTGAATCGCCACAACGGCCGGCTCCAGATCGACAGCGAGCTGGGCTCCGGCAGCACCTTCACGGTCGCTTTGCCCAGCATTTCCGCCCGCGAAACGGCAGCCGACAGGGCTGTCACGGAAGTGTTATAAATCTGTCGCATAGACTTTCGACTTCGCGCCTAGGCAGGCAGCGAGACAGCGGCGGACAAACGGATGACCGAACACACAGTCAGGGCTTTTGGCGAGAAACTCGAAGCGCTCACCACCGCGGTGGCGCAGGTGGGCGGGCTTGCGGAAGCCCAGCTTGCCGATGCGATCGAGGCGATTTCGCGCCGCGATACGGCCAAGGCCGAAGCCGTCATCGCCAGCGACCGCCGCATCGACCTGATGCAATACCAGATCGAAGACCAGGCGCTGAAGCTCCTGGCGCTGCGCCAGCCCATGGCGAAGGATCTGCGCGAAACGCTTGCCGCACTCAAGATGGCCAGCGAACTCGAACGCATCGGCGATCTTGCAAAAAACATCGCCAAGCGCGCCATCGTGCTCAATCGCGAACAACCGATCCGCCTCACGCAAAGCCTCGCCCGCATGGGCCGCTCCGTCCTCGCGCAATTGAAACAGGTGCTCGATGCTTATGCCCGCCGCGATGCGCAGAGCGCGGAAGCGGTGTGGAAACAGGATGGCGAGATCGACGAGATCTACAACAGCCTGTTCCGCGAACTCCTCACCTACATGATGGAGGATCCGCGCACCATCGGCCAGAGCACGCATCTTCTGTTTGTGGCGAAGAACATCGAACGCGCCGGCGATCACGCCACCAATGTGGCGGAAACCGTCTACTACATGGTGAGCGGCGATCACCTGGCCGTCGACCGTCCCAAAGCCGACGTCACCAGCGAAACGAGCGTTCCTTACGAGCATAGCTGATGTTGAAGCCCACTGTTCTTGTCGCCGAAGACGAAAGCGCGCTGGTCACCCTGCTGCGCTACAATCTGGAGCGTGAAGGCTATCGCGTGGTCGAAGCCACCGATGGCGAAGAAGCCCTGCTTCTGGCGACGGAAGAAAAGCCCGATCTGGTGTTGCTGGACTGGATGCTTCCCCAGCTCTCCGGCATCGAGGTCTGCCGCAGACTCCGCTCGCGTCCCGAAACGCGCAACGTACCGATCCTGATGCTCACCGCGCGCGGCGAAGAAGCCGACCGCGTGCGCGGCCTCAACACCGGCGCCGACGACTACATCACCAAGCCGTTCTCGATGACCGAACTGCTCGCGCGCCTGCGCGCCGTGATGCGCCGCATCCGCCCAAGCCTCGCCGAAGACACGATCCGCGTCGGCGACATCGAAATGGACCGCGTCGCCCACCGCGTCCGCCGCAACGGCCACGAAGTCCATTTGGGCCCGACCGAATACAAACTGCTGGATCATCTGATCCAACACCCCGGTCGCGTCTTCAGCCGCGAACAATTGCTCGATGCGGTATGGGGCTCGGATATCTATGTCGAAGCCCGCACGGTGGACGTCCATGTCGGCCGCCTGCGCAAGGCCCTCAACATCGAAGGCACCAAAGACCCCATCCGCACGGTGCGGTCGGCGGGTTATTCGCTGGATGAGATGGTGACGACTTAAGCGCCACCAACCACCACGTTTGTCATGGCCCGCGAATGCGAGCCACCCAGTTGGGTTCTGCGCAATGGAAATTTGCACGCGGAGGCGCGGAGAACGCGGAGAAAATCTCAACTCCGCGTTCTCCGCGCCTCCGCGTGATTCATTTTTGGCACGCGTCACCTGCGCGGCCCGCATTCGCGGGCCATGACAGCGATGCGAAGCAAAGTTGTTAGAGCAGCTTCAAAATATCGCCTTCAAGATCTTCCGGCTTCGTCGTCGAGCCGTATCGCTCCACCGGATTGCCTTCGCGGTCGACCAGGAATTTCGTGAAATTCCACTTGATCCCTTCGGTGCCCAGCACGCCGCGCTCTTCCTTCTTCAGATATTTGTAAAGCGGATGCGCATCCGCGCCGTTGACGTCGACCTTGGAGAACATCGGAAAGCTCACGCCATAGTTCTTCTGGCAGAACGCCCCGATCTCGCTTTCCGTGCCCGGCTCCTGCGAACCGAACTGGTTGCAGGGAAAGCCCAGAATCGTCAGCCCCTTGTCGTGCAGTTTTTCGTATAGCTTCTCCAGCCCTTCGTATTGCGGCGTGAACCCGCATTTGCTGGCCGTGTTGACGATCAGCAGAACCTGCCCGCGATAATCGCCGAGCGATTTTTCCTCGCCCGAAAGCGTCTTCGCCGAAAAATCGTAGACCGTCGTCATAGTCGGTGCCCCCTTACTTACCTTCACCAAGTGAAGAGCAAACATACAT
>DATKJT010000053.1:0-19266 GCA_035543495.1 Rhizomicrobium sp. | reverse complement strand
GGCGGCTTGCAACCATTGTGCGGGATCGGCGTCACGTCACGGATCGAGGTGACGGTGAGACCAACGGCCTGCAACGCACGAAGCGCGGACTCGCGACCCGAACCGGGACCGGAGACTTCCACTTCCAGCGTGCGCATGCCGTGCTCGACAGCCTTCTTGCCTGCGTCTTCGGCGGCAACCTGGGCTGCATACGGCGTCGACTTGCGCGAACCCTTGAAACCCATCATGCCGGCACTGGACCACGAAACCGTGTTGCCTGCCGTATCGGTGATGGTAACAATCGTGTTGTTGAAGGTCGCGGCAACATGCGCGACACCCACCACGACGTTCTTCTTTTCTTTTTTGCGCGGACGACCGCCCGCGGCTTTCTTTTCGGCAGCCATATCTTACTTCGTCACTTTCTTCTTGCCCGCGATGGCCTTGGCAGGTCCCTTGCGCGTGCGGGCGTTCGTGTGAGTGCGTTGACCGCGAACCGGAAGACCCTTGCGGTGACGCAGGCCGCGATAGCAACCGAGATCCATCAGGCGTTTGATGTTCATCGCCACTTCGCGACGAAGATCGCCTTCCACGAGATAGTCGCGGTCGATCGTTTCGCGAATCTGGATGATTTCGGAATCCGACAGATCGGACACGCGGCGGTCAGGCGCGATGCCGACCTTCTCGCAAATGTCCTTTGCGTGTTTCGGACCGATTCCATGGATATAGCGCAGCGCAATTTCGACGCGCTTTTGAGTTGGAATATTGACGCCAGCAATACGCGCCACGAGAGTATCCTTTCCAAGCTCTTGAAATTCTTTGCCTTTGCGGCGCGTTTGGCACCTGGTCCGACTCTCGAAGGACCTAAAACATTGAAATTTCAGGGCTTAAGTTGCCGCGAGGGCGCGGATTATAGAAATCGCGGGTCCCACGTCAACTGCCCTAACATAATGTTTCCGGGCTGCTTTTAAAGGCTTGGGGAAGAAGGCGTTCACCGACCGGTTCCATTTACCAATCGCCCCCGGCCGGGTCTCCATATAAGGTCGCGGCCCGACTCAACCACCCACCGAAGGCCCGCCATGCCCAGCCCGCTGGCCCCGATAACGCGGCCCCTATGAGTGAAAGGGGCGAAATAGACCTGGCCCGGGAAGGGGATTTCCTGTTGGGGCGGCTTCAGGTGCGGCCATCGCTGCGGGAAGTCACCGTCGGCGGGCAGATCGAGACCGTGGAACCCCGGGTGATGCAGGTGCTGGTGGCGCTGGCGCGAGCGGATGGGGCTGTTGTGTCCCGCGACCAATTGATCGAGACCTGCTGGGGCGGCCGGATTGTGGGCGAGGACGCCATCAATCGCTGCATCGCCAAGGTGCGCAAGGTCGGGGAGCTGGACGGGAACCAGTCCTTCGTCATCGAGACCGTGGCCCGGGTGGGATATCGGCTCTCGCATCTGAAACCCGTGGTGGACGAGGCGGAAGCACCGGCCCTGTCCGACCGACGGTCGCGCGGATGGATTTGGGCCGCGCTGTTTGCGGCCGTGGCCGCGGTGGCGGCGTTTGCATCCTGGAAGACCCAGCCCGCTGGCGAATGGACCATCGATCGGTTCCAGATGCTGGTGTCCAGCCCGGCGGCGGAAGATGAGCCTGCGCTCGCGCCGAACGGATCGCTGATCGCCTATGCGTCGGGATCGGAGAAGACGTCACGCAATATCTATATGCGCAATCTTACCGAAGGCGATGCGGTTCGCCTTACTGACGATGCGCCTGACGAGCATTCGCCCGCATGGTCGCCGCAGAGCGACAAGATCGCATTCGTGCGTTATGTGCCGGGGAAGCCTTGTACCATCCTCATCAAACCTGTGCCTGCAGGAACGGCACATGAAGTGGCGCATTGCAAGGCGAACGAAGATACGCGCGTCGTTTGGGGACCGGACAACGCGCTTTACTTTGTGGATGCGCAGAAGATCGGCGATACCAGCCGGATCGTACGCTTCGATCCGGTGAGCGGCAGACGCAGCGATGTGACCCATCCCAATCCGCTGATCGCCAATGACAAGGAGCCTTCGCTTTCGCCGGATGGAAAGTCGTTGGCGTTTTACCGGGATCAATATCCCCACTCCGGAATCTTCGTGCTGGATTTCACAAGCGGGAATGAACGGCAGATCACGCCGGATGGGCTTTCAGTTTGGGGTAATGGGTGGACAAGCGACGGCAAGGCGCTGATCGTGGGGACGTTGCAGCCGGAAGAACCGGCATTGTGGGTCTATCACCTCGATGGAAGTCCCGCAAAACGCCTGACGTTCAATCAGGAGGAATTCGGTCGCGTGGTTGGTGGGCCGAACAATCTGGCGGCGGTCGAGATCTACACCACGCGGATGAGCTTGGTGGTGGCGAAGAAAAACCGCCTCGACACTTTGCTTGAGCAGAACAGCGACATCCTCGATCTCGACGTCGCCAATGACGGGAGTCTTGTGTTCGTTGCTTACGGCACCGGCGGGGTTTCGCTGACGGTGGCGCATCCCGGACAAGACCCGCGCAAGATCGCGGCGTTCAAGCAACTGCTCAACCCGCATTGGTCCCCGGATGGCACCCGCATTGCGTTTGCGACGGTGGACGGCAAGCGATCGAAGATCGAAATCATTCGCGCCGACGGTTCGGCGCGCGTGACCGTTGCCGATATGACGTCCGACGCGCAAGCCTCTGCGCCGGTGTGGAGCGCAGACGGGAAAACCATTCTGTTCTCCGCCAATGACGGACATGGCTGGCGATTGTGGCGCGTTCCGGCCGATGGTTCGGGCAGGCCGGAAGCCTTGCCGGGATACGGGTGGTACTCGGCGCGCTTCCACGGCGCAGACATTTACGCGACACGCTTTGACAAACCCGGCATCTGGAAACTTGGCGACACCCCGCAACAGGTCAATGACACGTTGTCGCCGGACTACTGGCCGGACTGGGCGATTGCGGGCGATACGCTGGCCTATGCCGACTTCAGCAATCCGCAGAAACCCAAGGTCGTGCTGCATCCTCTGAACGGGGGCAGTGACACAGTTTTCGATGCGCCCGGAATGCGGCAGACACTGGCGGGCGGAGTTCTTTCGCTCGACCCACGCGACGTCTCGCCGGTCTATATCCGCGACCTAAGCGATAGCGACATTGCGCTGTTGCATCTGGCGAAGAAGTAGCAGAATTCTTCAAAACGCGGCGGAATTGGAAAATATGGCCGCGGCGTTAATATCCGATCATCGGGTGTCTACACGATTTGCGGAGGTTCGCGGTGGCACATTCTCGACCTGTCAGGATTGCATTGACGCAGATCGTTGCCTGCGCGCTCGCGGGGCCTCTTTTCGCGGGAGACGGGACGGTCGCTCCGAAAGAGACGCCGCTCGGCATGGTGCAGGCGCTGCATACGGCGTTCGGCAACCATCACGACCGCGCGGTGCATACTAAGGGAACGATGCTGGAGGGTACATTCGCGCCCGATCCTGCGGCGCAGAAGTTGACCGAGGAGCCGATCTTCGCCGGTGGAACGCTGCCCGTGGTGGCGCGGTTTTCCGATTTCGCAGGCGTGCCCGACCTGCCAGACAATGCGGATGGCGCCGCGCCGGCAGGATTCGCAGTGAAGATCAAAGCGAAAGATGGCGACGATTTTGATGTCGAGGCCAACCAGCACAAGGTCTTCATCGTGAAGACGTTCGACGAGTTCGCCGTGTTCCTGCGTGCGGTCGGATCGACGGGACCGGACACTCCGCATCCCACACCGGTCGAGCAATTTCTTGCGACGCATCCAAAAGCGCAAATATTTCTCGCGAGCCTGACATACCCGGCTTCGTTTGCGCAGGCGTCCTATTGGGGAATCAATTCGGTCAAGTTCACCAACGCGAAGGGCAAATCCGTTTTCGTGCGGTACAAGATGGTGCCACGCGCCGACGAGCATTTCCTGACAAAAGACGAACGCAAAACAATGGGGGCCAACTACCTGCAAGAGGATATCGTCAAGCGTGTCAGCAGCGAGCCCGTGGTTTTCGACTGGTATGTGCAGATTGCCGAGAAAGGCGACGCGATAGACGATCCTTCGACGGCATGGCCGGACAGCCGCAAGATGGTGAAGCTGGGTACCTTTACGCTGACGAAATTACCGGACGATCCTCAGGCGGCGCAGAAATCGCTCTTGTTTCTGCCGGGACAACCGCATCCGGGCGTGGAAGCGGCGGACCCGATGCTGGTGATGCGCAACACGGCCTATCCGATCTCGCTGGGCGAGCGGCAGTAGATCAGTTCAACACGTTGCGCCGCCATAAGCCTGGCGAGATGCCGACGAATTTGGTGAAGACACGCGTGAAGTGGCTTTGATCGGCGAAGCCGCAGACCAGGGCCACATCCGCAAGCGACAGGCGGACGTTGCGCAAAAGCGCTTTGGATTTCTCCACCCTTCTGAAGAGAAGCCATTGATGAGGAGCCATGCCGGTGGACGCGCGGAAGGCGCGCGCGAAATGGCTGGGCGACAGACCGCATTCTGATGCGAGCTGGGTTTGAGAGAGTTCGCCATCCAGATTGGCGTCGATGAGATCCATCGCGCGGCGTTCCTGCCAGGGCGCGAGGCCGCCGCGTTTCAACACCGGCACGGTCATGTCGCCATAGGCATGCGCGAGGTGAACGGCGGCAGATATCGTGACGTGATCGATGAAAAGCCGGCTCGCGCGTTCTGGATTCTGGAAGGCCGGCATCAGGGCGGTGCCGAGGCCGTGCATCACCGTATCGTCCATGCCGAAGCCGCGCGGAATCTTCAGGCCGGAGATCCGCGGAACGCCTGCGTTGTCGGCAACCGCATCGAATGCCGCGCGCGGAAAATAGAAATGCAGCGCGACAAGCGGACTATTGACGAGGATAATCGGGAGATCCTTGAAATCGTAGAAGGTCGTTTGTCCTGCGAGGACACGTTGAGTGGCGACAGGTTTTCCATTTTCCCAAAGCGTGTAGTTCGGGTTGTCGACCATGACGAAGCTCGCCATGTAGGCGTCTTCGATGGGTTGCTGCTCTGACAATTCGAAAGTCGGCTGTTCCTGACATAGATATGTCACCGCGACTTCGGATTTCTTCAAGGTGCGCGTGACGAAGACCGGCGCGCGTTGAGCGCCGAAGCGTTTGCCAAATTCATCGCCGTAGGAAGCCTGACCGCCCATGCCTCGGTGCTGTCTGCCTGTGTCCCGGCCCTATTATGGCGCGCGTCAGTCGAAACCGAAACCGCGCCGCGCGTTTCCGGCGGACGGGCGAATGCCCAAATGCGAGGCAGCCCAGCGCCACACATCCGGGCCCCAAACGGCGCAAGCCAGTGCTGAGGCCAGGAACAATCCGAATGCGTCGAGCAAGAGCATGGCACTCCTTATGAACCGGATTCCATTCGCTTTCGTGACAATCGGTCCCCGGAAAGGGCATCCCGAAGAACACTGGGATGCCCTCCTCCCCAAAAAAACCGGGGGCGCTTCCGAAGAACGTTGGAAGTGCCCCCAAGTTGGGGGGAGACCGTGACGGAGCGCTAACGGCCCGCGATGACGGGCGCGTCGTGCGATCCGTGGAAACTTGATTCGGCGGCGTAGGTGGAAAGGCCGCTCGTGAGGATGAAGCAGGCGACCCAATAGATGATCTTGGCCAGACGCTTTCTCATGGCAGGCTCCTTCGGCGTTACGCGGAGCGGTTTTGCGAGCGCGAGCGTTTGGTCGAAAGGACAATAAGCCGACTTTTCGCCGACCAAATGCCGACCACGGCGATGAACTGATGCTTGCGGCTCAGGCGGCGACAGGGATGACGTGAAAATTGGCCGATGCCTTGGCGATTGGCCTGCCATCTGCCGTTACGAGGCATTGGGTGAAGCAAAGCACCCTGCCCGCCTTCACGAATCCGGTCTCGAATACGAGCCACTGGCCGATTTCGCCCCGGCCCATGAAATCGACCGTGAGCGAGACGGTGACAAGGCCCCCGATAGGGGTGCGCAAATGCGGGCCGCAAGACAGTCCCATGGCGTTATCGGCCAAAGCCGAGATCAAGCCGCCATGGGCGAAGCCGCGGGCGTTGGTGTGCGGTGTACCGAGCCGGAGGCCCAAGATGACAGCTTCGGGAGTGCGCCTGGAATAAAGCGGCTCCCACGGGTCGGTCAGCGGGCTTTTGCGGAAATGGGGCTCGAAGCCTTCGGGTATGCCGGTCATGCAATGCTCCTCGTCCTTGAAATTATATAGACCGGTCTATATCAAGCAAGTGGACAGGATGGATGGAGGGCCGGATGGCCGATCTGGTGACATACGAACTTTCAGGGCAGGTTGCGCGGATCACGTTTGACGACGGCAAGGCGAATGCGCTGTCGATTGCGATGTTGCAGGCGCTGCACGCGGCGTTCAATCGCGCGGAGGCGGACAAGGCGATTGTCGTTCTGACCGGGCGGCCTGGAATTTTCTCGGCCGGCTTCGATCTGAAGGTATTTGCGCAAGGGATACCGGAGAATGTTCAGGAGATGCTTTCGCTGGGTGCGGAGCTGGCGCTGCGCATCCTCACCTTCCCCACGCCTGTCGTTACGGCATGCACGGGACATGCTTATCCTGCCGGCGCATTTCTGATGCTGGCAGCAGATGTGCGCGTGGGCATTGAAGGAGCGTTCCGGATTGGGCTGAACGAAGTGACCATTGGATTGACCTTGCCGAAGTTCGCTGTGGAGGTTTCGCGGCAGCGGCTTCTGCCCGCCTACTTCAACCGTCTGCTTGTGACGGGTGAGATGATCGGCCCGCGCGAAGCGGTGACGGCGGGGTTTCTCGACGAGGTGGTGGATGCGGCGGAGCTTGGTTCAACAATGGAAGCTATCGCGCAATCGCTGACAAAGATCGATCCGATGGCGCATCACGCCACCAAGATGCGCGTGCGCGAACCTGCGGCGCGCGCCATTCGTGCGGCGATCGACGAGGAGATCACAGTGGGGAATTACCGCGCACGTTCCGCCGCCTGACGATGCCTGCGAAACCGAAACATCGCGATGCTATTGTGACAGCGGCAGTGGCGCTGTTTCGCAGGCGCGGTTTTTCGGGCACAGGCCTGAGCGACATCGTCGAATTGAGTGGAGCCCCGAAGGGTTCGCTCTATCACTACTTTCCGAAGGGCAAACTTTCGATTGCGGAAGCGGCAGTGCGGCAGGCGGCACATCGGGTCGATGCCACCTATCGCGAGCTTGCCGAGCAACACAAATCGCCAGGCAAAATCGTGCGGGCCTATGCTGCTTTGATGTCCGGTTGGATGAAGCAATCCGGCTTCCGCGACGGCAGCCCGATTGCGACCGTGCTACTGGAAACCGCACCTGACGACGCGGCGATCACCGAGGCGGGACGCGAAGCTTATGCCGAGCGCAGCAGTGTGCTTTCTGAGAGATTGGTCGCGAAAGGCGTTCCGGTGGCAAGGGCGAGACGGCTGGCTGGACTGGTGACGGCGGCAATGGAAGGAAGCCTGATTCAGGCGCGCGTCGAACAGAGCGAGACGCCAATCGCCGATGCGGCAGCGGAATTGGAGAAGTTGCTCGACGCGGTGATCGCTGAATATGCGAATAAATAACCGGGTTAAGCGCCGAGCGTTTTCGCGATCGCCTTGGTGACATCATCGATCGGCGCCATGCCATCGAGCGTCACGACCTTGCCTTGCTTGCTATAGAAATCGAGCAGCGGCGCAGTGTTCTTGTAGTAGACATCGAGGCGATTTTTCAGCGTCGTCGGATTGTCGTCGGGGCGCGCGATGCCTTGTTTGATGCGTTGTTCGACGCGATCCAGAAGGATCTTGTCGTCGACTTTCAGTTCGATCACGCGGTCGATCTTCTTTCCGCGGTCGGCCAGCATTTTGTCGAGCGCTTCGGCTTGCGCGATCGTGCGCGGGAAGCCGTCGAAGACCGCGCCGTTCTTGCAATCGGGCTGATCGTAGCGTTCGGCGATAATGTTGATGACGATTTCGTCGGAGACGAGATTACCTTTGGCGAGGATGTCTTCGACCTGACGGCCAAGGGGCGAACCGGCGGCAATCGCCGCGCGCAGCATGTCACCGGTGGAGAGCTGCGGAAGCCCACGCTCGGTTTGCAGTATTTTGGCCTGCGTGCCCTTCCCCGCCCCCGGAGGTCCAAAAAGGACCAGATTCACCGCCGCGATCCCCTCAATTTCGACTTCTTGATCAGGCCCTCATATTGCTGGGCAATGAGATGGCTCTGAATTTGGGCCACCGTGTCCATCGTCACGCTGACCATGATCAGGATGGACGTGCCGCCAAGCGTGAGTTGGATTTCCTGGCGCGCGAAATCCGGCAGCAGACAGACGAAGGCCAGATAGATGGCGCCGATCACCGTGATGCGGGTGAGCACGTAGTCGATGAATTCGGCCGTTTTCTTGCCGGGGCGGATACCTGGGATGAAACCGCCATATTTCTTCAGGTTCTCCGCCGTCTCTTCCGGGTTGAAGATGATGGAGGTGTAGAAGAACGCGAAGAAGATAATCATCAGCGCGTAGAGCGTTTCATAAACCGGACGGCCGGGGGACACGTAGGTCATGAAAGTTTGCAGCCAGCCGGGGACGCTGGCGGCGTTGAAATTGGCAATCGTCGCGGGGATCAAAAGGATCGACGAGGCAAAGATCGGCGGGATCACGCCTGAGACGTTGATCTTGAGCGGCAGATGCGAGGATTCGCCGCCGAACATCTTGTTGCCGACTTGCCGCTTTGGATATTGCACGAGCAGCCGTCGCTGAGCGCGTTCGACGAAGACGATCAGCAGGATCAGGCCAACCAAGCCGCCAAGTATGAGGAGGATCTCCGGCAGAGGCACAGCGCCCGTGCGGCCGGATTCGAATATCTGACCAATGGTGGTTGGGAAGCGCGCCACGATGCCGGCGAAGATGATGAGAGAGATGCCGTTGCCGACACCGCGCGAGGTGATCTGTTCGCCAATCCACATCAACAGCACGGTGCCGGATGTGAGTGTGATGATAGTGGTGAAGCGGAAGAACATTCCGGGGTCGATCACCACACGGCCCATGTTTTCCAGACCGATGGCGATGCCAAGCGCTTGCAACGCAGCGAGTGCGACGGTGCCATAGCGGGTGTATTGGTTGATGGTCTTGCGACCGGCCTCGCCTTCCTTTTTCAGTGCTTCCAGTTCGGGAAACACCGTCGTCATCAACTGAATGATGATGGAGGCAGAGATGTAGGGCATGATGCCCAACGCGAAGATGGCCATGCGGCCGACGGCACCGCCAGCCAGCACGTTGAAGACATCGAGAATACCGCCCTTCTGCTGGTTCAGGATCGAAGCCAGAGCGTTTGGATCGATACCGGGCATCGGGATGTAGGTGCCCAGACGCGCGACGACGAGAGCGCCAAGCGTGAAGAAGATGCGCTGACGCAACTCCTTCGCTTTCGCGAAGGAACTGAAATTAAAGTTCGAAGCCAGTTGTTCTGCCGCTGAGGGCATCCCTCACTCCTGAACCCGTCCCCACCCCGCCCCAATATGGGGGTGTTCGCGGGAAATTGCGAAGGGTCAGGCGGTCGCGCCCCGGCGCTCTTCCCGCTTCTTGGCGGAATCGGCACGGCGCTGCTGGCGCTTTCCGGGTTCGCCCTTCTTGTTCATGTAGACCTTCTTTTCGAAGGTCGTGGTCACCTTGCCGCCGGCCTTCTCGACCGCGGCCTTGGCGCCGGAGCTGGCGCCGGCGACTTCGATGTCCAGCTTCACGGACAGGGGAGCATTGCCGATCAGGCGGACGCCGTGCTTGGAGCGACGAGCAACACCGGCCTTGCGCAGGATCTCTTCGGTCACCTTCGCCTTTACATCGAACTTCTTGGCTTCGATCGCGCGTTGAAGACGCGCCAGCGAAACTTCGGCGAAGTCGAGCGCGAAGATGTTGTTGAAGCCGCGCTTGGGCAAACGCATGTAAAGCGGCATCTGGCCGCCTTCGAAGCCATAGACCTTCGTGCCGGTGCGAGCCTTCGCACCCTTCACGCCGCGACCCGACGTTTTGCCGAGACCGGAAGACGAACCGCGGCCGACCTTGTGCTTGTGCTTGTGGGCGCCGGGATTGTTTTTGATTTCGTTGAGTTTCATCTTACTTGCTTTCGACGATCTCGACCAAATGCTTGACCGCATTGATCATGCCGCGAACGGACGGCGTGTCTTCCAACGTGCGCGTGCGACGGATCTTGCCGAGGCCCAGACCACGCAACGTCGCTGCCTGTTCCTTCGGCTTGCGATTGGCGCTTTTGATCTGACGCACCGTGACGGTTTTCTTTGCGGCCATGACTTTGTTTCCTGATTAGCTGGCAGATGCCTGCTCGCCCTTGCCAGCGCCCTCGCGGCGGGAAAGGATTTCGGTGACGCTGCGGCCGCGGCGCTGCGCGATCATGCGCGGAGACTGCTGCGATTTGAGCGCATCGAACACGGCGCGAACCATGTTGTAGGGGTTCGAGGTTCCGAGCGACTTCGACACGACGTCGCCCACGCCCAGGGCTTCGAACACCGCGCGCATCGGACCGCCGGCGATGATGCCGGTACCGGCGGGCGCCGGGCGGACGATCACCTTGCCTGCACCGTGATGGCCGCGGGTTTCGTGATGCAGCGTGCGGCCATCCTTCAACGGCACGCGGATGAGCGACTTCTTGGCTTCGTCGGTAGCCTTGCGGATCGCTTCCGGCACTTCACGCGCCTTGCCGTGGCCGAAGCCGACGCGGCCGCGCTGATCGCCGACGACGACGAGAGCGGCAAAGCCGAAGCGGCGACCGCCCTTCACGACTTTCGCCACGCGGTTGATGTGAACCAGCTTGTCGATGAATTCGTTGTCGCGCTCTTCGCGATCGCCACCGCGTTCCCGACGTTTGCTGCCTTCTTCACGCGCCATGCGTCAGTTCCTTATCCAGATCAGAAATCGAGGCCGGCTTCACGCGCGGCATCGGCGAGCGCTTTCACGCGCCCATGATAGATATACCCCCCGCGATCGAACACGACCTCTTTCACGCCTTTGGCGATCGCACGTTCGGCGATCTTCTTGCCGACGGTACCGGCGGCATCGACGTTGTAGGTCTTCGAGGGCTTGCCTTCCTTTTCGTTGGTCGAAGCGGAAGCAAGCGTGGTCCCCGCCACATCGTCGATCACCTGGGCATAGATATGCTTGCCCGAACGGAAGACCGAAAGACGCGGACGGCCGACAGACTTGCGGGAAATGCTGTAGCGCGTGCGCGACTTGCGGCGCTTGAACAGTTTCGTCGTCATTTCTTCTTGCCTTCCTTGCGGCGCACATACTCGTCGGCATAGCGCACGCCCTTGCCCTTGTACGGCTCCGGCTTGCGATAGGCGCGGATTTCGGCGGCGACCTGACCCACGAGCTGCTTGTCGATACCGGCGACAGTGAGCTGTGTCGGCTTTTCAGCGGTGATCGTGATGCCGGCCGGGATCGGATAGGCCACGTCGTGGCTGAAGCCGAGCTGCAGGTTGAGGTTCTTGCCCTGTACCGCTGCGCGATAACCGACGCCCTGGATTTCCAGCTTCTGCGAGAAGCCTTCCGTCACGCCGACAACAAGGTTGTTCACCAGCGTGCGCGACAGGCCCCACATGGCGGCGGCACGTTCCATTTCCTTGCGCGGGGTGACGTTCACGCCATCCGCGCCCGCTTCGACGGCGACTTCCGACGGCAGCGTGACCTGCAGTTCGCCTTTCGGACCTTTGACCTTCACGGTCTGGCCGGAGACGTTTGCGGTGACGCCCTTGGGAAGGGCCACGGGTTTCTTGCCGATACGAGACATCAGAACACCTGACAGAGAACTTCGCCGCCGACGTTCTTCTCGCGCGCGTCGTTATCGGTCATCACGCCTTGCGGCGTGGAGACGATGGACACGCCAAGACCCTGGCGGTGCGGTTTCAGATCGCTCACGCCCGCATACACGCGACGGCCGGGCGTGGAGACACGCTTCAACTCGCGGATCACGGGGCGGCCCTCGTGATATTTGAGTTCGATTTCAAGCTCGCGCTTGCCGCCCTTGTGCTCCACTTCGGCATAGCCGCGGATGAAGCCTTCGGCAGCCAGCACGTCCAGCAGACGGACGCGCAGCCTGGAATTGGGGGACAGGATCTTCGAAAGCCCGCGCAACTGTCCGTTGCGGATGCGGGCCAACAGATCGCCGATGGGATCGGTTATCATTGCTCTTCCTTCCTCACCAGCTCGCTTTGGTCATGCCGGGAATCTGACCGTTGTTGGCCAGATCGCGCAGCGCGATACGCGACAGCTTCGTCTTGCGATAGAAGCCCTTCGCACGGCCGGACAATTCGCAGCGATGGTGGATACGCACCTTCGAGGAATTGCGCGGCAGCTTCGCGAGCTTGAGGCGCGCGTTGAAGCGTTCTTCCGGCGGAACCTTCATGTCTTCCGCAATCGCCTTCAGCGCGGCGCGCTTGGCGGCGTATTGCGCGACCATCTTCTCGCGCTTCTTGTTCCGGTTGATCTGGCTCGTTTTTGCCATTTCGTCCTCAATTCATGAACGGAAACTGGAAGCCCTGAAGAAGCGCCTTTGCTTCCTCATCGGTCTTCGCAGTGGTGTTGATGATGATGTCCATACCCCAGACGGATTCCGTCTTGTCGTAATCGATTTCGACGAAGACGATATGTTCCTTGAGACCCATGGCGTAGTTGCCGCGACCGTCGAAGGAACGGCTGTTCACGCCGCGGAAGTCGCGCACGCGCGGCAGCGCGGTGGTGACCAGCCGGTCCAGGAATTCGTACATCTTGTCCTTGCGCAGCGTCACCTTCACGCCGATCGGGCGGCCTGCCGTGATCTTGAAAGAGGCGATGGCCTTCTTCGCCTTGGTCACGATGGCCTTCTGACCCGCGATGGCGGTGAGATCGTTCTGTGCCTGCTGGATCTTCTTGCCGTCCTGCGCGCCCTCGCCTGCGCCGATGTTCAGCACGATCTTGCTGATTTTCGGAACCTGCATGGCGTTGGTATAGCCGAACTTCTTCATCAGCTCTGCGCGGATGACTTCGTTGTAGCGCTTCTTGAAACGCGGAACGTAGTTCGGATCGTGCGCAGCTTCGCCGACGGCAACTTCGGTACCCTTGTTGCCGCCCTTGCCTGCCGGCGCTTCTTTCTTCGCGCGCGGCTTCTTTTCCGCCTTTGCGCCTTGTTCAGACATCGATGACCTCACCGGACTTCCTGGCAACGCGAACCACCTGGCCGCTCACCGTTTTGAAACCGACACGCGTCGCCTTGCCGGATGACGGATCGACATGAGCGACGTTGGAAATATGGATCGGCGATTCCTTGTTCACGATGCCGCCCTGCAGCTTCGCGGTCTGGCGCTGGTGGCGCTTGACCATGTTCACGCCGGTGACGAGCACACGGTTTTCCGTCGGGAACACCTTGAGCACTTCGCCCTTTTTGCCCTTGTCGCGGCCCGTGGTGACGATCACGCGGTCGCCCTTTTTGATTTTCGCAGGCATCACAGCACCTCCGGCGCGAGCGAAATGATCTTCATCTGGTTCTTGGCGCGCAGTTCGCGGGTGACCGGTCCGAAGATACGGGTTCCGACGGGTTCGCCCTGCGCGTTGATGAGCACGGCGGCGTTATTGTCGAAACGGATCAGGCTGCCATCGGGACGACGCACGCCCTTGGCGGTGCGAACGACGACGGCCTTCAGAACTTCGCCCTTCTTCACGCGGCCGCGCGGGATCGCTTCCTTGACACTGACGACGATGATGTCGCCCACGTCAGCATAGCGGCGTTTCGAACCGCCGAGCACCTTGATGCACATCACGCGACGGGCGCCCGAATTGTCGGCCACATCAAGCTCGGTGGACATTTGGATCATGGTTTTTGCTCCAGACGCTTATTACGCGCGCCTTATTCCTTCGCTTCGCGGCCGATGACTTCCCAGCTTTTCAGCTTGGAGATCGGCTTGGTTTCACGGATGCGGACGGTATCGCCCACCTTGAATTCCTTGTTCTCGTCATGCGCGTGGTACTTCTTCGAACGGCGCACGGTCTTGCCCATCACCGGATGGGTGAAGCGGCGTTCCACTTTCACCACCACGGTCTTGGCGTTCTTGTCGCTGACCACGACGCCCTGCAGGATGCGTTTGGGCATGGCTTACTTCCTGTCCTGTTGAGCAGCCTTGATGCGGGCTTCCGACATCGCGGTCTCGATGCGTGCGATATCCTTGCGGACGGCACCGATGCGGTTGGTCTTTTCAAGTTGGCCGTTGGCGCGCTGGAAACGCAGGTTGAACTGTTCCTTCTTCAGCTTGGTAAGCTGATCGGAAAGTTCGTCCGCGCTCCTGGTGCGCAGGTCTTCGGCGTTCACTTTGTCTTTCTTCGCCATGGCGATCACCCGTGCATGCGCGCGACGAAGCGCGTCGCGATGGAAAGTTTGGCGGCGCCCAGACGCATCGCTTCCTTCGCCGTTTCGACATCCACGCCGTCGACTTCGAAAAGGATGCGGCCCGGCTTGATCCTGGCCACCCAGTATTCGGGGGCACCCTTGCCGGAGCCCATGCGCACTTCGGCCGGCTTCTTCGACACTGGCACGTCCGGGAACACGCGGATCCACACGCGGCCCGCACGCTTCATGTGGCGCGTGATGGCGCGGCGCGCAGCTTCGATTTCGCGCGCGGTGATACGTTCCGGCTCGGTGGCCTTCAGGCCGTATTCGCCGAAGTTGAGCAGCGTGCCGCCTTTGGCGGCGCCGTGGATACGGCCCTTGTGCTGCTTTCTGAACTTGGTGCGTTTGGGTTGAAGCATGATCGTTGTCTCTTACTGAGCCTGTGCCGGCTGACGACGTTCGCGATCGCCGCGTTCGCCGCGCTCACGATTGCCACTGCCCTGGTCGGTGTTTTCGGCCTGACGCTTTTCAACGGCGAACGGATCGTGCTCCATGATCTCGCCCTTGAAGATCCAGACCTTCACGCCGCAGGTGCCATAGGTCGTCTTGGCAGTGGCCGTGCCGTAGTCGATGTCGGCGCGCAGCGTGTGCAGCGGCACGCGACCTTCGCGATACCATTCCATGCGCGCGATTTCCGCGCCGCCCAGACGGCCGCCGCAATTGATGCGGATGCCGAGCGCGCCCAGACGCATTGCCGATTGCACGGCACGCTTCATGACGCGGCGGAACGCAACGCGGCGTTCGAGCTGCTGCGCAATGTTTTCAGCGACGAGCTTGGCATCGATTTCCGGCTTGCGGATTTCGACGATGTTCAGATGCACTTCGTCCTTGGTGAAGCGCTGTACATCGCTCTTCAGCTTTTCGATGTCCGCGCCCTTCTTGCCGATGACGACGCCGGGACGGGCCGAGTGGATCGTGACGCGGCACTTCTTGTGCGGGCGTTCGATGATCACGCGGCTGACGCCAGCCGCCTTCAGCCGATCGCTCAGGTGATTGCGAATCTTGATGTCTTCCTGCAGCAGCTTTCCGTATTCCTTTTTGCCCGCGTACCAACGCGAGTCCCAGGTACGGTTGATGCCGAGGCGAAGCCCGTTCGGATTGACCTTCTGACCCATCAGGCGGCTTCCTTCTTCGTGCGCTTCGACGGCGCCTTGGCGCGCGATTTCGAACCGGATTTCTTCACTGGTTTCTTCTTCGCTTTCTTTTCTTCGGCCTTTTCGGTGACCACAATGGTGATCTGCGCGAAAGGCTTTTCCACGCGGGCGCCGCGGCCGCGCGCACGCGCGTGGAACCGCTTCAGCACCATGTTCTTGCCGACGCTGGCCTGTGTGACAACGAGATCATCGACCGACAGGTCGTGATTGTTTTCGGCGTTGGCAATCGCCGACTGCAGCACTTTCTTCACCACCCTGGCGACGCGCTTGGGGGAGAAGGTGAGCGTGTTGAGCGCGGCTTCGGCTTTCTGGCCGCGGATCGATTGTGCCACGAGGTTCAGCTTGCGCGGCGATGTGCGGATATTGCGGCCGATGGCCTGGGCCTGATTGTCCGCGAGGACGCGCTGGAGGGCGGGCTTGCTCATTACGCCCTCTTCGCTTTCTTGTCGCCGGCGGCGGCGCTGTGACCGTTGAAGGTGCGGGTCGGCGAGAATTCGCCGAGCTTGTGGCCGACCATGTCTTCCGTCACGAGCACGGGCACGTGCTTCTTGCCGTTATAGACGCCGAAGGTCAGCCCGACGAATTGCGGCAGGATGGTCGAACGACGCGACCAGGTCTTGATCACTTCCTTGCGGCCGCTCGAGCGGGTGGCTTCTGCCTTCTTGAGAAGGAAGCCATCGACGAACGGGCCTTTCCAAACAGAGCGAGCCATTCAATTACCCTTGGTTCATCTTGCCGTGGCGCGAACGGACAATGAATTTCGTCGTGCGCTTGTTCTTGCGAGTCTTGTTGCCCTTGGTGCCCTTGCCCCATGGCGTGACCGGATGACGGCCACCCTTGGTGCGGCCTTCGCCACCACCATGCGGATGGTCGATTGGGTTCATCGCGGTGCCGCGCACGGAAGGACGCTTGCCCTTCCACACATTGCGGCCGGCCTTGCCGATGATCTCGTTCATATGGTCCGGGTTCGACACCGCACCTATCGTGGCCATGCAGGTGAGCGAAACGCGGCGCACCTCGGTCGAGTTCAGGCGCAGCGTGGCATAACCCTGGTCGCGGCCGAGATATTGCGCATAGGTGCCGGCGGAGCGGGCAATCTGACCGCCCTTGCCCGGCTTCAGTTCGATGTTGTGCACGATGGTGCCGACCGGCATCGCGGAGAGCGGCATCGCATTGCCCGGCTTCACGTCGACCTTGTCACCGGAGATCACCGTGTCGCCGACGGCAAGACGCTGCGGAGCCAGGATGTAGGAGAGTTCGCCGTCCTTGTATTTGATGAGCGCGATGAAGGACGTGCGGTTGGGATCGTATTCGAGGCGCTCGACTTTCGCAGGCATGTCGAACTTGCGGCGTTTGAAATCGACCAGGCGATAACGCTGCTTGTGACCGCCGCCTTGCCAGCGCACCGTCACGCGGCCGGTGTTGTTGCGGCCGCCATTCTTCGTTTGACCTTCGGTGAGGGACTTCACCGGGTCGCCCTTGTGCAAGCCCGAACGGTCGATCAGCACCAGCTGGCGCTGACCGGGCGTCGTCGGGCGGTATTTCTTGAGCGCCATCTTACAATCCCGTCGTGATGTCGATCTGGTCGCCCTCGCGGAGCGTCACGATCGCTTTCTTGAAATCGCTTCTGTGGAACGGCTGGCCGCGGAACGCCTTGGGCTTGCCCTTCATGCGCACCGTGTTGACCGCCGTCACCTTGACCTTGAACAGCTCTTCCACCGCTTTCGCGATGGCAGGCTTCGTCGCATCGAGCGCAACGCGGAAGACGACCTGGTTCACTTCCGTCAGGCGCGTGGCCTTTTCGGTGATGACCGGCGACAGGATCACGTCGTGGTGGTGTGAGCTCATGCCAGGCGCTCCTCGATCGCTTTCACCGCGGCCTCGGTGAGCACCAGCTGCTTGCGGCGCATGATGTCGTAGACATTCAGACCTTTGGTCGGCAGCAGTTCGATGTGCGGAATGTTGCGGGCCGACAGACGGAAATTGTCGTCGAACTCGCCATCCACGATCAGCGCGCTGGCGATGCCATGCTTGCCGAAGTTTTCGGCCAGAGCCTTGGTCTTGATCGCATCGGCTTTCGCGTTGGAGATCACGACGATGGCGCCTTCTTTCGCCTTCGACGAGAGGGCGTGACGAAGACCAAGCGCGCGAACTTTCTTCGGCAGATCGAATTCGTGGCTGTGGGAAACAGGGCCCATGGCCTTGGCGCCGCCGACGAACAACGGAGCGGAACGCGCACCATGACGGGCCTGACCCGTGCCCTTCTGCTTGTAGAGCTTCTTCTTCGTGCGATTGACTTCGGCGCGCGTCAGGACCTTGTGCTGGCCCGAGCGGCGCTTGGCAAGTTGCCACACGACAACGCGCTGAATGAGATCGGCGCGCGGTTCGAGACCGAAGACGCCGTCGTTCAGCTCGATGTCGGTCGTCTTGTCGGAGCCGAGGGTGAGGACTTTGGTTTTCATCTTATGCCCCCATTCCAGCTTCTGGCGCCGCTTGCCCGGCTGCAGGTGCAGCGGACTTTTCGGCCTTCTTCACCGAAGCAGGCTTGGGAGCTTCCTTCGGGAGCGCGTGCTTGACGGCGTCGCGCACCATCACCCAGCCACCCTTCGAACCCGGCACCGCGCCGCGGATCATGATGAGGCCGCGTTCGACATCGACCTTCGCAACTTCGAGGTTCTGCGTCGTGACGCGATCCACGCCGTAATGGCCGTGCATCTTCTTGTTCTTGAAAGTCTTGCCCGGATCCTGACGGCCGCCCGTACCACCGAGCGAACGGTGCGAAATCGACACGCCGTGAGAGGCTTCGAGACCGCGGAAATTCCAGCGCTTCATCGCGCCGGTGAAACCACGGCCAATGGTGACGCCAGTGACGTCCACCTTCTGGCCGGCCACGAAATGGTCGGCCTGCAGCATGTCGCCGACATCGAGCAGGTTCGCTGCATCGACGCGGAATTCGACCAGCTTCTTCTTCGGCTCGACTTCGGCCTTCGCGAAATTACCGCGATCGGCTTTCGTCAGGCGCTTTGCTTTCGCAAAGCCCGAACCGAGCTGAACGGCGGTGTAGCCATCGGTTTCTTCGGTGCGGCGTGCAACGACCTGACAGCCATCCAGCTTCAGGACCGTGACGGGAACATGCCTGCCATCCTCTAAAAAGAGGCGGGTCATGCCGACCTTCTGTGTGAGAACACCTGTGCGCAAGGAAAGCGCTCCTTAATTCAGTTTGATCTCGACGTCGACGCCAGCCGCCAGGTCGAGCTTCATCAAAGCATCGACCGTTTGCGGCGTGGGTTCGACGATGTCGAGAACACGCTTGTGCGTGCGGATTTCGAACTGTTCGCGGCTCTTCTTATCGACGTGGGGCGAGCGGTTCACGGTGAAGCGTTCGATATCCGTCGGCAACGGAATCGGGCCGCGCACTTGCGCGCCGGTACGCTTCGCCGTGTTGACGATTTCCCGCGTCGAGTTGTCGAGAATGCGGTGATCGAAGGCTTTCAGCCTGATCCGGATGTTTTGACTCTGCATCTTGCTGTTCCTTCGAAACCGCTTCGCCTTACTTCAATATCTTTGCGACGACGCCTGCGCCGACGGTTCTGCCGCCTTCGCGGATGGCGAAGCGCAGCTTCTCTTCCATCGCGATCGGCACGATCAGTTCGACTTCGACCGACACGTTGTCCCCCGGCATCACCATCTCGGTGCCTTCGGGAAGCTTCACGATCCCC
>DATKJT010000052.1:0-22332 GCA_035543495.1 Rhizomicrobium sp. | reverse complement strand
TACATGATGCCTTCGGCGGCGGACTTCTTGCCGTCGTACATCAGGCTGTTCATGAACTTGGCGAGAACCAGATCGCCATACTTGGCATCCGGGTTGATTTCACGGCGTTCGGCGCGGCGGCGACGGGACATCTGATCTCTTCCTTATTTCGGACGCTTGGCGCCATAGAGCGAGCGGCGCTTCTTGCGATCCTTCACGCCCTGCGTGTCGAGCACGCCGCGGATGATGTGATAGCGAACACCCGGAAGGTCCTTCACGCGGCCGCCGCGGATCAGCACCACGGAGTGTTCCTGGAGGTTGTGGCCTTCGCCGGGGATGTAGGTCACGACTTCGTAGCCGCCCTTGCCGGTGAGACGCACTTTCGCAACCTTGCGGAGCGCGGAGTTCGGCTTTTTCGGCGTCGTCGTGTAGACGCGCGTGCAGACACCACGCTTCTGCGGATTACCCGCGAGCGCCGGCACCTTGTTGCGCTTCGGCTTTTCGCCGCGCGGCTTACGGATCAACTGATTGATCGTCGGCATCCTGATTCCCTGTTTTGCCTTTCGGCACCAAACCAACAAACAACACGAAGCGGGGCTGAGGCCCTTGGGCCCGCCCCTTACATGCGGAGGACTGGAGGAATTCCCCGAGTCGCGCGTGCAAAAGCTTCTAAAACTGGCTTCCCAGCAACGTTTTTCGAGCGGTCGCCCGAGACAGCCTGCCCTGGAAGGTGGCGCTGTATATAAGTGGGGATAGTTGGGGTCAACCCCCGCGAAAGACTATATCGCGGGGGCCGGAAACCCCTTTTAGGCCAAGGCCATAAGTGCCCGCACAGCCAAGGCCATCAGGCACAGGGTCGATAGCGAGAAGACCGTGAAGCGCAGGGTGACTGCGTTGATGGTGCACTGAACCAGAGTGTGGATCACCCGCAGGCCAACATAGCCCCAGGCCAGCCAGACATTGAGTTGATCGGTCTGGCCAGTGAGGTACAGGTAGAAGACCATCGCGTAGAAGATGGTCGGCTGCTCCATTAAGTGATTGTAATTATTGGCAACTTGGCGTGGCACGTCCGGCAGGACGTCGAGCGAGCCCGGAAACCGGGCGTTCTGGGGATTGATGCCGGCCTTCTGCATCGCCGGGATGCGCGTGGCATACATCCAGATCCAGACCACCAAGGTGAGAACGATCAGCGCCAGAACCGGCGTGAGAATGGACGTCATTTCCTGCCCCCGAGGCTTGTTATGGGGGCCATCCTAGGCCGAGTTCCCGAAGCCGCAAGCTAGCGCAACTCGAATTCCACCGGGACAACCAGGTTGAGGGTCTGCTGGGGCCAGTCCGCCGGGATGGGGGGGAGCGGTTGGGCGCGGGCGATGAGGGCCCTCGTCTCCTCGTCGAGAATCGGGCGGCCGGAGCTTTTGGCGATGTCGAAACTGAGGACGTGGCCTGAGCGGTCCATAACGAAATGAAGTTGAACCACGCCTTCGATATGCAGTTTGCGGGCTTGCGGGGGGTAATGCTTGGCGGCGTCGAGGTGGGCGATGATCTGGCCGAGATAGGCATCCTTGCCGGTTCCGTTGACCGGCGATGGCGGAGCAACCGGGGCCGGGTTTTTCACCTGCTGGACGGTGATGGCGTTCGAGGGCGGGGTGGTAATGGTGATTTCGGGGGCGACGGTTACGGCGACTTCGGGCACTTCCAACTTCGGCGGCGGGGGCGGCGGCGGGAGTTCGGTCTTTGGCGGCGCCTCGGAGATGATCGCGACGGAGATCGGTTGCGGCGCCATCGCGCGATAAACCTGCGAGCCGCCCCAGATGATCGCGGCGATCAAAGCCATGTGGCCAAGAATGACAATGACGCCGCCGATATAACGGCCGCGCGTTTGCGCTGGTGTGTGGCGCGCGCGGCTGAAGGCGTTGAGCGGAATGTGCCCATCGCCAATTTCAACCGGGAAACGCACCGACATGTTCATGCGTCGACCTTTTCCCTGACGGCGGAAGGAACAACACGCACCCGGGCACGACGCTTCTTCACCCACATCACGATGCCGGTGGTGACGAACAGCGACGGCAACAGGCCGGAAAGGAAAACGAGAATGCGCCACAAAGCGCCCCACCCGCTTCCGGCGTGCAGCGGACGCTGCCACGCCATGAAAGAGTCCGTGCCGGTGGCGGAGACGTTGCGCGTGGCGACAATCTTTGCCTGCCATGGATCAACGTAAGCGGTGGAGACCGGGCCATCATCCATATTGCCGATCATCATGCGCCATGCGGAACTGCGTTTGGCGGGGATAGAGATACTGCGCACATCGGCGTTCGGGATTTGCGTTTTCACCAAGGCGACGGCGGCATCAAGCGCCATCGGCTTTTGACCTTTGACAGGTTCGACTTGTGGGCCATTGCGCAAATCGAACGCAGGGCTCGCGGGTTGGGGTGCGCCGAAGGTGACTAGGCTGCGCACCGTATCGGGGAAGGCAATCGCGACGCCGCTGAAGCTGACGATCAGAAAAACGACGAGGCCCCAGATTCCGACGGCGCCGTGGAGATCGCGATAAAGCCAATAGCCGCGTGCGTTGCGGCGAATGCGGAAGCCCGCGTTCCATTGTCCACGCTTCGGCCACCAGATGACGATCCCTGTCAACCCGAGCAGCAACATTGCGACGCCGAACCAACCCACGACCTGACGCCCCTCCTTGCCGGGGATGAGCAGGCGGCCGTGCAGATCGTGCATCAAACCAATGAATGCATTGTATGGCGATTGGCGAACGTCGAGCACTTTAGCACTGGCGGGATCGACATAAACATCGGTGCCGCTTTGCGGGCCGGGGCGCGCGGGGCCAGATTGGAAACGCACGAGCAATGCATCGCCTTTTTCTTCCGGCAATGTGATCGTGGCGTTGGCGCGCTTGGCAGGGAATTTTTCGCGCGCGGCGGTTAGCAACGTGTCGAGCGAAAGCATGACGCCGGGTGCCTGCGCATGCGGCTTCGGCGCTTGCGTCATATCCAGCAGTTCGTCGTGATAGACGAGCACGCTTCCCGAAAGGCCCAGTATCGCGAGCACAATGCCGAGTGTGAGCCCGGTCCAGAGATGGATTTGGAAGAGGATGGAGCGCGCGTTCATTTCACGCCTCAGCCCAGCGGCGAACGAGATTGTGATAGATGCCGGTTAGCTGGATCGCTTCGGGACTTTCGCCTTCCTTCTTGCGCAGCGATTGGATGGTGTTGTCGAGATCGAACAACAATGCGCGCTGACCATCGTCGCGCACCATGCTTTGAATCCAGAAAAACGAGGCCCAGCGGCTGCCGCGCGTGATGGGGTTGACGCGATGGCGGCTGGTGGCGGGATACAGAACCATGTCGCCGGCGGCGAGCTTCACCTGCTGTTCGCCATAGGTGTCTTCGATCACGAGTTCGCCGCCGTCGTAATCTTCGGGTGCGGAAAGGAACAGCGTGGCCGAGAGATCGGTGCGCACGCGGATCGGCGCGCCAGGCACGAAGCGGATCGAGTTGTCGATATGAGTGTCGAACTTCATGTCGGCGTCATAGCGATTGAACAGCGGCGGGAAGACGCGCAACGGAAGCGCGGCGGAGGTGAACAACTCGCTGCGGCCCAGGCGTTGCAGAATCATCTCACCCAGTTCGCGGGCAACAGGCGAGGTTTCGGGGACTTGCAGATTGCGTTTGGCGGTGGCCGATTGGGCGCCGGCAGTGATTTTGCCGTCGACCCAATCGGACGACGAGAGCCTGCCCCGCATGTGCGTGACGTCTTCCGGCGAAAGAAGCCGTGGAACGCGCACTAACATGGACAGGCTCCTCCCATTTACAGCGCCGCGTCGAGCGAAACGATGAACGTGCGGCCAGCCGCAGGCGTTCCACGATTGCCGAACGACTGCGAATAGTTCAGCCGGTCGGTGATGTTGTTGATGTTGAGCGCGATGCGATACTTCTCCGCGAATTCGTAAGACGCGACCGCATCGAGTTCGACGGTTTCGGGAATGCGCACGATGCGCGAAAGGCCGGTGGGATTCGGGGCCGTGCCCGCAATCGTGTAGTTGTTGTAGAGCGGCCCCTGGTAGACAAGCCCGCCGCCCAAAGACAGACCCGGCAGCAACGCAGCCGCTTTGTAATCGGCCCAGATGGAGGCTGCGTTCTTCGGCACGAAATATATCTGCCTGCCGATAGTATAGGGGTTGGGCAGACAATTTACCGGAGTGCCGCCGCAGGACAGATCGTAAGTGATCACCGGATCGAGATACGTGTAGGACGCAAGTATCGACAGATCTTCGGTGATGTAACCCGTCGCGGACAATTCGAGCCCGCGCACACGCTGGCGCTGGCCGGACTGTAACGTGATGTCGCCAGTGTTGGGATCGACAAGCGTCGCGTTGCTCTTGGCGACCTGAAAGAGCGAGCCGGAAAGACCGAGATCGCCGTCGAACAGACTGACTTTCGCGCCGACTTCGAGGCTTTCACTCTTCTCGGGATCGAGCGCCTGGTTGGCAGTGGAGATCGGCGTGGGAGAACCCACGACGGATGTACCCTGCGGTGTCGCCGAACGACTCCACGAAAAATAGTAGGTCTGCGTTTCGTCCGGTTCGAACACGATACTGGCGCGCGGATTGACGAGGTTGGACGGCGATTTGGCCGATGACGCCGTGCCGTTGACCAACACAGACTCGTAGTTCGCCTTGTACTGATCCAGACGCACGCCCGCGATCAACGACCATTGATCTGTGAACCAGAACCGGTCGGTGGCAAACAGCGCCAAATCGGTGGCATCACCCGTGGAATTGACCACGGTTGTCGGCGTGGCGCTGGTGTTTGCGACGTTGGATGCCGTGGGAAGCACAACATTGTAACCCGGCGGTGTAATGTGGGTCGGGTTGTAGAGCGAGAATCCGATGTTCTGACGCGACTGCGTGTGGTTGTTGAGTTGGTAGTAATAGTCGGTCGTGCTCGGCAGCGTGTAGGCATAGATCGTGCGATCGGCGCGCTGATACGAAGCATCGAGGCCCGCGATCAATTGGTTGCGGAATTCGCCAACGTGAAAATCGGCATTGGCGGCCGCAATATCCTGCACGCCCCAACTATTTTGGATGTAGGGGCCGCCGCCGCCGGTGCCGGCTAGCGCCGTGGTGGGATCGACCGGATTGCCGCTTCCATCCGCGCCGAAAATGCGGTTGGCGCAGAAATTGGTCGCCGAAGTTGAATCGCAGCGATCGACTGGGGTGTAACGGAAATCGCGGCTGTAAATGGCGACGCGCGTATCGTTGGTGAACGTCAGCCAATCGGTTGCCTTGTGGCTCACATGTGCGGTGACGAGATCGGCGTTGTTCTTGTCGTGATCGGCAGCGAAGCCCATGTAGTTGCTGCGTGGAACGCCATATTCGGTTACAGGTTCGGCGATGAGTTGGCCGGGGCGCTGCGCCACCACAACACCGTAATCCTGTCGTCCGCTGGTGTGCTGATGGATATAAGAGAGTGTGAACGTGGTGTCCGTTCCCAAGCCCAGTGCGATACTGGGTGCGATGCCCCAGCGGGTGGAATGGGTGAGGTCGCGGTCGACGACGCCCGTGTCGGTGAGCATCAGGTTAAGGCGGAGCGCGCTCGTATCGCCCAGCACATAGTTGAGATCGGCGGTGCCGCGATAATGGTTGCCGTTACCGGCTTCGACATGGGCGGTATATTTGTCTTCCAGGAAAGGCGTTTTCGAAACGGTGTTGATGGCGCCGCCGGTGGTGCCGCGGCCGAACATCAGGCCGGAGGGGCCTTTGAGCACCTGCACTTCTTCATAATCGAAGCTGTCGCGCGTATACGCCGCGAAATCGCGCAGACCATCCAGATAGACGTCGTCTTTGGCATCGAAGCCGCGGATCTTGAACTGGTCGCCCGCGAGCGTGCCGCCTTCGCCGATGGCGATGGTGATACCGGGCACGTTGCGCAGCGCATCGCCAAGTGTGGTGGTGGCTTGATCCTTCATCGTTTCCGAGGTGATGACGTTGACCGATTGCGGCGTGTCCTGCACCGAAGTGGTGGGCATGGCCGAAACGCCGACAGTGTGGGTTTGGGCGTTCTTGTCGGTCTTGTCCTGCACCTTCACCGGGCCGAGCTGGATCGGCTGATCGTCGGCGGCAAAGGCGGGCGCGGTGAGACACGTGCTCGCCAAGAACGCTGCGAGCACGCCATGCGAAACGGAGATGTTCAAAGTTCTGGCCATGAAATGGTCCCCTCGATAGTCAGCGATGAATGTCCTGGCTGGCTGTAAGGGGTGCTCCCTCCATGGCTGGCTTGGCCCGCGGCACCTGCCGCAACGTCTATTTGGTGAGGATCAGCTTTCCGTTGCTGGTGAGCCTCAACCGGTACTCTTCGGTTCCGTTCAGAAGGATGGCTTCGCGGGCGCCACGCAGGACGGTTTGCACATCAAGCCGCGGGGGATTGGCATGAACCTCCTCCTGCTTTTCCCGTGCAGCTTCTCCACGCGCGGCCACGACCGGCTCTCCCGAACACCGAGGCGTGATAGCAAGGGGAACCTCCTCTTGCAACTCATTTGCAAAATCAGTCGCAGGGGATAGGCGGGATTGCCGGGTTTTAACCGGGGCTCCCGGCTTTGTGCGTTGCGGCAGAGGGGGCAAATCGCTTATGAGCAACCAAGCGAGGGTTTAAGCGTGCGTTTTGGCAAGCAAATCACGGGGGTAGTGACCGGGCGGGTGTGGCGCCTGGGAGTGACTCTGTTCGCCCTTCTGGCCTTCGCGCTCCAGAGCTACACGACCCAGACACATATACATAAGCCCACCCTGCCCGGCTTCGCCGGGATTGCGGCGGCGCTGGACCTCGACCTGCCGGCTAAGGACGGCAAGGCGCCGGTCAAGCAGGACCAGAACTGCCCGCTCTGCCAGGCGGTGGCGCATGCCGGCGTGTTCGTTTCGCCATCGTCGGCTGCCACCCTTCTGCCGACGCTCAGTGTACAGATCATCGCGGTGTCGCTGGATGTCGCGATAGCAATCGACGCGGTTTCGCATAGCTGGCAAAGCCGCGGGCCGCCGCTCGCCTAATCCCAAAATATCTGTCGCGTGATGCACGGCGTTGAGGCGCAAGCCTCGGGCCGGCGCATCGCTTCCAATCTTTCCGGCTTTCGCTTCGCGCGAATGCCGATTGTGGGATTATCCGAGATGTCACGTTCTCTTTTGCTCGCAAGCGTTGCGGGCGCAGCTTTGTTTTTTAACGCCCCGGCTTTTGCACAAATCGCCGGCCAAGGTTCCGGCTCTATTGAAACCGTGGTCGTCACGGCTTCGCCGTTTGCGGAAGCGGCCGATCAATACGCCTCGATTGTAAACAGCGTGGATCGCGACGAGATCATAAAACAAGGGGGCGCCAATCTTGCCGACAGCTTGAAGGATATTCCGGGCTTGGCCGGAACCGGCTTTGCGGCGGGAGCCAGCCGCCCGGTCATCCGCGGCATGGATGCGACCCGGGTAAAGGTTCTCGAAAATGGTCTCAGCAGCGCCGATGTCTCCGATATCGGGCCGGACCACGGAGTGCCGATCGACCCAATGATCGTTCAACGCCTTGAAGTGGTGAGCGGCGCAGCAGCCCTGCGCTATGGCAGCCAAGCGATAGGTGGCGTCGTCAACGCCATCGACAACCGCATACCCTTATCGTTGCCAAGCGAATTCAGCGGCGAAGCCAATGCCAGCTATGACAGCGCTGCCGACGGTACCCAAGTCGGCGCTATGGCTGACGATGCGCTTGGACAGTTTGCCTTCCACGGCGATGCCTTCATTCGCCGCGACGGCAACTATGACACTCCGCTTGGAACCCAGATCAATTCCTACTCGCACCAAGACGGTTTCTCCGGCGGTACGTCCTACTTTTTCGGAGATAGCCGCGCTGGGGCCTCTGTTTCGCATTTCGATGCCAACTACGGCATTCCGAGCGACACAACTCACATCATCATGCGCCAGACGAAGATCAACACCGATGAGAGCTTGGCGGTCGACACTGGGCCACTTAAAACCATTAACATACAGGCCGAGTATTCCTGGTACGGCCATACGGAAAACGAACCGGATGGCAGCATCGATTCGACCTTTCTGAACAAGGAGCTCGATAGCCATATCGAAGCACTGTTCGGGCCTATGGGGCCGTTCTCCAACACCGCAGTCGGAGTGCAGATACAGAATCGCAAATACCAAGCGTTGGGAGAGGACAGCGATTATCTCTTTCCAACACAGACCCAGACAGAATCTGGTTACGTTTTCACAGAAGTGCCGCTCAGCACCGATTTAAAGATTCAAGCTGCAGGTCGGTTGGAACGCGTCCACATAACCGGGACACCGGCCTCGGACGTCTATACGGGCCGCGATTTCACGCCACTCAGCGGATCTGTTGCGCTGCTTTGGACAGTTACGGACGACACCAAATTCGGCCTCACGCTGACAAGTGCGGGACGTGCCCCCGCCCAGACAGAGCTTTTCGCACGCGGCGGTCACGACGGTCCGGAAACATTCGAAACCGGCGATCCCAGCCTCAAGATCGAGCGCTCGAACTCTCTGGAAGGCACAGTCCGTACCAAGCTGGGGCCCGTGTCTCTGGAAGGCTCGCTCTGGGGGTCTCGTTTCAACAACTACATTTACGGCAATCTCACCGGACTTACCTGCACGGACGACGGCGTGTGCGGGCCAGGCGATTTTGGCGATCTAAAGCAACTCTTCTATCGGCAAGCCGATGCCAGCTTTTGGGGCCTGGAAGGCAAGGCCTCAATGCCACTCTTGGATCGGAGCAGCGGGACGCTTTCCGCCAATATGCTCGCAGACTATGTGAGAGCCTCGCTCGGTTCGGGACTCGGCAATGTGCCGCGCATACAGCCTTTCCGGGTCGGCGGAGGACTGGATTGGAATAGCACTGCTTTCGATGCATCGCTCTTCGTCCTTGGCGTCGGCGCGCAGAACGTGGTTGGCGCTTTCGATCCGCCCACGCCCGGCTATATCGATGTGAGCCTTCAAGGCGGGTGGCGACCATTTTCGGACAACTCCGGTTTCGAGATCGACGTCATCGCCCACAATCTGACCAACCAGGTCGAACGCGACGCAGTTGCGCTTAACAAGGAAGACGTCGTCGCGCCCGGACGCGATTTTCGTATCGTTCTGCGGCAGGCCTTTTAAGCGAACAGATCGATCGGCATTCCGGCCACTCTGGCTTCGTGGGCGAGGAGCGCGCGCTTCAGCGGCAATCCTCCCCCGAAGCCGGTGAGGCTTCCATCCGCTCCGATCACGCGGTGGCACGGCACGATCAGCGCGATGGGGTTTGCGCCATTGGCGGCACCGACGGCGCGGGCAGCATCGGGATAACCGATCTTCTTGGCGAGCGCGCCGTAGCTGGTGGTTTCGCCAAAGGGAATTTTGGTCAGTGCCTTCCAGACTTTGAGTTGGAAATCGTTGCCGGTGGGCGCGAGTTCGAGATCGAAATCGCGGCGTTTGCCGGCGCAATATTCATCGATCTGTTTCTGTACGAAAGCGAGCGCCTTTTCATCGCGGACCGCATAGCGGTCTTCGCGCGGGGCGCGTTTCAGGTGGAAGGAAAAACGGGCCACCCTGCCCTCGCCATCCACCCAGGCGGCGAAGGTGCCGAACTTGTTCGGGATCGGGGCCCAGCGGTGCGGTTCGTTCGTCATGATGGAAATATACCGCGCAGCGAAAAGCGCCGCATACCGATTCTTGCGGGCAAAACTTGATTGGAGTCCGAAAACAGCCATCATCGAACGCATGCGCGAACGGCCAACGGTGCGAGTTCTGCTGATCCGGCCCGACAAACGGCTGCTTTTGATCCGTTATGAAGACCCGCGCGTGCTGGCCAGGTTCCGGCATTTCTGGGCGACGGTGGGCGGCGCGATGGAGGCAGGTGAAACGGTCGAACAGGGCGCACTGCGGGAGATCGAGGAAGAGACCGGGCTGACGGATGTGAAGCTGGGACCGGTTGTCTGGTATGGCGAGCCGGTTATTCCGATCAACGACGAGCCGATCCAGTTTCGCGAATATTATATCGTGGCGAATGTCGACGATGCGCCTCTGAGCCGGGACAAGTGGACAGATCTGGAACGCGATACCATTCGCGAGATGCGATGGTGGACGCATGCGGAAATCGCGGCGAGCAAGGAGCGGATTTTTCCGATCGTGCTGGCGGAATGGTTGCCGGAGATTTTGGCGGGAGACTATCCGCACGAGGTGCGGCGCATTCCAGATCGCGCGCGTCCACGCGATTGATGGGTGGCCGGGTCCAGCCCGGCCATGACGAGCAAAGAAAAAGGCCGCCCTTTTGGGGCGGCCTTTTCATTTTTATCCGTAGACGGATTATTCCGCCGCGGCCTGCGGTTGCGGACCTTCGATCTGGGGCGGCTGGTTCTTGGCCAGTTCTTCCTGGATCGCGCGGTCGCGCTCCGTCGCCACGTGACGCAAGCGCGAGATGGCGCCGCCGGTACCGGCCGGAATGAGACGGCCGACGATCACGTTTTCCTTCAGACCTTCGAGCATATCGACCTTGCCGTTGACCGCGGCGTCGGTGAGGACGCGCGTGGTTTCCTGGAAGGACGCTGCCGAGAAGACCGAACGGGTCTGCAACGACGCCTTGGTAATGCCCAGCAGCACGGGGCGACCTTCGGAAGGCTTCATGCCTTCTTCCACCGCCTTCTTGTTTGCCTGCTGCATCTCCAAAAGATCGACCTGTTCGCCGGCGAGCAGCGTGGTATCGCCGCCGTCGGTGATTTCCATCTTCTGCATCATCTGGCGCACGATCACTTCGATGTGCTTGTCGTTGATCTTCACGCCTTGCAGACGATAGACGTCCTGGATTTCCTTCACGAGATAGGTCGCAAGTTCTTCCACGCCCTTGATACGCAGAATGTCATGCGGCGAAGGATTGCCTTCGACGATGTAATCGCCCTTCTCGACGAAGTCGCCTTCGCGCACCGAGATGTGCTTGCCCTTGGGAATGAGATATTCCGTCGGTTCCAGCTTTTCGTTGCGCGGTTTGACGATAACGCGGCGCTTGTTCTTGTAGTCCTTGCCGAATTCGACGAAACCGTCGTCTTCCGCCAGAACCGCAGACTCTTTCGGCTTGCGCGCTTCGAACAGTTCGGCCACGCGCGGCAGACCGCCGGTGATGTCACGCGTCTTCGCACCTTCGGTCGGCAGACGGGCAAGAACGTCACCCGCACGGACGGTTGCACCGTCTTCCACCGAGAGAATGGCATCGACCGACAGGCCGTAACGCGCCTCGCCGCCCGACGGCAGCTTGATCGGCTTGTTCGACTTGTCGACGATCACGACGGTCGGACGCAGCTCGTTACCGCGCGAGCCGGAACCACGGCTGTCCATGACAACCTTGTTCGACACACCGGTCTTTTCGTCGGCCACTTCCTTGAGCGAGATGCCGGACACGAGTTCTTCGTAACGAACCGTGCCTTCGACTTCGGTGAGCACCGGAATGGCATTCGGATTCCATTCCGCCAGGCGATCGCCGCGCTTCACGTTTGCGCCGTCGTCCACCTTCAGGCGTGCGCCATAGGTGATGCGATAGCTCGCGCGTTCGGCACCCTTCGGATCCAGGATTGCGACCTGCATGTTGCGGCCCATCGCGATCATTTCGCCGTCGGAGTTCTTCACCACGTTGCGGTTCACGATCTTGACCTTGCCGTCATACGACGCTTCGATCTTCGACTGACCCGCGAACTGCGCGGCGCCACCGATGTGGAACGTGCGCATGGTAAGCTGAGTGCCCGGCTCGCCGATGGATTGCGCCGCGATGACGCCCACCGCTTCGCCGATGTTGACCGACGTGCCACGGGCGAGATCGCGCCCATAGCACTTGCCGCAAACGCCATCTTCCAATTCGCACGCCAGAACCGAGCGCACGCGCACTTTCTGGATATGCGCCGCCTCGATCTTGTCGGAGATGTCTTCGGTCAGCTCCTTGCCGCGCTTGACGATGATATCGCCCGTATCCGGATGCTTGATGTCTTCCGCAGACGTGCGGCCGAGGATGCGTTCGGCCAGCGACGCCACCACCTGACCGCCGTCGATTTCGGCCTGAACGGTGACGCCGTTCTTGGTGCCACAATCTTCAGCGGTGATGATGCAATCGTTCGCTACGTCGACGAGCCGGCGGGTAAGATAACCCGAGTTCGCCGTCTTGAGTGCGGTGTCAGCCAAGCCCTTGCGAGCGCCGTGAGTGGAGTTGAAGTACTCCAACACGGTAAGCCCTTCCTTGAAGTTGGAAAGGATGGGCGTCTCGATGATCGAACCATCGGGACGCGCCATGAGGCCACGCATACCGGCGAGTTGCTTCATCTGCTGCGGCGACCCGCGGGCGCCGGAATGGCTCATCATGTAGATGGAGTTCATCTCCAGCACGCGGCCCGTATCCGGGTCGATCTTCGGCTCGGAGATTTCCTTCATCATTTCGGCGGCGACGAGATCGGTACACTTCGACCAGGTGTCGACGACCAGGTTGTACTTTTCCTTGTCCGTCGTCAGGCCGTCGAGGTACTGCTGCTCGTATTCACGCACGCGATGGCGCGTTTCGTCGATCAGCTTTTCCTTCGCATCGGGAACGACCATGTCGTCCTTGCCGAACGAGATGCCGGCCTTGCAGGCTTCCTTGAAGCCCAAACCCATCACGGCATCGGCGAACAGCACGGTCTCTTTCTGACCGCAGTGACGATAGACCTCGTCGATGATGTGGCTGACTTCCTGCTTGCGCAGCAGGCGGTTCACCAGTTCGAACGGGATCTTGGGATGACGCGGCAGGATTTCCGCGATCATCATGCGGCCCGGCGTGGAATCCACGCGGCGGGTGATCGGCTTGCCGTCGGCATCGACCGTCTTGTAGCGCGCCTTGATCTTGGCGTGCAGCGTGACGGAACCCGAGAACAACGCGTGCTCGATTTCGCCGATGTCGTTGAACACCATGCCCTGGCCCGGTTCGTTGTCGCGTTCCTGCGACAGGTAGTAGAGGCCTAAAACGATGTCCTGCGTCGGCACGATGATCGGCTTGCCGTTGGCGGGGCTGAGGATGTTGTTCGTGGACATCATCAGCACGCGCGCTTCCAGCTGCGCCTCAAGCGACAGCGGAACGTGCACGGCCATCTGGTCGCCGTCGAAGTCCGCGTTGAAGGCGGTGCAGACCAGCGGATGAAGCTGGATGGCCTTGCCTTCGATCAGCACGGGTTCGAACGCCTGGATGCCCAGACGGTGCAGCGTAGGCGCGCGGTTGAGCAGGATCGGATGTTCGCGGATGACCTCTTCGAGGATATCCCAGACTTCCGGCTTTTCCTTCTCCACCAGCTTCTTGGACTGTTTAACAGTCTGCGAGAAGCCTTTCGCTTCCAGGCGCGCATAGATGAACGGCTTGAACAGTTCGAGCGCCATCTTCTTCGGCAAACCGCACTGGTGCAGCTTGAGTTCGGGACCGACCACGATCACCGAACGGCCCGAATAGTCCACGCGCTTGCCGAGCAGGTTCTGGCGGAACCGGCCCTGCTTGCCCTTGAGCATGTCGGACAGCGACTTCAGCGGACGCTTGTTGGCGCCGGTGATGACGCGACCACGGCGGCCGTTGTCGAACAGCGCGTCGACCGATTCCTGCAGCATGCGCTTTTCGTTGCGCACGATGATGTCCGGCGCCTTGAGCTCGATCAGGCGCTTGAGGCGGTTGTTGCGGTTGATGACGCGGCGATAGAGATCGTTCAAATCCGACGTCGCGAAGCGGCCGCCATCGAGCGGAACGAGCGGACGCAGTTCCGGCGGAATGACCGGAACCTGGGTGAGGATCATCCATTCCGGGCGATTGCCGGAATCGATGAACGCTTCGACGACCTTCAGACGCTTGACGAGCTTCTTCGGCTTCTCGCCGCCGTTGCAGGTGGCGATCTCGGCGCGCAGATCGTCGCGCAGCTTCGTCAGGTCGATCGCCTGAAGCAGCGTGCGGATGGCTTCGGCGCCGATCATGGCGGTGAAACTGTCTTCGCCGTAGTCGTCCTGCGCCTTGTAATACTCGTCTTCGGTCAGGAGCTGGCGATCCTTGAGCGGCGTCAGGCCCGGCTCGATGACGACGTATTGTTCGAAGTAGAGGACGCGCTCGAGATCCTTCAGCGTCATGTCGAGCATGAGGCCGATGCGGCTCGGCAGCGATTTCAGGAACCAGATGTGCGCGACCGGAGAGGCCAGTTCGATATGGCCCATGCGTTCGCGGCGCACCTTCTGCACCGTGACTTCGACGCCGCACTTTTCGCAGACGATGCCCTTGTACTTCATGCGCTTGTACTTGCCGCACAAGCATTCGTAATCCTTCACCGGCCCGAAGATGCGGGCGCAGAACAGGCCGTCGCGTTCCGGCTTGAAGGTGCGGTAGTTGATCGTTTCAGGCTTTTTGATTTCGCCGTGGCTCCAGCGCAGGATCTGATCCGGCGATGCCAGTGCGATCTTGATGCGATCGAACACGGGCTGTTCGTTCTGGGGCTTGAAGACGTTCAGCAGCTCTTGATTCATTACGAGCCTCTCTTTCGATTACAAAATTTGTTGCGCGAAGCCGGCATTAACCGTTCACCAGCTCCACGTTCAGGCCGAGCGAACGCATTTCCTTGACGAGGACGTTGAACGATTCCGGGATACCGGCTTCGAACGTGTCTTCGCCACGGACGATTGCTTCGTAGACCTTGGTGCGGCCCGCGACGTCGTCGGACTTCACCGTGAGGATTTCCTGCAAGGTGTATGCAGCGCCATACGCTTCGAGCGCCCACACCTCCATTTCGCCGAAACGCTGTCCGCCGAACTGCGCCTTGCCGCCCAGCGGTTGCTGGGTGACGAGGCTGTACGGACCGATGGACCGCGCGTGGATCTTGTCGTCAACGAGATGGTGCAGCTTGAGCATGTAGATATAGCCCACCGTGACCTGGCGTTTGAACGCCTCGCCCGTGCGGCCGTCATATAGCGTGACCTGACCCGACGAGGTGAGGCCTGCTTCGCCGAGCATTTCGACAATGTCGGCTTCCTTCGCGCCGTCGAACACCGGCGTCGCGATGGGAACGCCCGCGCGCAGGTTCTCGCCCAATTCGACAAGGCCTTGTTCGTCGAGTTCGCCCAGGCGTTCGTCATTGTCGTAGACGTGTTTCAGCGTCTTGCGCAGGTTGTCGTACTTGCCGTCGCGACGCACCTTGTCGAGCGTATCGCCGATCTGTTTGCCAAGACCCGCGCACGCCCATCCCAGATGGGTTTCGAGGATCTGCCCGACGTTCATGCGCGACGGCACGCCCAGCGGATTGAGCACCACGTCGACCTGCGTGCCGTCTTCCAAATGCGGCATGTCTTCGATCGGCAGAATGCGGCTGATGACGCCCTTGTTGCCGTGACGGCCGGCCATCTTGTCGCCCGGTTGCAGCTTGCGCTTCACCGCGACGAACACCTTGACCATCTTCATCACGCCGGGGGCCAGTTCGTCGCCACGACGCAACTTTTCGACCTTGTCGGCGAAACGCTTGTCGAGACGCGACTTGGACTCATCGTACTGCTTCTTCAGCGCTTCGATTTCGCCCTGGCTCTTTTCGTTGCGCAGCGCGATCTGCCACCACTGATGCTTGGCAATCGTGTCGAGCACCTGTTGCGTGATCTTGCTGTCCGGCGCCATGCCTTTCGGGCCGTGGGCGACGTTCTTGCCGAGCAGGATTTCCGACAGACGCGCAAAGATGTTGCGCTCCAGGATCGCGAGTTCGTCGTCGCGGTCCTTGCCGAGGCGTTCTTCTTCGGCCTTCTCGATCGACATGGCGCGCTGGTCTTTGTCGACGCCGTGGCGGTTGAAGACGCGCACTTCGACGATGGTGCCCTGCACGCCCGGCGGAACGCGCAGCGAGGTGTCGCGAACGTCGGCGGCTTTTTCGCCGAAGATCGCGCGCAAGAGCTTTTCTTCCGGCGTCATCGGGGTTTCGCCCTTCGGCGTCACCTTGCCCACCAGAATGTCGCCCGCCTGCACTTCGGCGCCGATGTAAACGATACCGGCTTCGTCGAGGTTCTTGAGCGACTCTTCGCCCACATTCGGGATGTCGCGCGTGATTTCCTCAGGGCCGAGTTTCGTATCGCGTGCCATCGTCTCGAATTCCTCGATGTGGATCGAGGTGAAGACGTCATCGCGCACGATGCGTTCGGAAATGAGGATGGAGTCCTCGAAGTTGTAACCGTTCCACGGCATGAACGCGACGAGCGCGTTCTTGCCGAGCGCGAGTTCGCCCAACTGCGTGGACGGACCATCGGCAATGATGTCGCCCGCGCGCACCGCATCGCCAACTTTCACGAGCGGCTTCTGCGTGATGCAGGTGGACTGGTTCGACCGCTGGAATTTCTTCAAGCGGTAGATGTCGATACCCGGCTTGGTCGGATCGGTTTCTTCGGTGGCGCGCACCACGATACGGGTGGCGTCTACCTGATCGACCACGCCCGAACGGCGCGCGGCGATCGCCGAACCGGAGTCACGCGCAACCACGTCTTCCAGGCCGGTGCCGACGAGCGGCGCTTCCGGCTGAAGCAGCGGCACAGCCTGACGCTGCATGTTCGAGCCCATGAGCGCGCGATTGGCGTCGTCGTTCTCGAGGAACGGCACGAGTGCCGCGGCCACGGACACGAGTTGCTTGGGCGAAACGTCGATGAACTCCACCTGGTCGGGCGTCGTCATCACGAAGTTTCCGCCTTTGCGGCAGGAGACCAGTTCGTCGGTGATACGGTTCTTGGAATCGAGCGTCGCGTTCGCCTGAGCGATCGTGTACTTCGCCTCTTCCATCGCCGAGAGATACACGACCTCATCCGTCACGTGCTTGTTGGACACGCGGCGATACGGGCTTTCGATGAAGCCATACTTGTTCACGCGCGCGTAGGTCGCGAGCGAGTTGATGAGGCCGATATTCGGGCCCTCCGGCGTTTCGATCGGGCAGATGCGGCCGTAATGCGTTGGATGCACGTCGCGCACTTCGAAGCCGGCGCGTTCGCGGGTGAGACCACCCGGTCCAAGGGCCGACATGCGACGCTTGTGGGTGACTTCCGAGAGCGGGTTGGTCTGGTCCATGAACTGCGAAAGCTGGGATGAGCCGAAGAACTCACGCACCGCAGCAGCCACAGGCTTCGCATTGATGAGATCGTGCGGCATGACCGTGTCGATATCGACAGCGCTCATGCGTTCCTTGATGGCGCGTTCCATGCGCAGCAGGCCGACGCGGAATTGATTCTCCATCAACTCGCCCACCGAACGCACGCGGCGATTGCCGAGATTGTCGATGTCGTCGATTTCGCCGCGGCCATCGCGCAGGTCCGCAAGCGCCTTGACGATGGCGATGATGTCTTCCTTGCGCAGCGTGCGAACAGTGTCTTCGGCATCGAGGTTGAGGCGCATGTTCATCTTCACGCGACCAACAGCGGAAAGATCATAACGCTCGGAGTCGAAGAACAACTGGCCGAACAGGGTTTCCGCCGTGTCGAGCGTCGGCGGCTCGCCGGGACGCATGACGCGATAGATATCGATTAGCGCGGACTCGCGGCCGTGGTTCTTATCTGCGGCCATCGTGTTGCGGAGGTAGGCACCAATGGTGATGCCATCGACGTTGATGACGTCGATTTCGTGGAACCCTGCTTCCGCGAGCACTTCGAGGTTTGCGGCGGTCAGTTCGTCACCGGCTTCGACATAGATCTCGCCGGTTTCCGGGTTGACCATGTCGAGCGCGCAGTAGCGGCCGATCAATTCTTCATCGGAGACCTGAATCTGCTTGATGCCGTCTTCCTGCCACTTGCGCAGGCCGCGGACGGAAATCTTCTGGCCCGCTTCGACCAGCACTTCGCCGGTCTTGGCATTGACCCAGGTGCCAACGGCTTTCGCGTTGCGCATCCAATTGGGCTCGACCGGCGTCGTCCAGCCGCCGCTCTTGGTGTGCTTGAAATGGATCTTGGAATAGAAGGCGTCGAGGATGTTTTCCTGCGTCAGGCCGAGCGCGTAGAGCAGCGTCGTCGCCGGTAGCTTGCGGCGGCGGTCGATACGGACATGCATGATGTCCTTCGCGTCAAATTCGAGGTCGAGCCACGAACCGCGATAGGGAATGACGCGCGCGGCGAACAGCAACTTGCCGCTCGAATGCGTCTTGCCCTTGTCGTGGTCGAAGAAGACGCCCGGCGAACGGTGCATCTGGGAAACGATCACGCGCTCGGTGCCGTTGACGATGAAGGTGCCGTTCTCGGTCATGAACGGGATGTCGCCCATATAGACATCCTGTTCCTTGATGTCCTTGACCGACTTGGCGCCGGTTTCTTCGTCCACATCGAACACGATAAGGCGCAGCGTCACCTTCAGCGGCGCGGCGTAGGTCATGGAACGCTGCTGGCATTCCTCGACGTCGTATTTGGGATCTTCGAAGTGATAGTCGACGTATTCCAGCGTCGAGGACTCCGAGAAATCGGAAATCGGGAACACGGACGAGAAGACTGCCTGCAAGCCTTCATCCCGGCGGCCGCCTTCCGGCTTATCGACCTGGAGGAACTGGTCGTATGAAGTCTTCTGGACTTCGATGAGGTTGGGCATTTCTGCCACCTCGACCATCTTGCCGAAGTATTTGCGGAGCCTTTTGCGTCCCGTGAACGAGAGAGTCATCTGTGGTCCTTCTACCCGCGCCTATTAGTAATGTGTGCCGCCGCCGGCCCGCCCATGGGAAGTGATTCCCCAAGGACGAAAGCCACCGCCCTCCGGGGCGGGGTCGCCCAGGAGGGGGTGGGGTAAACGAAATATGTACGCGTGCGCGCTTTTCAAGCCCGCAACGCCTCCTTACTTCAGCTCGACCTTCGCGCCTGCGTCTTCGAGCTGCTTCTTGATCTTCGCCGCTTCGTCCTTGTTCACATCGGCCTTGACTTCCTTCGGGGCGCCTTCGACGAGGTCTTTGGCTTCCTTCAGGCCCAGGCCGGTGATGGCACGGACTTCCTTGATGACGTTGATTTTCTTGTCGCCCGCGTCGGTGAGGACGACCGTGAATTCGGTCTTCTCAGCCGCCGGAGCAGCGCCGCCAGCAGCCGGACCGGCTGCAGCAACGGCCACGGGAGCGGCAGCCGAAACGCCCCACTTCTCTTCGAGAAGCTTCGCGAGGTCGGCAGCTTCGAGCACCGTCAGGCCCGACAGGTCTTCAACGAGTTTTTCGATCTTCGACATTTCTTCAGTTCCTTGAGTTTCGAGTTTGAATGCTGAGTCGGGTATCGCCTGTTACGCGGCTTCCTTCTTGGAATAGGCGCCGATGACGCGGGCCAACTGGCCCCCGGGCGCGGCCATAAGGCCGGCCAGCTTGGTCGCGGGTGCTTGCAGCAGGCCCGCGATCTTGCCTCTCAACGCATCGAGCGACGGCAGTTCCGCCAAGGCTTTCACGCCATTGACGTCCAGAACCGTCGTTCCGACCACGCCACCCAGGATCACGAGCTTGTCGTTTTCCTTGGCATAAGCCGCCGCCACTCTCGAAGCCGCAATCGGGTCTTTGCTGTAGGCAATCCCGGTGGGGCCTTTGAAAAGATGTGCGATCGGCGCAATGGCCGTTCCTTCCAGAGCACGTACCGCCAGACGGTTCTTTGAAACCTTGAACGAAGCGCCTTCCGCACGCATACGCGCGCGCAGGACGCCCATCTCGGCCACCGTCATGCCGGAGTAGTGGGCGACAACCACAGAGCCGGCTTCGGCGAAAAGACCGCCAAGGTCTTTTACGACTTCCGCCTTCTTGGCTTTTTCCACTTTGCTCTCCTTATGATGGCCAGCCACATCGCTGCTTCGGCCATCTCAACCGGCGTGCGTGACGATCCGCGCACCGCCCTGTGCTGGTAGTCCTGCCCAGGGTTCAAACCCGAAATGGCGAAGTCGCCTTCGCAAATCCGGTTCTTCACCCCGTCTGCGCCGGACATTAAGTCCCTTGGGACACCGGCGGTCTCGGACAGGTTCTTCGGCGATCGTCCGCCGAAACTGCAAACTCCTTACGCTTCCGCGCCACCTGCACCGACGCTGCCGAGCGCGATTTTCACGCCGGGGCCCATCGTCGAGCTGATGGAAATCTTCTTCATGTAGTTGCCTTTGGCGCTTGCGGGCTTCGCCTTCATGACGCTTTCCACGAAAGCGCGAACGTTCTTCACGATCGCGTCTTCGGTGAAGCTCGCCTTGCCGACGCCGGCCTGCACGATGCCCGCCTTTTCGACGCGATATTCGACAGCGCCGCCCTTGGCATCCTTGATCGCGGTTGTGACATCCATCGTCACCGTGCCGACCTTCGGGTTCGGCATCATGCCGCGCGGGCCGAGCACCTTACCGAGACGTCCGACAAGGCCCATCATGTCCGGCGTCGCGATGCAGCGGTCGAAATTGATTTCGCCCTTGTTCACGGTCTCGAACAGATCTTCGGCGCCCACGATGTCGGCACCGGCCTTCTTCGCTTCATCGGCCTTGGGGCCTTTGGCGAAGACGGCGACACGGAGCGAACGGCCCGTGCCGCTCGGCAGCGAGACGACGCCACGCACCATCTGATCGGCGTGACGCGGATCGACGCCGAGGTTGAGCGACAGTTCGATGGTTTCGTCGAACTTCGCGGTGGCGCGCGCCTTGACCAGCTTCACCGCCTCTTCGACGGAGTATTGCTTCGTGACGTCAACACCTTCGCCGGCTTTCTTGAAACGCTTGGAGAGTTTCGCCATGGCTCTTACTCCCGCACCTGGATGCCCATGGAACGCGCCGATCCTTCGATCATGCGCATCGCCATTTCGACATCGTTCGCATTCAGGTCCTTCATCTTCGCTTCGGCGATCTGGCGCACCTGGGCCTTGGTCACCGAACCGCGCACGTCACGGCCGGGAGCCTTGGAGCCACCGTCGACCTTCGCGGCCTTCTTGATGAAGTAGGACGCCGGCGGCGTCTTCATTTCGAAGGTGAAGGACTTATCGGAAAACACTGTGATCGTTACGGGAATCGGCATGCCCTTTTCCTGGTCCTGCGTCTTGGCGTTGAACGCCTTGCAGAACTCCATGATGTTCAGGCCGCGCTGACCCAGCGCCGGGCCAATCGGCGGCGACGGGTTGGCGGCGCCCGCAGGCACCTGTAATTTCACGTAACCGGTAATCTTCTTTGCCACTTTCGATCCGCCTCCTTAGCGGTTTGCGGTGCAAGCGGAGCTGGCTGCCCCTCCCGCGGTTTTGCAGGTCAGACCTTTTCGACCTGCGTGTATTCCAGTTCCACCGGCGTTGCGCGGCCAAAGATGGACACCGCCACCTTCAAGCGCGAACGCTGCTCGTCCACTTCTTCGACGACGCCGTTGAACGACGCGAACGGCCCATCGGCCACTTTGACCTGCTCGCCGATTTCGAAGGTGATCGTGGACTTGGGATGTTCCTGACCTTCGTGGACCTGCGTAACGATCCGGTCGACTTCGCCCTGGCGCAGCGGCATGGGCTTGTTGTTCTGACCCAGGAACCCCGTAACCTTCGGCACGTTCTTGATGAGGTGGTAGCACTCGTCCGTCAGTTGCGCGCGAACAAGCACATAGCCCGGCAGGAACTTGCGTTCGGAATTCACGCGCTGGCCGCGGCGCACCTCGACCACTTCTTCGGTCGGCACCATCACTTCTTCGATCAGGTCTTCCACGCCCTGGATCTTCGCCTGACGGCGGATTTCCTCGGCCACCTTCTTCTCGAAGTTCGAGTAGGTGTGCACGATGTACCAACGCGCATTGGCGTTGGAAGTCTTCGTTGCGGTTCCTGCTTCGCTCATCTTTCCGATTCCGTTAGCCTGAAACGCCCAACAACCAGCGAACGCCGAGGTTCAAAGCGGCGTCTACCACAAAGAAAAACAGCATCATCAGCCCGACCATGATGAAAACCATGATCGTGGTGAGATAGGTCTCCTTCCAGGTCGGCCAGGTGACCTTGTCGAATTCGCGGCGCACTTCGCGGAAGAATTGGATGATCCCGCCGCTTTTGGCGCGCGGCGGCGCGGGCAAATCCTTGCCCGTATCCGCTGTCGCTGTTTTCTTCGCGTCGGCCATTCGTTTCTTTCGCTACTCGTTTCAATTGGCAGGAGTGGAGGGACTCGAACCCCCGGCCTACGGTTTTGGAGACCGCCGCTCTACCAACTGAGCTACACTCCTGTGTTCACGCCTTACTTCAATATCTTTGCGACGACGCCGGCGCCGACGGTTCTGCCGCCTTCGCGGATGGCGAAGCGCAGCTTCTCTTCCATCGCGATCGGCACGATCAGTTCGACTTCGACCGACACGTTGTCCCCCGGCATCACCATCTCGGTGCCTTCGGGAAGCTTCACGATCCCC
>DATKJT010000051.1:0-177097 GCA_035543495.1 Rhizomicrobium sp. | reverse complement strand
GGCTTTCGCACTCCGCGCAACGCACGCGCTGCAACACCGAAGCCAAACTTTTGATGCTGCGCCATGCGTTCGACGAGTGGAAGGTTCATCGCGTGCATTTCGAGACGGACGAACGCAACACGCGCTCGCGCAACGCGATTGCAAGGCTCGGTGCCAAGCTCGAAGGCATCCGCCGCGCGGACCGGCCGGGGCGGGACGGCATCGTGCGCAACTCCGCGCGCTATTCGATCATCGCGGACGAATGGCCGGCGGTCGAAGCCAATCTCACCGAAATGCTGACGCGCTAGGTTTTGCCGAGCGTTGTGGCGGTGCCGGTGCGGCCGGTGTCTTCGACCGCCGGCGCGGTACGGAAAATGCGGTCGCCCGAACCCATCGAAACACCCCACCAGTAATTCTCGTTGCGGAAATGATGCCAGCGATGTTCGCGCACGCGGCGCTTGTAATAGGCGATGTCCGGGCACCAGGGAATGTGCGCGAGATAGTGCACCCATTCATAGTGCAAGCCCAAGAGAAGGTAGACGGTGAAATAGCTGAGCACCGGCCCACGCCATGTGCCGGAGAAGAACACGATTAGCGCGATCAACGGAAACACCAGGCGGTGGACATGGCGCGGGATGAAGATCCATTCCATGTTCCAGGGTTCAGCGTGGTGCCAGCGATGCGTCTTCGGCAGATGGAAGTCGATGGTGCGCCCGAAGATCTTGCGCGGGCGATAGTGCAGCATGAAGACGTGGATCAGCCATTCGTTGACCGGGAAATAGAGCCATGCCGCGAGCGCGACGACCGCATCGATCCAGGTGAAATGGCCGATCCAGAGGCGCGCGGCGGCGGCGGCGAGAACGGCGAGCGCGATGATTTGCGGGCTGCTGTGCGAAACGAAAAGTTCGATGGCCGATTTGGCATCGCGCGGCAGACGCTCCGGCGGCAGCAACGGATTGGTTCTGGCGGTTTCGGTTGCGGCGATCATCGCGCCGTCGTCGGCCCTGTTCATGGCTCCCCCCTGCACGCCAAACGGCGTGTTGCCTAGACCGCGCTCCAGACGACGGGATGGATGCTGTCGTCCAGCATATCGCCGTCCACTGAATCCTGCCGGTGCATCGGTTGGAACGGCGCACCGGGACGGATCTTGTAGCGCATATCGGCATCGCAGTAACGCAGCGAAAACGCGCGGCGCATGCGGCCCGAGGTGTTGCCTTCCGAGCCGTGGATCGTCTGGAAATGATGGATGACGACGTCGCCGGGTTCCGCCTCGATGTAGCGGACGTTGTATTTCTCCGGATCGGCGTTGATGGAGGGCATGTTGTCGCTCATGCTGCCGGGCGACGGCATTTCGCTGACGAACACGTTGGGATTGTAGGTCTTGCCCCAGCGATGCGAGCCGGGAACGTAGCCCATGCAGCCGCCGCCGCGGCGCACGCTGTCGAGCGGGATCCACGCGACGCAACCCATTTCGCCGTCGAGATGGAAATACGACAGATCCTGGTGGAACGCGGCCTTGTCCACCGCGCCGCCTTCCTTCACGAACAGCTGGTCGTCGAAGAAGCGCGTGCGATTGACGCCGAGCAATGTGGCCGCCGCTGCGGGAATGGAGCCTTCGAGTGCGAGGCCCGCGAGCCGCGGTTCGCGGCGCCACACGCTGGTGTCCACCAGAAAGCGCCCGCGCTGGATGGAATTCTTCGGTTTGTCGAGCAGACGCGGATAACCGGATTCGCGCATGAAGGAACCCAGCGCGTTCACGTCGTGCTGCGTGGAACTCGCGCCGTCGATCTGTTGGTCGCTGCCCCAGATGGAGTCGCCGATGGCGGTGACGTTGTAGAAATTGGGGCTCGCCTCGAAGGTGGAGAGCGCGTCGTCCATTGCGTCGCGCAGGTCATCCAGCTCGTGGTCGTAGAGGAAGCCGCGCAGCTTCACATAGCCGAACTTCCAGAAATGGTTCACGTCGGCGATGTCGAGCGAGCGGCCGATGGCGCTGTGGAAGGTCATGTCGATCCTCGGTTCCGGGAGGGGGACCGGCCCCCTCCGCGTAAACCGAAAATTAACAAATAAAATTGCGCGTCTCAAACGAAAGTTCGAGAACCGTTAACGCCTTGTTTACCCTGTCAGAGCGGCTCAGACGCGCTCCACGATGATGGCAGGCGCCATGCCGCCCGCGGCGCACATGGTGACGAGGCCGCGCTTCAGGTCCCGCCGTTCCAGCTCGTCTAGGATCGTGCCGATGAGGATGGAGCCGGTCGCGCCGATGGGGTGGCCGAGCGCCATCGCGCCGCCGTTCACATTCACCTTGTCGCGGTCGAGCTTGAGATCGCGGATGAATTTTTCCGCGACCACGGCGAAGGCCTCGTTGATCTCGAACAGGTCGATGTCGTCGAGCGTGAGGCCGGCCTTTTCCAGCACCTTGCGCGCGGCGGGAACCGGCGCATTGAGCATCAGCGTGGGGCTGTCGCCCATATTGGCGGTGGCGACGATGCGGGCGCGCGGCTTCCAGCCGTTTTTCTTCGCGTATTTTTCCGACGCGAGAAGAACGGCGGCGGCACCATCGACGACGCCGGACGAATTGCCGGCATGGTGGACGTGGTTGAACTTCAGATCGGGATAGACCTGACGGATCAAGCCGCCATAAGTCGTGCCCTTCTCGTCCAGCGGAAATTCCGCCATCGCGGCGAAGGACGGTTTCAATGCAGACAGTCCTTCCAGCGTCGTTTGCGGGCGCGGGAATTCTTCGTGATCGAGCGCGAGCGTTCCGTCTTCGCGATAGACGGGCACGAGGCTCTTCTTGAAGTGACCGCCCTTGATCGCCGCGTCGGCGCGTTGCTGGCTGACGAGCGCGAGTTCGTCGGTCGCCTGGCGGCTGATGCCTTCGAGCGTCGCAATCGCATCGGCGCACACGCCCTGATGGGATTGCGGATGCAGCGCGCGCAGATGCAGGTTTCCGCTGTCCATCATCGGCGGCGCTTTGGGATCGGCGGACGATGCGGTGTAGCTCATCATCTCGGTTCCGCCCGCGATGACGAGATCTTCCATGCCGGACATGATCTGTGCTGCGGCGAGATTGACGGTGGTGATGCCCGAACCGCAGAAACGGTCGAGCGTGACGCCGCTTGCCTTGATGTCGTAACCGGCATCGAGTGCGGCCATGCGGCCGAGATCGCCGCCCTGCTTGCCGCGCTGGGAAGAGGTTCCCCAGATGATGTCGTCGACTTCTGCGGTCTTGATGTCGTTGCGCTTGGCCATCGCCGACAGCACGGAGGCTGCCAGTTGTTGCGGATGGATGTCGGCGAGCGCGCCTTTTCCGACCTTGCCGATGCCGCGCGGCGTGCGGCAGGCGTCGATAATATATGCTTCAGCCATGGGGTTTCCTCACAGTTCGGGGATGTCGTTGTCTTTGATGTAGATACCCTGACTTGAGGCGTCAACGCCGGGTCAGGAATCCACAACGCGCTTGCACAAAACCAGCAAAGCCGCCCGGTCGCGCACATGCAGGCCGGTGGGCGTGATCTCGATCCAGTTCGATTTGCGCCAGCTCGACAGCTTGCGGTTGACCGCCTCACGCGTGGCACCGATCAGATGCGCGAGTTCGGCCTGGTTGTAGATGATCCGCCCCTTGGTGGATTCATCGAGCAGCAGCCGCGCCAGCCGCTTGCCCAGGCTCATCGAAGAATTGCGCTCCACCAGTGCATCGGTGTCCCGCAGACGGCGAACAAGGACCTCCAAGAGTGCAAGTGCTGCACTTGGTTCGTTGTGCAGCGCTTCCATAATAAGCGTGCGGCTGATCTTCCAAAGCTCGCATTTGCGGGTGGCGCGCGCATCGGCCGAACGCGGCGAACCGTCGAGCGAACCCATTTCGCCAACCACCGTGCCGGCGCCAAGCCGCGCGATCCAGACATCGCGGCCATCGAGCCCCGGCAGGCTGACTTCGATTTCGCCGGAGAGAATCGCGTACGCGGCATCGGATGTGTCGCCACGGCGAAACAGCTCCACGCCCCGCGGCAATTCCACCGGCGAACCGTTGCGCGCAAGAACCTGGCGGCTGCCGAGCGAGAGCACGCCCAGAACGGCGTTCTTGCCCAACGTCTCGACGATCTTGGAAGATCGCGGATCCATACGGTCGGCTTGCTCGGTCTTCGCAGCGTCCATGAAATCAAGGCCCCAAGGCTTGAGGACGCCACCGCAAAATCATGCGGAATCACCATAGCCCATTGTTATCGTTCGCAGATCGAACGCAGATGGCGATTTCTCTACCAGAAACCCCCGTCTGGACAAAAAATTAGCATGCTCAAATAGGCCCGGAAGCGATTTTTCACTAGTTCGTTCGAATTATAAGTTTGTTGCGCCCGCCCGTTTTCGGCAGCATGAAAAATACGCCCAACCGCCTGTTTTCTCAGCATTTTGCCCGCAATCGGGCGGTCCCGAAATATGGTTAGAAGAATGTGAATTTGGTGTGATCGATTGCATTGACCCTAGGGGCTTGCAGTCCCATCTTCCCCTCAACCTAAACGGGGGCTTTTTTAGATGAGCAAACCTAACCAGACCAAGCGGAAGCTTCTTATCGGCGCATCCGCGATCGTTCTCGCTGCCGGCGTTGCCGTCGTCAGCCAGTATTATCCGCCGAAGAACGGCCCGACGGCCGGCACCATCGTGCCCGTCGACCGCTATCAGGCAAAACAGGTGACGGATTCCGACGTCAAGCTGGGCGACAACAGCACAGCGATGATGATGCAGACCGACTCCTTCCAGGAACTCTCGGGCGATTCCGAAACGGCTTCACAGGCAGCATCCCGCGCGTCGGCCGATGCAGCTTCTGCCGCCGAGACGGAAGCGGCTATGCATAGTTCTTCGCAGGCCGCTGCCCGGGCAGCCAACGATGCCGCCTCGCACGCCGTTTTGCAGGCTGCTTCCGCCGCCGAAGCGGAAGCCGCTGCACGCACCGCCGCTCAAGCGGCCGCGCACAGCGCCAACGATGCGGCCTCCAAAGCCTCTGCCCAGGCTGCTTCTCATGCTGCCGAACAGGCCGCTTTGTCCTCCACCGCCCAGGCTCATTATGTGGCTGCTTCCAAGGCGGCGGCGGATGCGGCGTCGAGAGCTTCTTCACAGGCTGAAAGCGCCGCCAAATCGCAGGCCGCGGCCCGTTCCGCTGCGGATGCCGCCTCGCACGCTGCCGTGCAGGCCGCGATGAGGGCTGACGCCGCGTCCAAGGCGCAGGCTGAAGCGAAGGCCGCGGCGACCGCTGCTGCCCACAACGCTTCGGATGCCGCCTCTCGCGCAGCAGCCGAAGCGCAATCGCGCGCTATCTCGCAGGCTGCTTCTGCCGCCGAGGCACAGGCTGCTTCGCATGCGGCTGCCCAAGCGGCATCGAAAGCATCGGCTGACGCGGCATCCGCGGCGACGGCTGCTGCCAGCGCCCATGCCGCTGCGGAAGCCGCCATGCACACCGCTGCCGATGCGGCTTCCCACGCTTCGGCCCAGGCAGCGTCTGCTGCCAAGGCCCAGGCTGCCGCCCGTATGGCGGTCGATGCTGCGGCCCACGGGGCTTCCCAGGCTGCGATGCACGCCGCTGCCGAATCCGCCGCCCATGCGGCCGACGCGGCTTCGAGGGCTTCGGTCCAGGCTGCTTCGCAAGCCTCGGCTGCCGCCGCGGCGCATAGTGCCGCTCAGGCCGCTTCCCGTGCTGCTTCGACCGCCGCCTCTCATGCAGCGGCGCAGGCAGCGTCAGCTGCGGCTGCTCAGGCTGCCGCCCACTCGGCTGTCATGGCGGCTTCCCGTGCATCCGCACAGGCTGCGGCGCATAACGCAGCCGACGCTGCTTCCCGCGCTTCTTCGCAGGCGGCGGCTCAGGCGGCTGCCGATGCGGCTTCGCACGCCGCCTCCCAGAACGCGGCAATGCGCGCGCAATAATCGGTTCATCCATCCAACGACAACCACCGTGCGCCCTGCACGGTGGTTGTTTTTTTGTGGCCTTTGCTGGCACGTTACGCACGGGCAGTGACGGAGCGATCCGTCGAGGGGTTTGGATGCGCAAAGCCGCGCTTCTTTTGACGTCCGCGTTTTTGCTTGCCGGGTTTGAGGCATCCGCCGAATCCATCCAGTCGGTCGGCCTGAGCAAGATCGACACGCCGGATCTGAGGCTGCTCTACTACGATCCGCTGCAGACCTATCTCACGCCCTATGTCGCGCAGGCTTACGAGAATTCGTTCGCGGCCCAGCGCAAGCGGTTCGACTGGACGCCATGGGACCGTCCGACCGTGGAATTGCGCGATCTGTCGGATGACGGCCAGGCAGTGGTGCGCGCGACCCCGAACAATGCGCTGTTCGTCGATGTGGCGCCGATCAGCGTGACCTTCGAGACCTTCACGCCGGGCGAGCGATTCTTCACGCTGATGAACCACGAACTCGTCCATGTCGCGACGATGGACGTTTACAACGACGACGATGCGTGGTGGCGGTCGCTGTTTCACGGCAAGCCGCTACCGACGACCGACCATCCCGAAACGATCCTCTACAATTACCTTGCGGTACCGCGCGCCACCGTCCCGCGATGGTATCTCGAAGGCAGCGCGGTGTTCATGGAAACATGGATGGGCGGCGGGCTCGGACGCGCGCAAGGCGGCTATGACGAGATGGTGTTCCGCGCGATGGTGCGCGATGACGCGAAATTCTACGATCCCCTGGGCGAACAATCGGAAGGCAACACGATCGATTTCCAGGTCGGCGCCAACGACTATCTCTACGGCACGCGGTTTTTTTCGTATCTTGCGCTGACCTATTCGCCGGAAAAAGTCATCGCATGGCTGAAGCGCGGGCCAGACAGCGATGCCTATTACTCCACGCAATTCAAGCGCGTCTTCGGCAAGAACCTGAACGACGCCTGGCAGGACTGGATCGTGTGGGAACACAAATTCCAGCGCGCCAATCTAGAGCGGCTGCGGAAATATCCCCCGACGCCGACAACGAAGCTGACGGCGAACGCGCTGGGCTCGGCCTCGCGTAGTTTCTACGACGCAAAGACCAACAGCCTGATCGGGGGATTCTGGTATCCGGGCGTGTTCGCCCATGTGGGAAGCCTGTCGCTGAAAGACGGCCAGGTGCACACGCTGGCCGACATCAAGGGCCCCAAGCTCTACAAGGTGACGTCGCTTGCCTATGACGCCGAGGCGCAGAAGGTCTATTACACCTCCGACAATTACGCCTATCGCGATCTGATGCAGGTCGATATCGCGAGCGGCGACACCAAGATGCTGATCCATGACGGCCGCGTCGGCGACATCGTGGTCAACAAGGCGGATCATTCGATCTGGGGCATACGCCATCTGAACGGGCTGGACACGCTGGTGCGCAGCGAAGGACCGGACCACACGACCTGGAACCAGATCATCACCTTCGCCTATGGACACAGCCTGTTCGACCTGGACATTTCGCCGGACGGAAAATTGTTGTCGGCGTCCGTCGGCGAGATCAATGGCGATCAGCGGATAGCGGTCTATCGCATCGCCGATCTGCTGAACGGCCAACTCAACGAAATCGCGACGCTGAAACTGGGCAGCTCCATTCCCGAAGACGGCGTGTTCTCGCCAGACGGGAAATATCTCTATGCGACCGCCTATTATACCGGCGTCTCCAACGTCTACCGTCTCGACCTCGCGACGGGCAAGTTCGATGCGGTCAGCAATGCGACGACCGGTTTTTTCGAGCCGGTGCCGATGAAAGACGGTTCGCTGATCGTCTATGAATATTCCGGCCACGGCTTCCTGCCGGTGCGGATCGATCCCAAACCGCTCGACGATCTTGGCACGGTGAAACTCCTGGGTACCGAGGTCGCCGACACCCATCCGATCGTGAAGACGTGGGCGGTGGGTTCGCCATCGAAAATTCCGATCGATTCCATGATTACGGGGCGCGGCGAATATCTGCCGATGGACGAGATGCGGCTGAGCGCCACCTATCCGATGATCGCAGGCTATAAGAGCCACGCCGCACTCGGCTGGTATGTGCTGTTCGAAGATCCGATGCAGTACGACCAGCTTTCGGCAAACGTCTCCTATTCTCCGGCGGGCGATCTGAAGTCCGGCGAGCCGTTTCATGCCGATATCTCGTTCCATACGCTTTATTGGCACGTCACCTACAAGCACAACGGCGCGGATTTCTATGACCTGTTCGGGCCGGTGGAGCGCAGCCGCAAGGGGGATTCGCTTGTCGGCGGTTACAAGGACATCTTGATCTACGATCCGCCGCGCCAGCTTTCGTTCAGCGCGGATGTGGGGCTTTATTCGGGGCTCGACACATTGCCCGGCGAGCAGAATGTCAGCGCGGGCGCGGGCAGCCTGGCGTCGACGGAAATCGGGCTTGCCTACACCAATCTCGCGGGGTCGCTGGGCTCGGTGGATCACGAGGAAGGGTATCAGACGAGCGTTTCCTTCCTTGGCGACTATCAGCGCGGCGAGTTCTTTCCGAAGATACTGGCGACCTTCGATTTCGGGTTCATGTTGCCGTGGAAACATTCCTCGGCCTGGCTTTACACCGCTGCGGGCGCGGGCAGCGGCGACCGGGAGAGTTCGCTCAGAGATTTTTATTTCGGTTCGTTCGGCAACAATTATGTCGATGACCGTTCGGTGAAGCGGTACCGCGAATATCAGAGCTTCCCCGGTTTCGGCATCGATGCGCTGGAGGCGCGCGACTTCATCCGCTCGGTGGCCGAATGGAATTTGCCGCCCGTCCGGTTCAGCAATCTGGGCTCGCCGGCGCTCTATCTGAGTTCGGTGCGGCCTGCGGTTTTTGCCGGAATACTGGCCTCCAACCCCGGCGCCGGCGACAGCCAGCACACCGAGTCGGTGGGCGGGCAGCTGGACTTCAACTTCACGGTCGCCGTGCGCCTGCCCATGACGTTTTCGATAGGTTATGCGAAAGGCTTTGGCGGCGGCCGCGAATCCCGCCATGAAATTCTCGCGTCGCTGAAGATCCTGTAGTACGTCGGGTCTCCGGCGCCCCACCGCAGTGCGACCAGGACATGACACAGCACCTTCTCATGCAAGCCCCGACTGCGCTGGTGCCGGTGCTCGCGCTGTTCGGGACGCTGCTCTATCTCGACAGCTACGATCTCGTCAGCTTCCGGGAAGTGACGCTGACGATCACGGCGGGCGCCCTGCTCTGCCTGGCGAGCCTGGGGGTCAACGCGGTCCTGATCGACAAGCTGGGCCTCGACTTCGCTCACTACAGCTGGTTCGTGGCGCCGCCGGTGGAAGAGACGCTGAAGGCGCTGGCGCTGATCTATCTGTTCACGCGCAACCGCATCGGCTTCATGATCGACGCCGCGATCATGGGCTTCGCGGTGGGCGCCGGTTTTGCGCTGGTGGAGAACATCTACCTGCTCTACGCATTTCCGCAGGCAAACATGGGTGTATGGGTCATCCGCGGGTTCGGCACCGCCGTCATGCACAGCGGCGCAACCGCATTGTTCGCGATGGTTGTGCAGGCCCAGATCGAACGCAATGTGCGGCCTATCGTGCTTGCCTATATGCCGGCGCTGTTCGCGGCGGCTTTGCTGCATTGCGTGTTCAACCTTCTGGGAGCGTGGCCGCTGATCGCCACCGCGTTCCTGCTGGTGGTTTGTCCGCTGTCGCTCATCCTGATCTTCACCCGCAGCGAACACGCAGTTCACGACTGGCTGTTGTCCGACTACGAAAGCCATCTGCAGCTCCTGGAGAAGATCGAGAGCGGCGAATTTCAGCATGAGGAAGGCGGGCGGCTGTTCCTGTCGCTGGCCCGCAAGTTCGGGCAGAACAAGCTCGCCGACATGTTCGCCTATATGCGGCTGCACACCGAGTTGGTGCTGCGGTCTGAAAAGATTTCGCTGGCGCGGGAAAGCGGCGAGGCGGTCCCCGTGACGCGGCAGGACGTCCAGCGGTTTGCCGAGATGCACGCGCTGGAGCGGCGCATCGGGCGGACGGCGCTGATGACCATCCGCCGGCACCTGCATTTCAGCCGCAGGGAGTTGTGGGAGCTGAACGAGTTGGAGGGCGAGTTGTGGCGAGCCTGACCCGGTTTTCAAGTGATGAAAATCACATCAACGTCGCTTCTTTTGTGGGCTGATCGTGATAACGTTATTTTATTGCGAAGCAGCATTTCATAATTACAACCGTTAGCTCTGGGGAACGCCGTGTTATCCATCTTGCTGGCAATGCTGGTCTTTCAGATCAAGCATTTCCTGTGCGATTTCGTTTTGCAGACGTCCGAGCAGGTGCGCAACAAGGGCACCTATCTGCACCCCGCTGGTATCGTTCACGCAGGGCTGCACGCCATCGGTTCGATACCTGCGTTGCTGATCCTGACGCGTTCGCCGCTGCCGCTGATCGCGCTGCCGGTGTTCGAATTCGTGTTTCACTATCATACCGACTGGGCGAAAGTGAAACTGGACCGGCATTTGCGGCTGAACGACCAGAACACGCTCTATTGGGTGATCTTCGGCACCGATCAGCTTATCCATCAGCTGACTTATATCGCGATGACGGCGGCGGTTCTTTACTGGCTATGATTGCCGGGCGCGGAATGCTCGCGAGAAGAACGACATCATCTTGGCAAGAATATCGCTTTCCACTTCCTGAACCGTCTGTTTGGTATTCGCGGCGGCGGCGTTTTCCAACTGGCGCTGCGCCAGGAAACGGCTGAACTGTTCGAACAGGCTCGGCGACGCCTTCAATAGTTCTTCAATCGCCCGCTTGTCGATCTTCAGCGTGCTGAGCCGGGTGAGCGCGGTTGCGGTGGCCGTTCGCGGTGCGCCCGTCATCAGAGACATTTCGCCGACCACATCGCCCGCAGCGCTGACGGCGACTTCGTGCGGGCCCAAAGCCTCGGTATTGATGGTGATGCTGGTGGCGCCTTCCAGCAGAAGGTACATCGATTCCGCCGGATCTCCCTGGCGCATCAGCACGTCATTGCGCGCAAATTCCACGCGGTTGCAGTTTCCCGCCAGCGCATCGAGCTGTTCGTTGTTGAGCGTCGTGCGGAACAATCCCACATGCGAAAGCGCCTCGCGAACCGTCATCGCGCCATTGATGCGCGCCAGTTCGGGCGGCGGCGTCAGTTCGATCTGCGTCACCGGCAGCGGCAATTCGTGCTGCAGCAGAACCTTCTGCAGGGAGAACAGCATGACCGACCTTGCGGGGATCGGCATGATCCGGTCCGGGTCGTACCAGAAGCGCACCGCATATATGCCGGCATCGGAATTGATTTCCGTCAGCAGAACTTCCGGCGGGGGCTGGCGCGACAACCCCGGGGAACGGACAGCCTTGAAGGCTTCGCCCAACAGCATCTCGCGCACGCGTTCCGACGGAACCCGGACATCCACCGGCACCTTCACTTCAATCTGCTTGGCGCCGCGCGGACGGCTGTGATTGACGACCGGGTTCGATGTGAAAATGTGATTGGGAATGCTGCCCCGCGAACCGTCTTCCATCGTGATGAACGCGCTGCGCCAGCTAAGCCCGCTCACCCGGCCGCTCACAGGCTCCTGATCCGGCAACTGGATCGTTATCCAATCGCCGATGGCGCAGGTGTCCTCGTAATTCATGGCGAGGCCGGAGAACACGTCCTGAATGTCCGGCTGCAACGCAACGCCGATGGCGGCGGCGACGCCGATGCTGGTGGCGGCAATGCCCGTGAGCGTCAGGCCTTCCTGCCACCACAGGCCGACGGCCACGCTCATGGCGACGATGAGGATCGTCACCAGGTCCTGCAGCAGTTTGGGAGTTTCGCGGCCGCGGCGGCGCTTGACGTGACCTTCCCAATAGAACCGGCGGCCCAGCCGGTCGATGAAGACGGCGATGCAGACGATCAGCCCGATGGTGACGAAATGTTCGATACGGTCGACATGCTCCGGCGTGTAGTGCCGGATGACCGGCTCGCCGAAGAACCGGATGATAAGCAGAAGAGCCGTGACGAAGGCGGTAATGAGCATTATTTCTCCGTCATCACGAGATCGGCGCCCTTCAGACCCTTCTTGAGGCGGCGCAGATGGAAGCGCACGCAAGGATCCCCCGGCAATTCCTGATCCAACTCCTCGAACAGCGCAAGCGCTTCGTCCGGCGCATCGTGCAATCTGGTGAAGGCGGCCTCATAGCGGCGAAGCCGCCCTTCCGCGATGGCGCCGTCGGCCAGCGGCTCCCACACCTCCACCGGCAGACCCTTGCCCTTGAGGACGACGGAGGCGATGGGCCGGAAGGCGACGGTGGTGCACTGGGCCTTGGCGCTGCCGCTGACGCAGACACGCGTGCCCAACTGCTTGTTCAGCCCTTCCAGCCGGGCGGCGACGTTCACCGCATCGCCTTGTGCCGTGTAGTTGAAGCGCGAGGTCGAGCCGAAATTGCCGATCACCGCCACGCCGGTGTGGACGCCGACGCGGGTGAGGCCGAGGTCGATGCCCGCCGCATTCTGCTTCTTGCGGAAATCTTCGCAGAAATGGTCGATCTCGAGGGCGCAGCGCACGGCTTTTTCCGCGTGGCCGGGAATATCCACGGGCGCGTTGAAGATGGCGAACACCGCATCGCCGATGAATTTGTCGACCATGCCTTCGTGGCGCAGCACGATGGAGGTTACGCCTTCGAAATAGGCGTTGATCATGGGCGCCAATTCTTTGGAATCGATGCCTTCCGACATGGTGGTGAAGTTCGCCACATCGGTGAAGAGATAGGTCATCTCGCGGCGCTCGCCTTCCAGCGACATGCGCGAAGGATCGGCGATCAGGGCTTCCACGACCTTGGGCGAGACGTAGCGCGAGAACGCGCCCTGGATGAACTGGCGCTGCTTGCGGGCATCGCGGCCGCTGAGCGAATCCATGATCGAGAAACTGGCGATCATGGCGAGCGACGGCGCGAGCAGGCCCATAATGGTGTTGCGATTGATGGCAAGTTCGACCGCGCCAAGCCAGAAGATGCCGAGCACCAGAGCGGCGACGGCGATGCGCGCGGCAATATTGAAGTTCAACACGCCGAGAACCGCGCCGATGGCCGACAATACCAGTGCGATGAGCAAATTGAACTGCCAGCCCGTATAGGGCGATAGCTGTGGATGGAGCAGCGTTGCCACGCCGTACGCATGAAGCATGACACCCGGCAAGGTGGCCGTATCCGAAACGAAGGTGAACGGCGTGCGGTGACGATCGACCAGGCTTTCATCGGATCCGATCAGCACGATCTTGTTCGTAAAAAGCTGCGGTGGGAAAAGCGCGGCCACTTGAGCTTCAAATTCCGGGAAGGCGTATTTCACGCCCTCCGGCGGGCGCGTCCAGACGATCTTTTGGGCGACAGGCGGTGTTTTCACACCGGCGTAAGACGCCAGCGTGCGGTCGAGGCCGGCCACATAGGTGCCATTAATGTCGTTCGCGCCGGGAAAGACGAGACGCGCCGTGCCCAACTGATCCTTGCTGACATTGGCCATCGCGCGGCGCGACGCGGGAACGAAGGAGCGGAGATAGGCGAGCTGTTCGGCGGTGACGATGGACGGTTCGGTGGTATAGGCGACCGCCAGTGGCGCTTTCAGATTGGCGAGTGTCGCCTTCAGTTCTGCATCTTTCGCAGGTTCGGTGGGCTGATCGAAAAGGAAATCGAGGCCGATGGCTTTGGGTTTTCCCGCCGCGACCCGTTGCAGGACATTGCTGAGGAAGGCGCGGTCGAGCGGCGAGCGATAGGTGAATTGCCTGAGCGTGTTTTCCGTGACTGCGAGTACGACAATGTCGTCATGCACCGGCTGGCGTGGCAACAGGGTGGAAATTTCCCAATCTTGAATGAAGAGATCGAGATTGGTCAGGACGCCGAGACGATCCACTGCAAAAAACGAAACGACTGCCGACAGCAAGGCGACAGCCGCAAGCGTAAGCGTTGACGCAATCTTTTTGCCGCGCGCGGGTTTGGCCGCGCGCGGCGTACTGGCTGCATTCATTGGATGTTACGCAACAACGCCTCTGCCTGACGATCGCAACCCTTCTGGATCATCCATGCGGCGCGCATCTTGTCCGAACTGAGCACGGTGGGAACCGAGGCGATGCTGACCGCGGATTCCGAACCGTTGATCGCGATGAAATAGGACGCATCGCCATGCACGCCCATGTCGGGCTTGAGCTTCAGGTTGCTTTCGCCCGCCGCCCATTTGGCTTCGGCCTTCCAGCTTCGGTCGGTCGGCGTGATGACGACATCGGCGGCCTGTTTGTCATCGGGCCGCCAGAGAACCGGTGTGCCGTCCTGCTTCAAACATGCGGTACCCGGACCGCTGGCATCGATCAGCCAGGGCTTCGGCAGATCGGGCTTGGGCGATGTGCCGCGCGTGGTACCGATTTCCGAGGTGCGGGCCTTGCGCTCCGTCAACAAACCGCTGAAGGCGGTGGCGAGTTCGACGCCGTGTTCGGCGGTGGGTGCGCGATGGTAGGGCCCATCGAGTTTCACCGTTTCCCCGCTGGAGGAAATCAGCACCAGATGCTGGCCCTGTTTCAGGTCCAGCGTCTTGGACGAGTCGATGATGCTGCCCACGGCTACAGCGATGCCCCGCGCTTCGGCGACGACATAGGTCGCCGCCGATGCCGTGGTAATTGGCCCAAGTAGAAACACAATGCCAAGTACTAGTCGTTTCATGGTCATGGCTGCCCCGCATTTTGTGCGACGGACGCGTTTTGTCCGGCGCTCCTGTCATCTCCGATAATCGTGAACGCCGCCCAATAGAAAGGATGGGCGGTGGAAGCCTGCGCGATCAGATGAAGCTGCGATCGCCTTAACCCTTGCGCCAGATCGGCGGCGTTCGACGCATCGAACAGACCGATCATCAATGTTTCGGTGGCGTTCGACGGTACTTCCCAGTGGCTCGCGAGAACCGAGCGCGCGCCCGCCGCGAAGAACGCATCCGAAAGGCCCTGCAAGGCGCCGCCGCCGAGCGTATCGCCGGATTCCGCGGTGTTGCAGGCGGACAGCACCACGAGATCGGCGTTGAGTTTGAGCTGCGCGATTTCGCTGGCCTGGAGCATTCCGTCATCCGCTGTCGCGGTTGCCTGCGTTTGCGGCGGGGAAAGTGCCAGCGCGGGCTCGCTTTCGCAATGAAGTTCGCCCGGCAGAACGCCGTGGGTCGCGAAATAGATCACCGAGAACTGGTCGAGCGGCTGAGCGCGGAAGCGGCTTTCGGTCGCCTGCACGCCGATGAGAACGTCTGCGTTGTTGCCCGCGAGTTTCGCGCCCACCGTTTGCACTTCATGGGCGGTGCCCGGAAGCGGCGGCAAAGCGCGCAACAGATCGGCGGAAGCAGGGCCCGCGTCGCGGCAGGAAGCGTTGAGCGCCGCCAGCGCCTTGTCGCCATCCGGGCCCGCCGTTCCTTTGAAATCGGGCGCGCCGATGCCGAGGAAGGAGCGAAGCACGGTTGGGCGGTGCGTTTCGCTCGTCAACGTGAGGAAGGAACGCGGCGACGGCACGTTGCTTACCGCATAGCGTTTTACGAGCCATGCAGCGGATTGATAATCCTGGTTCGCGGGAGTTTCGGTCACCAGCAACGCCAAGGGCAGGCTGGACAACGAGGCGCTCGGCACCACGACGAGGTGATCGACGCCTTCGAGTTTGCTTTCGAGCGGGCCAATCAAAGACTGATAGAGCGTGTAGGAATTCTTCAGGCTGAATTCGGGAAGGTGACCCGCGGCGGGTATCAGCGCGCTGCGAAGATCGGAAACGTCGTCGGCCAGTTGTTCCTTGCCGATGGCGAGTTTGACGGCATCGAAGCCGCTGCGGCGCACGACAAGGGCGTAACCATCGGTCTGGCCGAACACGAAGGAGATGAGCGCTTCGTTCTGCGCGAGCTGCGCCTGCACGGCGGCGAGGTCGGCGGCACCGGGATCGGCGAGCTTTGCATAATCCGGGAAACTCTGGCGGACCTTCTCCATCAGGCCGTCAGCCTCTGCCGATGCCTGTTTGATGTCGTTCGCCAGCCCTTGTTCGCGTTCCGGATTCCGTTCGCTGTCGGGCTTGGTGTATTCGGTGGCGAGTTGCATGCGCGCGAGATCGCGGCGGTGTTCGGCCGATTGTGCCTGCACGATGAGGGCGGAGAGCGCATCGTTTCCGGCGGCCTGACGGGCGGCGACGCGCGCGATGGTGCGGTCCGCGACGCTGGTGTTCACGAGCTGGCTTGCGGCGAAGATCTTTGCGTCGCGCGTGGCGGGATCGCCGCTTGCCAGTTCTGCCGTCGCATACTGCACGATGTCGTCGGTGCTGAGTTCGCCGCGGGCAACGGAATCGCGCGCGGCGACGGCGATGGCCTTGTGATAGGCCTCAAGGGCGGCGGTATAGAGTTGCTGGCGGCAATAGAATGCGCCCAGTTGCAGATCGGAAAACGCGGTCGGCGCGGTTTCGCCGAAAAGCTTCAGATTGAGATCGCGCGCATCGCGCATGTCTTTCTCGGCGGCGACGACACGGCCCCGGCGTTCGTTGATTTCGCCCAGAAGCGCAATCGTGTCGGCGCGCCACCACAGCGGCAGGCCGGGTTCGTCGCTGACGATCCACAGCGCCTCTTCGGCGGTGGCCTGGGCGCTCGCGAGATCGCCCAGCCGCAAGGCCATTTCGGATTCGATGCGCAGCGCATGGGCGAGTTCGCCCTGGCTCACCGGAACGGGATCGATGCCCTCCCCCAGCGCCGCATTGGATTGTTTGGCGGCTTCGATTTCCGCGCGGCGCGCCTGCGTCGCCTGGCGGGCATATTTCAGCGCATCGGCGTAGCGGCGCTGGTTGGCGGCATCGAGCGCGAGGTAAGAGTCGTATCGCGCCCGCACGCTTTCCACCGACGATGCCTCGATCAGCGGCGCGGCCCGGCGGAACAGCGCGGCGGCATCGGCGAAGCGGCCCTGATTGCTCACCTGAAGCGCCAGTTCGGCGACCGTCTGGCCCACGACTTCGGATTTCAGGCCAAACAGTTTTTCTTCGATGCCCAGCGCATGGCGATAGTTGGATTCCGCCGCTGCATAGTTGTCGGCAGCGCCGGCCAGGCGCGCGGCCTCAATGTATTTCTGATAGCTGCCGTAATCGGATGCGGAGGAACGGATCATTCCCGGCGAAAGCTTGCTTTCGATGGCTGCGAGAATGGCTTTGCTGTTGCTCGCCGGTTCCTTGGAATCCGCGGCAATCATGGTTTGCGCGACCGTCACCGACGAGGGTGCCACGTCGCTGCGGTAAACCTTTCCGCCCGCCGCGACGCCCAAGACGATGCGCGGCCAGCCGTTGCTCTTGAGCGAGCAAATGCGCAGCGCGGTGTTCGCACCGATCCATTGCACGTCGTCGCAATTCAAATCCTGTCGCGGCTGGACGGCGCGTGCGAGCGCAGTGTGCAACCCCGCCGGGTCTTTCGGCGCCATCAGATAGGAGACTTGCCCCGCATCCGATCCCTGAGCCGTGTCGCCGCAAAGGATCGCCTGCGAACGGTCGAGTACGAGCGCGCCATCGCTGCGGCAGGTTTCGCCCGCGAGATTTTTGCCCAGCTCCGCCGCCGATGCGCCGCACCCTGCCATCGCCGCAAAAAGCGACACGAGCGCAGCGGTGACGACGGCGCGTCGCATCACAGCCACAGAGCCTCGTTGCCCCAGCTCGAATAATCGACATCTGCGGGCGGAACGGGATGCGGGCGGCGGCCGAGCTGGCGCGTCAGGCCGGGCATCAGCGTCTCGCTGCCCGCAACCTTGTGGCTGCCTGCATCGAGCGATTTGCCGAGCGATTCCGAAAGACCGTCCGACGCCTGTTCGCCTTCCGAACTCTTGCCGTCGGAATTGCTGTCGACCAATTGCTCCAGCGGGCCGGGGCCATGACCGCCCGATCCCGTGTCGCCGCCGGTGTAGAGCGGCGGTGGCGTGGGCGTCGTCAAAACAACCGGCGTGGTGACGATGGTTTCGGTCGGCTTCTGAATGACCACGGCGATGGCGCCGCCGGAATCGCCCACGCTCGGCGGTGGCGGCGGAGGTGGAGGCGGCGGGGGCGGCGCGGACAGGAACGTGACCAATCCGGTGATCGTGCCGAAGCCCGTCTGGTTTCCGATCAGCGAACTCGTGAAGGGCGCGGTGCCGTTTATGGAGTTGACCGTGAAGCCGTTGCCGATGGTGATGTCGCCGCTGATATTGCCCGTGCCCTGTTGCGACGCATCGCCGTTGCCGACCTGCGAATAGCCGCTCGAGCCCGTGTTGCTGCCTTGCAGGGTGAGATCGCTGATCAGGATGTTGCCGCTGACGGTGAACGTCACCGATCCGCCCTGAACCGGCTTGTTCTCCGCGTTGCCGCCATTGCCGATCTGCGCGTAGGACTCGTCGCCGCTGCCGGCGATGAGGGTGACCGGATCGGTGTTGACCGGTTTGGTCGTCGCCGTTGCGGTGATGTTGCCTGAGATCGAACCGCTGGTGCCGTTCGCTGCGTTGGAATTGACGAAGTCGCCGCCATGGCCGACCTGCGCATAGGCCGATGTGCCGTTGCCCGTGAGCTTGATCCCGCTGACGGTGGTGAGCGAAATGTTGCCGCCCAGTGTTGCCGTGCCGCTGGCGAGCGACTGACCGCTCAGATAACCGCCATGGCCGACCTGCGCGTAGCTTCCGGTGCCGGAACCGGCGGCCAGCGTTGCCGTTTTCGCGCTGACGGTGATGAGGCCGGTATCGCTGTAGCCGTTGGTGCCGGAATTCGACTGCGCGCCGCCATGTCCGATCTGGGCGTAGGCCATCTGCCCTGCTCCGCCATTTAGCGCGAGATCGCCTACGGCACTGATATATATGTCGCCGCTCTGGTTGCCGGTGAGCTGATAACCGCCATTGCCGATCTGGGCGAAACGCGCGGCCTGTGCGCCGCCGGCGAGCGTGACGTTGCCTTTGGCATAGACGCTGATCGCATCGGTTCCCGCGCCATGATAGCCCAGTTGCGCGTAACCGTTGGTCGCCGTCAGGCTGATATTGGCGCCCGCGAGCGTGGTGGTGCCGCTCTGGCTGCCGATGGCGACGTCGCCCGCGGCCCCTGCCCCGCCGATGACGATGCTGCCGCCATTGTTTCCATAGGCGTTGCCGGAAGTCAGCGAAGACGGATTGGTCGTTGTTCCATCCCATCCGGCAACGGCGAGCAGGCCGGTGCTTGTCTGGATGGAGGAAACGAAATTGAGATCGTGCTGCGAAAGCACGGTGAGGCTGCCGCCGACATTGGCGGAGGTCAGCGTCAACGACGAACCATCGTACAGCACCGCCGAACCCGTTGTCGAAACGCTGGCTGTGTTGAAGGCGTTGCCCGCCCCATTGAGCGTGATCGCGCCGCCGGTGGACGCGACGGTGAGATTGTTGGCGTGAATGGCGTTGGCCTGGTTAATCGCCCCGGCGCCCGAGAGCGCCAGCGTGCCGCCGACATTTGCGGACGTGATCGTGAGCGCGGAGGCATCGTAGAGCGAGGCGTTGTCGCTCCCTGAGGTGTTAAGCGAAGCATTGGCGAAGCTGTTGCCCGCATTGGTCAGCGTGATGGCGCCGCTTGTGGTGGTCGCGTTCAGCGTGGCGGCGTGGATCGCCCCGCTCTGGCCGAGCGCGCCGCCGCTGGTCAGCGTCAGCCAGCCGCCGACATTGGCGCTGGCGACGGTCAAGGCCGATGCATCGTTGAGCGTTGCGTCGCTCGAACCCGCGGTGGAGACGGTGAGCGTGTTGAACGTATTGCCGGCGTTGGCGAGATTGATCGCGCCGCCGGTCGAGCTGACGTTCAGGGCGTGCGTATGGAGGGCGCCAGACTGGCCGATGGAGCTGCCGCCGGACAGGGTGAGATTGCCGCCGATATTCGCGCTGGCGATGGTCAATGCCGCGCCATCATAGAGCGTCGCGTTGTCGGAGCCGGAGGTGGACAGCGTTGCCGTTGCGAAGCTGTTGCCGGCGTTGCCGAGAGTGACGGCACCGTTCGTGGTGGTGACGTTCAGCGCTGCGGCGTGAATGGCGCCCGTCTGGCTGACCGTGCTGCCGCCGGAAAGCGTGAGCGCGCCGCCGACATTCGCGCCCGCGATCACCAGCGCGGACATATCATAGAGCGATGCGTTGTCCGATCCCGATGTGCCGACCGTGACGGGGCCGAATGTGTTGCCCGCGTTGGCGAGCGTGATCGCGCCCGCCGTCGTGCTGACATCGAGCGAGGCGGCATGGATTGCACCGGACTGGCCGATAGCGCCGCCGCCCGACAGGGTGAGGTTGCCGCCGACATTGGCGCTGGCAATCGTCAGTGCGGAAGAGTCGGAGAGCGCAGCGGCGTCCGTGCCCGTGGTGGCGACCGTCGCGGTGGCGAAGCTGTTGCCTGCATTGGTCAGCGTGATCGCGCCATGCGTGGTGGAGACGTTGAGCGCGGCCGCGTGGATGGCACCGGACTGGCCGATGCCGTTGTCGCCCGCCAGGGTCATCGTGCCGCCGACATTGGCGCTGGCGATGGTCAGCGCGGACGCATCGTGCAGCGTGGTGTTGTCGGAGCCCGAGGTCGAAATGGTGGCGGTGCCGAAGGTGTTGCCTGCGTCGGCGAGCGTGATGGCGCCGCTTGTGGTGGACACGTCCAGCGTGGCGGCGTGAATGGCGCCGGTTTGGCCGATGGCTCCTGCAGCCGACAGGGTCAGATCCCCGCCGATATTCGCGCTTGCGATGGTCAAGGCCGTCGAGTCGTACAACGACGCGTCGTCCGAGCCGGATGTGGACAGCGTGGCGGTGGCGAAAGCGTTGCCGGTGTTGGTGAGCGCGATCGCGCCGCTGGTGGTGCCGACGTTCAGCGATGCGGCATGGATGGCGCCCGTCTGCCCGATGGCGCCGCCGCCCGACAGCGTGAGACCGCCGCCGATATTTGCCGAGGCGATGGTGAGCGCGATGGAATCATAGAGCGAGGCGTTCGCGGAGCCGGATGTCGTCAACGTTGCGGCGTTGAAGGCGTTGCCGGAATTGTTGAGCGCGATGGCGCCGCCGGTTGTCGTGACAGTCAGGCCATCGGCGTGGATGGCGCCGGACTGGCCGATGTTACCCGCACCCGACAGGGTGAGATCGCCGCCGACGGCAGCACCTGAAACGATGAGCGCAACTGCATCATACAGAGATGCATCATCGGAGCCGGAGGTGGAGAGCGAAGCGGTATTGAACGTGTTACCGGTGTTGGCGAGGTCGATGGGGCCGCCCGTCGTGACGACATTCAGCGTGTCGGCATGGATCGCGCCCGACTGGCCGATGCTGCCCGCGCCGGTGAGCGCGAGCGTTCCGCCGGCATTCGCACCGGCAACCGTGAGGTTCGCAACGTCATAGAGCGATGCGTCGCCTGGAGTGGAGAGCGTTGCAGTGGCGAAAGTGTTGCCGGTGTTCGTGAGAACGATATTGCCGCTGTTTGCGGTGACGTTCAGGGCGGCGGCATGGATCGCGCCGGTCTGGCCGATAGCGCCGCCGGCAGTGAGTTTGAACGTGCCGCCGACCGTGGCGCCCGCGACCGTCACGCCGGTTGAATCATAAAGCGTGGCGTCGTCGGAGCCGGACGTGGAAACCGTGGTCGTGCCGAACACGTTGCCGGTGTTGGAGAGATCGACGGGGCCGCCGGTGGTCGAGACGTTGAGAACGGCTGCGTGGATGGCGCCCGTCTGATCGATCGAGCCGCCGCCCGTCAATGTCAGCGTGCCGCCGATAGTGGCGCTGGCGATTGTCAGGTCGGTGGAATCGTTGAGCGAAGCGTTGTCCGATCCCGATGTGGCGAGTGTGGCGGTGTCGAAGGCGTTGCCCGCATTCGTCAGCGTGATGGGGCCGCCCGTGGTCGTGACGTTCAACGCGGTGGACTGGATGGCGCCGGTCTGGCCGATGGAGCCTGCGCCGGTGAGCGTCAGCGTGCCGCCGACATTGGCGCTGGCGATGGTCAGGTTGGTTGAATCGGTGAGCGAGGCGTTGTCGCTGCCGGATGTCGCAACCGTCGCCGTGCTGAAGGCGTTACCGGCGTTCGTCAGCGTGATGGCGCCGCCGGTGGTCGAGACGTTCAGCGCGGCGGTGTGGATTGCGCCGGACTGACCGATGGAGGACGCGCCGGACAATGTGAGCGTGCCGCCGACATTGGCGCTTGCCACCGTGAGCGCCGACGCATCCTGGAACGCCGCGTTGTCGGAGCCCGACGTCGCCACCGTGAGCGTGTTGAACGTGTTGCCGCCGTTGGTGAGCGTGATCGCGCCATTGGTCGTGGTGACGTTCAGCCCGTCAGCATGAAGCGCGCCCGATTGGCCGATGGTGGAGCCGCCCGACAAAGTCAGATCGCCGCCGATGTTCGCAGCCGAGATGGTGAGCGCGATGGAGTCGTAGAGCGAAGCATCGTAGGAGGCGGCGGTCGTCAGATCGGCGGTGTTGATGGTGTTGCCGGTGTTTGTCAGCGTGATCGCGCCGCCGGTGGTGGCGACTGTCAGCTTGTCGGCATGGATCGCGCCGGTCTGGCCGATGGAGCCAGCGCCAGACAGATTGAGATCGCCGCCGATATTGGCGCTTGCGATGACCAGGTTGGAGAGATCGTAAAGCGAGGCGTTATCGGTTTCGGAGGTGGCGAGCGAGGCGGTGTTGAACGTGTTGCCTGCGTTCGTGAGCGTGATCGGGCCGCCGGTGGTCGTGACGTTCAGGACCGCGGAATGAATGGCGCCCGACTGGCCGATGGAGCCTGCGCCGGACAAGGTGAGCGTGCCGCCGACATTGGCGCTCGTGACAGCCAAATTCGACGCATCATAGAGCGAAGCATCGTCGCTGCCGGAAGTCGACACCGTGAGCGCGTTGAAGGTGTTGCCGGTGTTGGTCAGCGTGATGTCGCCGCCGGTCGTGGCGACGTTCAGCACCGCAGCGTGAATGGCACCTGTCTGGCCGATGGAGCCGCCGCCGGACAAGGTGAGCGTGCCGCCGATATTGGCGCCGGCAATCGTCAGGTCGATGGAGTCGGTGAGCGAGGCGTTATCAGATCCTGCGGTCGACAGCGTTGCGATGTCGACCGCGTTACCGCTGTTCGTCAGCGTGATGTCGCCATGCGTGGTGGTGACATCGAGCGAAGCGGCGTGGATGGCGCCGCTCTGGCCTATCGTTCCGCCGCCGGACAGGCTGAGCGTGCCGCCGACATTGGCGCTGGCGACGATCATGTTGGACGAGGTGTAGAGCGTGGCGTCGCCATCGGACTGCGTGGAGACCGTCGTCGTGCCGAACGAATTGTTCGAGTTGGTGAGGACGATGTCGCCGCCGTTGGTGGAGGCGTTCAGTTGTGCCGCATGGATCGCGCCCGACTGGCCGATGGTGCCACCGCCCGAAAGCGTGAGCGTTCCGCCGACATTCGCGCCCGCGATCACGAGATCGATGGAATCGTAGAGCGAAGCGTTGTCCGTCCCTTGCGTGGACAGTGTGGCGGTGTGGAACGTGTTGCCCGTGTTGGTGAGCACGATGTCGCCGCCGGTGGTGGAGGCGTTCAGCGCCGCGGCGTGAATGGCGCCCGTCTGGCTCAAGCCGCCGCCGCTCGTGAGCGTCAGCGTGCCGCCGACATTGGCGCTCGCCACGACGAGATTGATGGAATCGTAAAGCGAGGCATCGTCGGTATTGGCGGTGGCGACCGTCAGGGGGCCGAAGGCATTGCCCATATTGGTGAGCGTGATGGGGCCGCCGGTGGTGCCGACGTTCAGCGAGGCGGCATGGATCAGGCCCGACTGGCCGATGGAACCGCCGCCGGAGAGGATGAGATCGCCGCCGACGTTCGCACTCGAAACGATGAGATTGGTGGAGTCGTACAGCGACGCATCGTCGGAACCGGATGTCGTGAGGCTTGCGGTGCTGAAGGCGTTGCCGGCGTTCGTCAGCGTGATGTCGCCGCCGGTTGTCGTGACGTTGAGCGCGGCGGAATGGATGGCGCCTGTCTGTCCGATGGAGCCTGCGCCTGTCAGTGTCAGCGTGCCGCCGACATTGGCGCTGGTGACCATGAGGTTGGAGAGATCGTAAAGCGAGGCATCGTCGCTGCCGGATGTCGCAACCGTGAGCGTGTTGAAGGTGTTGCCCGCGTTGGTGAGCGTGATCGCGCCGCCGGTCGTGGTGACGCTCAGCGCATCGGTGTGGATGGCGCCGGTCTGGCCGATGGAGCCGGCACCGGACAAGGCGAGATCGCCACCGATGGTCGCGCCGGTGACGATGAGATTGGCGGAGTCGTACAGCGAAGCGTCGTATGCGCCGGTTGTCGTCAGGTTCGCGGTCGCGAAGGCGTTGGCGGAATTGGTCAGCGTGATCGCGCCGCCGGTTGTCGAAACGATCAGAGAGGCCGCGTGTATCGCGCCTGTCTGGCCGATGGAGCCGGCGCCGGTGAGCGTCAGCGTGCCGCCGACATTGGCGCTGGCGATGGTCAGGTTGGTTGAATCGTAAAGTGAGGCGTTGTCCGAACCGGATGTCGCCACCGTCGCCGTGCTGAAGGCGTTTCCTGAGTTCGTCAGCGTGATCGGGCCGCCGGTGGTCGTGACGTTCAGTGCGGCTGCGTGGATCGCGCCGGACTGGCCGATGGAGCCTGCGCCCGTCAACGTCAACGTGCCGCCGACAGTCGCGCTGGCGATGACGAGATTGGTGGAATCGGTGAGGGAGGCGTTGTCGCTGCCGGAGGTCGACAGGCTGGCCGTGTTGAACGCGTTGCCCGCATTCGTCAGCGTGATCGCGCCGCCAGTGGTCGTGACGTTCAGCGTGTCGGCGTGGATGGCTCCGGACTGACCGATGGAACCGGCACCGGTCAATGTCAGCGTTCCGCCGACGGTTGCGCCGGTGATCGTCAGCGCGGAGGCGTCATAGAGAGAGGCGTCGTCGCTGCCGGATGTCGCGAGTGATGCGGAGGCAAACGTATTGCCCGTGTTCGTCAACACGATGTCGCCGCCGGTGGTCGTAGCGTTCAGCGCGGCGGCATGAATGGCGCCGGTCTGGCTCAAACCGCTGGCGCTGGTGAGCGTCAGCGTGCCGCCGACATTGGCGCTCGTCACGCTCAGCGAAGACGCGTCGGTGAACAGCGCGTTGTCGGAGCCGGAGGTCGACACGATGAGCGTGTTGAACGTGTTGCCGGTGTTGCCGAGGGAGATTGCCCCGTTCGTCGTGGTGACGCTCAGTGCGTGGGTGTGTATCGCGCCCGATTGGCCGATGGTGCCGCCGCCCGACAGAGTGAGATCACCCCCGATGGAAGCCGAGGAAATCGTCAGGTTCGACACATCGTAGAGCGAGGCGTTGTAGGAGCCGGAGGTCGTCAGGCTTGCCGTGCTGAACGCGTTGCCGGAATTGGTGAGGACAATGGTGCCGCCGATGGTCGTGGCGTTCAGCGTGTTGGCGTGAATGGCGCCCGTCTGCGAAATGGTGCCTGCACTCGTCAGGGCCAGCGTGCCGCCGACATTGGCGCTGGTGATGCTGAGGGCCGATGCGTCGTTGAGCGTCGCATTGTCCGTGCCGCTGGTCGCGACGGTTGCCGAGGCGAAGGTATTGGCGGCGTTCGACAGCGTGATCGCGCCGCCGGTCGTGGAGACGTTGAGGGCGGCCGCATGAATGGCGCCCGTCTGACCGATGGAACCGCCGCCGGACAAGGTGAGCGTGCCGCCGACCGTCGCGCTTGCGATGGTCAGGTTGGACGCATCGTACAGCGAAGCGTTGTCGGAGCCTGATGTCGTCAGCGTTGCCGTGGCGATCGTGTTGCCGGTGTTCGTCAGTATGATCGCGCCGCTGGTCGTGGTGGCGCTCAGCGCACCGGCGTGGATGGCGCCGGTTTGTGTAATCGTGCCGCCGCTCGACAAGGTGAGCGTGCCGCCGACATTCGCGCTGGCGACGACGAGGCTCGGCAGATCGTAGATCGTGGCGTCGCCCGAAGCGCCGGTGGCAACGGTCAGAGGACCGAAGCTGTTGCCCGCGTTGGTGAGCGTGATCGGGCCGCTGGTGGTCGAAACATTCAGCGATGCGGCGTGGATCGCGCCCGTCTGCGCAATGGACGACGCGCCCGCCAAGGTGAGATCGCCGCCGATTGTTGCGCTCGTCAGCGAGAGGGCAGAGGCGTCATAAAGAGACGCGTCGTCGGAGCCGGACGTTGTCAATGTCGCCGTGGCGAAGGTGTTGGCCGTGTTCGAAAGATCGATTGCGCCGTGCGTGGTGGTCGCGCTGATCGAAGCGGCGTGGATCGCGCCGGTCTGGCCGATGGTGCCGCCGCCCGTGAGCGTCAGCGTTCCGCCGACATTGGCGCTGGCGACGACAAGATTCGCGGAGTCATAGAGCGTGGCGTTGTCGGAACCGGATGTGGACACGCTCAGCGGGCCGAACGAGTTGCTCGCGTTGGTAAGCGTGATGGCGCCGTTGGTGGTCGTCACGCTCAAGCTGCCGGCGGCGATGGCGCCGGTCTGGCCGATGGTGCCGCCGCTGCTCAACGTCAGGCCGCCGCCGATATTGGCGCTCGCGACCGTCAAAGCCGGCGCGTCGTAAAGCGAGGCAGCGCCCGTTGTGGAAAGCGTCACCGGACCGAAACTGTTGCCGCTGTTGGTCAGCGCGATATTGCCCGAGGCCGTCACGCTCAACGTGGCCGCATGAATGGCGCCGCTCTGACCGATGGACGAGCCGCCGTTTAACGTCAGATCGCCGCCGATGGTTGCGCTGGAAATCGTCAGCGCCGAGCCGTCATAAAGCGAGGCATCGTGCGATCCCGTGGTCGACAGCGCGGCGGATGCGAACGCATTGCCGGAATTGGAGAGCGTGATGTCGCCGCCCGTGCTCGTGGCGCTGAGCGACGCGGCATGGATTGCGCCGGTCTGGCCGATACTGCCTGCGCTGGAGAGCGAGAGCGCGCCGCTTACCGATGCGTTCGCGACCGTCAGTGCCGACGCATCGTAAAGCGAGGCGTCGCCCGACGAGGTCGTCAGCGATGTGGTGTTGAATGTGTTGCCGCTGTTGGTCAGCGTGATCGAACCGCCGGTGGAGGTTGCGTTCAACGTGCTGGCGAGGATCGCGCCGGTTTGCCCGATGTCGCCCTCGCCCGTCAGCGAAAGCGTGGTCGCCACGCTGGCGCTGGTGATGCTGAGGTCGGACGTGTCGTAGATCGATGCGCCATGCGTTCCGCCCGCAGAGAGCGTGAGCGTGTCGAACGCGTTGCCCGCGTTGGAAAGCGTGATGTCGCCATTGGTGGTCGTCACGCTCAGCGCATTCGCCTGGATGGCGCCGGTCTGGCCAATTGCCCCCGCGCTCGACAGCGTCAGGTCGCCTCCAATCGTCGCGCCGGAGATGGTCAACGCGCTGCTGTCGTAGATCGTGGCATCGCCGTACGTCGTGGCCAGCGTGGCAGAACCGAACGCATTGCTGCTGTTGGTGAGCGTGATCGAACCCGCTGTCGCGGAGATATTTGCGGAACCCGCCAGTATCGCCAGCGTCTGGGTGATGGCGCCGTTTGCAACGATGCTCAACGCGCCGGTGCCGAGATTGATGCCGTCCGAGCCGACGCCGATGGAGAAGCCCGCGCCCGGCGATTTGATATAGGCGTTGGCACCGCTGGTCTGAACGGCGAGCTTGTTCACGGCGATCTGGAGCGGATTGGCAGCCGAGCCGACATTGCCCGCGCTACCGTCGCTGTTCAGCACGATGTCCAGCGATTGGCCGGCGACATAGGTCGTTCCGGAATTCGTGACGGACGCGGTGGTGAGCGTGATGGCGCCGCCGCCGGAACTTGTTCCGAATGTCGAACCGTTTCCGATCTGCGCGGTATGCGATGCCGCCGCCGTTATTGCCAGCGCGCCGATGGCGTTGACGCTGGTGTCCCCGCCGGTTGCGCCGTTGTATCCCAGCTGGGCATTGCCGTTCGTCGCATCGAGCGACAGGTTGTAGGAGAACATGCGGGTGAGGCCGCTGGCGGTCCCCACGCTGACATTGCCGCTTGCGCCCGCACCGCCGATGAAAATCGAACCGTCATTGTTGCCGAACGATCCGGCATTGCCGAGTGGGGAGCCGCCGCCCGTCGATGGATCCCACCCGCCCACGCCGGTGATGGTGCCGTTGCCGGCGTTCTGGACCGATGCGTTGAAGGTGAGATCCTGCCCCGCGAACAGCGAAAGCGAATGCGAACTGGAATAAGTGATGGCGCTGTTGACGGTGATGTCGTTGTCGGCTTCGAGGAAGACGTTCGACGTTGCCAGCGTGCTGACGATGGTTGTCGGGCTGATATTCGAGCCGCCGATTCCGTCCGAACCGCTGTTGGAAATGTTGATGTCGGTGGGATCGAGCAGCCAGGTGCCGGTCACGCCGTTCGGCGCCAGCGTGTTGACGGATGCCTCGCTTCCCACCTGAAGATTGTGGCCGGAGGTTTCGACCAGTCCGCCGTCGCCGCCCGATGTGCCGCCTTGCGCGCTGACCGATGCGTTGAAATTCGTCTGGCCGTCCGACCAGACGCTCACCGTGCCGCCATTGCCGCTCGTCTTCGCATCGGCGGTAATGACTGCTTTGCCGACCGTAACATTCTGCGCATTGGCGATGGTGCCTTGGCCGTGCAATCCGCCGCCGATCTGGATGGTGCCGCCGCCCGCGTCGCCGGACGCATCGAGCTTTGCGCCATCAGCCACGTTGACGGTGCCGCCAGTGGCCGAAATCGTTCCGCCGGTTTCTCCGGCGTTGGCGCCGGAGGCGGAGACGGTGCCGCCAACATCGGCCGTGCCATCCGGCCCGGCATCGAAAATGATTTCGCCGTTGTGAACGGAAACACTGTTGGCTTCCACCACACCCGTATTGTTGATGACGTTGTTCTCGACATTACGCACGGCGCGCGCCGTCATCAGAACCGTGCCGCCGGATGACGACAGAGTGCCGGAATTTGAAACGAGTGCGGTCGCGGGCTTGCCGTCCGCGCCCTTAGGCGTTTCGGCGACGGGATCGCCGATCTGGTAGCGGATGAGATTGTCGCCATCGAGATCGACAGTGAAAGTGCGCGCGCCGCCCAGCACGATCGATCCGAGGTCGGCCTTGATGACGCCTTCGTTGGAAACCTGCGATGCGGACAGGACGACGGAACCGCCCTGCCCCGCCACAATGGTTCCCTTGTTCACCACCGCGGCATCGGGATTGGACGACGGTTTGGCGAAGCGGAATTTGCCGTTCTTGAAATCGTCGTCGTCGATGTCGGTGGTGGTGGCGAGCAAGCCGCCCACATTCACCTGCGCGCCCTGGCCGAACACGATGCCGTTGGAATTGATGAGCCAGATATTGCCGTTGGCGAGCAACTGGCCGTCGATGGCCGATGCGTTGGGGCCGGTCACGCGGTTGACGGTGACCGAAGCCGCGGTCGGCTGGTTGAACACGACCGAGGAACCGGTGGGGATGGAGAACGCATCCCAATTAATAAGCGCCTTGTTGCTGCTTTGATTGACGACGGTGCTGTTGCTGTTGGGCGAGGTGATGGTCGCGCTGCCGACGGCGACCTGTCCGCCGGTGGGCCCGCCTGCGCGCGCCGCACTCGAGCCGAGCACGGTGGAGGCGACCAGCGCGCTCGTCACCAGCAGCAGCCCCTTCAACACGCCCGACGTTTTCCGGTTCGCTTTCATTTTCCCGGCCTCAGAACGCTATCGCCAAATCGAGCAGGGCCTTGTTCACGGCCTTGCCATTGTCGCTGCCGGGAACGGGGTGCAGCGTGCGCGCACCCTCGACCGCCAGATAGATGCTGTAGGGAAACCAGAACCTGAGACCGATGCCGGTCGAGGCAATGGCATAATCGCTCAGCGGCAATCCCAGCGATGCCGGACGATCCTTGTTCCAGACCTTTGCCGTGTCGAAGAAGGCGTAAGGTTCGAGGCTTTTTATCGCCAGATCGGTCAGCCGCGTGTCGTAGCGAAGCTCGACCGAGCCGCCGAGACCGCTGTCGCCCGAAATCGCGCCGGGCTCGTAGCCACGGCCGATCTGGGTGCCGCCGAACAACACCTGCTCGCCGGTGAGCAACGGGGCGAAGGAATACTGGCCGGTGCTCGAAAGGCCGACGCTGAAATTGCTGCCGACGCTTTTGCTGTAGCGCGCCTGCCAGCTTGCCTTGGTGAACGTCGTCTGCCCGCCGATGGAAAGGTTGGGCGAATGGTTGGGTGTGGCGCCGAGGATCGGCAGGCCTTCGGCGACATCGAAGGTGCCGGCGAAATTTCCCGCGAGGAAATCGCGGCTCGAATAGGCGAGGCTGATGTCGGCAACGCGCCATTTGTCGTGGCTGATCCCGATGCCGAGAATATCGACGCTCGCATCCTGGATGGTGATGCCGCCGTCGATGGTCAGCGTATCGGAACGCGAACGCTTCAACGGATAGGACAGACGCGGCCCGATGGCCCAGCTGTCGGTGCGCACTTCGATGGGGCCGAGCGATCCGCCGGGCGCGCCGTGCGAAACCGCGCCGAGGAAGGTTCCGGCAAGTCCATCGTCGTTCAACTGCGTGACGTAGCGAACCTGCCCCGCCACCTGCTTGTGAAAATCGAACGGAGCCCAGGTGAAGGCGGTGTCGAGTTCGTCCGCATTGACGATGCCGCGATAGGCGGCGGCGCCCGAAACCGTCCACACGCCGGTATATTGCGAGCCGCGGTTCATGGTCGCCAGCGAGCCGCTTATCGTCGGCTGTGTAACGGTGACGGTGAGGTTCGCGGCGCCGGGCACGTTGGGCGACGGGCTCAACACCCCGGTCGCGGTCACGCCGGGGATGTTGTTGGCGAGCAACAACGCATGTTCGATGGTTTCGCTGCGCAACGGCTTCTGATGGACGATGGGATCGAGGTAGTTCTTCACCAGATCGCGCGTGGGACCGTTGCCGCCGTCGACCGAGGTGCTTTCGACAAATCCTTCGACGACGCGGATGGTGAAGATGCCGTCATTGACATGCTGCGGCGGTACATAGGCGCGGACAAGAAGGTAACCCGCCGCGCGATATTGTTTTTCGATGCCATCGGCGACGTCGAACACGTCGCGCAACGAAACTTCCTTGCCGATCAGCGGTTCATAGAGCGGGCGGAAGCTCTCCGGCTTGATGCTCTGCGCACCTTCGATCTTTATGCCGAGGACCTTGAAACGTATCTCGTCGACGGCGCGCGGCACCGCCGAGCGATGCGGGGCTTCGACGCTGAAATCGATGTCGGGAATCTCTTGCGGCTGCGGCAGCGTGCGTTCGTGACCGGGTTGAACGGCGCCGGGAAGATTGACGGGCGCTGCAAGCGCTACCGTGGGCAGCGTCCAGCCCAAGGCAACCGCTGAAGCGCCTACGCTGCAACGCGCCAAGGATGCACGGCGGAAAGAACGCGTGCCCACTTAAATTTACCCCAACAGCCCGATTAAGAGTCCGAGGCGTACCTGGACCCTTCTGCCCAATGTATCAGCGGGGCGCAAAACTAGGCAACGGAATCGGCCCGCAAAAGTCGATCTTCTCTTTGAAACTACTGGGATTTTGGATTTGTGACAGTCGTTAGAAAAAATCGGTCTCGTGCGATCTGCTCTAACCCCATGATTCCGCAGCGATTCCAAAACTGTCCCAGCACGCCGCCGAAGCCCGCGCCGATTTAACCTTTTCTATAAAATCTTGGATGCCATTCGTTGAAGCTGTTGCCCAACAATTCGACATCGCCAACTAGGCGATTGGAAGAATTGGGAAATTTGCAGTGTAGGGCAAAGTCTGACAGGCGTTCCCGCGAGCGGATTCGTTCGTCTTGAACATGCGATTCTGTCTGCGCTGCGTCACCGGCGCGCTAATTGGTTTGGATAAGATGCCCCGTCAGGAGTGGTGATCGCTGTCCACGCGCGCTTCCAGCCACATCGCGTTGAGCACTGCCAGGGTCACCGCGAAGCCCAGACCGAGAACCCAAGAGAAGTACCACATGGAATGTAGCTCCTAGTAAGCGGTGTGGGAATCGCGTGCGATGTCTTCGGCCCGCACCGGTCCGCGCAGCACGCGATAGACCCACGCCGTGTAGGCCAGAACGATGGGCAGCAGGATCACCACCGCGCCAAGCATGACGGCAAGGGTGAGTTTGCTCGACGAGGCATCCCACACTGTGAGGCTTGCATTGGGATCGAGGGATGACGGAAGCAGAAACGGGAAGAGTGCCGCGCCTGCCGTCGCGATTGTCCCCGCCGGCACCAGCGCCGAGGCGACGAAGGCGAGGCCCGGACGTTTGCGCAAGACAACGGCGAGAATTGCGCCCGCATAGGCGATGACGACCGTCAGCCAGAGCAGCGGTTGTTGCGATCCGTTGGCCAACCACGCGCCAGCATTGCGCGTGACCGTCTTCAGCATCGGGTTGGATGGCCCGTCATGCGCGATTTGTCCGGCAATCTGATAGCCGTCGAGCTTCGAGACCCACAAGCCCGCAATTGCAAACAATAAACCGAAAACGATGGCCGCATAGGGCATGATCGCCGCCGCCCTTGCCTTCACCGGGCCATCGCTCTTGAGATTGAGCCAGGTGGCGCCATGCAGGACGATCATGCTCAGGCTGACCAGCCCCACCAGCAAGGCAAACGGGTTGAGCAGCGAGATCAGGGTGATCGTGGAATGAAACCGGAGATCGGAATCGAAGCCGAACGGCACCCCCAGAAACAGGTTGCCGAACGCCACGCCGAACACCAATGACGGCACCGTGCCGCCGACGAACAGCGCCCAATCCCAGAACGCGCGCCAGCGCGGCGCATCGACCTTGCTGCGAAACTTGAAACCCACCGGGCGCAGGATGAGCGCGGCCAGCACCAGAAACATTGCGAGATAAAAGCCTGAAAAACTTGCGCCATAAAGCGCTGGCCATGCCGCGAAGATCGCCCCACCGCCGAGGATGAACCAGACCTGATTGCCCTCCCACACCGGGCCGACCGTGTTGATCGCCATGCGGCGCTCGACATCGTTGCGCGCGACGAACGGCAGGAGCGCGGCCGTGCCCAGATCGAACCCATCCATGATCGCAAAGCCGATCAACAGGATGCCGAGCAGCGCCCACCAGATCAGACGAAGGATTTCGTATTCGCTCATGTCGCTCACTCCGCGGCTATTTCTGCCGGACGCGCATCGGGCCCGAGACGGATGTATTTGACGAGCAGATAGAGATCGACCACCAGCAGCGAGGAATAGAACACCGCAAATCCGATCAGGCTGAACAGCACATTGCCTGCCGCAGTGGACGAAACGCCGAGCGCCGTCGGCAGCACGCCTTCGATCACCCAGGGCTGGCGTCCATATTCCGCAACGATCCAGCCCAGTTCCGCCGCAAGCCATGGCAGAGGAAGCGTGAGGAACGCCGCCCACAGGAACAGGCGATATCTGTCCAGCGCGCGAATGGCGGACAACCAGAACGCAATGGCGAACAAGAAGATGAACCAGAAGCCGAAACCGACCATGAAGCGGAACGCCCAGAACAACACCGGCACGTCGGGGATCGTGCTGTTGGCCGCCTGCCGGATTTCCGCATCCGTTGCGTTTTCGATATCGGGGCGGATCCGCTTCAACAGCAGCGCATAGCCGAGGTTCGCGACGTGGTCATCGAGCTTCGTGCGAAGCGCCTCATCCTTCGGATGCGTCTTGATTTCCTTCAGCGTGTTGTAGGCGATCAAACCGTCGCGAATTTTCGTATCGGCCTGTTCGACGAGTTGATTGATACCCGGCACCGGCGTATCGGCGGAGCGCGTGGCGATCAGGCCCAGTACCCACGGCACCTGGATTTCGTATTTTGTGGTGTGGGTTGCGAGATCCGGCAGGCCGAACAGAGTGAAAGATGCAGGCGCGGGTTCGGTGTTCCACATCGCCTCGATGGCGGCAATCTTCATCTTCTGATTCAGGCCGGCGGTATAGCCGGACTCGTCCCCCAGCACGACGACAGAGAGCGCCGAGGCGAGGCCGAAGCTGGCGGCAACGGTCATCGAGCGTCTGGCGAATTCGACGTTGCGGCCGCTGAGCAGATACCACGCGCTGATCGCCAGCACGAACACCGAACCTGTGACATAGCCCGCACTCACCGTGTGAACGAACTTGGCCTGCGCCACCGGGTTGAACAGCACGGCCATGAAGTCCGAGACTTCCATGCGCATCGTATCGGCATTGAAATGCGCGCCGACGGGATATTGCATCCAGCCGTTGGCGATCAGAATCCACAGCGCCGAAAGATTGGTGCCGATGGCAAGCGCCCAGGTGGCGATCAGGTGCTGCACCTTCGAGAGTTTGTCCCAGGCGAAGAAGAACAGACCTACGAACGTCGCTTCGAGAAAGAACGCCATCAGGCCTTCGATGGCGAGCGGTGCGCCGAAAATGTCGCCCACATAGTGCGAGTAATATGCCCAGTTGGTTCCGAACTGGAACTCCATCGTGATGCCGGTGGCGACGCCCATCGCGAAATTGATGCCGAACAAAATGCCCCAGAATTTCGTGATGTCGCGCCAGATGGGCTTGCCGGTCATCACATAGACCGTCTCCATGATGCCGAGCAGGACGGAGAGACCGAGCGTGAGCGGCACGAAAAGGAAATGATAAAGTGCGGTGACGGCGAATTGCAGGCGCGATAGCTCGACAATATCCATAAGCCGCTCCTTCTAGGGCTGGCTGTCCGTGAGATGGGTGCGAAGCGTCGAAGGCGTGACGTCGATCCGATGCGACGGCGAGAAAAACAGCACATAAAGGACAGCGAGAAGCGCCGCCTTGACGCAAATCAAAATCAGGATGTCGCGTCGCAATATCGAAGGAAACATGCGCGAAAGGCCCTTTTCGTGAGCCTTGCCGACGCGCTGCCCGCCCCGAAAGGGGATACCGGACAGACGCCGGTAAAGACAATCAGATCATATTGAGTCGGAGCACGATCCTCAACATCCGTTGCAGGACTTAGTGACACGGCGTGCGAAAATGTATCAGGCGCGATAGAGATCGAGCGGGCGGAAGCGCGACATCTGATATGGCATCGCGCAGGCAGGCGCTATTGCCTCGCCGCTGATATGCGTGAGGCCCATGGACCAGCACGCCATGACGAGACTGCGGCTGTTGACGCCATAGGCGATCAACTGTTCGCCCGCCATATGCGCGCGTTCGCGGAAATTCCCGATACGAACGAACATTTCCGCTTCCGGCAAACCAACCGGATCGAGTTCGACGGCGGTGCCCAGAAGCCCACAACCGCGCAGCGAAAGCGAGCCGACGCGGCGGGCTTGCACCGAAGCGATGGCGCCTCGACCAAACGGATTGAGCATGGTGACCAGCGCCGACAGCCGGGACTGCGGCACACCGGACGGAAGATCATGTAATTCGAAGGCGATGTAGCGGCGAAGCTCCGGCGCGAAGGATTTGATGGCATCGAGGAATTGCGGCCGCGCCCGCGAACTGGCCAGCGTTTCGTAGGAAACCGGCAGGTGCATGATGAAGCGGCTTTTGCGCTGGAACAGATAGGTGAGCGTTTCGAGGCCGTATTTTACCGCCGCGAGATCGATGGCCGTCAATTCGTCGGGATTGAGTTGGGAGCGATCCGCGCGCGCCTCGCCGAGCGCACGGGTCTGATCGGTTTCCGCAATCGCGTTCAGCGAAAACGAAGAAATCGCATCGTGGCGCAAATCCCAGATCGGACGGAATTCGAAATCGAGATACAGCTTGCGGCTTCCGACCGACACGGGTTCCATGCTGAACCGCGGCGGCCCCGCGATCGTGCTACCGAGCGGAACGGCCGCCGGCGCGGACTCGCCGGAAGGCGTCGCCTTGCCAAGGGCCCTCACATCGACGGCTTCGACCGTCAGCGTATCGCCCTGCCGGTCCGTGACCGCACGAATGTCGATTTCGTCCAGCGTGAACTGGCCGAGGAACAGTTCGAGAAGTTCCTGCAGGATGCGCATGCAGCGAAGCTGCGCCGATTGGCGCGAGTCGCCGGGGAAGGACAAAAGATAATCCGTGTCCGATATCCGGCAATGATAATCGGACGCGCCGAGTTGACGCCCCAGATGCTTTTCGATGCGTTCGTGAATGTTGTCGCAGGAACGATCCCAGCGCGCGCCGAGCTTTTCGCGCACCGCGGACATGGCGATGATGTTGACCTGCCCTTCCGCCAGCAAATTCGGATGGGCGATCTGATCCAGCAGCGAATCCAGATTGCGGATGGTGAAGGTGCTCGCGCCCGGCACGGAGACCTGTGATGGGGCGTCGGCGCTCATGCGGGCGGGCTCAGGCTGCGGTTTGCGGTTGGCCTTGCGTCTTCAGAAGGCGCGAAACCTTGTCGAGCAGTTCGGCGGGGCGGAACGGTTTGGCAAGGCAATCGTCGGCGCCGAGTTTCACCGCGAGTTCGAGAAATCCATCCGGGCCCAAACGGCCGCCGCCCGAAATCGCGATGATCGGAATGGAAGGAAAGCGTTGTTTGGCTTCGCGAATGGTTTCGATGCCCTCGCGGTTCGGCATCACGATGTCGGTCACGATCATCGCGGGCATCTCGCGTTCAACGACGCGCAATCCCACTTCGCCGTCTTTCGCCTCGACCACGGCGTAGCCCGCGCCGCGCAAAATGCGGCCGACGGTTTGACGCACGGATTCATCGTCGTCGATGACGCAAATCAAGGGCTGTACAGTCATGTCTCGCGCCTCCGGCCAAAGCGAGAAGCTCGCGCTCCCCGCCGCGGACCGCATGAATTCAACCACGACGTGTTTAAAGCCAGTTTAATGTCCGGCGGAATATTACGCGTTAACGACCCGTAAACCGCTACGCCGCACCACGCAGCACGCGGTGAACGCGCTGTGCGAGTTCCTGGCGGCGATAGGGCTTGCTCAGAAGCTCGAACTTGCCGGAACTTTCGCCTTCGCGCATCGTCGCTTCGGTGAAACCGGAGGTCATCAGAACTTTCAGGGCAGGATCCTTGCCGATGGCCTCGCGCGCGAGGTCCGGTCCGCTGACGCCGCCGGGCATCGTGACATCGGTGAACAGAAGATCGACCTGCTCGCGCTGTAATATGAGAAGTGCGGCCTGCGCGTTGTTGGCTTCCAGCACGGTGTAACCCAGTTCCTGCAACTGTTGGGTGGCCGCGCGGCGCACAGCCTCGTCGTCTTCGACAACCAGGATGCGCTCGTGCCTGCCCACAGGCATTTCGTTTTCCGGCTTGATCGCTTGCGTTGCCGGCGCGTTTGCCGATTGCGGCAGATAGAGGCGCACCACCGTTCCCCGGCCCTCTTCGCTGTAGATTTTTACGTGGCCGCCGGACTGCTTCATGAATCCGTAGACCATGCTGAGACCGAGGCCGGTGCCCTTGCCCACTTCCTTGGTGGTGAAGAACGGCTCGAATACGCGCGACAGGACCGACGCGGGGATGCCGCTGCCGGTATCGGATACGGCGATCATCGCATAATTGCCGGGAACGACGTCGCGATTGGCCGCGGCATAAGCTTCATCCAGTGTCGCGTTGCTGGTTTCGAGCATGATGGCGCCGCCTTTCGGCATCGCATCGCGCGCGTTGACGACCAGGTTGGTGATCGCCGATTCCAGTTGCGACGGGTCGATGTCGGAAAGCCAGAGGTCGGTGCAAAGATCGGTGCGCAGTTCGATGTCGCCCGCGATGGCACGTTTGAGCATGGTGACCGTTCGATCGACCAGCTCATTCGGGTTGATGGTCTGCTTCTGCAACGCCTGTTTGCGCGAGAAGGCGAGCAATTGGCGCGTGAGTTCCGCACCGCGCAGGCTTGCGGCAAGCGCTGCTTCGGCCAGTTCGCGGTTTTCCGCGTTGACGCTGGCGCCCGACAGGATCATGTCGAGATTGCTGATGACGACGGTCAACAGATTGTTGAAATCGTGCGCAATACCGCCGGTAAGCTGGCCCACGACTTCCATCTTCTGCGCCTGATGGAGTTGCTGGGTGAGCGCCTTCTTCTCGGTAATGTCGCGGATGATGAGCTGCGTGGCGGGCAGCCCGGCAAAGGTCAGCGCGGCCTTGGAGATTTCAACATCCAGTTCGGCGCCATCCGAAGCGCGCACCAGCTTTTCCTCGCGGAATAGCGGTTCGCCCGCGACGCGCGGCCGCGAGATCATGGCGGCAACCTCTTTCCGGTTGCTTCCGGCGAGGGCGTCGATGAAAGGCTTGCCGACGACATCGGATGGATGAGCAACGCCGAAAATCTGGCACGCCGCATCGTTGACATAGAGGAAGCGCCCGTCGCTGATCACGACGAGACCGCTGACCATCGACTCCACGATATGCCGGTAACGCGCCGCGCTTTCCTTTGCAACGCGTTCTGCCATCTTGCGTTCGGTCACATCCTGGCAATAACCGACGAGATTGGTGATTTCGCCTTCGGAATTCTGTTCCCAGAAGCCTTCCGCCCAGCAATAGCGTTCCTCGCCGTTGGGCCGCAGGATGCGGTATTCCATGTGGTACGGCAGGCGGCTGGCGATGGCGCTATCGACGACCTTGTCGACATTGGCGCGATCGTCGGGATGCACCATGGCCATTGCAGTTTCGATGCTCGGCGTGAATTTTTCGGGCGAAACGCCGTGGATCGCGTACATCTCGTCGGACCATTCGCATTGCTTCGACGGCAGATGGATGCGCCAGTTGCCCACATGCGCCATGCTCTGCGCCTGTGCCAGAAGCCGCTTCTGGCTTGCCAGTTCGCGGGTGCGTTCCTCCACGCGGCGTTCCAGGCCTTGCGCATAATCCTCGATCTCGAGCTTGGCGGCGGCGAGTTCGGCGCGGTTCTTCTGCAAATCGCGGTTGGTGCGGACGATGTCCTCGAAGGTGGACATCAACAGATCGAGTATCTGCTCCTTGTCGGAATTGATCGTGAAATTGCGGCCGAGGAACATGACCTCGACGCCCACGCGCAGCTTGCCGCTGGAGCGCATCTTCCTGTTTTCGAGAACATTGGTGACGCGTTCCATCAACTGCGCGGGCGAATAGGGCTTGGTGACGAAATTGTCGGCGCCGGATTCCAGCCCGCCGACGATATCCATGGGGTCGCTGAGCGTCGACAGCAGCATCACCGGCAAGTTGCGGCCGTAGACGCCGGCCTTGATACGCTTGCAAAGCTCGTAGCCGGAAAGGCCCGGCATCACGATGTCGGAAATAACGAGGTCGAGCGAAGAGTCGATCTTGGCCAGCGCGCTCTCGGCGTTGTACGCCACCACGACTTCGCAACCGGCCTCTTCAAGCACGGCGCGCAGGCTTTCGGCCTGTGTGGGGCTGTCTTCGACAATCATGATCTTTGTCATGCCGGAACTCCTTCCAATGCCGCGGGCGGCGAAAGCTCGCGCGCGATTTCGCCTAGCGGCAACACACGATCCACAAATCCACTTTCGATGGCGACTTTCGGCATGCCGAACACCGCGCAGCTGTTCTCATCCTGCGCGAGCACCGTGCCGCCCAGTTCGCGCACCAGCGGCAAGCCCGCGATGCCATCGCGCCCCATCCCGGTCAGAACGACAGCGGTGAGTTGAGGCCCGAACGCTTTTGCCGCGGATTCGAACAGGAATGTCGCGGAAGGGCGAAACCCTTCGATGGGCGGCGAATCCGACAGGGCAATCGTGTTGCGCGTGGTGACGCCAAGATGCCGGCTGTCCGGGGCGATATAGACGGTGCGCGCCTTTAGCGGCTCGCCATCCTGCGCCAGCTTGATCGAAACCGAAGAAGTGCCGAGCGAACGGACCAGGCTGTCGGCAAAACCACCGGCAATGTGCTGCACGACGAGGATCGGCGATGCAAAACCGGCGGGCAATTCACCGAATATCCGCTGCAACGCGCCCGGCCCGCCTGTCGACGACGCGATGGCGATCAATTGTCCGGAGTTGCGGGGCAAATTTTGCGGGACCGGGTGCGGGCTGTGGGCCCGCGCGCTCCACCGGCGCACGACCTTCACTTCCGCCATGGCCTTGAGCATCGTCACAAAGCGTTTTTGCTGCGCTTCGCCGACCGGTGCATCCAGAACCGCGAGTGCGCCCGACCGCGCGAGGATTTCGTCTTTGTCTTTTGCGGACCCCGTGGCCACGAGCACGATGGGTTTGGGCGCCTCACCCATGATGCGCTTGGCCGCCTCCACGCTGTCATCCGACACGTCGCTCATCATCAGCGCGACAAGCTCAGGGTCCAGCCGCTTGATCGCGCCCACGATGTTGGCAAGTTGCGGCCCCAGCGCCGCCGTTTCGATGGAGGTATCGCTGTGCAGGACGGCGCAAAGTGCCGCCCGCTCAATCACCGATCCGCCTGCCACCACGACGCGCGTCATCGCTACACCATCTGCCGGATGGCGGAGAGGAGTTCGCGCTGGTCGAACGCACTCTTCAGGAGATAGGCATTGGCGCCGACCGAAAGCCCCCGCGCCTTGTCGTTATCGGATTCCAGCGCGGTCAACAGGATGACGGGAATGCCGCCATGTTCGGCAGAAGCGCGGATCGTCTCGGTCAATTCGAAGCCGCTCATCTCCGGCATTTCGACATCGGCCACCACAAGGTCGGCGCCGTTGCGTTCGACAAAGCGCCAGGCTTCGGCGCCGTCGGCTGCCGCGCTCACGTCATATCCGGCATTTTCCAGGATGGCTTTTATGAGCGTGCGCGTGGTCATGGAGTCTTCGGCGATCACCAGACGCTTCTTCGTTTCGGACACTGCACGCTTTCCCGGCAGGCGCGACACGGCCGCACCCGCCAGAACGCCCTCGATGAGATCGCTCGCGTGCAGGATGAGCGCCACGCGCCCGTCCGGCAAAATCGTTCCGCCCGAAATGTTGGAGAGCCTGCCGAAACGGTGACCCAGATTGCGCACCGTCAGGTCGTCTTCTTCATAAAGCGTGTCGACGATTACCGCCGCCTGCGCCGAAGCGGCACCCAGCAACACGACCTGAAACCGCTCGCCATCGCGTTCCGGCGCGCGCTCGAGGCCCAAAAGCGTCGAAAGCGGGGCGAGCGGAAGAGGCTCGCCCTCGCCCACGAGCACCGAACGCCCTTCGACAAAACGGATTTCATCCGACGACACGCGCCGCAATCCCCTGACCATGGTAGAATCGAGCGCAAAAATTTGCCCGCTGCTGCCGACCAGAAGCCCGCGTATCGAGGTGAGCGTCAGCGGCAGTACGATGGTGAAGACGGTGCCCTGTCCTGTCTCGCTTGCCACCGATATGGCGCCGCGCATTTCCTCGATCTGCGTGCGCACGACATCGAGCCCGATACCGCGGCCAGAAATGCGCGAGACGGAATTCTGCGTGGTGAAGCCGGGCTCGAAGATAAGATCGTTTTCGCGGCCGGCGGCTTTGGATGGAGAAAGGCCCAGCTTGCGCGCCTTAGCCATCACCGCGCCGGTATCGATTCCGCGCCCGTTATCGCGCACCGTCACGGTGATCTGCGAACCGGTGAGTGTGGCGGCGATCGAAACGATGCCGGAAGCAATTTTTCCCGCAGCGATCCGCTCGTCCTTCGGCTCGATGCCGTGTCCCACCGCGTTGCGCACGAGGTGAACCAGAGGATCGCGCAACCCTTCCAGGATCGAACGGTCGACGCCGATCTCGCCGCCCGAAACGACAAGGGTTGCCTGTTTTCCGCCATCGGCAGTCAGGTCGCGCACCGCGCGTTCCAGGCCTTCGCAGGCTTGCGAAAACGGCAGCATGCGCACCTGACGAATTTCTTCGCTCAACTTCTCCGCGGCGTGATCGAGCGACTGTACATCGTTCGACATGTCCGCGACGACGCCCTGAAGTTCGCGAACCATATCGCGCAGGCCGCCGACAGTGCGGCCTTCGCGTTGTGCATCGCGGGCACGTTGCAGGAGCTTCTCCAGCATCACTGCGTGGTTTGCCGAACGCCGGCGGGCGATCAGCAACTCGCCGTCTTGCGCCAGAAGCGCGTCCAGCTTGTTCGCGGCGACGCGAAGTGTTGCGTCCTGCGCCGATTTGGATACTGGCATGACCATCGTTGCCAATTGCGACGGTTCTTCGACGCTCGCGGGCTGCGATTCCGACGTGGACGCAAGTTGCGGCAACATCGCCAGAAGCGGACTGCCGGCATTCCCGCGCTGTTCCGCGATCCCCCGGCCGGTGGCCGACAACGCATCCGCGGTGGAAAGCAGCAATTGGAACAGGGGCGCATCGGCCTTGCGCCGCCCGTCCTGCAGGGATTTCACGATCTCCTCAAGCCGGTGACATACCGTCTCGATTGCATCCAGGCCGACGACGCGGGCAGCACCCTTCAGGCTGTGTGCCGAACGAAACAATGAAATGTAAGTCTGCGAGGCCTCGCCGTCGCCGCGCTCCAGCGCCAGCACATCGCGTTCGACAGCGCGCACATGCCCCTCCAGCTCCACGAGAAACGTGGACATCAAACGCTGGGAGAGTTGTGCGCCGGTGGCCATTCTCAACCGCCTACGATCATTGCCTTCAGGCGCGTGCCGAGCGTGTGGAGATCCTGCGCCGCCTGTTCGGACTGGCGCGTGGCGGCGAGGTTCTGGTTGCTCGCTTCGTTGATATGCGTCATCGCCTGATGGATTTGCGACATGCCCGTCGCCTGCTGGCTGGCGGAGGCCGCGATCTGGGTTGCCGCGCGGGCCGCCGCGTCCACCGTGTCGACCAGCGAAGAAATGGTCTCGCCTGCTTCATTGGCGGCATTCATCGCGATGTGCACGCTTTTGGTACCCTGCTCCGTAACGAGGACTGCGCGATTGGTGGATTTCTGGATGTCGCCCAGGATCTGGCGCACCTGCGCTGTTGCTTTCTTCGATTGGTCGGCGAGGCTCTTGATCTCGCTTGCGACGACCGAGAAGCCGCGCCCGTGTTCGCCCGCGCGCGACGCTTCGATGGCGGCGTTCAGCGCAAGGAGATTGGACCGCTCGGTGATCTCGTTCACCGCGGCAATGATTTCGCCAATGGTCTGTGCCCGCTCCGAAAGCGACAGGATGGTTTCCGCAATGGAAGCAGTTTGCTCCTTCACCTCTTCCATCATTGTCAGCGTGTTCATCACCGACTGGCGGCCCGTGGCGCCGACATCGACGGCCTGCATGGCGGAATCCGCAACCGTCTTGGCGCGTTCGGCCGCCTGGCTTGCGGTCTGCAACACCTCATCGACGGTGGTGACCGTTTCGGCCACCGCTGTGGACTGTTCGCGCATGCTGGAGGCCTGTTGCGACGTACCGGCGAGGATTTCCGTCGCCGTCGATGCCAGAGATTGGACGGTGCCGGCAATCGGACGCGTGATACTGCGCGCGATGAGGAAGCCGCCGATGCTGACCGCAAGGAACGCCGCAATCGTTCCGAACAGGATCACGTTGAACGTGAACCGCGTGACCTGGTTGGAAGTGTTGGTCAATTCCCCCAGCTTTTTGGTTTCATAACCACGGATGGAACGGATGATATCGCGCGCAGTGTCCATATAGGTCTTGCCCTGGCCGGAATTGACGGCTGCCAATGCCGGGGCCAGACCTTGGGTCTTGCGTATATCGATCACCCTGCGAAGCTCTGTCGACTTCTGTTGCAGCACGGCCTTGAGGCGCAGAATGTCCTCATGGCGCGTCGTGTCGTCCGCAGTCAGATCGAGAGCCCTTGTGATGTCTTCATCCAGCGAGGCTTCACCCGCTTCGAACGGCGCCAAATAGGCTGCATCGCCGGTCAACGTATATCCGCGCTGGCCGGTTTCCGCGTTCAGCGCATCCACCATCACCGCCGTGAGACCGTCGAGCACCGCGAAGGTGTGATTGCGCTGGACGCGAAGGTCGACCATGGTCTGGATGCACGAATATGCCACCCACCCGATGATGATGAGCGCCACCGGCCCAAGAAGAAAGCCGAAAAACAAACGCCTTTGAATGGTCATGCCAAGCATTGCCATATCCTCTCTCATGACGGCCGTCCCTGCCGGCCGATGAAAAACCGCGGATCGGACAACAGCGCCCGACCGTCCAAAATATTGAGTCCGCTATCGGTGAGACCGAGGGCTGCGGGCGCATCGCCCCCGCCCTGCCACGCGACATCGCGCAGCGAGGCCGCACCAACCGTCGATACGTCTTCGACCGCGCCCGCGAAGAACGCGAATTCGGGACGGTGTTCGCCCAATACGATCGTCGAAGAGCGTTCGATTTCACCCGCGCCCAGAATCCGCTCCAGCCGGAACACCGGAAGAATGCCGCCGCGAAAATTGATGACGCCCGCAAGAAGATCCGGCGTGCCCGGCACGGCGGCCGGTTCGGCAAGCGGGATCACGGCATGGATGTAACGGTTCTCGATGGCGATTTTTTGCCGGCCCAATTCGAATGCGATGAGTTCGAGGCGCGCTTCGTCGGCGGTATCGCGGATCGGTGCTGCCAGCGCCATCGCGCGTTCGGCAAAAATCCGGTCCGCCAACGCGCCGGAGGGCTCCATGGCAATTTGCGTGGCTTCCGATGCGCGCGACAGCCGTTTCATCGCGTTCGCCCAATAGGCCAGATCGTCGCCGTTGCCCCCCGTCGCGGTCACGACACGCGCTCCGCCGATTGCAAGGTTGCGATTTCGGCGGCGAGTGCCGCGGCCACGCGGCCATAGCGCTCATTGCCGGTCAGCGGCACGATTTCGTTTTCGCTGGCATTGGCGCAGAACAGGAGCCCATTGCGATAGGCCCGCATCGCGCCGACAAAATCGCCGCGCTGCTGCGCGATGGTGCCCAACAGCATGTGGGCGGCAACCGAACGGCGGTCGAGATAAACGAGGCGGCGCGCGATCTCCGCGGCTTTTTCCGGCATCTCGCAATTGAGCAGGCCGACGGCATAAATGTAGTGCAATTCCCGCGACAGCGGATGCCAGACGACGGCACGCGCAAGAAATTCCAGCGCCGCCCGCGATTTGTGCGCGGCAAACAGCGACTGGGCGTGAATCTCGCAAGCCGGTGCGCTGTGCCGGAAGTCAGGTTCCACCGGTTTGACGCTGCGCAGGCGCGGCTTGACCGCAACTTCGACCTGTGGCGGCTTGCGGCGGAACGGAATGACGTTGGAGGATTTTTCCTTCACGACCGTCTTCTTGCGATAGAACACGCCGCCCGCGGTCATGCGCGTTTCGAACGGCGCATGATCCCACAACGGCGGATCGGAAGGTGCCGTGACCAGCCATCCGCCTTCGTTGAGACTGTCGAACAGGCTCTGCGAAACCTGCGCCACCGTTTGCGGCCCGAAATAGATCATCACATTGCGGCAGAAGATGAGATCGAAACCTTTTCCATGCTTCGGCTTGGGATAGTTGCCGGTTGCGAGATTTGCCTGCGCGAACGACACGCGCTCGCGAATGCGGTCGGCCAGATGGAAACGCCCGCCGCGCGCGCGGAAATAGGTTTGCTTGAAATCGTCCTTCGCGCCGCGGAACGACCAGTGTTCGTAGCTCGCCCGCTCCGCCTTGCGGATGGCGGCGGTCGAAACGTCGGTCGCCAGAACATCGCTGCACGCAGCGAGCCCTTCCTGCTCCAGCAGGATCGCCAGCGAATAAGCTTCTTCGCCCGTCGCGCAGCCAGCGCTCCACACCGAAAGCCGCGCACCGTTGGCGCGCCCGCGCAGGAGTTCCGGCAACACGAATTCGCGCAAGGAATCGAACTGCTGCGGCTCGCGGAAGAAATAGGTTTCGCCGACCACCAGGCCATCGAGCAGTTCCGCAACCAGCGGCGGGTTTTCGCGCAAGCGTTCGAGGAGGTTCTGCGGATCGCGCGCGCCGGTGCGCGCCGCGATCTTGCCGAGATTGCGTTCCACATCGCCCAGGCGGCCTTGCGGAAACACCAGCCCCGCCTCGGATTCTATGAAGTCGAGGATTTCGGGCGATACCGGAAAGGGGCGCGAAGTACTCATGCCGCGGTCGCCCGATCGAAGGCTTGCGCCGTTTCGGCCGCGGCGAGAAAACTTTCGACATCGGGAAGAAAAACAACGCCACGTTCGAGCATCGCCACGCCATGAAAATGCGCGGCGGGCATCATCGCGCTGCCGGCGGGTTGAATGGATGTGTCCGGGATTTCGATAACGCCTTGCGCGCTTTCGACATGCAGCGCAACGCAGCGACCGTGTGCGCGCACCACGACAAAGAGATCGTCCAGCCGAACCTCTTTCGCAAGCTCGCCGCACCAGACGCCGACGTCGATCACCGGAACGGCAGTTCCCTGCAGATTGAAAACGCCCGCAATGGCGGCGGGCCCATGCGGCAGGGGCGCGGGGCGAACGGCGTGCACAACACGCTCGACATCGCCGATGCGCAGGCCGAACGAACGTCCCCCCGCTTCGAACAGCAGAAATTTGCGCATAACCACAGCCATAAGACGCCGTCAGGTTGCGAAGGCCAGCGCTTGCCCCCGTTTTCCGCCTGTTAACCCTATGGGTTGAGTTTTAATATTCTTCTAATCCGCAGCTTCTTGCCACCAGCCACATATGAGCCGGCTACATAAGAATAAGTGACAACCGTGCGTCGATCCCGCGCGAGATGTGTCGTTTCTTAACAAAATACTACTTGAATCCGATGCAGCCCTGTCTCCCAATGGTTTGCGCTTGGGGCTTTTCGTCATCGAGCGAACACTCACAGGAAATGGAGACGTGGATGAGCAGCGTGCAAATCGCTCAAAAGAGCTATGAAATGCCGCCGCAAGACGGTTTCACCATTGCGCATTTTCTGACCGTTGCCGATATTGATCGATCGGCTCGCTTCTACGAAACGGTTTTCGGCGGTCGCATTCTGAGCAGGGGCGATAGCAAAGGCGCGCCTGGATATGTCCAGATCGCGAACACCTGGCTCATCGTCAACGTGGGCGGCGGACCGACACCCGACAAGCCGACGGTAACGCTGAGCGTCCTCGCCGATCCGGACAAAATCAGCAGCTTCATGAACATCCGCGTCGCGGATATTCAGGCGTGCTACAAATTATGGAAAAGCCGCGGCGCCGAATTCATCACGGAACCGAAGGACAAGTACGGCGAGACACGTTGCTACATACGCGATCCCGACGGCTACATTATCGAGGTCGGCCAGAGCAAGCCGGACTTCACTTACGGCTGATGCTTACGCTTAAATGGTGCCCAGAAGAGGACTCGAACCTCCACGCCGTGAAGCGCTAGTACCTGAAACTAGTGCGTCTACCAATTCCGCCATCTGGGCACTTTAGGGGGCGGATGTGTATGGGGCCGCCAAGGCCCTGTCAACAAAAGGCTATCAGGCGGCGCCGAAGATCGAGCCGGGCATGTCGGCAGCGCGGTTCTGGGTGGCCAGATAGCGTTCCCGATAGGCCAGGACCTGCGGTTTCACGCGGCGTTTGGAGGGGTGGAACCACGGGCTGAAATATCCGGGGATGCCCATCACCACATGCCGCCAGACGCCCGGCGCCACCCAGTGATACCAGAAGGACTTGGCCCAGCCGCGCATATTGAACAGTTCGCCACGGTGCCAGAGCAGCCACATCGGGAGGAAGGTGCTCATCGACACGAAATCGAGCGTCACAATCACCATGGCGATGCAGCGCACGAGATAACCGCGCAAGCCGGGGTTCATCGCCTTGTAGACGTCGAACGCCACCGCTTTGTGTTCTTCTTCTTCCATCGCGTGCCAGCGCCACATATCGCGATAGAAGGGATGGGCGTCTTCGATCACGCGGGGATCGGAAAGCGCGTGTTCCGCGAACAGCGCCGTGAAATGCTCATAGCCGCAAGTTGCCGCCAGTTGTCCACGGAACGGCAGGTATTTGCGGGCGAGACGCGTGACGGTTTTTATCATCCTGTCGAATTTGTGGACCGGAAGACCGCGCTCGGCGAGCAGCGCATTGTAGGCGTCGTGCTCGCGGGAATGGATGGCTTCCTGCGTGGTGAAGGCGCGCACGTTGCGCTTCAGCACCGGGTCTTTGATTTCGCGGGCATAGTTCTTCACGCTGTCGATGAAAAACTTTTCGCCCTCCGGGAAGGTCAGCGACAGAGCGTCGTAATAGGAGCTGATGACCGGATTGCCGCCGTGCCAATATTCCGGCAGCGACTTGTCGAAGCCGAAATGCAGGTTGCGTGGTTCGATGTCCTCGCGCAGTTTGAATCCGGTTTCGGCGTTCATCGCGTTTCTCCTATGCGGCGGCGTAGCGGCGCAGCAATTTTGCGCGGCGCGACGGTTGCAGATTGGCTTTGGTGACATCGCCTTCGTAGTGGTCAAGCACGCGCTTATCCATCAGGCGATACCAGACGAAGGGGATGTAGGCGGGCAGAAGCATTCCCGCGTATCCCACGGGCAGTTGCGGGCTGTTGTCGAAATGGCGCAGCGCCTGGAAACGCCGCATCGGATTGGCGTGATGATCGGAATGGCGCTGCAACTGATACAGGAACACGTTCGACATGATGTGGTTGTTGTTCCACGAATGCTCCGGCTCGCAGCGCACATACCGGCCGTTCGCATCCTTCTGCCGCAGCAACCCGTAATGCTCGATATAGTTCACGACTTCGAGCAGCGATGCGCCATAGAACGCCTGCAGGAACAGGAACGGCAACACTTTCGGACCAAGCCAGACAGCCAGCGCACCGAACACCGCAACAGTCATCGCCCAGGATTGCAGGTTCTCGTTGCTCCAATGCCATGCGCCGTGTCCGCGCCGCGCCAGCCGCTCGCGTTCCAGCGACCATGCCGACCGCAACGAACCGATCATCGTGCGCGGCAGGAATGCCCAGAAGCTTTCGCCCAGCCGCGAACTTGCCGGATCTTCGGGCGTTGCCACGTTGCGATGATGGCCGCGATTGTGCTCGACGAAGAAATGTCCGTAGGCCACGGGCGCCAGCGTGATGCGCGCCAGCCAACGCTCCAGATTTTCGGTTTTGTGGCCGAGCTCATGCGCGGTGTTGATACCGACGCCGTTGATCATGCCGACGCTGAGGATCAACCCGACAAAGGCAAACCAGTTCGTGGTCGGCTGCACGGCAAGCCACGTGCCGTAAATGGTCACGACATACTGAAGCGGAATGTAGGCATAGACGATCCAGCGGTAATACCGGTCCTGCTCCAGAGTGCGGACGGCGGCTTCCGGCGGATTTGATCTGTCCGTGCCGATCAGCAGATCGAGAATGGGTAGGATGAGATAGACCAGAATGGGCGTGCCCCAGGCGCCGAAAGCGGCACCATTGACGTCGAAATTCACCAGCCCGATCAGCACAAGCAGGGGAACAGCCGGGCTGAGCAGCCACCAATAGCGTTTGCCGTCGGTCCACGAAGCAGTCATGGTCGCCATGGTCATCGCTAGTGCCCTCGACTATCTCGCCATTGTTCAATGGCACAGTGTATAGTGTTTCAAAATTGACCCGTCAAGAACCATCCGCCATGAGCAGCCCATCCAAGGCACCGGAATTCACCATCGACGAATTGGCCCGCGAGGCGGGGACCACCGTCCGAAACATCCGCGCCTATCAGGAACGCGGGATCCTGCCGCCGCCGGAAAAGCGTGGCCGCGTAGGCATTTACGGTGCTTCGCACCTGGCGCGGCTGAAGCTGATCTCGCCCCTGCTCGAACGGGGTTATTCGCTGGCCAACGTGGCCGAACTGATCGGCACCTGGGAGGGCGGACACGACATTTCCAAGCTCCTGGGGCTGGAAGCGGCCATCACCAGCCCATGGTCGAACGAGCCCGAGGCCGTCATCCCGAAGGACATATATTTTGAGATGTTCGGCGACTCGGTCACGCCGGAAGCGCTCGCCTATGCCATCGAAAGCGGCATCATCCGCATCGAAGGCGACATGGTGCATGCCTCCAGCATGAAGCTGGTTCAGGCGGGCGCGCTTCTGGCGAAGGAAGGCGTTCCGCTTCAGGAACTGGCGAAGATCGTCACCGAACTGCGCACGCAATCCGAATATATCGCGGGCAAGCTGATGGCGCTCGTCACCCGGTATATATTCGACCGCTACGGAAAGGACGCGCTGCCGCCGCCGGAGGAAGTGCCGCGGCTCGCGGAGTTGATCTGGCAATTGCGGCCCATGACGTTGCAGATCGTCGATGCCGAAGTCGGCCACGCGCTGGAACGCGCAGCCGACAAACATCTTGGCGAAAAACTCTCCAAGATCATGGAGCGTATGCAAACCAAAGCCTGATGGAGGGCAATCGTGCTGGTCGCAACAACGGAAAATCTCGCCGGTTACAAAACCAAACAGGTACTGGGTCAGGTGTTCGGCCTTGTGGTGCGTTCGCGCGGATTGGGCGGCAACATCGTGGCGGGCTTGCGCTCGCTCGTGGGCGGCGAAATTCACGAATACACCCAGCTTCTGGAAGAAACACGCAAACAGGCGCTGGACCGCATGGTGCGCAACGCAACCGTCATGGGGGCGAACGCCGTGGTGATGATGCGCTTCGATTCTTCCGAGATCGGGCAATCGATGAGCGAGATCGTGGCTTATGGCACCGCCATCATCGTGGAGCCCGAGGGCTGAACCATGCTGCGCACGGTCGTCATCGCCATCGGCATCGCAGGCTTTCTCGCAGGTCTTGTGGCGCTCGCGATGCACGCCTTTCCGCCCGCCGCCATCTTCGGTTTCTGGGGCGCGCTGGTGGTGATCGGCACGATCTACGAGCGCTACCGCTACAAACCGCTGGAAGAAGGCCGGCCCGGCGGCAACTGGGTGGAAACATCCGAGCGATTCATCGATGACGAAACCGGCAAAGCGGTGACCGTCTATGTGGACCCGGCGAGCGGTGAACGGAAATACGTGACGGAATAGGCACTTTTCTTTCCGCCTCTTTGCAGTAAGAAGCGGGCAGCGAGCAGGCAGGACGACATGACAAAAGACATGCTCATCACGATCTTCGGCGGCCAGGGCCTGGTTGGGCGGTATACCGTTCGCGCCCTTGCCAAAGCGGGTTACCGCATGCGGGTGGGCGTGCGCCGGCCGAACAGCGCGGGCTACCTGACCTCCATGGGCCAAGTCGGGCAGATACAGCTCTGCAAGGTCGATGTGCGCAATGAAGACGCCGTTCGCGCCGCGCTGAAAGGCGCGCATGCCGCGATCAATCTGGCGGGTGCGCTCTACCAGCGCGGCCAGAGTTACGACGACGTGCATGTCACCGCCGCCGCCGCCATCGCGAGGGCTGCGAAAGATGCAGGTGTGCAGACGCTGGTGCATGTCTCGGCAATCGGCGCAGATGGAAAGGCCGAATCCGCCTATGCGCGTTCGAAGGCGGAAGGCGAACGCGCAGTGCGCGAGAATTTTCCGGAAGCGGCGATCCTGCGCCCGTCCGCGATCTTTGGGCCGGAAGACAAGTTCTTCAATCAGTTCGCGGCGATGGCGCGTTATTTTCCCGCCCTGCCCTTGCCCGGCGGCGGTCACACGAAATTGCAGCCGGTGTTCGCGGGCGACATTGCCGCCGCGATCCAGAAATGCATCGAAGACCCCGCAACGCGCGGCCAGACCTATGAACTCGGCGGCCCGCACGTTTACACCTTCCGCGAGATGATGGAGGTGATCCTGCGCGAGACCGGGCGCAAGCGGCTTCTCGTTTCGGTTCCCTATCCGCTGATGATGCTGAAGGCGACGTTCCTGGGTCTCGTGCCCGGCTCGCCGTTGACGCGCGATCTGGTGAAATTCGCCAAGATCGACGACGTGGTTTCGCCGGGCGCCAAAGGCTTTGCCGATCTCGGCATCGCACCGGATTCGGTGGAAGCCATCGTGCCGCAATATCTCTGGCGTTTCCGCCGCGAAGGCCAATACGCGAAGCTGCCGGAAGAAAAGTTTATCGCAGCATCAGAACGGCAATAATCCCGAGCCCCGCTGCGATGCGATACCAGCCGAACGGTTTCAGGCCGTAACGGCCGATGAAATCTATGAACGTCTTCACGACGACATAGGCTACGAGAAACGACACCACAAAACCGATGGCGATGTCGGTGCCCGCGCTCACGTCCAGCGCGTGACGGTTCTTGTAAAGATCGAACACGGTGGCGCCCAGCATCGTGGGCACCGCGAGATAGAAGGTGAAAAGCGCGGCGGCCTTGCGCTCCACGCCCAGCAATTCGCCGCCCAGAATGGTGGCGCCGGAACGCGAGACGCCGGGAATGATCGCCAGCACCTGACAGAAGCCGATCTGCAGCGCTTTCAGGTATGGCAACCGGTCGCCGTCGAAGAAGCGTGCCTTAGGGGCCAATCGTTCGAACACGAGAATGACGATGCCGCCGACGATCAGCGTAGCCGCGATCACCATCGGCGCGATGTCTTCGCGGAAGAGCACGTTCTTGATAAAGCCGTGCAACGCCGCGCCGATGAACGCCGCCGGCAGGAACGCGATGATGATGGAGAGCGCGAAGTGCCGGGCCTCGGCGCTCTTCGGCAGACCGACTGCGGCCGACCAGAAACGCTGCCAATAGACCACCACCACCGAAAGAATCGCGCCGAACTGGATGACGATGGGAAACACCTCGCCCGGCGGGTGGAAGCCCAGAATGTCCTGCGCGATCAGCAGATGGGCGGTGGAGGAGACGGGCAGAAATTCCGTCAGCCCCTCGACGATGCCGAGAAGCACGGCAATCACGGCATGGTGCACGACAGGCCCCGATTCAGGTCACGGCGCCTTGCCTAACATGCTTTGTAAAAAGGGGAAATTACCTACTATGGCAATAATTCTGACATAAATTATCTATCACATAGCCCTGCATGGCACGCACATGCGATATCACCACTATTTAAGACAATATGGCTGTCTCAAATCGAAGATTCCGCTCGCTTTGCCCGATTTCCTCAATTATCGAAGGGCCAACACCTCATCAGCAGCCAAGGAAGGATTCGGCCGTGGCCGAGAAGATGTTGCGTTTCGTCTCGCTGGAGCAGGAACCGCCCGAAAAGCGGTCCTCGGCGGAGCGCGCCCGCGACTTCCATGAGATCTATGCCGAATTCATCGCCGCCAAGGCCGCCGAACAGGCTTCGCGCTGTTCGCAATGTGGCGTGCCGTTCTGCCAGGTCCACTGCCCGCTCCAGAACAACATTCCCGACTGGCTGAAACTGACCGCCGAAGGGCGACTCGAAGAGGCCTACGAACTTTCGCAATCCACCAACAACATGCCGGAAGTCTGCGGCCGCATCTGCCCGCAGGACAGGCTGTGCGAAGGCAATTGCGTGATCGAACAATCCGGCCACGGCACCGTGACCATCGGTTCGGTCGAGAAATATCTGACGGACACCGCGTGGCAGAACGGTTGGGTCAAACCGCTGAAGCCCGCGCGCGACCGCGGCCAGAGCATCGCCATCATCGGCGCGGGACCGGCGGGATTGGCTGCCGCCGAAGAACTGCGCCGCAAGGGTTATCGCGTCACCGTCTATGACCGTCACGACCGCGCCGGAGGATTGCTGATCTACGGCATCCCGAATTTCAAACTGGAAAAAGAAGTCGTCGAGCGCCGCGTGAAGCGGCTGGCCGATGGCGGCATCAAATTCAAACTGAATTGCGAAATCGGCCGTGATGTCGCGCTGAAGGAACTGCGCGCGCGCCATGACGCCGTGCTGATCGCAACAGGGGTTTACAAGCCGCGCGAGATCGAAGCGCCGGGTGTGGGCCTGTCGCGCATCGTGCCAGCGCTCGATTATCTCATCGCCTCCAACCGCAAGGGCCTTGGCGACGACGTGCCGGAATTCGACAATGGCGCGCTCGACGCCAAGGGAAAGAACGTCGCCGTCATCGGCGGCGGGGACACGGCGATGGATTGCGTGCGCACCGCCATGCGGCAGGGCGCGAAATCGGTTTCCTGCATCTATCGCCGCAACCGCGAAAACATGCCGGGTTCCTTGCGCGAAGTGGCGAACGCCGAAGAAGAAGGCGTTGTGTTCGAATGGCTGACCTTGCCCAAGGCGTTTCTGGGACAGGAGAACGTCGAAGGCGTGCGTATCGCGCGCATGCGTTTGGGAATGCCCGATGCCTCGGGCCGCAAAGCGCCGGAAGAAGTGAAAGGCGCGGATTTCACGCTGAATGCCGACCTCGTCATCAAGGCGCTGGGGTTCGACGCCGAGGATTTGCCCGCGTTGTTCAAGACGCCCGATCTTTCCGTCACCAAATGGGGAACGGTGAAAGTGAAACACGCCACCATGTCGACCAATCTCGACGGCGTGTTCGCCGCCGGGGACATCGTGCGCGGTGCATCGCTGGTTGTGTGGGCGATCCGCGACGGGCGCGATGCCGCTGCTTCCATCCACGCTTATCTGCAAGCAAAAGTGCAAACCGCGCTGGCGGCGGAGTGACGAACATGAGCGAACATCACGCCAAACAGGAAATCGCCCGGTTCCTCGCCAACGCGAAGAAGCTGGAAGAGGCGCATCTTTATTCGCCGGAGCAGGAACACGATGCCTGCGGCGTCGGCTTTGTTGCAGCCCTCGACGGCAAGCCGCGGCGCGAAGTGGTGGCGAATGCCATCGCGGCGTTGAAGGCCGTTTATCATCGCGGTGCCGTCGATGCCGATGGCAAGACGGGCGATGGTTGCGGCGTACATTTGCAGGTGCCGCAGGAATTCTTCCGCGCCGCCGTCGAGCAAACCGGCCACAAGCTGCGTTCGGGGCGCATCGCGGTGGGCCAGATCTTCCTGCCGCGCACAGATTACAGCGCGCAGGAAACCTGCCGCACCATCGTCGAATCCGAAATCCTGCGCATCGGCTTTTATCTGTATGGATGGCGGCAGGTGCCGGTGAACCTTTCCGTCATCGGCGAAAAGGCCAACGCGACGCGGCCGGAAATCGAACAGGTGATGTTCGATGTCGGCGACGAGATGGATTTGGAAACACTGGACCGCCGGCTTTATCTCTGCCGCCGCCGCATCGAGAAGCGCGTGCGCGAGGCTTCGATTCAAGACTTTTATATCTGCTCGCTGTCGTCGCGTTCGCTGATCTACAAGGGCATGTTCCTGGCGGAACATCTGTCGGAGTTCTATCCCGATCTGAACGACGAGCGTTTCGTCTCGGCGTTTGCGATCTTTCACCAGCGTTATTCCACCAACACGTTCCCCACCTGGCGTCTGGCGCAGCCGTTCCGGATGCTGGCGCACAACGGCGAAATCAACACGCTGAAGGGCAACGTCAACTGGATGAAGAACCACGAGTTCAAGATGGCCTCGCAGCTTTTCGGCGAAGCGGGCGAAGACATCAAACCGATCATCCAGCCCGGCAGTTCGGATTCCGCGGCCCTCGACTCCGTGTTCGAAGTCCTGGTGCGCGCGGGCCGCACGGCGCCGCTGGCCAAAACCATTCTTGTTCCCGAAGCATGGTCGAAGAAGGCGTCGACCATGCCGGATTCGCATCGCGCGATGTATGCCTATGCCAACGCGGTGATGGAGCCATGGGATGGGCCAGCCGCGCTTGCCGCAACGGACGGCCGCTGGGTGATTGCGGGCATGGATCGCAACGGCCTGCGCCCGCAGCGTTACGCCATCACCGAAGACGGGCTTATCCTCGTCGGTTCCGAAGCGGGCCTCGTGGTGCTGAACGAAGCGCGCATCACCCGCAAGGGTCGCGTGGGCCCGGGCCAGATGATCGCGCTCGATCTGGAAGAAGGCCGTTTCTACGAAGACCGCGCGATCAAGGACAAGCTGGCGGGCGAATACCCGTATCAGGAGTGGACAAAGAACATCGTCGAACTGGAGCCGATCCTCGGGCCCGGCGCCGAACCACGCCTGTTCGACAAGGAGCAGTTGCGCAAACGCCAGATGGCGGCGGGCTTCAGCATCGAAGACCTCGAACTGATCCTTCATCCCATGGTGGAAGACGGCAAGGAAGCCGTGGGCTCCATGGGCGACGACACGCCGCTTGCGGTGCTCTCCGACAAATATCGTCCGCTGTCGCATTATTTCCGGCAAAATTTCAGCCAGGTCACCAATCCGCCCATCGATCCGTTGCGCGAAGAACGCGTGATGAGTTTGAAGACGCGTTTCCGCAATCTCGGCAACGTGCTGGCGCAAGACGAAAGCCAGACCGAAGTTTTCGTGCTGGAAAGCCCGGTGCTTTCCACCGGCATGTATCAGCGGTTGAAGGAACACCTCGAAGGCCGGTTCTACGAAATCGACTGCGTGTTCGAAATCCACGACGGCACGCCGAAGGACGGCGCGCTGGCCCGCGCCATAGATCGTATCCGCGCGGAAGCCGAAGATGCCGTGCGGCAAGGCTATAGCCATCTGATCCTCACCGACGAACGCATCGGCACCGATATGGCGGCCATGCCGATGGTGCTTGCCACGGGTGCGGTGCACTCCCATCTGTTGCGTCAGGGATTGCGCAGCTACACCTCGATCAACGTGCGCTCGGCCGAATGCCTCGACACGCATTACTTTGCGGTGCTGATCGGCGTGGGCGCTACGACCGTGAACGCCTATCTCGCGCAGGAATGCATTGCGGATCGTCACGCGCGCGGATTGTTCGGGAACATGTCGCTGGGCGCGTGCGTGCGGCGTTATCTCGATTCTGTCAGCGCAGGTCTGCTGAAAATCATTTCGAAGATGGGCATTGCGGTTGTCTCATCTTATCGCGGTGCCTATCTGTTTGAAGCTGTCGGTCTTTCGCGTTCGATGGTGGCTGAAATCTTTCCCGGCATGCCCAGCCGCATTTCCGGCATCGGTCTTTCCGGCATTGCCGCGCGCGCCGCGCGGTTGCACGCCAAGGCGTTCGACGAAGAGGTGATCGCGCTGCCCGTCGGCGGTTTCTACAAGGCGCGCGCCACGGGCGAAACGCACGGCCACAGCGCGCATTTGATCCATCTGCTGCAAAGCGCCGTCGCCAGCGATTCCTACGGCACCTACAAGAAATATTCCGATGGCGTCTGGGCGCTGCCGCCGGTTTCGTTGCGCCATCTGATGGCGTTCAAGCAGGGCATGACTCCGATTGCGTTGGAGGAGATCGAGTCCATCACCGAAATCCGCAAGCGGTTCGTCACGCCCGGCATGAGCCTCGGCGCGCTCGGCCCCGAAGCGCACGAAGCCCTCAACATCGCGATGAACCGCATCGGTGCGAAATCGGATTCCGGCGAAGGCGGCGAAGACCCGGTGCGGTTCAAGCCGAAGCCAAATGGCGACAACCCAAACTCCGCCATCAAACAGGTGGCGAGCGGACGCTTCGGCGTGACGGCGGAATATCTGAACCAATGCCGCGAACTGGAAATCAAGGTCGCGCAAGGTGCAAAGCCCGGCGAAGGCGGACAATTGCCCGGTTTCAAGGTGACCGAGATGATCGCGAAGCTGCGCCACGCCACGCCCGGCGTGATGCTGATCTCGCCGCCGCCGCATCACGACATCTATTCCATCGAAGACCTGGCGCAACTGATCTACGACCTGAAGCAGATCAACCCGGATGCGCGCGTCTGCGTGAAGCTCGTCTCCGCCACCGGCATTGGTACCATTGCGGCGGGCGTGGCGAAGGCGAAGGCCGACGTCATTCTGATCGCGGGCCACAATGGCGGCACCGGCGCATCGCCGCAGACTTCCATCAAATATGCGGGCGCGCCGTGGGAGATGGGTCTCACCGAAGCCAACCAGGTGCTCACACTGAACAATCTGCGCCACCGCGTGGTGTTGCGCACCGATGGCGGCATTCGCACCGGGCGCGACGTGGTGATGGCCGCGATGATGGGCGCGGAAGAATTCGGCATCGGCACGGCGGCGCTGGTGGCGATGGGCTGCATCATGGTGCGCCAATGCCATTCCAACACCTGCCCCGTTGGCGTCTGCACGCAGAACGAAGCGCTGCGTGCGAAATTCACCGGCACGCCGGAAAAGGTGGTCAACCTGTTCAGCTTCATTGCGGAGGAAGTGCGCGAGATCCTTGCCTCGCTCGGCTTCCGCAAGCTGGAAGATGTGATTGGCCGGACCGACCTGCTTTATCAGATGAGCCGCGGTTCGGAGGAACTGGACGACCTCGATCTCAACCCGCTGCTCGTGCAGGCCGATCCCGGCAATTACGCGCGCTATTCCACGCAGAAGGGCCGCAACGAAGTTCCCGATACGCTGGACGCGCAGATCGAGAAGGATGCGACAGCGCTTCTCGATCACGGCGAGAAGATGCAGCTCACCTACAACGTCCGCAACACGTTGCGTTCCATCGGCACGCGCATGTCATCGCGCATCGTGCGCAAATGGGGCATGACGGGCCTTCCGCCGGGCCATCTCACTCTCAGATTGCGCGGCAGTTGCGGGCAATCGCTCGGCGCATTTGCGGTTCAGGGATTGAAGATCGAAGTGCTGGGCGACGGCAACGATTTCGTCGGCAAGGGCCTGTCCGGCGCGACCATCGCCTTGCGGCCCACGCCATCGGCGCATTTCATCGCGCGCGACAACACGATCATCGGCAACACCGTTCTTTATGGCGCGACCGCGGGCAAGCTGTTTGCCGCCGGTCAGGCGGGCGAACGTTTTGCGGTGCGCAACTCGGGCGCGACCGCCGTGATCGAAGGCTGCGGTTCCAACGGCTGCGAATATATGACGGGCGGCACGGTCGCCATCCTCGGCGCGATCGGCGACAATTTCGCGGCGGGCATGACCGGCGGCATGGCATTCGTTTATGACGCCGATGGTCTGTTCGAAAGCCACCTCAATCCCGACAGCGTCGTCTGGCAGCGCGTCACCGCGCGGCACTGGCAAGAGATCCTGCACAAGCTGATCGAAGAACACCGTCAGGAAACGGGCTCGGTCTTTGCTACCGAACTGCTGGCGCACTGGGATCGCGAGCTGGGTCAATTCTGGCAGGTCGTGCCGAAGGAAATGGTCTCGCGCCTGCCGCATCCGCTATCCGATGCACCTGAAGCCAAACGGGCCTGACGCGATATAGAGTAGAATGCGAATCGATCCTTGGGGCGGCGCGGGATGGACGCACGCATGGCATCGACGGCCCGTTCGCGCAAAAAGCGCGGACGCGTGGCGCGCTGGTTTTCGATCATCCTCGGCATCACGGTCGTCATGCCGGTGGTGTTGCTTCTCGCCTTCCGCTTCGCGCCGGTGCCGGGCACGCCGCAAATGGCGGTCGGCATTCTGTCGGGCGAAGGCGCGCATTATTCCTGGCGCGATTTTGACGAGATCGCGCCTTCGCTTCCCAGCGCCGTCATCGCGGCGGAAGATCAGCGCTTCTGCAGCCACAACGGTTTCGACTGGGTCTCCATCGACAAGGCGGTGAAGGACCACGAAAAACGCGGCCGCCGGTTGCGCGGCGCAAGCACCATCAGCCAGCAGACGGCACGCAGCATGTTTCTGGTTCCCGTGCGAAGCTGGATTCGCAAAGGCATCGAGGCTTACCTGACCGTGCTGATGGAAGCCCTTTGGCCCAAGAAGCGCATACTCACCGCCTATCTGAATCTTGTGGATTGGGGCCACGGCAACTATGGGGCCGAAGCCGCCTCGCAGGCCTATTTCCATATCTCTGCCACCCACCTTTCCCCCACCCAATCGGCCCGATTGGCCGCGATTCTGCCCGATCCGGACGATTGGAACGCCGCCCGCCCCGGCCCTTACGTGGCGCGGCGGTCGGCCATCCTTCGGGGCCGGCTTTCGGTGGTGCACCGGGATGCGCTGGATGTGTGCGTGAAGCACTAGGAGCCGCCGCGCCTTTGCGATAATCACCCCTGCATGCGTCGTTTGACCCACCTGCTCCTGTCGCCGCCCTCCCGTTTCGTCCGGCTTTTGATCGGCGAGAAGCGGCTGGTTTGCGACCTTGCGGCGCCGGAGGATGCAACCGCGCATCTTCCCGTCTTCACCGATCTGGATGGAACGAAGTGCGAAGGCGTGTGGGCCATCGTGGATCATCTGGAAGGCACCTATTCCGATCACCCGATGGCGCCGGAAGATCCGGTGAAGCGCGCGGAAGCGTTGCGTCTGCTCGACTGGGCGATGAACGTGTTCCACGAGAACGTCACGCGGAAGATCGTCTTCGAAAAAGCCTCGCAGCGTTTCACCGGCGCGCCCGCGCGGCGCACGCCCGACATGAACGTGATCCGGCAGGGACGCGAGACGTTGCTCAGCACGCTGGAGATGATCGGCACCAATGCGGAGCAGCGCGGTTACCTCGCCTGCAAGCAATGTTCGCTGGCCGATCTGGCGGTCGCCGCCCATCTTTCGGCGCTGGATTATTTCAGCGAAGTCCCCTGGCACGATTTTCCGCCCGCCGCCGAATGGTATCTGCGGATGAAATCTCGGCCATCCTTCCGTTCGCTGCTCGCCGACCGCGTGCCCGGACAGCCTCCGGCAGCGCATTATGCCGAACTCGATTTTTGATCCCGTCGCGGCCATTCGCGCGAAGGCGCGGGAAGAAGGCTTCGATGTCGTGCGCTTTGCCAAGGCGCAGCCGACGCCGCAGGCTGGCGAATATCTGACGCAGTTCATCGCCGAAGGCCGCCACGGCACGATGGATTGGCTTGCCCGCGAACCTTCCCGCCGCGCCGATCCGCAAACGCTGTGGCCGGAGGCGCAAAGCATCATTGTGCTCGGCACGAATTACGGGCCGAGCGACGATCCGTTCGACAAACTTGTGCGAAGGCAGAACGGAAACATTTCGGTTTACGCGCAGGGCGAAGATTACCACGACGTCCTGAAGACAAAACTCAAACGCGTTGCAGGCTTCCTGCACGAAAAGCTGAAAGCCGATGTCAAGGTCTTCATCGATACCGCGCCCGTGATGGAAAAACCGCTGGCCCAGCGCGCAGGTATAGGCTGGCAAGGCAAGCACACCAATCTCGTCTCGCGCGAGTTCGGTTCGTGGCTGTTCATCGGGTCGATCTTCACCACGCTCGATCTTCCCGCAGATGCGCCCGAAGCCGATCATTGCGGCCAGTGCCATCGGTGCCTGGACGTGTGCCCGACGAATGCGTTTACCGCGCCGTATCAGCTCGATGCGCGCCGCTGCATTTCCTATCTCACCATCGAACACAAGGGACACATCGCGAGCGAATTCCGCGTGGCGATCGGCAATCGCATTTATGGCTGCGACGATTGCCTCGCCGTTTGTCCGTGGAACAAATTCGCGCAAGTCTCGCGCGAGTCAGCATTTCATGCCCGAGAGGAATTGCGAAATCCCGCGCTCGTCGAACTTTCGCGGCTGGACGATACCCAATTCCGCGCCCTCTTCCGCCGTTCGCCCATCAAGCGGACGGGCCGCGACCGCTTCGTGCGAAATGTGCTCATCGCCGCCGGGAATTCCGGCGAACATGCGCTTGTGAGCGAAGCGGAACGATTGCTGGATGACGCCTCACCGCTGGTCCGCGCTATGGCCGTGTGGTCGCTGGCGCGTCTCGATCCCGACCGCGCGCAAAACATCCGCACCGCGCGCATGGCGGCGGAACCGGACGAAGACGTGCGGAACGAATGGCGCGAGATCAGCCCGCCGGTTTGACACCCATGGCTTGCAGCCGCTGCTGGGCGGCGTCCCTCGCATCGCCCGGCGGCGAGGTTTTCAAAACCGCTTCCCAATCGGCCTGTGCGCCCACCTTGTCGCCGGCTTGCATCTTCATGGTGCCACGTTCGACGAGCGCTTCGCCGTAACCGGGAACGAGACTCAACGCTTTGTCGATGTCCGCCCGCGCATCCGCCATTTTTCCCATCGCCTGCCGCGCGCTCGACCGCAACACATAGAGATCGGCGCGTGTCGGGTCTTTGCCGAGCGCCATGGTGAGATCGGAGTCTGCGCCCGTCCAATCGCCGTGCATCGCGCGGGCGCGCGCCCGATCCGTCAGCGCATCGATATTGCTGGGCGAAATCTCCAACGCATCCGACAACAGCGGCAAAGCCTCGCCCGGTTGCTGCGCCATCATCCACGCGTTCGCCGCCTGGATGAGAATCTGCACCCGCGTCGCCGCATCGAACTTGTCGTTGGCAAGCGTGGCGAGCTTGCGCGCAGCTTCCGGATAGCGTTTGAGATTGACCAGCGCCACCGCCTCGCAATGCGCGGCATACATCATGCCGCCGCGCCCCTTCCATGCAGACGCTTTTTCATAAGCCGTCTGCGGGTCTTTCGCGGCCAAGGCCAGACACAGATTGTAGCGTTGCGGGCCGCTAAGCGACGTGTCCGTGAAGAACGACGTGTCGCTTGCCGCGAGCGCTGGCAATGCGATGATCGCAAGCAACGGTGCAATCACAAAGGCACGGATGGTTACAGGATCGATTTTCATGTCGCCACTTCCATAACAAGGCCATCCAGCGTCTGCTCGATTAGCCGGAGATGTTCCGGTGTCGACAGCCTGTGATCGCCGTTCTTGATGAGCGTCAATGCGACGTCGCCTTCGATAAGCTCGTTCAGTTTCAGCGCATGTTCCCACGGCACATCGGGATCTTTCATGCCTTGCACGATGCGCACCGGGAAGGAAAGCCGCAACGAGCCGTCCATGAGCAGATGCTTGCGTCCGTCCTCGATCAGATTGCGCGTGATCGGATAAGGTTCGGGATCGTATGCGGAAGGCCGTTGCCATTCGCCCTTCTCCGCGATCTGCCGCTTTGCATCTTCCGGCAGCCGCGACCAAAGCAAGGCTTCCGTGAAATCTGTCGCGGGCGCGATGAGCAACAGCCCCGCCACTTTCCGCGGCCGCGCCAGCGCCGCGAGCAATGCCAGCCATCCGCCCATGCTGGGGCCGACGAGGATTTGCGGGCCCTGCGTCAGCCCATCCAGCACCGCGAGCAGATCCTCACGCCATCGTGAAATCGTGCCGTCGCGAAACGCCCCGCTGGAACGGCCATGCCCGAAATAGTCGAAACGCACGAAAGAACGGCCTGTGCGCGCGGCCCACGCATCGAGTGCCGCGGCCTTGGTTCCGCTCATTTCGGATTTGAAACCGCCCAACCAGACGACCCCTGGATGCTTGCCAGCCCGCGACATATACGCGATGGTTTCGCCGTCCGGTCGTGACAGTTCTTTCAGGTCCGGCATCGCATTTACGGCACAATTTCGTCCCATACATAACCGGCGCGAGCCGGAACGAAAAGCCGCCGCGAAAGACGCGCCAACCCAGGTGCGCAAAGAGGGAGCCGGGGAATGTTGAAGGCGCTCACGCAAATCCTGCTGGTGGTAATCGGATGCCTCGCGTTCGCGGCCACCGCCAATGCCCAGATGCTCGGCGCACCGCCGAAAGCCGCCCCCGTCACCGGGGTGGAGGTGCACCGGCTTCCTTCCATGGACAAGCCGATCAAATTCGATGCGGAGAAAGCCACCAACGCCTATCTCGCCCGCATCAAGGGCGATGCGCGGGCGCGTTCGGACTCCTATTTCGAAGGCGGTTACGTTCTTCAGGTCGTCGACATTGTTTATACGCTGGTGCTGATGGGGGTGCTGCTGTGGTTTCGCGTTTCATCGCGCATCCGCGACTACGCACAGAACCTTACGCGCTCGCGCTTCTGGCAGGTGCCGATCTATTTCATAGCCTTCTTTCTCATCGTCACCGTCGCCATGTTTCCCCTAAACGTCTACGAAGACTTCTTCCGCGAACACGCTTATGGCCTCTCCAATCAGAATTTCGGCCAATGGTTCGGCGATTTCGCCATCAATTTCGCGGTCTCCATCGTCATCAGCACCATACTGATCACGCTTCTTTACACGGGCATAAGGGCAGCGCGCCGTGCGTGGTGGCTCTGGGGCACGGGTCTCACCATCTTCTTTCTCGCCGTCATCATGCTGATCTATCCGGTGTTCCTGGCGCCGATGCTCAATCACTATCAGCCCTTGGTGGACGGGCCGGTGAAAAGGGAAATCTTGTCGATGGCGCGCGCAAACGGCGTGCCCGCGGACAATGTTTACGAGTTCGATGCCTCCCGCCAGTCCGACCGCATATCGGCCAACGTCTCCGGCCTGTTCGGCACCACACGGATTTCCGTCACTGACAACCTTTTGAAACGCGGCACACCGCAGGAGATCGAGGCCATCCTCGGTCACGAAATCGGCCATTATGTGATGAACCACGTCATCGTGAACCTGCTGTGGATCTCCATCATCTTCGCCATTGTCTTCTGGCTCACCGACCGCGCCTTCCGCTTTCTCACAGGCATCTTCGGCGGCAATTGGGACGTGCGAACGGTGGACGATCCGGCGGGGCTGCCGGTGCTTTATGCGGCCTTCGCGTTCTTCATGTTCCTGGCCACGCCTTTCCAGAACACCGTCATCCGCACGCAAGAGGCGCAGGCCGATATGTTTGGCGTCAACGCCGCGCGCGAACCGGATGCGTTTGCAACGTCCGTTCTCAAGCTCAGCGAATACCGCAAGCTCGATCCGTCACCGCTGGAAGAATGGGTGTTCTACGACCATCCGTCGGGCCGCAACCGCATCTACATGATGATGCGCTGGAAGGCGGAGCACCTGAACGATCCGGATATCAAGGCCGGGCCCGTTTCGCCCCAGTAGATTTGCCGCCGAGCGCTTTTTCGAGGCGCGTGAAGATCGCATTGTCTTCCTCGAAGACATATTGCACGTCTTCGACCGTGACACCCCCCTTGCAGCCTTGCGCGCGCAGCGAGGTCACCGCGTCCATCAACCGCTTGCGCGGACACAGAAGCGAGAAATCGCCCGCTGTCGAACGAGAAAGCACGGTCGTGCCCGCATCCTTCTCCAACCGCCTGGTGATCGCGTCCGCCTTCGCACCGATGCGCACCCGCAGAATGTGAGATGCCTTGGCGCGTTCGCGCGCAGCCAACCGCGCCAGCAGGCCTTGTGCCGCCGCACGCGCTTCCTTGCTCCACCCAATCGAAAGGCTTGCCGCCAGTTGCGCCTGGCTTTCGAGGATCGTGCCGTCGTCGAGAATCTTCAAACCGTTTGCGGCAAGCGTTGCCCCGGTCGTCGTGATGTCGACAATCGCTTCCGCCGTGCCGGCGGCAGGCGCACCTTCTGTGGCGCCTGCACTCTCCACGATGCGGTAATCGGAAATTCCCGCTTCGGCGAAGAACGAGCGTGTCAGATTGACGAATTTCGTGGCGATCCGCAGCCGGCGGCGGTGGCGTTGGAAAAACGCCGCGCACACATCGTCCAGATCGGCCATGGTCGATATGTCGATCCATGCCTGCGGCACGGCGACGACCACATTGGCGAAACCGAAGCCGAGCTTCATCACGGACGCGATCATATCGTCCTTGGCCGTCTCGAAAACCAGGTCTTCGCCCGTGACGCCGAAATGCACCTCGCCCAGAGCGAGCGCGGAAGCGATTTCGGAGGCCGACAACAACATCACGTCGATGGCCGGAAATCCATCGAGCGTCGCACGGTAACCGCGGGAACCGGCCGCCTGTTTTAACGGAATGCCGGCATCGCGGAAATAATCGCGCACCTGTTCCTGCAGCCGCCCCTTGGAGGGAATGGCAAGCGTCAGCGCTTTCGTCATTTGCGCCCCCCTTGTGCCCGGCGCGCCGCCATCACACGTTCGGTGCGGATCGCGCAACCGACCGCCGGCGTGTTTGCCGGTGCGCCGAAATTTTCCAGCAGCCGGTCGTATCGTCCGCCGCCCGCGATCTGCACCGCGCCTTCGCGATCCCGCGACCAGAGTTCGAACACGAAGCCGGTATAATATTCCATGTTGCGCCCGAACCGCGCCGCAAACGTCACCCGCGACGGATCGATCTTCAGCGGTTTCAGCGCCGCGAGCCGTGCCTCCATCCCGTCGATCGTCTCGTCCAGATCGACGCGCGCCGTCTTCACCAGCTTGCGGATTTCGGCAAGCGCCTTCGGTGCCGGGCCGGAAACGCCCAGCACGCTGGCGATCAACCGCGCCACCGCCGGATCGAGACGGATGGAGGCCGCATCCGCCGCATGTTCCATCAGCCGGTCCACGATCTCCTCGCGCGTGCGTGCGCCATGCGGCGCTTCGCCGAGCAAATCCATCAACCCTTCGAATGCCGAGCGCGAATCCGCGGCGTCGAGATTTCCGAGATGCGCCAGCAGACGTTGCGCATCGCTTGCCCCGCCGCTCGAAAGTTTCTTCAGCAGATCTTCGAAATAACCCGCGCGCCAGAAGTGGCGTTTCAAACGCCCGCGCCATTGATCGGGCACGTCGAGCTTGTCGATCAGCGCGGAGAACAGCCCCAGATCGCCGATCTTCATCTCGAATTGCGAAAGCCCAGCCGCCTGCACTGCTTCGATGGAAACGCTGGCGATTTCGATGTCGGTGGCCTTGCGATCCTTCGCGCCCAGCAACTCCACCCCGGCCTGATAGAACTGTGCGGGACGATCCGGCTCGCCCGGCTGATGGCGAAACGCCAATCCGTTGTAGCAAAGCCGCGCGGGATATTTGCCGCCGCGTTCCACATGCATCCGGCAAACTGGAATCGTGAGGTCGGGCCGCAAACACAAATCGCGCCCCGACGGATCGGTGAGCACGAAGGTGCGCCTGCGGATTTCTTCGCCCGAACGGTCGAGAAAGATTTCGGCAGGCTGCAACACCGAAGGCTCGACGCGCGAAAAGCCACGCGCCTTCAGCACGCCGAGAATGGCATCGGCCTGTTTTTCCAGCGCGTCGATCTCTGCGGAATCGTAAGTCGGAAATCCGGCCATCGTCTCAGCTCCGATCCAGCATCTTGCGCACTTCTGCGACAAGTTCATTGCGCCTGACCGATTTCTGCGCCGGACGGTCTTTCACCCATTCGGCGCGGCTTTCGATGTTCTTCGCAAGTTCGCTGCCGAGCGCCAGGTCCTTCAACTGCACCTCGCCCTTCGCGCGCTCGTCGCCGCCTTCGATCACGGCAATCGCCGCGCCGCGACGATCGGCATATTTCAACTGATCGCCGAACTTCTTGGTGCCGACATAGGTTTCGGCGCGAACGCCGCCCGCGCGAAGCTCGCGCGCCATCGCAAAACTGTCCGACACATTGTCCTTGTCGACGGCGAGCACAACCACCAGCGGTTCTTTCGCCATCGCGCGATCCCTCAACGCGGAAATCAATCGGCTCACGCCAATCGAAATGCCGGTCGCAGGAACCTGCTGTCCCGTGAACCGCGCCACGAGATCGTCATATCGCCCGCCGCCCGCGACAGAACCGAAGACAACCGTTTCGCCGGCTTCATTGGTGACCGGGAATGTCAGTTGGGCTTCGAAAACGGGGCCGGTGTAATATTCCAGACCGCGCACGATGCTAAGATCGATGGCGATGCGATCCTTGCCGTAACCCGCGTCCCGCACGATCTTCTGGATCGCCTGCAATTCCTCGAAACCGGCCACGGTCGAAAGATCGTCAACGTCGTCGGTGAAGACGCGCATGATCTTGCCGATCTGATCAGCGGCGAGGCCCGCGCCTTGCGTGAAGTCGCCGGATTCGTCCTTGCGCCCCTTGCCGAGCAGCGCTTCGACGCCTTCCCTGCCCAGCCGGTCGAACTTGTCGAGCGCGCGCAAAACCGCGCCCGCTTTTTTCGGCTCGACGTCTGCAAGGCCGAGAATGCCGTTCAGAAATTTTCGGCTGTTCACTTTGACGGCGTAATTGCCCTTCAGCCCCAGCGCATCCAGCGTATCGGCCAACATCATCAACAGTTCGGCATCGGCCGCAGGAGAATTCGTGCCCACCGTATCGGCATCGAATTGCGTGAATTCGCGGAACCGTCCCGGTCCCGGCTTTTCGTTGCGCCACACCGAACCCGTCTGATAGCGGCGGAACGGTTTGGGCAGGTTCTGGAAATTTTCCGCCACATAGCGTGCGAGCGGCGCGGTGAGGTCGTAGCGCAGCGACATCCACTGCCCGTCTTCATCCTGCAGCGAGAACACGCCTTCGTTCGGCCGGTCGAGATCGGGCAGGAACTTGCCCAGCGCCTCGGTGTATTCGAAGGCGGGCGTTTCCAGCGGCTCGAAGCCCCAGGACTCATAGGTGCGGCGGATCGTATCCACGACCGCGCGCTCGGCCGCGATCTCCCGCGGGCCCCGGTCGCGGAAGCCCCGCGGAAGCCGCGCTTTCGGGCGAAAAGTCTTGGTTTCGCTCATGGGTTTTCAGGTGGTGTTTCGGGCCGCCTCAGTGGGCGGTCTCCATACAGGCTCGGCCCAAAACCCGCAAGGAAAGCGGTCCTTGCCCCCGGCGTTTTGGCCGCTATATTCCCGCCTCCTTCCGGGCATGCCCGGATTTGCGGACAGGTGGCCGAGTGGCTGAAGGCGCACGCTTGGAAAGCGTGTGGACGGGAGACCGTCTCGTGGGTTCGAATCCCACCCTGTCCGCCACCCTACGCCCTTCGGGCTTCGGGTGGCACAGCCACACAACATGAACGCCCGCCAGCACCACCTTTCAGCCCCGGTTCATCCGCCGGGTGCGATGGTCCTCGCCATGACGGCATGCGCCGTCTGAGCCGCGCCTGCACAGGGCGTGCACAGTTGGACCGAAGGACATGAAACGCGTTATCGCCCTGGCACTTGCCGCCACGCTTCTGGGATCGACCGCTGCGTCGGCGGACCCGTGGGGCCATCGCTCTTATGGGCACGGCTGGCATCACGGCTATTATCGCCACGATCATGGCGATGCGGCCGCAGCCATAGGCCTTGGCATCTTCGCGCTGGGTGCGCTTGCGATCATCTCCTCGCAACAGCACGACTACGACGCGCGCTACGCCCCGCCCCCGCCACCTCCGCCCGGCGACTATCGCAACGCGCCGCGCGCCGGCGACTACGATGCGCCGCCTCCGCCGGACGAATACGGCGACGACTACTGATACCAAAGAAAAAAGGCGGCGAGGTCACCCTCGCCGCCCGCTGATCCGCCGTTTGGGGTCGGCTTACCAGTTCTTCGTGATACGGATACCGAAGAGACGCGGGTCGGTGAGAAACACGTTGGTGGTGAGCGCCAGATCGTCCGAATTCAGGAATGCTCCGGTAATCGCCGTCTGATCGAACACGTTCTTGACGTAGGCCATAGCCTGCCATCCGTCCTGGTTGGTGAAGATCAAGGAGAAGTTCACATTGGTGTAGCCGCGCAGGCGGTCGTACGGATTGTCGTTGAAGATGCGCGCCCAAGAATAGTCTTGCCAATAATAATCGCCTCTAAGCGTAGCGGCCCAATCGGCCGAAATAGGCATGGAGTATTGGGCACCGGCGGAAAGTGTGAGCGGCGGCGTGTTGGGCAGTTTGTTGCCGGTCAGGTCTTTGTCGAAGCCCGCTCCGCCGTTCGGCGCGGTCGCCGGATCGAAGCCCGCATAGCCCGGGTAGTCCGCTTCGTCCGAGAACGGCGCGGTGTCGTTGCCCGTGACCGGATCGGTGCCATCGGTATAGGTACGCAGGCAGGTCGAGGCAAAACCGCCCTCGCCGTCTGCCAGCATTTCGTTGATCACATAAGTCGGCATGATGCAGTTCGAGGTCTGGGTGATGAAGGGTTTGACCACGATCCAATCGGAATGGCCCGCGGTGCGATCCATCAAGTCGATGGCACGCGAACCCTTGTCGAGCGTGGCATCCTCCCAGCCGCCGGCGAAGTTGAACGTGAGACCTGGCAGCGGCTCCCATGTACCCTCCAATTCCGCACCATGCACATGCGCGTTGAAATTGAGGTTGACCGCCGTGCGGTCCACAATCTGCGAGATCTGATAGTTCTGGTAGGCGTAGTAGAACACGTCTGCGTTCAGCGTGAGCGCACCGTCTAGCAACGTGTTCTTGGAACCCAGTTCAAAAGCGTTGACAAATTCCGGATCGAACGTCGCGGGATGCGTCAGAACGCTCGGAGAGGTAAAAAGCCGGCCGCTACGATCGCGGACAGAAATGATGCTGGGGGGATTGGCGCCGCCGCCTTTGTAGCCGCGTGAATAAGACGCGTAGAACATTGACTGGTCCGTAAAATCAAGTTTGGGCGTCCATTCCGCATTGAAGCGCCCTGTCCATTCTGACCATTCCTGGCGCTCGATGCCGTTGACGAAATAGCCCTCTCCAACAAGGCCGGCCCAGCTTGGGATTTCGGTGAACTTTTTCTGGTCATCGGTCCAGCGCAGGCCCGCCGTCAGTTTCACGTCCGGCGACACCTGATAGTTGGCCTCGCCGAAGCCCGCCCATGAATTGAGGAGATAGGGGTTCTGGCTGCGGAAGTAATTGTGGCCGTTGCCATCAATCTGGCTAAGCGGGTGGGGGTCGATATAAGCACACCCCAGACCGAGGAATGACTGCGTCGCGATCAGCTCGACGCTCGCCGGCTGCGGATCGCAAGCGTTGGCAACGGCACCATCAAACGGAATGTGTGCTGCATCTGGCGGAAAGCCAGTGGGCCCGGCCTGAACGCTTTCATATTCGGCGAAGATCGAGAGCGCATTGTAGAAGATATAGAAATCCTCAACGGTGCTGTAATGAAGATAGTTTGCGCCCACCGTGAAATTGAGCGGCCCCGAAAAGTTCGATGTCAGATGAAATTCCTGGCTGAACTGTTCAGCGTGTTCTTGTGAGATGTCCATACCGATGAAGCGGTCGGAGCATCCCAGCTGCGGATCGCAATAGATTCCATCGGTACCCACCAGCGTACCGCCGCGGTCGTCCGTGAAATCGATGAACACGCCAGGCGCCGAACCGAAGCCATTGGCATCTTCTGTCGAGTAAAGATTGTCGCGGCTGTAGGCGGTGAGCGAGGTGAGCGTCAGTTCGGGGGTCGCGGCCCAATCGGTATTCAGCTCGACCGTGTCGTTCCTCGCGCGATAGTGCGGGGCGAGCGCCGAGCTGATGGTGCGCAGATCTGGCGACTGATTGACGCCGCCGTAGGGGTCGGCACCGGCATTGGTGGCGCCAAAGGCATAGCCCGCCAGAATGAAGGGATTGGCGCCTGCATTGGGCGTCTGAAAAGCTTCCGGAGAATACAGAGAAACCGGCAAACAACCCTGTGTGAGATAGGGCAGCGCGAAATTGCCATTTTCTCGGTCGGCATCAGGAACTTGTGGGCCGTTGGGCCCATCCACCACCGAAGGGCCGGGATCGCGCTTGCAAAGCTGCTTGCCGGAACGCTGGCGGTCGTCGTCTTCCGAAAAATGTTCCCACATCAGGTTGGCGGTGATGTTGCTGGTGGGGCGCAACAGGATGCTCAAGCGCGAAGACCAGAGATCGCGGCCATCGACCCGACTGTTGCGCACGTCGTCATAGGTATAGCCGTCTCGCTTCGTCCATTCACCGGCGATGCGAACGTCGAGTTTGTCGCCAATGAGCGGCGCGTTGATCATGCCTTCGAGACGGCGGTTGTTGTAGTTGCCGACATCGACAGATGCCTTGGCTTCCCAATCGTCCGTTGGTTTGGCGGTGATGAGATTGACCACGCCTGCCGTGGCGTTGCGGCCATATAGCGTTCCTTGCGGACCGCGCGCGATCTGCACCTGACCGAGGTCGAAGAATTCCTGTTCGAAGAAATGATTGCGGATAAACGGCGTGTCGTTGAGCGCGATGGCAACGGCGGGATCGGTGGTGACGGAAACCGCTTGCGTGCCGATGCCGCGAATCTGGATGCTGTAGCCCGTGAAGTTCGTCTTGGTGAAAGTAAGGTTCGGTACCTGTTTGACGAGATCGGGACCGCCAGCCGTTTGGGTAGAAGTGAGTTGTTCCTGGCTCAATGCAGTAATGGCGATGGGAATCGACTGAACATCGGCTCCGCCGAGTTTGGACGAGGTTACGGTAACCGTCTCCACCGATTGGCGAGCCGGGGCGGCTTGTGCCAGTTGCAGCGGCTGAATATCCGCAGCCGACGAACGTTCCTTCGGCACAATGCCGATTGCGCCCGAAGGATCGTGCTGCATCGTGAAGCCTGTTCCATCCAGCAGATGCAACAACGCGTCGCCCGGCGAGAGATCGCCCTTCACGCCCTTGCTGCGAATGCCCTTGATCGCTTCGTTGGAAACGATCAGCGGCGTGCCGGTTTGCGCGGTATAGGCATCGAGTGCTGCTTCCAGAGAACCACCGGAAATGTCGAACGGCCGCGCGGTGGCGGATATGGAGAATGCTGCCGCAAGAGCGGTGCCCAGAAGCAGGTTACGCAGATAGGCCGATATCATGTTTCCCCCTGATTGGGCGCCCCTCGCGCCCATGAAAATGCATGTGCGATGCTTCAGCGCGATATGACGGTTTGTTGCCCCTGGTCTTCGACATGAAGTTTGAGAACGGCCTGGGTGAGGCGGATGAAGGCCGGGACGTCGTTCTTCGGAAATACGCCGTTGATCGTCAGCGAGCCGGCCTTGTCGCCCACCACGAGTTGATGGCCGTTGTAGCGGTTGAATTCGGCGGCGGCCTCCGCAAGCGAAGTGTGATGGAAGATCAGCATTCCGCGGCGCCAGCCCAATTCGGTCGCGAGGTCTTCTTCGCGTTTCGCTTTCACGATGATCGCGTGCGGCGTGGCGACAAGCACGTCTCCGGCCGCAAGCTGCAGCGGCTGGGCGCGCGAGGCAGGATCGGAAGAATCGAAGCCAACCTTGCCTTCGACCACCGCCACTTCAAGACGCGCGGGATCGTGGCGGATCAGGAATTTGGTGCCGATGTCAGTGACGCGGTGGCCGGCTACCATGACGACGAACGGCCGTTTCTCGTCATGCGCCACCGCAAAAAACGCTTCGCCCTTGTCGAGCCAGATAGTGCGCTGCGTTTTCGTCAGCGATACGCGCACCGACGTTGCGGTGTTCAACTCGATGCGCGTTCCATCGCGCAGGGCTAGCGTTTTGCTGCCGCCCACTTGCGTTACATAGGTTTCGGATGGCGCCGACGTGAAATCGATGGTCGTTGCACCGATGACGCCCGCGATCACGAGTGCGGCGGCCGTTGCGGCGAGAAAGGGGCGCGCCGATCTGCGTGGCCTCTCGACGCTTGCCTGTTGCGGGCGCCGCAGCGCCTGAAGGCGCGAGGTTTCCGCGTAGGCCGCCTTCAGCCGCCAATAGGCCGCGCGATGCGCGGGCGATTGCACCAGCCACGCATCCAGCATTTTCTGGTCGTCCTCGCCCCATCCTTCGGAATTGGCGCGGACCAGCCAGGTTGCGGCTTCCGCATTGATTTCCTTCGCGCCGACCTCGCTCATGGCTTGCCCCGCGTGTCGAGCGGTTCGCCGTAGAGCATGTCGGCCAACGCGCAGATGGCCTGTGCCATATGCTCGGTCACCATGCGTTCGGAAATGCCCATGCGTTGCGCGACTTCGGCGCGGGAAAGGCCTTCCAGACGTTTGAGCGTGAACGCCTCCCGGCAACGCGGCGGCAAACGATCGAGCGCATCCTGCAGGCGGCGCAGCACATCGCGCGCGATCGCGTTGCGTTCCGGCCCTGGCTCGTCGATGGCGACACCCAACGCATCGAGATCGGACACCGCATCGATCGGCACCACATGTTCGCGCCGCACGCGGTCGATCAGAAGATTGCGCGCCGTCGTCAGCACGAAAGGCTTGGCGCGTTCGGGAATTCCGTTTTCGGCGGCGGTCAGCACTTGCGCATAAATCTCCTGCCGGAAATCCTCGATGTCGGCCTTGTTGCGCCAGTTCTGGTGCAGGAAGCGCATCAACATGGACTCCAGCGGCAACACCTCGCGCACGAACCAAGCCTCCACTTCGGACGCGTTCATCGGCGCATCCAAGCGATTGCCTGTGTCTTCACGGCTGGATTCCGATTTGTTGTCGGCCATCCCCAGCAGCTTCCCGGCTTAAGGGTTGGGTTCGTGCGAACCTCGCCTATAGGACGAAGCGGCAGCGATGAGGGGAAGGTGGAAGTCGAGAAAAATTAAATTGCGCGAATTAATCGTGCCGGTGACCGCGCAACGGACGAACCGGACCCGGGAGTGCCTTTTCCGCTTCATCTTCCAGTCGCGCTTCGTTGCGATGCAAAAAGATAGCGGCAGCCACCACCAGCAGCACCGCCGCGCACAACAGAGAAATCCAGACGGAACGCGCCAGATGATGCGCGGCTTTGCCCAGCCAATAGGGCCCGAAGCCGAATACTGCGGTCCACGCGAAACTGCCGAGCGTTGCCGCACTCAGGAACCGCCGCCACGACATCTGGTTTGCGCCCGCCAGAAACGCGATCAACCCGCGCAGCACCGGCAGAAAACGCACCCAGAAAACCATCGCAGTGCCGAAACGCATGAAGAGATATTGGCCCAGCTTGATGCGCCGCTCATGCAGCCCGATATATTTTCCGTGATGGGTGAGAAGCCAGAATCCCACCCAGCTTCCAAGCAGGTAACCCAGAATATCTCCCAATACGGTTCCCGCGATGGTCGCGCTTACCAGCACATAGATGTTCAGCTTGTGCGTGGTGCCCGCATAGATGGCGGAGGCGATCAACGCCGTTTCGCCCGGAACGGGAATGCCGAAGCTCTCGATGAAATTCAGCGCCACCACGACCCCATAACCATAGGTCGCGATCAGATGCTGGATTTCCTGATGCGATAGAAACATGGGCTCCCGGAACGCTATTCGATTTCCGCGAAATGCCGCCGGAAATGCCTCGCCCGGCGTCTATATATAAGGAGCGAGGCAGACGCAAAGCGCGTTGACCCGGCCCGCCCCACGCCTTCTGATAGCGGCTCGAAATTCAATATCGGAAAAGCCCTATGCGCGTGTGGGAATTGGAGAACTCGTTCGGGATCGAGAATCTGCGGCTGGTGGAAAAACCCCGGCCCAAGCCCGGCAAAGGCCAGATCGTGGTGGGCATGAAGGCGGCCGCGCTCAACTATCGCGATCTGTTGACGGTGAAGGGCATGGGCGGTGCGGGACTGCCGCTGATCCCGTTTTCGGATGGCGCAGGCGTGGTCGAAGACGTCGGTGACGGTGTGACCCGCTTCAGACCGGGTGACCGCGTGTGCCCGCTGTTCTTCCAATCGTGGATGGAAGGGCCGGTGACGGCTGAAAGCCGCAACGAAGCGTTGGGCGGTTCGGTGCCGGGCGTGTTGCAGGAGCATATACTTCTGAGCGCGGAAGGTGCCAGCAAGATTCCCGATTATCTCTCCTTCGAAGAGGCCGCCACATTGCCGTGCGCGGGCCTCACCGCGTGGCGCGCGATTGTGGACGAAGCGCCGATCAAGGCCGGCGACACGATTTTGGTTCAGGGCACGGGCGGCGTTTCCATCTTCGCGCTGCAATTCGCCAAGGCGATGGGCGCCAACGTGATTGCGACATCGAGCAACGACGAGAAACTGACGCGTGCGAAGAAGCTGGGCGCCGATCACCTCGTCAACTATCGCACCACGCCGGATTGGGGAAAGAAGGCGCTGGAGCTGACCAATGGTCGCGGGGTGGATGTGGTGGTCGAAGTGGGCGGCGAGAAAACGCTATCGCAATCGCTGATGGCCGCGCGCGTGGGCGGCGCGGTGGTGGTGATCGGCGTGCTCAGCGGCTTTTCGGAAAACCTACCGATACCGATTTTGTTCAGCAAGAATTTGCGCATGATCGGCATCAGCGTGGGCAGCCGCGCGGAGTTCGAAGCCATGACCGCCGCAATGGACAAATGGAAGCTCAAGCCCGTGGTGGACAAGGTCTATCCGCTGGCAGATGTTCCCGCCGCGCTGGAGCACATGCAGTCAGGCGCGCATTTCGGAAAGATCTGCGTGACGTTCTGACTATTTGGGCTTTCTGAATTTCAGCACGAACTGATCGGTGTGCCCGCGGATGGACGGATCGAAGATCGCCACCGTATGCGTATCGGCCGGGTTGTGCAGCACGTCGCTCTCGGCCTCCAGCGCGAAGCCCGCCGCTTCGACTTCCTTCTTCACCGCGGCTTCATCGATGCGGTGAAGCGTTTCGGTATCGCGCAAGCCGGAACCCGCGGCCGCCGCATGATCGATCACAAGATAGACTCCGCCGGGTTTCAGCGCGTCGAACACCGCCTTGTTGACGACCGCGAGATCGAGACCGCCGGCAAAGCTGTCGTGCAGGTCGTGATAGTTCTGCGACGTCCACACAACGTCGAGCGGCACCGGCGCGGTGAAACTCGCCAGCGGCTGGTGCACGATGCTGACATTCGGGAAATTGGAATCTGCGCCCGGTATCGAACTTTTCAGCTTGGCGAGCAGCGCATCGAATTCGGTGGGATAGAACGCATAGACATGGCCGTCCTTGCCGACAGCGCCGCTAAGCAGCCGGGTGAAATATCCGCCCTTCGGCGTGCCGCCGGGAACCAGCTCGGCAATCTGGTCGCCTTGCCTGATGCCGGCGAACGCCATCACCGCTCCGGGTTTGCGATCGGCATCGCGTTCCGTATCCATCGCCGGGCGCGAGGGATTGTTCACAGCCGCCAGAATGTTTGCCGGCAGCGACGGATTGTCGGCGGCGAATGCGGCGCCCGCCATCAACACTGCGCCGGAAAGCGCCATTGCCCATTTCGCGATCATCGCCATTCCTCCCGCTTATCTTGGGAGAAGCATACCGCGGAACGCCCCCAAAATCACTCGCGAAGCGCGCCCCGGAGCAACAGGCGATAGAACCTGTCTGACAAGTTCCCCGGGCGATCAAGCTGCATGCGCGCCAATGCGGCATCATCGCCGCCGCCAAATCCCTTCATCGCCAGACGAAGCAGCGAAAGAACCGATCGCGACGCGATTTCCAGCTTTTCCAACGCCGGAAGCAGCTTCTGTTCCGTCTCGTCGAAATCGCTTCCGAACGGAAAGGCGGGCATATGTCCGGCATCGCGGAAAGGCTTCAATGCGCGTTCGATGCGTTCCGGCGTGTTGTCACGATAGCGTGGGGGGATCTCATATCCCTTCGCGATTTTCCCCGCATCCTTCGCCTGCCGCAGCAATTCCCCTTGAAACCGCGAATCCGCGATGTTGAGCATCGCAGCAATCGTTTCCGCATCGGGGCGCCCGCGCAAATCCGCCACGCCATATTCGCTCACCACCACATCGCGCAGATGCCGCGGAATGGTTTCGTGGCCGTAAGACCAGCGCACATTCGAGGTCGCTTTCGTACCCGCCCGGCGCGTCGCATTTAAAGTGAGGATAGCGCGCGCATCGCGCAGCGCGAACGCCTGCGCAAAGAAATCGTATTGCCCGCCCACGCCGCTCACCACGCGTCCGTCTTCCAATCCGTCGGAAACGGCTGCTCCCAGCAGCGTCACCATCATCGTGCTGTTGATGAAGCGCGCGCCCAGACGCTGCGCACGCTTGGCGTCTTCGCCTTCGTAAAGCTGGTTGGTGAACGAGATCGGCCGCATGCGGATTTTGGCACGCAGGCTTTCCGGCATTTCGCGCAAGGCGCGGTAGAACGATTTCGGACCCAGGAAGAACCCCGCATTCAACAGCGCGCCATCCACTTCGCGCTTCACCACGCCCGCATCGATCAATTGCAAGAAGGCCGAAACGAGCATTTCACTCAAGCCATGAAGCCCCGTATCGAACGGTGCAAGATACCCTTCGGCATCCGGCGACAATGCCGCCAGCGCCTTGCGGAAGGTTGCGTTGTCGCGATGGCGCAGGATCAACGTCTCGGCGACCGCATCGCCATCCTTGCCGATACCGATCTGCAAAGTGCCGCCGTCCGGTACCAGCCGCGCCGTGTGCAGCCCGATAGCGTACTCCGCATAGCCAATCGGTTCGTGCGGCGGCGCGAACAGCGAGAACTCCGTGGAGGGATCGTCGAGAATGTAATCGAACGCGTCTCCCGGCAGATCGGCCTCGCCGCCCATGAACGGCAGTTCGGCATTCACCTGCCCCGTCACCAGAAACTTCGCGCGCCCCTCGTCGCGCGCGCGGAACAGATCGAGCGTGATGTCGGTGTTGCCCGACAGGCTGTAGCGCTCCTCACGTTTGGCCACCAGTTGCGCGATCACATTCACCCCGCGCTCGATCAGGTAACGAGAGGCATGGGTATAATTCGCGGAGATATAACTCTGCTGAGCGTGCGGCACCCGCAGCCATTGGCCGGCGAGGAAGAAGAACTCGTTCATCTCGATGTTCGGCGGCAGCGCGCCCGCGCGCAGTGCCCTGGCATATTCAAGCTGCGGCCAATCGCCGAACTGGCGCTCGATCACCGGCTCCAGAAAGCGCCGTTCCAGCACGTTCTTGTAATGCGGCTTTTCCAGTGTGAGCGCGGTGAAGATCGTCAAGTGGATCGACGGATCGGCGGCAGCGCGCGCATAAAGCGCGTTGGCGATATGCGGCGCCTTGCCAAGCCCCAGCGGCAGGCCAAGCACGATCTTCCTGCCGACTTTCGCGACGATCGCGTCCGCAATCGCGTTCGCATCGGCAAGAATGTGCGGCCGTGCAGTCATGCGGTCAGGTTGCGCCCACCTTCGCTTCGGAGGTACCGAGCAGACCCTTGCCCGGAACGTGATTGATCTCCAGACGGATGCCGTCCGGGTCTTCGAACAGGATGGAGTAATAACCCGGCGCCCAATAATCCTCCTGCGGTCCATGCACGATGGTGGCACCCAGACCTTTCAGGAACGCATGCGCCTCGTCAATGTCGGCGCGTTCGCGCGCGCGAAAACAGACGTGATGCAAGCCGGCACGTTTCTGCACGAAGCGTTCGCCGTCATGGGCCGCATCCGCCGCCATAATGCCCACCGCCGTGCGCCCACCCACGCAATAGAAATTGCCTTCCATGTCGAGCACCACGCGCAAACCCAGAAACGGCAACAGCTTGCCGTAGAATTCGCGCGCTTTCGCGAAATTCCCGACCGTCAGATAGATGTGTGCGATACCGTTGATTTCCATGGCCCCCTCGCCTCTTGAAAACGGGCCAAGTCTGCCGCAACGCGGCTACAAATAAAAGCGTGCCGCGAGCTGGAATTGATTGTCGGTCTGATCCGGCGAAAGACCCACGATAGAACGCTGCGCGCGTGTGGAATTGACGCTCAAAAATTCGGCCGTCAGTCGCAGCCATTCCTGCGGTACCCAGGTCGCGGCAAGGGTAAAGGCATGTCCGTCTTCGCTCGTGGCCGAAGGGCCAAACGGCGTTTCGGTGCGCGTCTGGAAAACATCGGCCCGCGCCGCCAGCCGCCAGTTGTCGCGTTGCCAACCGATCAGCGCATAGGCCGCCTTGAATGTGGTCTCGATCTCGAAATCTTCAAACGGCTCGACGGCGGTGTAACCGGACATGCCCTGCATCAGCAGCGTGAAATCGTCATAACCGGTGCGAAGGCCGCCGCTCCAGAACGTCGTTTCCCAGGCGTATTGTTCGCCCATCTCCGCGTCGTCTTTCCCACGATTATCATAGCGGGTGACGTCGATGCGTCCGATGCCATTTTCTTCCCACGAGGCTTGCGCATACCAGCCGACGCGATGATCGATCTCCGCGAACAGTTGCGCCTGATAGGGAATGGGTTCGCCGAAGCTGATGGCCACCGCATCGGCTTCGCGCGAATGCTCCAGCAATCCCGTCGGCCGGTCGTTCATTGTCCATCCGCGATGGGCGATCATCACGCCCGCCGGATCGTTGAAGCCGAACACCGCGCCGGTCACGCTGAACGTACTCGCATCGTCGCGCCATTCCGCCTTGCCCTCGCCGCCGATGGTGCGGAGTTCGTCTCCGATCCACGAATTGATCGCCGATGGCGTCAGTGTCCAGTAACTCGTCCAGCCGATCTCGGTATTCTCCAGAGAAATCGCCGGGAAGAAGGCGCCCACCTTTGCCGACCAGCGCCAGTTGTTGGTCGAAACCGGGCGATAGCGAACATAGCCTTCGAGAATATCCACCGCCGGCCCATGCTCGGGATCGGAACGCAGCACCACCACGCTCGAAAGCTCGCCGGTGATCTGCGCGCGCGCCTGCAATGCAAGCTCGCTGACGTGCACGCCCGGCGAATCATCGCTGCCGCCATAACGCAGCTTCCCCAACCCGCCATCGAGATAAGACACTTCGCTCGAAGGCGCGACCAGGCGCAAATCGCCATAGCCATCGAAGCTGAAGTCCACGGCGAAAACATCCGTCGCGATCAGCGCGGCGCAAGCGAAAGCAAAAGCGGCGGGAATGTTTTTCATGCGGCGTCGCTCAGCGCAGTCGCCGCCAACGGCAACACGATCTCCACCCGCGTGCCTTCGCCCGGCATGCTGTAGATGGTCAGCGTTCCGCCATGCTGTTCGACAATCGCCTTGGCGAACGGCAAACCCAAGCCCGTCCCCTGGTGCTGACCATCGAGCGCCGAGCGCAAACGATGGAACGGCCGCACCACCACTTCGATATCTTCCGGCTGCATACCCACGCCGGTATCTTCGACGGCGAGCCGCACGCCATCGCGCGCCCGCGATGCCGTCACCGACACGCGTCCGCCTTTGGGCGTGAATTTCACCGCATTGTGCAACACGCCATGAACGGCGGAGCCGAGCTTCGCCGCATCGCCGGCAAATTCCGGCATTGCGGCCAGATCGTCGGCCACATGCAATTCGATGCCGCCCTTCTCTACCATGGGCTTCAGCAACGTCGCGCTGTTGCGCACGATCGTGACGAGCGTCACGGGCCTGCGCGAAATCTCCATGCGCCCCGCTTCGAAATCGGCGAGGTCGAGCATCTTGGCGACCAGCGACAGAAGATGCTGCCCGCTCTTCACGATGTCGGCGGCGTATTCGCCGTAGCGTTTCACGCCGATGGGCCCCAGCACTTCCTGATGCAGCATCTCGCCGAATCCGACGATGGCGTTCAGCGGCGTGCGCAATTCGTGGCTCATATTCGCAAGGAAATGCGATTTCGCTTCGTTGGCCTTCACCGCCTCGTTGCGCGCGACTTCCAGACTGCCGATGGCGGACGTCAGCGCCGCTTCTCGTTCGGCGATCGAGCCGGTCATGTTGATCAGCGCATCAGACAGATGGCCCAGTTCATCGCGCTGTTTCAGCCGTTCGGGCCGCGTGTAGTCACCGCCGGCGATGCGCCGCGCGGCGGCCGCGAGTTGTTCCAGCGGTTGCGAGAAGGTGCGCACGATCAGCATGGACCCGATCAACGCCAGAACCAGAGCGCCTGCCAGCACGAGCAGAATGGGCTTGGCAATCGCAAGATAAGGCGCCAGCGCTTCATCCAGCGGATAATCCAAAATCACGAACACCGGCGCGCTGTGCTGCGCGGTCTTCAGCGGCGCGGTGACGGTCAGGAATTCGCGGTTCTGCGTGGTCACCACATTGGCTTCGACTGCGTTGTGGCGCGGCAGGATGACGTCGACGTAGTCGTTGGTCTTGGCGACCACCTTCCACAGGCCGTCGCCGCCATGGGTGGCGAGCGCGATCGAACGCTGCTCCACGCTCATGGTTCGCAACTTGTCGAGCAGCGTGTTGTCCACCGGAATGCACGCCGCGATGAACGCAATCGGCACCGGCGCCAGAACCGGAACCGCCACAATCCAGTAAACGCGGCCATCCAATGTCGCGAGCGCGGTGGCGCGGTTGTTCACCGCTGCGTCGCTCAAAAGGCTCGAATAGAGAAACGCCCCACTCTGCGAGAACGGCGCGCCCGTATCCGCGGTGATCTTGCCGTCGAGCCCCACCAGCAACATGCGCGTGGCGCCGATGCGATGACCGTGGTTGCGAAGTGCGGACAATTCGGTGTCGTAGTCGCGCTGCGCAATGGCTTGGCGCAATGCATAGTCGAGCGAAAGAACTTCCACCCCTTCCGTCGCGCGTTCCGACAGCACGTTGAGCTGGCGCGTGAAGACGCCTGCTTCCGTCGTCAGTTCGCGCTTGCCTTTTTCGACCAGCGTGTGGCGCAGGAACACATAGCCCAGCCCGGCGCTCAACACCTGCACGCCGATCAGCGTGGCGATCAGGAACAGCGCGAGGCGGCGGCGGAACGTCATGGCCTCAATAATCCGAACTGTGCGAATGCTTCATGCCAGGCATCGGCCCACCCAGAAGCGGCGCGGAAAGCGAAAGCTGCGCGCGGTCGCTACTCACCTTGAGGTCGGTGGAAGGAGCGGCGCGTCCCGGCGCAAGTCGGGGATGCCAGACGCTTGCGCGATACATGCCATCCGGCACATTGGCGATCTTGGCGCGGCCTTGCGCATCCGTCGTCACCGTCCACGGCGTATCGGCGACGTAGACGAACGCCACCATGTTGTCGTGAATGTTGCAGCCGATGGCCGCCACGCCTGCCTTGTCGAAAACCACGGGCGGCGATTTCTCGCCCTGCCTGATCTCATATTCGAACTGCTTGATCGGCGAGAACGAATAGGCCTGATGCATCGTCACGTCGTTGTTGGCGAACACCACATGACCGCCACGGCGGATTACCACCATCAACGGCACGAACATCTGATTGCGCTGATCGATCACCGCATCGGCGGGAATGTTCGTTGGCTGCGGTGCCGCGCCGTTCACCGGCGCCAAACTCACAACCGCTCCTTCGGCGGGCATTCCATCGCTCGCCGTGACGGCAACATCCACCGTCGCTGCGATGGCGCTGCCAGGCACGAAAGCGACGATCAGCATTAGGGCCAGACGAAGACTTCCCCGGGTCATGGCCGAAATTTACAACCCAAATGGTTACAGCCCTGTTTTCGCTAGGTTTATGAAGGGTAAATATCCTTCTTACCTCCCCTCGCGGGGAGGTCGGCATGTGCATCGGCACGCGACCGGGTGGGGCTTCACGCACCGTGCTTGTTGAAGCAACCCCCGCCCGCCGCGCTGTCGCGCGTCGACCTCCCCGCGAGGGGGAGGTAAGACGTCATGCGATGTGAAGGTTGGGGTGCTTCATGGGTTTCTGGAACCGGCGCAAATCGCTGGATGCGGCTGACCATCTGGCCGCCGATCAGCGTCTCAAACCGACGCTTGGCTGGCCGCATCTGTTGGCTTTGGGAGTGGGTGCCATTGTCGGCACCGGCATTTACACACTTACGGGGATCGGTGCAGGGCTGGCAGGGCCGGCGGTTATCCTATCCTTCGCGCTTGCGGGTGTGGTCTGCGCCTGCGCGGCACTGGCCTATGCCGAAATGGCCACGCTGATGCCGGTGGCGGGAAGCGCCTATACCTACAGCTACGCGGTGATCGGCGAATTGATCGCCTGGATCGTGGGCTGGAGCCTGATCCTCGAATACACCGTGGTCTGCGCGGCTGTGGCCGTCGGCTGGTCGGCCTATGCGGCGGGCGTCATTCATTCGTTGCATCTGGGCATTTCCGACACGCTGCTCGCGGGCCCACAGGCCGGCGGCATCCTCAATCTTCCGGCGGTCATCATTTCGCTTGCCGTCGCCGGACTGCTCGCACTCGGCACACGCGAAAGTGCGACGGTGAATTTCCTGCTCGTCGTCATCAAGCTCGTGGCGCTGGCCGCGTTTGTATTCCTGGCCCTGCCCGCATTCGACAACGCGCATTTCTCGCCGTTCGCGCCCAACGGCATCTACAAGCTCACACCCGATGGCGTGAAACTCGGCATCGTGCCCGCTGCATCGCTGATCTTCTTCGCGTTCTATGGCTTCGACACCATTTCCACCGCCGCCGAGGAGACAAAGAATCCCGGCCGCGATCTCTCCATCGGCATCGTGGGTTCGATGATCCTGTGCACGCTGATCTATATGATCGTGGCCGCCGCTGCGATCGGCGCCGCCCCCGCCGAAAGCCTCGCGAAAAGCGCGGAGCCGCTCGCCTTCATACTGCGCGAATTGCAACATCCGCTGGCAGCAAACCTCATCGGCATCGCCGCGATTGTGGCGCTGCCGAGCGTCATCATGGCGTTTCTCTACGGCCAAAGCCGCATCTTCTTCGTCATGGCGCGCGATGGGCTGTTGCCGCGGGCGCTATCGAAAGTCAGTCCGCGCACCGGCACGCCAATCCTGATGACCATACTGACCGGCATCTGGGCCGCGATCATTTCCGGTCTCGCGCCGCTCAAGGCAATCGCCGAACTCGCCAATGCAGGAACGCTTTGCGCTTTCGTCGCGGTTGCGGTTTGCATGATGGTGTTGCGCCTGCGCGAGCCAGCGCGCCCTCGCGTGTTTCGCACGCCGCTGTGGTGGCTGGTGGGACCGCTGGCGGTCGCGGGCTGTCTGTATCTTTTCGCCAATCTGCCGCTAAAAACTCAAACACTGTTCTTCGTGTGGAATGCGGCGGGCCTTGTTGTCTATTTCGTTTACAGCATGCGGGCGAGCCGTCTTGCGGCGGCGAAATCTTGAATTTCCGGGTTGCGGACCGCGCTTCGATGCAACTTTCTAACCTTGCGTTAACAGCCTCGCGCCTACGCTAACCACATTGCGATTGGCCGGGGACTGCCGAATATGCCTGACCATATGCCTCATGTGGGCGCACAGCTGAATCCGGGCGCACTGGAAAATCCCACGCTCGCCTTCCTGCGCGACTATTGGGAGAAGAAGCGCGGCGACCGCCGCATGCCTTCGCGCGCCGACATCCGCCCGTCCGAACTGCGCGAGCATCTGGCCTGGGTGATCATGGCCGATGTGCTGAACGGCGGCGAAGATTTCCGCTACCGCCTGATCGGCACGCTCGTCACCGAATATTTCCTCACCGAAGCCACCGGCAAAACGGTGCGCGAGTCGTTCGAGAAACTCGGGCCCGCTGTCAGCCACGCCGTGTTGGCGGTGATGCGCACAACCACAAAAGAACGCGCGCCTATTCACGCCTTCGGCGAGGCCGACGCATTCGCCACCAGCTATGAAGCGTTCGACGCGATCTTCCTGCCGCTTTCCGACGACGGCGAAAACGCCAACGTCATCCTGCACGCCTTCGTCTTCAACCGCCCCGAAGTGCTGCTCGCCCGCCAGATCGCCAAATCCAATGGCGGCCAGCTTCCGCAGCGCGTCAAATCCCTGCCCGGAGCGGCGTAAAACAATTCTTCCATCCGCCTGTCATGGCCCGCGAATGCGGGCCACCCGGGTGAAAATCCTCCACCATCTCAGATACGTCACCCGGGCAGCCGCATTCGCGGGCCGTGACAAAAGAGCTTGGTTTCGCTAGCACTGCGGCACGGGGGAGAAACCGCCATGGCTGCAGCCGAGGAAACGGGCCGAGCGCCGCTGAAGACGCGTATCGGATGGGTCATCACCGCATCCGCCGCCGGTACCGTGTTCGAGTGGTACGACTTCTTCATCTTCGGTTCGCTCGCCGCGATCATCGCCAAACATTTCTTCGCCAGCGCCGGCGACGTTCAGGGCTATATCTTCGCGCTGCTTACCTTTGCTGCCGGATTCTTCGTGCGCCCGTTCGGCGCGGTGGTGTTCGGCCATATCGGCGACCGGCTTGGCCGCAAGCGCGCCTTCCTCGTCACCATCACCATCATGGGCCTTGCCACCTTTGCGGTCGGCTTCCTGCCCGACTACAATTCCGTCGGCATACTCGCGCCATGGCTTCTCGTAATCCTGCGTATCGCGCAGGGTTTCGCCGTCGGCGGCGAATATGGCGGTGCGGCGATCTATGTGGCCGAACACGCCTCGCCGCAAAACCGCGGACAGGCGACGGGATGGATTCAGGTCTCCGCTTCGCTCGGTCTTTTCCTCGCGCTCGGCGTGATCTACGGCACGCGCACGATAATGGGCGAAGATGGGTTCGATGCGTGGGGCTGGCGTATCCCGTTCCTTGTTTCGGTGTTGCTGCTGGCGATCTCGCTATGGATCCGTCTGCAACTCGATGAATCGCCGGTCTTCCGCCGCATTCAGGAAGAAGGCGAGCTTTCGCACACACCGCTTTCCGAAGCCTTCCTGCAGTGGCCCAACCTGCGCCTTGTGCTGATCGTGCTGTTCGCGCTGCTGATGGGCCAGGGCGTGGTCTGGTACACCGCGCAGTTCTACACGCAATTCTTCCTCGAACGTGTGGTGAAGGTCGAGCCCGCGACGGTCAACCTGCTCATCATGATCATCACGCTGGTCTCCGCGCCATTGCACATGGCGTTTGCCACGATCTCCGACCGCATCGGCCGCAAACCTGTGATGCTGTTCGGATTGGGATTGGCGGCCGTCAGTTTCTTCCCCGGATTCCATCTGCTCACGCAGGCTGTGAACCCCGCGCTCGTTTCCGCGGCGATCACCTCGCCCGTCATTGTCAGCGCCGATCCCGCCGATTGCTCGTTCCAGTTCGATCTCATCGGCAAGGCGCAATTCAAGACGTCCTGCGATATCGCGCGCTCCGCGCTCACCAAGATGGGCGTGCCCTATCACACCGAACACGCCGATCCCGGCTCGCGCACCGTCGTGCATGTGGGAAGCCTGCCGGTCGAAAGCCTGGACGCACGCAACCTCTCGCCTGCCGACCTTGCAAAACAGCGCGGCTATTTCGAAAACGCGTTGCGCGATGCCTTGCGCGCTACCGGCTATCCGGCCACCGCCGTTCCGCAATCCATCGACATGATGGGCGCGCTTGCCGCCCTGTTGATCTTCATCATTGCGGCTGCAGCACTTTATGGACCGCAAGCCGCAACGCTGGTGGAATTGTTCCCCACCCGCATTCGTTATTCCGCGATGTCGGTGCCTTACCACGTCGGCGTGGGCTGGTTCGGCGGCTTTCTGCCCGCGACCGCTTTCGCCATTGTGGCCGCAACCGGCAACATCTATGCGGGGCTTTGGTATCCCGTGATCATTTCCGGGATCGGCTTTCTGGTGACGCTGTTCTTCCTGCCCGAGACGAGGGGGCGGAATATTTCCAGCTGAAAGCCATTTGTCATCCCGGGTGCGCGGAGCGCGAACCGGGAGGACAGTGGATGCGGTCAATTCCCCTCGATCGGCACGCCCGGATCGTTCTTCGTCGCGTGAATCACGAGCGAGCTTTTCACGCCCGCCACGTTCTTCGCCGCTGTCAGCGTGTCGGTGATGAAGGTCTGGAACGACGAAAGATCTTTCGCCACGACTTTCAGAAGGAAATCCACTTCGCCGGAGAGCATGTGGCACTCGCGAACGTTCGGCCACGCGCGAACCTGTTCTTCGAATTGCTTGAGGTCGCTTTCCGCCTGGCTCGAAAGACCGACGAATACAAAACCGGATACTTCGAAGCCTAACATCTTGCTGTCGAGATCGGCGTGATAACCGCGAACGTATCCGGCCTTCTCCAGCGCGCGCATACGGCGCAAGCATGGAGGAGCGGTAATCTTCGCACGGCGGGAAAGTTCTACGTTGGTAATACGTCCGTTTGATTGCAGTTCCGAAAGGATGCGCATGTCGATGGAGTCAAGTTTATGATGTTCCATTTTGTAAACCCTAATTTTTAGACACCTCATTATACCGTGGGTTCGATGGGGAATAGCAATAATATTTCGAGGGTGCATCGCATCAATTCGTATCGGAAGGTGAACGCACACGATTCGGTTAACCAGCCGCAATTTGCGATCCTTCGGGCCCTAATGTTTACAAGGAAAACGCTGTTGCCACATGGCCTTCCGGCGCTCTCTTGACGTTTTGTCCGCTCCTCCCGATATGAACTAAGAATTCCGCCGAAAAAGCGCCGAGGGGGCAAGCCGCGCGGTCCCGCGGGGACAGTCCTTTGCCCTAGTCAAGGGATAGTCATGCCGCAAACCGAACCATCGAAAGTTGTAATTCTGGGTAGCGGTCCGGCGGGTTGTACGGCGGCGATTTATGCCGCGCGCGCGATGCTCGAACCTGTCCTGATCGGCGGCATCCAGCCGGGCGGCCAGCTCACCATCACCACCGAAGTCGAAAACTATCCCGGCTTCGCCGAGGCGATTCAGGGCCCCTGGCTGATGGAGCAGATGCAGGCCCAGGCCGAGCATGTCGGCACCAAGATGATTTCCGATACGATCATCGCAGCCGATCTCGCACGCCGTCCCTTCACGCTCGTCGGCGATTCGGGCAGGCGTTATTCCACCGAAACGCTCATCATCGCGACCGGCGCGCAGGCAAGCTGGCTCGGCCTCAAATCCGAAGAAGAATTCAAAGGCTTCGGCGTTTCGGCTTGCGCGACGTGCGACGGCTTCTTCTTCCGCAACAAAAAGGTTGCGGTCGTCGGCGGCGGCAATACGGCGGTCGAAGAAGCATTGTTCCTCACCAATTTCGCAGATCACGTCACGCTGATCCATCGCCGCGATGCGTTGCGTGCCGACAAGACGAACCAGCTTCGTCTCACCGCGCACAAGAAGGTGAGCGTCGTCTACGACACCGTCGTCGATGAAGTGCACGGCACGAGCGACCCCAAAGGCGTCACCGGACTTTCCTTGCGCAATGTGAAGAACGGCGGGCAAAGCAAGCTCGATGTCGACGGCCTGTTCATCGCCATCGGCCACACGCCCGCGACCGACATCTTCAAGGGTCAACTCGAAATGGACGAGAGCGGCTACATCAAGACCGCGCCCGATTCCACGAAGACCAGCATTCCCGGCGTTTTCGCAGCAGGCGACGTGAAGGACAAAGTGTTCCGGCAAGCGGTGACCGCAGCCGGCATGGGCTGCATGGCGGCGCTCGAAGCCGAACGCTTCCTGGCGGAGGCACATCACTAATGGCCAAGGTGTTCTAATGGATTGGGACAAACTTCGAATCTTCCACGCCGTCGCAAGTGCGGGAAGTTTCACGCATGCCGGCCAGATGCTGACCTTGAGCCAGTCCGCCGTCAGCCGCCAGATCAGCGCGCTGGAAGAAGAACTCGTCACGCCACTGTTCCAGCGCCACGCGCGCGGCCTCACGCTGACGGATGAAGGCGAACTTCTTTACGGCGCAGTGTCGGACGTTCTTTCGCGGCTGGCGCAAGCCGAAGAAGCGCTCAAGAACGTGCAGGAAGCGCCCCGCGGCCAGTTGAAGGTCACCGCCAGCCACGGCCTCGGCACCTATTGGTTGTTGCCGCGCCTCGAAGGTTTCCTCGCCGAATTTCCTGAAATCGAGATGCGTCTCATCTTCGAAGACCGCGAACTCGATCTGGCGCAACGCGAAGCCGATCTTGCGCTTCGTATGCGCGCGCCGGTGCAGGCCGATCTCATCCAGCGCAAGCTGTTCACCGTGCGCTATCACACCTGCGCCACGCAGGAATATCTCAGCAAGCACGGCGTGCCGCAAACCTTCGAGGATCTCGCGCACCATCGCCTGATCGCTTATGGCGAAAGTGCTGCGCCTGAAATCCGCGATGTGAACTGGCTGATCGAAAGCACGCGCCGCCTGAAACAGGGAACCGGCCGCACGCTGCGCATCAACAATTTCACCGGCATCTTGCGCGCGGTGGAAGACGGAATGGGTCTGGCGGCAATCCCGGATTACATCGCCGCCGAACGCCCGCATCTGGTGCGCGTTCTGCCCGATGTGGACGGCCCGACCTTCGACGTGCATCTGGTTTATTGCGATGCGTTGCGCCATTCCAAGCGCGTGGCGGCGTTCCGCGATTTCCTGGTGCGTTCCGCGCGCGAATGGAAATTCTGAGCCGTTGATCTGAATCAAGGCATCTATCCGGCTGCCAGCTAAAGTTCGCATGCGGGGTCGATCCTCGTGCACGCTTGAGCGATGCCCCCCATCCGCGCGGGCGTGCCGTTCTGGACGAACGCAAAGCGCCGCCGTAACCGCCCCCCGGTCCACGGCGGCGATTGCGTTTGCAAGGCCCCGATCCTACCGTCTCCCAAAGCCATAGGGAGGCGACGATGACAGCAACCGCCAAACGCTGGATTTTTGCCAAGGCGCCTGCGGGCGAAATCTCGACCGACAATTTCGAACTGCGCGAAGACGCGATCCCCGAACCGCGCGAGGGCGAAGCATTGGTGCGCACCACCATGCTTTCCATCGATCCCGCGAGCCGGGCGTGGATGGCGGGCGTTACCTATCGCTCCAAACTCGAACCCGGCGACACGATGGCGGGATGGGGTTTGGGCGAAGTCGTGAAATCGAACGCGAAGGGCATCGCGCCCGGCGATCTCGTTTCCGGCGAGTTCGGCTGGCAGACGCATGCGGCGGTGTCCGGCAAGGCGCTTACCAAACACGACCGCAAACACAAACCCGAACACATTCTGGGCGTACTCGGCATCACCGGCCTCACCGCGTATTTCGGCTTGCTCGATGTGGGACGGCCGCGTCCGGGCGAAACCGTTCTTGTTTCCGGTGCGGCAGGCGCCGTCGGCACCATCGCGGGCCAGATCGCAAGGATCGCCGGTTGTCGCGTCATCGGTACGGCCGGTGGCGCGGACAAATGCGCCTGGGTGAAGAACGAACTCGGCTTCGACGAAGTGCTGGACTACAAAGCGGGCGGCATCCACAAACAGCTGAAAACCGCGGCCCCCGAAGGTATCGACGTCTATTTCGACAACACGGGCGGAGATGTTCTTGCCGCCGCCATCGCGCGCATGAACATGTGGGGCCGCATCGCCTGTTGCGGCAACGTCTCGCAATATGACACCGCCACACCTGCAGGCGGCCCGATGGGCGTTCCCGGTTTCCTCGTCACCAAGCGCATCCGCATGGAAGGGTTCGTGGTGATGGATTTCTACAACCGCCGCAGGGAAGCCGAGAACGCGCTCGCCAAATGGCTGGAGACCGGTGAGATCAAAGCGCCGGTGGACATTGTCGAAGGCTTCGAGAAAATGCCGACGGCCCTCACCGGCATGTTCGCGGGACGCAACCGCGGCAAGCTGATGGTGAGAGTGTGAGTTCTTGAAGAGGAAATGTTCATGCGCCTCGATGACCTTCGCCCGACCGAAAACGTGGATGACCGCCGTGGACAGGGCGGAGGATTTGGCGGCGGCGGTTTCGGCGGCCGCCACATCGCCATCGGTGGCGGCGGATTGGGTCTGGTCGCGTTCATCGTGATCGCATTGCTGGCGAACGGCGGCGATGTCGGCGGCTTGCTGAACCAGATGACCAGCGATCAGGGCGGCGGCTTACCCTATGGCCCCGGCCAGACGCAAAGCCAGCCCGCCTCGCAGGAAGATCAGGCGGCGTTCGAATTCTCGCGCAAGATCATCGGCTCGACCGAAGACGTGTGGACGCAGATTCTGGCCAAGCGCGGCATTCAATACCAACCCGCTACCTTCACGCCGTTCACGCAATACACGCAGACCGGATGCGGCGAGGGCGAAGCGGTGATGGGCCCGTTCTACTGTCCCAACGATCACCGCGTTTACATCGACCTCGCCTTCTTCAACGAACTTGCCACGCGTTTCGGCGCTCCGGGACAATTCGCGCAAGCCTATGTGCTGGCGCATGAGATCGGCCACAACGTCCAAAACATTCTCGGCACGATGGACAAGGCTTCCGGACTTTCCGGCGGCCGCAGCAGCGGCGCAACCGGATCGTCCGTACGTCTGGAATTGCAGGCCGATTGCTACGCAGGCGTGTGGGCCTACAACGCCAACCGGCAATTCCATATTCTGGAAACCGGCGACGTCGAGCAGGGCCTTGCCGCTGCCACCGCCGTGGGCGACGACACGCTGCAAAAAGAAACCGAAGGTCGCGTCGCGCCCGACACTTTCACCCACGGCACCAGCGAACAAAGAGTCCGCTGGTTCCGTCGCGGCCTTTCGACCGGCGACATGGACCAGTGCGATACGTTCGGCGCGCGGACGTTATGATTTGAGACTGCGCGACAGAACGAGATAGCCGATCCCGCTCGACAGGAAATTCACGCCCAAAATCACACCGAGCACCACCGCCGAAATCAGCGGCAGACCGGCGGCGATGAAAAGCCCAAGCAGAATGCTGGCGAGCGCCGCCAGCAACATCCATATCCACGCGCCCAACGGTCGCAATTCGAACGCCAGCATGATCTCGAACGCGCCTTCCACAAGCAGCAGTCCCGCCAGCACCACGGTCAGGACAACCGCCCCCGCACCGGGATTGAACAACAGGAACAATCCCGCGCCCAACGACAACAGGCTGAGCAGCAAGGCTCCGAAGAACGGGCCGGTACCGTGAATGGCGAACGATCCCAGCAGCGTGAACAAGCCTGCAATGAACAAGACCCATCCCACCAACAATGTCGCCACCAAAGTGGAGATCATCGGAAAGACGAGTGCGGCGAGCCCCAGAAGAGTCAACGCGAGCCCGACCCAGAAGAAATGCTTCGATGAAGCCTTGGCGCGTTCGTGAAAAATACCTGCGTGCGACATGCCCTTCTCCCCTTTTCGTACACACAAAATCACGCAGCGCCCGGATGGTCGTTGCGAAAGACAAATCCGCCGCTTCAGGCCGCGGGCCTGCGCGACGCCACCACGGTGTCGGCCAGCTTGCCTGTCAATTCGGCCAGATGATCGAATTCCATCTCGAATGTGCCCACGCCTTGCGTCAGCGAGCGCAGATCGATGATGAGCCCGTGCAGTTCGGAAAGTGGCATCTGCGCCTCGATCGTGTCCCAGCCTTTCCAGCCCTCACGCGCATCGAAGCCCATGAGTTGCCCACGCCGCCCGCTCACCACCTGGTTGACCTTGGAGGTGGCATCGTTCGGTGCATGGATCTTCACATGCATGATTGGCTCCAGCAGCACCGGCGCACAGTTCGGCATGCCTTCGCTCATCGCGATGCGCGCCGCTGTCTGGAACGCAGCATCCGATGAATCGACCGTGTGGTACGAGCCATCCGTCAACGCAACCGTCACATCGACCACCGGAAATCCCAGCGGCCCCTGTTTCAGGTAATCGACCACGCCTTTCTCGACCGATGGAATGAACTGCCGCGGCACCACCCCGCCGGAGATTTCATCCTGGAACACAAACCCGCTGCCGCGCGGCAAGGGCTTGATCTCGATCATCACGTCGCCGAACTGGCCGTGACCGCCAGATTGCCGCTTGTGCCGCCCGCGCTGCGTCGTGGCCCGGCGGATGGTTTCCTTGTAGGGCACGCGCGGTTGATGAGTGTTGAGCTTGAGCCCGTATTTGCTCGCGAGCTTTTCCACCGCGACCTTCAGGTGGATTTCGCCCTGCCCTTCCAGCGCCATCTCATGCAGCGCCGCATCCTGCCGGAAATGCAGCGAAGGATCTTCCTCCTGCAATTTGTGGATGGCGGCGGTGAGCTTTACCTCGTCCTTGCGATCCGCCGCTTCGATGGCAAGATCGTAAACCGGCACAAGTTCCTCGATCTTCACCTTCGGAATCTTCGCGCCTTTGGCGGTGGAAAGCGTGTCACCGGTCATCGCCGCTTCCAGCCGCAACAACGCGACCGTCTCGCCCGTTTTGGCTTCGGCGAGCTTGGTCTGCGCCTCGCCCTTCAACGCGGCGATACCGCCCACGCGCATATCCGAACCATCGCTCTTGTGTAGCACCGCGCCTTCCTTGAGCGTGCCGCACAAAACGCGCGCCACGCTCAACTTTCCGCCATGCGCCGAGTGATAGGTCTTGACGATCTGCACGATCGCGTCGTTGCCCGTCTTCACGCCAATGCGTTCGGCAAGTTTTTCCACGCCGGGCGCTTCATGGCGCAGAGCCTTCAACAATCGCCGGATGCCATTGTCGCCTTCGGCCGAACCCATCAGCGCCGGCACCAGCAATCCATCCGCCATGTCTTTCGCCAGATCGTTGAACACTTCGTCCCGCGGCGGCTCGGCATCCGACAGCAATTCCTCCATCAGATGCTCGTCGTAATCGGCAAGCTTCTCCAGCATCTGGAAGCGCGCATCCTTTTCGCGATCCTTGACCTCCCCCGAAAGCTCGATCACTTCGCTTTCCGCATGCGGCCGGTAGACGAAGGCGCGCTCCAGCGCGAGGTCCACAAACCCCGTCACCACATTGCCTTCCCAGATCGGTATCTGGCGCAGGAGCAGAGGCTTGTCGCTTGCATCCTGCAGCATGGTGAGCAGCGCACGCAGTCCGCCAGTCGCCTTGTCGATCTTGTTCACGAACAGGATGTGCGGAATGTTCAGATCGTCGAGCCGTTTCAGATACGGCTTCAACATTTGCACTTTCGCGGGCTCCGGCTCGCACACCACGACGGCGGCATCGATGCCGGGCAAAACGTTCAGCGCGTCCTGCAAAAATTCGATAGAACCGGGACAATCGAGAAAGGTGAAACTTTCGCCGAGATAGCTGGTGGTCGCGCAATTCACCTCGACGCTCATCTGGCGGGCGCGGGCTTCGGGGCTCGCATCGCCCACCGTGTTTTTCTGGGCCACGGCGCCTTTCCTGTGGATGGCGCCCGTTGCCATCAGAATGCTTTCCAGCAGCGTCGTCTTTCCGCTGCCGTAAGGTCCTACCAGGGCCACGGTACGTGGCCCATTTCCTCCATTGGATTTTGGCATAAGTGCCTCCTGCCCCTCGGATATTCACGAGGGAACGAGGCACGGCGGGCGCAAGTCCCAAAGGGCTGGGCGGCGTCACGCGCCCCGCTTGGTGAGGCAATGCTCGCGCCGTTCCGCGCTGCTGGCAAGCTTGTTTGTGTGACAACCGCAGGTCATTCTCTCGTGTTCCTTAAGGAATCCCACATTTGACCGACGCCGCGCCGAAGCCCCGCGACGCCCATCCCGTTTTGTTCCTCATTCTGTTCCTGCCGCTCGGCATCACCAACGGTTACGTCGTGGTGACGCTGGCCTACATCCTCTCGCATGCGGGTGTGGGCGTGGGTGCGATTGCAGCATTGGTGGCGTGGAGTCTCTTTCCGCAAACATGGAAAGTCGTGTGGGCGCCGATTGTGGACGCCACGCTCAACAACAAGATCTGGTTTCTCCTCTCCGCCATCTTGATCGGCATTTTCATGGTCGCGACGGCGGCGATCGAGCCGAGCAAGGCAAATCTCGTCCTGATCGAAATCTTCGTGGTGATCGTCAGTCTCGCGACGAGCTTCAACGCGATGGCCGCCGACAGTCTGATAGCCTATGCAACCCCCGAAGAAGAAAAAGGCCGCGCGGGGGGATGGAGCCAGGCGGGAAATCTCGGCGGCTCCGGCCTCGGCGGCGGCGCGGGACTATGGCTCGCGCAGCATGTTCACCCACTTTGGATTTCCGGCGCAGTGTTGGGCGCCATCTGCATCGCGAGTTCGATTGCCGTCTTGTTTATCGATGAGCAAATTGCCGAACACCGGCACGAATCGTTGATTCAGAACTTCACCAACGTCGCGCGCGATGTGTGGTCCATTGTCAGTCAACGTATGGGTTTGCTCGTCGTCTTCCTGATGACGCTGCCCATCGGAACGGGCGCGGCGCAGAACCTGTGGTCTGCCGTTGCGGGCGACTGGCATGCGAGCGGCGACACGGTCGCGCTCGTCAACGGCGCGCTTGGCGGCGTCGTTTCGATGGTGGGATGTATTGCAGGAGGTTTCCTTTCCGATCTGATGGACCGCAAGACGGCGTTTTGCTTGTCGGGAATCATATCTGCCCTTATTGCGGGCGCGATGGCGCTGGCACCGCGAACGGAATCGACATTTGTGATCTTCACGCTCGTCTACGCGTTCAGCCTCGGTTTCTGTTACGCGTCATGGGGTGCTGTGGTCCTGGAAGCCATCGGCAAGGGCGCAGCCGCTACCAAATACAATTTGCTCGCCAGCATCTCGAACATGCCCATCGCCTACATGACCGTCGTCGACGGGTGGGGTCAGGAGAAATGGGGCTCTGGCGGGATGCTCTATATCGAAGCGGTGTGCGCAGTTCTCGCCGTCGCGCTGTTCGCAGCGGTGGCGTTCGCCGCTTCCCGAATGTATCCGCATCGTGCGCCTGCTTGAAATTTCCAGCAAGGCGTAACTTGCGACTTCCTAGGGCGGAGTGACCAGCCGAAGCTGCGTAATGACGTCCTGCCCTGCATAGAACAAAGATGAGAATTCGCTGCGTCTGTGTCCTAAGTCATCTTCGGCCAACTCGTCGGAGCGAAGAGTGCCCTTATTGGTAAGGACATAAAAAATAACATTTCCAGCCGATGGACGTGGAAAGTCCGAAACTCGCTTTAACCTGGTTACGTAGCCGTTGCTCGCCGATACGAATTGTTTTGCCGCAGCTCTGACGGATTCGTGGCCGCTACCGCCGATCATCCCGCCGCCCGAACTTAGATAAATGCTTGCATCGCCCGTCACGAAGGACACAACTGTCACTGTTCCTTTGGAGAGCCCCATCTCCATGATGATGCCGAATGGAGAAACGCGTTCAGAGGACGGATGCAGCCCCAACTGTTCGGCGGTGACACCAAACGCCATTGCCCTCAGGTCATGATACATTTCAGCAGGGCTTTTCTGTTCTGCCATCACCGCGCTCCCCGCAATCAAAGCGGACAACGGAACAATAGCAAAAAGAAGCCGCCGCAGCCTCAACGCAAATCCGCGCAGAACCGCTGGATGCGGCTGCACGCCTCTTCCAGCGCCGCGTTCGACGTCGCGTAAGAGATGCGGAAGAACGGCGAGAGCCCGAATGCCGCGCCGTGCACCACCGCCACGCCTTCGGCTTCCAGCAATTCGCCTGCGAAATCCTCGTCCGTCGCGATCGTCTTGCCCGCTTTCGTCTTCTTGCCGATCAGCTTCTTGATCGACGGATAGACATAGAACGCGCCTTCCGGCTTGGGGCATTCGATGCCCGTGGCCTGGTTCAGCATCGAAACCACCAGATCGCGGCGTTCCTCGAACAGTTTCTGGAATTTCGGGATAAAATCCTGCGGCCCGTTCAACGCCTCCACGCTCGCCCATTGCGAGATCGACGCCGGGTTGGAGGCCGATTGCGATTGCAGCTTTGCCATCGCCTTGATCAAGGGCTCGGCGCCCGCGCAATAGCCGATGCGCCAGCCGGTCATCGCATAAGCCTTCGACACGCCGTTCATCGTCAGTGTGCGCTCGTAAAGCCCCGGCTCGACCTGCGCGACCGTGTGGAATTTGAAGCCGCCATAGACGAGATGCTCATACATATCGTCGGTCAGTACCCACACCTGCGGATGGCGCATCAGCACGTCGGTCAAACCCTTCAACTGCTCGCGCGTGTAGCACGCACCTGTCGGGTTCGACGGCTGGTTGAAGATGATCCACTTGGTCTTGGGCGTGATCGCCGCTTCCAGCGCTTGCGGCGTCAAACGAAACCCTTCCTCGATCTTCGTCTCGACGATCACCGGCTTGCCGCCGCCCAGCAGCACGATATCGGGATAGCTCACCCAATACGGCGCAGGCACGATCACTTCATCGCCAGGGTTCAGCGTGGCGAGCAGCGCGTTGTAAACAACCGCCTTGCCGCCCGGCGCCACGAAACATTGCGAAGGCTTGTAGTCGAGCCCGTTCTCGCGCTTGAACTTGGCCGCAATCGCCGAGCGCAATTCGGGAATGCCTTCGACGGCAGTGTATTTCGTCTCGCCGCGTTTGATGGCGGCAATGGCTGCTTCCTTGATGTTGTCCGGCGTGTCGAAATCCGGCTCGCCCGCGCCCAGCCCGATCACGTCGCGCCCGGCGGCTTTCAGGTCGCGCGCCTTCTGCGTCACCGCAATAGTCGGCGACGGCTGAATTCGGTTCAGCGATTGGGCAAGAAATCCCTGGGGCAGCGCACTCATGGCAAAAATCCGTCTGGAAAGAAGGGGGTGGGTATAAGCCCCTCGCCGGGGGGTTCAAGGGCGGTATCGTCACATCAGCCATGCGAAACCCGCTGTTAGGGCTTATCCTCCACAAATTCCGGCCTTGAGTCGGAAGGGGGATGCCGCATGCGCTGGGCCGCTCTGGCTATGGTTGCAGTGCTGGCGCTGGCCGGGTGCTCGCGCCACAAGCCGCCCGTTGGCAAATGGGAAGGCGGATACGAATCGTCCGACACGATCATCGCTGCCTGGCTCGAAATCGGGAAGGACGGCCAGGTCCGCGTGAGCGCGCCGGACACATTGAACATCGCCCCCGACACAACCGAAGAACAACGCCAGGATCTGCGCGATGAGATGGTAGAGCGACTGTCGTCCGGTTGGGGCAGCGTCGAACCCCGCAAGATGGATTTCGACGGCGACACTTTCCGCAAACCCGGCGGCATCGCCCCGCAAATGAAGTGGGATGCAAAGACAAAGCAGATGACCTTGGTGCTCTATCTCGGCGCGAACCCCGGTCTCGATGTGCCGCTGCACCCGGTCGCGGAGTTCACCGACAACCCGTTCGCGCACTGAATCCTAGTTCCACTTGTTGAACGCAAAGAACGCCGCGCAGACCAGAAACCCGAACGCCACCACGTAATTCCATTTTATCGGCTCGCCCAGATACGCCACCGAGAACACGCCGAACACGACGAGCGTGATGACCTCCTGCATCGTCTTCAACTGTGCGGCCGAATAGATTTGATGGCCGTAGTGGTTGGCCGGCACCGCGAAACAATATTCGAAGAACGCGATCCCCCAACTCACCGGAATCAATATCAGCAGCGGCGTGTTGGGATATTTGAGCTGGCCGTACCAGGCAAACGTCATGAACACATTTGAGACGCTCAGAAGCAGCAGCGGCGCAAGCGCGGGCCAGGACATGGAATCTCCTTTGAGAAGCATTTGAACGCGAAAATGCGGGACGAAATGCAGTTTGGAAAGGTGCGGAATTCGGCTGTCGTCAGAGCACTTTAAGCCGTGAAATGCCTTGGAAATACCTTATTCCTGCCATGGACCGGATGCGGCTTTTGTGCAACAATCAAGTTGCCTCATCAGGGGAGGGACTCATGAAATTGCACAAGCTCTCGGCAGCCATCCTGGGTGCCGCGGGATTGACCATGCTGGCGACGTCGGCGGATGCCGCCGTCACCGTTCTCGGCGGCGGCCCCGCCGCGGATTGCTACAAGTCTGCGGAATTCGACGGCGATCCCGTCACCGGTGTGCAGACTTGCAACGCGGCGCTGGAAAATATTGCGCTGTCGGTTCAGGACCGCGCCGCCACGCTCATCAATCGCGGCATCCTCAAGGGTCGCATCGACGATTTGCACGGAGCGCTCGCCGATTATAACGCCGGCCTCAAGCTGAACGACAAACTCGGCGAAGGCTATGTGGATCGCGGCGCGGTGATGATCTCGCTGCATCGCTATCAGGTCGCGCTCGACGACATCACCAAGGGCATCGAACTTGGCGCGTCGAAACCGGCCATTGCCTATTACGACCGGGCGATCGTCAACGAAGCGCTGGGCAATGTCCGCGCGGCGTATGAAGACTATCAGAAAGCGCTCGAGATCGACCCCAATATGGGTCTGGCGAGCATGCAGCTCCAGCGCTTCAAGGTGACCCGCACGGGTGGCCTCGGCGGCGCCTGACAGCCTCAGCCATAAACATCGGGAAACGGGCCGCGCCCCCACGCGGCCCGTTTTCTTTCGGAGTCTCACGAAAAATTTTGGCGTCTCATATTGGCCCACGCAACATGACGGTTTTGTGGGGTTGCGCATGAGGCCATTGGAACCATTTCGATAATTCAGGCGTTTGCGGGCGGGCTTACCGCTAGTGAACGAGCCATGATTTCACCCGGCGTCCGGCCCCACGCCCAAGGGCTTGTCTTCGGCTTGGCACCGGCTATGAAAGCGGCTCGGGCGCTCCTTCTCGGTCCCACAGGCGAGTGATTTTAATGAACCGATTTTTCAATTCGACATCGGCCATCGTGTTGGCACTGGTCGCAGCAGGGTGCGCGACACCGGTGCCGCAAGCGCTGAAGACCACCGATGTCCCCGCCAGCGGCTTCACCGCCCCCATCATGTCGGACGCGCAAGTGTGGCCGAAAGCGGATTGGTGGACGACCTTCGGTTCGACCGAACTCTCCGGCCTCGTTTCCGATGCGCAAGCCAACAACCTCGACATCGCGGCGGCGTATGCGCGCGTGCTGCAAGCCGAAGCGCAAGCCGGGATTTCGCGTTCGTCCCTGTTCCCGACGCTCAACGGCGAGTTCGATGCCAGCCGCTCCGGATCGCATGGCCGCACGGTGACAACGGGCCCCGGCGGCACCACCGTCACCTCCGGTCCTTTCACGTCGTCGAACAGTTTTCAGCTTGGCCTGAATGCCAGCTACCAGCTCGATATCTTCGGCCAGAACCGCGACCGCTTCTTCTCCGCCGAGGATGCGCTGCGCGCCAGCCATTACGCACAACAGACGGTTGCGCTCACTGTCGAATCCAACACCGCCAACGCCTATGTCAACGTCGTGGGCTTGCGCGAACGCATCAAGATCGCGCGCGACAACATAGATGCCGTCAACCGCGTGCTCGAAATCGTCAAGGCGAAAGTTCAGAACGGCGTATCGTCCAATCTCGATCTCGCGCAGGAACAGGCACAGGTCGCCGCCCAGCAGGCGCAGATTCCGGGCCTGGTGCAGCAGGAACGTGTTGCGCGTTATCAGCTTGCCGTTCTCATCGGCCGCGCGCCCGAAGGCTTCGACGTCAGCGCGCAAACGATGAACGACATCAAGCCGCCGCCGGTGCAGCCCGGCATGCCCTCCGAACTTCTGCTGCGCCGACCCGACGTGGCCGAAGCTGAAGCCTCGCTCTCTTCCGCGCATGGCAATGTCGATGCCGCGCGTGCCGCCTTCTTCCCGAGCATCGGCCTCTCCGGCTCCGGCGGTTTCGCATCGAGTGCGCTTGGCTCGATCTTCAATGGCTCGACGCTGTTCTATTCCATCGGCGCATCGGTATTGCAGACGATTTTCGACGGCGGTTTGAAAGCCTCCGAAAGCGATCTCGCGAAAGCGCAGGAACTCGAACTGGTCGCGAGCTATCGCAGTTCGGTGCTCAACGCCTTCACCGACGTCGAAACCTCGCTCGGCGCCGTTTCCGCCCTCGCCGATCAGGTGCATTACCTGACGGTCGAAGTGGACAACGCGCGCGAAGCCCTTCGCATCTCCGAAATCCAATATCGCGAAGGCGTCGCCGATCTCCTCGCCGTGCTGCAGGCCCAGCAGACCTTGTTCAGCGCGCAGGACCAGTTGGTGCAAACGCGCATCGCGCTGCTGCAAGCCAATGTCGGCCTGTATCAGTCCTTGGGCGGCGGCTGGTCACAGGTGGCCGAAGACAACACGCAAAGCTGGCCGGTCAGCGGAACAAGGCCCGAACTGCCGGAGAAGAAGTAACCCCACCACTTACCTCCCCCTCGCGGGGAGGTCGACATCGCGAAGCGATGGCGGGCGGGGGCTGCTTCAACGAATTCGATGCACGAAGGCCCCACCCGGTCGCGTGCCGATGCACGCGCCCGACCTCCCCGAAATGGGGAGGTGAGCAACTAGCTGTGCCCCAATACCGGATGCGGCGTGTACGGTTCCTTCAACGCCTTGATCTCGTCTTCGCTCAGTTTCAATTCCGCCGCGGCAATTGCGTCGTCCAGATGCTGCGGCTTTGACGCGCCGACAATCGGCGACGTCACGCCGGGCTGCGCGAGCAGCCACGCCAGCGCCACTTGCGCATTCGAAACGCCGCGCTTGGCCGCAATCTCGCTCACACGGTCCACCACTTTGAAATCGCCTTCGTTGTAATACATACGGTGAGCGAACTCGTCGGACTTGGCGCGCGTCGTCTCGCCCTTGTCCTGCCGCCTGCGATTGCCCGCCAGAAATCCACGCGCCAGCGGGCTCCATGGGATGACGCCAATCCCTTCCGCCCGGCACAATGGCATCATCTCGCGTTCTTCCTCGCGATAGACGAGATTGTAATGGTTCTGCATCGAAACAAATTTCGTCTTGCCCATCTTTTCGGCGGTCGAAAGATATTTCGCGAATTGCCAGGCAATCATCGACGACGCGCCGATGTAGCGCGCCTTGCCCGACTTCACCACGTCGTGCAGGGCCTCAACCGTTTCTTCGATCGGCGTGCCGTAATCGAACCGATGGATCTGATAGAGATCGACGTAATCCATCTGCAGCCGCCGCAATGAATCGTCGATGGCGTGCATGATGTGTTTGCGGCCGAGCCCGCGCTGGTTCGGCCCCTCCCCCATCGGATTGAACACTTTGGTCGCCACCACCACGTTCTCGCGCGACGGGCCGAAATCCTTCAGCGCGCGACCCAGCACTTCCTCGCTCGCGCCGATGGAATAGATGTCCGCCGTGTCGAAGAAATTGATCCCGGCATCGAGCGCCTTTTTGATGAACGGGCGGCTCGCCGCATCGTCCAGCACCCAGTCCCGCCATTTCGGGCTGCCATAGGTCATGGTGCCCAGGCAGATGCGAGAGACCTTCAAACCGGTTTTTCCGAGCCGAACGTAGTCCATGATTTTCCTCCGGAATTTGGATCGGCCAAGAGCTTAGGCCGCCCCCGCCGGCTGGTCATATCGAAATTTTTCCTCAATAGGACTTGCAGCGCAACGCTCCTTCGTGCATACTGATTACCTTCCCGAAATTAGGATCAAGAAAACCCTGCAGCGGCAAGCCGTTGCGTGGCCCCACTGCCGCACCCAAAATGCCGGCAACGGAGAAACCCAATTGCCCAGATTCCACTTCACCCCATTTGAAATGCCGGAAGCAGCCAAGGTGCTGCGCCGGGAGGTTCGAGCCTTCCTGCGCGAGGAGATGCCTCAAAGCACCTCGGCCACCAAGGCGCGTTCATGGTCCGGCGGGGCCGCCGAATTCAGCCGCAAGCTCGGCGAGCGCGGCTGGCTCGGCATGACCCTGCCCAAGAAATATGGCGGCCACGAAAAGAGCTATGCCGAACGCTATGTCGTGATCGAGGAGATGCTCGTCGCCGGCGCGCCCGTCGGCCTTCATTGGGTCGCAGACCGTCAAAGCGGCCCGCTGATCCTGCGCTACGGCACCGAAGAACAGCGTCAGAAGATTCTGCCCCGCATCGCGCGCGGCGAAGCCTTCTTCTGTATCGGCATGAGCGAGCCGGGCTCCGGGTCCGATCTCGCTTCCGTGCGCACCCGCGCGCGAAAGGTCGATGGCGGCTGGCGCATCAACGGCCAGAAGATCTGGACGTCCACCGCGCAACACGCGCACTACATGATTGCGCTCGTCCGCACCGGCGACGGCGAAACCCGCCACGCGGGCCTCACGCAATTCCTCGTCGATATGCGCAGCGACGGTTTGACGGTGAAACCCATCGCCAACCTGACCGGCGAAAGCCATTTCAACGAAGTCTTCTTCGATGACGTGTTCGTGCCCGACTCCATGCTGATCGGAAACGAAGGCGGCGGCTGGCAACAGGTGACCGCCGAACTTGCCTTCGAACGCAGCGGTCCGGAACGGTATCTGTCGTCCATCCGTCTGTTCCTCGAATTCCTGCGGGTCACCGGCGAAAACCCGAGCGAATTGGAAAAACAACTGATCGGCCGCATGACCGCCGAAATGTGGACGCTCAGGAACATGTCGATGTCCATCTTGGGCAAACTCTCCGCCGGCGAAGACCCGGCCGTCGATGCCGCGGTCGTCAAGGATCTCGGCACCTCTTTCGAGCAGGAAGTACCGCGTTTGATACAAGCCAACACCCGTTCCGACGTGACGCTGGAAACCGGCGATGCGTTCAACGACACGCTGTCTTATCTCCTGCAGAACTCGCCGTCGTTCTCGCTGCGCGGCGGCACAAGGGAAATCCTGCGCGGCATCATCGCAAGGGAGCTGGGCCTGAGATGAGCGAACTGCGCACATTGCTTGCCGACACCACGACGAAAGTTCTGGAAGGCATCAAGGACACCTCGCTCGACGCAGCGTGGAAACAGATCGCAGAAACCGGCCTCGCCAACGTCCTCGTCAGCGAAGACGACGGCGGCTTCGGCGGAAACTGGGAAGACGCGCTCGTGGTGATCAGGGCCTGCGGTCACTTCGCAGTCCCGGCCCCGCTACCAGAAGCGATTTTGGCAACGCATCTCGCCAAGACGGCGAAGCTTGCTTTGCCAGACGGCATCGTCACCGTCTCGCCCAATGCGACCGGCAAACTCAACGGCGACCGCTTCACCGGCGAATTGAAAAGCGTCCCCTGGGGCCGCACTGCCTCGCATGTTCTTGCGGTGATCGACGGCCAAACGATCCTTGCGTCAAAGTCGGACGCGAAGATCGAGCAACACGAAAACCCTGCAGCCGAACCACGCGACGCGCTGCGCTTCGAAAACGCCAAGGTAGAAAAAGGTGCTGGCGAATCCGACGCGCTGAGCGCGCTCGCGCTTCTTCGCACCGGCCAGATCGCCGGCGCATTGGATCACGCTTTGGAATTGTCCGTCGGTTACACGCGCGAACGCAAACAGTTCGGCCGCCCCCTGGCGCAATTCCAGGCCATCCAGCAACAACTCGCGGTACTTGCCGAAGAAACCGCCGCCGCTGGAATGGCCGCCGCCGCTGCCTTCAGAGCCATGGATCGGGGCGATGCCGATTTCGAAATCGCCGCCGCCAAGCTCCGGGCCAACCGGGCCGCGCGGACGTCCACCGGCATCGCCCATCAAGTGCATGGCGCCATGGGCTTTACGGCGGAATACTCCCTGCACCATCTGACCCGCCGGTTGTGGGCGTGGCAGACGGAGGCGGGCAACGAACGGTTCTGGGGTGAAAGGCTGGGGACGCGTGTTGCCGCGAGGGGGGCGAGCGCATTTTGGCCCGACCTCGTGGCACGAAGTGAGGCCTGAGGAGTTCCCTCCCCAGGCTGCGGCAACTTAATTGTCGGATGGCCCCTAGGGGGCGCGCGTACCTGCGGCTAAGGTTGGGGTGGGATGGTCAGTCTGACAGACGTTCGGCCGGTGGAGGAGCGCGCCTGGTTCAAAACCGAGCGGCGCGACAATGTTCTGCGCTTTGTCGTCGGTGGCGACTGGACATTGCCGGAAGCTCCGCGGCTCGACCCCAAACTGCGCGCGCTCGACCTCGCCAAAATTGGCGAAGCCGAAATCGATGGAAAGGAGTTGGACAAATTGGACAGCGCCGGCGCGTGGCTTCTGCTCCGCACCAAACGCGCATTGGAAGACGGCGGCACGAAAGTCCGTTCCTTCGTCATTCCGGAAAGTTACGGCCCACTGTTCGGCACATTGGAGCGCGAACACACGGCGCCGCCCACACCGGAAATGCACAGGCCACCGTTCCTCTATCGAGTGGGACGCGGCTTCATGCATTCGATGAACCAGGGCTACGAGATGCTGGGCTACCTCGGCCGCGTCACGGTCGAGACGGTCGAGACCATCGGCCCGCAAAAGCAGCTGCGCTGGAAGGCTTTCATTCACCAGATCGAAGAAACCGGCATCAATGCGTTGCCGATCGTCGGCCTGCTATCGTTCCTGATCGGTGTGGTCTTGGCCTATCAGGGCGCGGATCAGCTTCGCCGCTTCGGTGCGGAAATCTTCACGATCAACCTTTTGGGTGTTTCGATCCTGCGCGAAGTCGGCGGTCTCATCACCGCCATCATCATCGCAGGACGATCCGGTTCGGCGTTTACCGCCCAGATCGGCACAATGCGCGTCAACGAAGAAATCGACGCGATGCAGACCATCGGCCTCAACACGGTCGACGTTCTGGTGTTGCCGCGCGTGGCCGGGCTGGTGCTGGCGTTGCCGTTTTTGACTTTCTATTCCGACATCATGGCGATGATCGGCGGCGCGGTGATGTGTTACTTCGACCTCAACATCACCTTCCCTGCCTTCCTGCGGCAATTGCAGGGCGCGATCTCGCTCAACACCTTTTTGGTCGGAATGGTGAAAGCACCGGTCTTCGCGTTCGTCATCGCATTGGTCGGCTGCTTTGAAGGTTTGAAAGTCGAACGCAACGCCGAAAGCGTGGGCCGCTTGACCACACGTTCGGTGGTCGAGTCCGTGTTCCTCGTCATCGTCATCGATGCGGGTTTCTCCATCATGTTCTCGATTCTGGGGATTTGACCGTGAGCACGCCCGGCCAGATCAACGGAAAGGACGCGGAGGCCATCATCAAAGTGCGGGGTGTGGTGAACGGCTTCGGGGATCGAATTATTCACGATCACATCGACCTCGATGTGAAGCGCGGCGAAGTGATGGGCCTCGTCGGCGGCTCCGGCACCGGCAAGTCCGTATTGTTGCGTACGATCATCGGTTTGAACAAACAGAAGGAAGGTTCGATCAGGGTTTTCGGCGACGAAGTGGGCGATGCCGACAGCGTTTCGATGCGTGCCCTGCAAATGCGCTGGGGCGTGCTGTTCCAGGAAGGCGCACTGTTTTCTTCGCAGACGGTGGCCGAGAACATTCAGGTACCTTTGCGCGAATACACCAAGATGTCCCAGAGTTTGATGAATGAAATCGCTTCGATGAAGCTCTCCATGGTCGGCTTACCCGAAGACACCGCCAAGAAATATCCCTCGGAATTGTCCGGGGGCATGAAAAAGCGCGCCGGCCTTGCACGCGCGCTGTCGCTCGATCCCGAACTGCTATTCCTCGACGAACCGACGGCCGGGCTCGATCCGATTTCGGCGGCCAATTTCGACGGCTTGGTGCGCGACCTTCAGAAAAGTTTGGGCCTCACGGTTCTAATGGTAACTCACGATATCGACACGCTGCGCGCCACGACGGATCGCATAGCCGTTCTCGTCGACAAGAAAATCAAGGTCGGCACGATTGCCGAACTCAGGAAAGATCCAAATCCCTGGATCAAGGAATACTTCTCCGGTGTCCGCGGCCGCGCGGCGCTGGATTCATAGGAAGGGCCGGTCATGGAAACCAAAGCCAATTACGCCGCTGTTGGCGCATTCGTATTGGCCTGCGTGATAGGCATCGTCGTCGCCATACTGTGGCTGGCCGGCGCACAATACAGCCACGAGTTCGAAACCTACCGCACTTACTTCACCGGCTCCGTCACCGGTCTCGGCGACGGTACCAAAGTCCGCTACAACGGTATCGACGTCGGGCGGGTGAAGGCTGTCGATTTCGATCCCGACGATCCGAAACGCGTGATCGCCACGCTCGAAATCAATCCCGAGGTCAAAATCCACGAAGACTCCTTCGCCAGCATCGCCAGCGAAGGATTGACCGGCGGCACCTATGTGGAAATCGACGGCGGCAGCAAGAACTCGCCGCTGGTCTCCCGAAAGCCGGGCGAACGATACCCCGTCATCAACTCGCGGCCTTCCACCATTCAGCAACTGGTGGAAAGCGCACCGCAGGTCGTCGCAAAACTCAACAAAATTGCCGACTCTCTTGTCGATGTACTGAACGAGCAGAACCGCCGGTCGATTTCCGATACGCTTGCAAATCTCCGTGACGTGACCGGCGTTATCCAGCGCCACGATGCCGACATCGACGCGGCCCTTAGCAATCTCGCTCTTGGCTCCCAAAAACTGAATGTCAGCCTCGACGAATTGCAGAAGACGATGGCGAACGCCAACATCGCCGTTCAAGATGCCGACGTCTCCATCAAACGCATCGGCAAGCTTGCCGACGATAGCGATAAATTCGTGAACGGAGACGGACTGGCGCAATTCGGCCAACTTGTCGGCGATTCCCGCCGGCTTGTCGAAAGTCTTACCCGCCTCACCAATAAGCTAAACCGTCAGCCGACGCAGCTTCTGTTCGGCGACCGCCGCGAAGGATACAGCCCCAAATGAGCGCGCAATCTGGAACCATTTCCGCCGACCGCCGTCACCTGTTGCTCGGCGCTGCTTCACTCGTGCTGCTTGCCGGATGCGGCGGAGACATCCTGGGTCCCGGCAAGTCGCCTCAACTTTATCTCCTGAAACCGACATTCGGCCCCATCGACGGCCCGACCGTCTCGTGGGCATTGGATGTTGCCAGTCCAGATGCGGCAGACAATCTGAATACCCCGCGCATAGCGTTGTTCAATCCGCCTGCGCGCATGGATTACTATGCGAATGCATCCTGGCCGGATCAATTGCCGAATCTGGTACAAACCGCGCTGGTGCAATCATTCGAGCAAAGCGGCAAGATCGCGTCTGTCGCGCCCGACGACGCGGGGCTGCGCTCCGACTACATGTTGCAAACCGAAATCCGGGATTTCAATGCGGTCTACGACGTGCCGGACGCTGCGCCAAAAGTGAAAATCCGCATCATGGCAAAGCTGGTGCATACCAAGGCACGCGACATCGTGCAGTCGCAGGAATTTTCGGCCGAAACCGAAGCAGGTGCGAACAGCGTGGACAACGTCGTGATTGCGGCAAGCCAGGGCTTGACGACGGTGCTGAAGGAAATCGTCGAGTGGGCGATCAAGGCACCGCCGATACCCGCCGATAGCTAAGCCGCATCTGCAATTCAGCCATAGCCGCTAGATGATTTTCAGTTCCTATCCATACCTCGTCTTTCTCGCGATCGCTGTTCTTGCGTTCTGTTTTCTGGAAAATCGGCTTCCGGGTTTGAGGCGGACTTTTCTGGTTCTCGTTTCGCTCATCTTTTATGCGTGGTGGCGCGTCGATTTTCTCGCATTGCTGATCGGTTCGACGGTCGTGAACTTTGCCATCGGGACCGCCATCACGGCGCGCCACGCCGACGGCAAGACAACACGCCCATTGCTCATCGTTGGACTCATCTTCAATCTTTCGCTCATCGCCTGGTTCAAATATGCGGGTCTTCTTGCTTCCAGTGCCAACGACCTCTTAGCGCTTGGCATTCCGATACCGCATCTTTTTCTTCCGCTGGCGATTTCGTTTTTTACCTTCGAGCAGATCAGTTACCTCGTGGATGCTGCGGGTGGGCGGGCGCAGCGCTACAGCTTCCTCGATTACGCGCTGTTTGTGAGTTTCTTCCCGCATCTCATCGCCGGTCCGATCATCCGACACAACGATCTCATTCCGCAGTTTTCTCAATCGCGAAATCGGGAGAAACGGCAGGATGACATCGCCGTCGGCATGACGTTGTTCACCATCGGACTGGCGAAAAAGACCCTGATCGCTGACAATCTGGCGCCGTTTTCGGATGCCGTTTTTTCCGCGGCCCATCACGGCGCGTCGATCGGTTTCGCAGATGCGTGGATGGGAACGCTGTTCTTTGCGTTTCAAATCTATTTCGATTTCTCCGGTTACAGCGACATGGCGCTGGGTTCGGCCTGCCTGTTTGGAATTCGGCTGCCGATGAATTTCAATTCTCCTTACAAGGCAGCCAGCATCATCGAGTTCTGGCGGTTGTGGCATATTTCGCTTTCGACCTTTCTGCGCGACTACCTTTACATTCCGCTCGGTGGAAACCGGCATGGGCGGTTCCGGCGTTACGCCAATCTCTTCATTACCATGTTGCTCGGCGGGCTTTGGCACGGAGCGAATTGGACGTTTGTAATCTGGGGCGGTCTGCATGGCATTTATCTGATCCTCAATCACGCGTGGCGAAGTATTTGCCGGACATTCAATTTCGCTGCACCGGAAGCGTTGCAGCCCTTTGCGAGAGCAGTCTCGGTTTTCGTCACTTTCGTCTCTGTCGTTTTTGCCTGGACCGTTTTCCGGTCTGAAAGTTTTGCAGGCGCCGCCCGCATGATTGCCGGGTTGGTTGGCGCAGGCGGACATAGCCACCTTTTGACGTTCGGGCCGCTTGCCGGCGGAGCACTGGTGACGCTTTTCGCACTGGTCTGGTTCGCGCCCAACAGCATGGAGATCACGTGGCGGCTCAAGCCGGCGCTCGAAACGCGTTATCGCGATGCGGGGTTGCGCCGGACACGGTGGCAATGGAGGCCCAGTACGGCCACCGCCATCGTGTTCGGGCTGCTGTTTGTCGTCAGTGTCATGGCGCTTTCCAATCTCAGTCCTTTCATCTACTTCCAATTCTGATGCAGAGCCGGCGTTATATTTCCTGGTTTTTCGGCGTCGCCGGCGGAATCGTCGCTTTGGCGATTGCGTTCAATGTCATTGCCGATTCCTACATTCTTCATCATCGCGCTGGCGCAAGCGTTCAGCTTGTTTCCGGGTTCGAACGCGTTCTGAAACCGGCCTGGCTCGTTTCGATCAAGCCGTCGCTGGTTTTCGTCGGGTCCAGCCGGGCGCGGATTGCGTTCGATCCCACTCTGGTCGATCCGGCGTTGCATCTTAAAAGTTTCAACTACGGCGTCTCCAGCGAATCCGCTTATGAGGCGCGGCGCTATATTCAGGACGCGGCGGCGCAGCCCAACGTCAAAACGATTGTCGTGGCACTTGATGCATTCGTTTCCGGCAGTTCTGCGCAGCCCTTTGGCGGCGGGTTCGACGAAACGCGGCTGGCAGTGACGCCCGCGGGCGAACCCACGCCGCGGCGCGATCTCTGGCTTTTCACCTCGCGCTATCTCAGCGGCGGCGCGTTGGGGATGCACGCGTTGGGCGTCTGGTTGCTGGCGCAGCTTGGGCCGGGGCAGTTGGCGGAAGATCGGCCGGATGTCTTCTCCGAATACGGGCATATGACACCGGCGAAATTTCGTCATGAGCTGACGCGGCGGGCCGAGCGTTCGATGCACCTGACCAAATGGCAGCATGAGCAGTTGCTGGATGCGCTGGCCGCGATCTGTCATTCGAATGCTTCTGTCTATTTCTACTTTCCTCCCGACAATATGGCGATCATCGAACATTACCTCGCGAACGACGCGAAGGGGTATGCCGATTTCAAGCGGACCGTTGCCGACGATGTGATCCGGCACAATGCGGGTTGCCCCAACAAGGCACGGCTGTTCGATTTCATGAACCGGAACCGCATAACCGAAGATGACGCGGCGGCGCATGGCAGGCTGAGCACATATTATCTCGATCCCATTCACGTCCGGCCGCCGACGGGGCTTTTGCTGTTGCGGCGGATGCTGCTGGGCGAAGACAAGACGTTGGGGGTCGAAGTCGTTCCGTGATATAGAAATGCAACCAAGGTGGATTGCATGAAAATCGAACGCCTTCCTCCGATCAAAGCCACATTGCGGCCCAGCAATCATCCCTATCTCAACGGCGCGTGGACGCCGCTGCACGAGGAAGTGAATGCCGCCGATCTGGATGTGATCGAGGGCAAAATTCCGGACGACATCGACGGGATCTACCTGCGCAACACCGAAAACCAGATTCATCAACCGTTGGGACGGTTTCATCCGTTCGATGGCGATGGGATGGTGCATCAGATCAGCTTTCGCGACGGACGCGCCGATTATCGCAACCGGTTTGTTCGCACGAAGTGTTTCGCGGCGGAGCAGGAAGCCGGGCAATCGCTTTGGGGCGGGCTGGCCGATCCGCCGCGGCTTTCGCTGCGCCCCGGTTTCGGTGCGCATGGATCGCTGAAGGACAGTTCGAGCACCGATATTGTGGTGCATGCCGGCGAGGCGCTTTCTACGTTCTATCAATGCGGCGAGGGTTACCGGCTCGATCCGCAAACGCTGGAGCAGCGCGGACCGGAAAGCTGGGTGCCGCTGGACGGAATCTCGGCGCATCCGAAGGTGGACGAGCACACGGGCGAATTGCTGTTCTTCAACTATTCCAAATATTCTCCTTTCCTGCATTACGGGGTGGTCGACCGCGACAACCGGTTGACCAATTACATTCCGATTCCGCTTTCGGGACCGCGCCTGCCGCACGACATGGCGTTCACCGAGAACTATTCCATTCTCAACGATCTTCCCGTTTTCTGGGATGCCGAGCTTCTGAAGAAGAACGTCCATGCGGTGCGCAAGCATGAGGGGCTTCCTTCGCGATTTGCCATCGTGCCGCGGCATGGCACGGCCGAGGACGTTCGCTGGTTCGAGGCGGAGCCGACTTACGTACTTCATTGGGTCAATGCGTTCGAGCAGGGCGACGAAATCGTTCTCGATGGGTATTTCCAGGAAGAACCCACGCCCGGCCCGCACAGGCACGCCCTGCCCGGCTTCGAGCACATGATGGCGTTTCTCGACGAATATGCGTTCCGGCCGAAATTGCATCGCTGGCGGTTCGATTTGCGCACCGGCAAGACGCGGGAAGAACGGTTGGACGAACGCATTCAGGAATTCGGCATGATCAACGGCAAGCATGGCGGACGGAAATATCGCTATGCCTACAGCACGATCGCCGAACCGGGGTGGTTCCTGTTCAAGGGCTTCACGCGCAACGATGTGGAGACCGGAAAGACCGCCCAATACGTGCTGGGGGCCAACCGGTTTGCGAGCGAAGCGCCGTTTGCGCCGCGCATTGGCGCCACGGAAGAAGATGACGGCTATCTGGTGAGCTTTGTGACGGACGAGAACACGGGGACATCGGAATGCATCCTTCTTGATGCGCGCCATCTCGAAGACGGACCGGTGTGCAGGATCGCGCTGCCGCACAAATTGTGCAGCGGCACGCACGCATGTTGGGCCGGACGGGACAGCTTGCGAAATTGAAACGTCCAAGACGCGCGAAAGCCGCCGCTGACTGGCGGCTGGGGTTCAGGCGCAATTCTTGGGATGACGAAAATGTACCGTAGAGCGTTGCGCTGCGCAAGCGGTTTTCAGGACTTTTTTCTATTTTCTTATAAGTATCTGAAATATAAGGTTATAATTTAGGATTCCTTACACGCTTTAGGGATTTGGAACTCTCGCCTGAACTGACATATTGTCATTTCCGTCCAAACCACTTATGTGAAGCCCGCAAAAGAGGGCGGATTCGGCCGATGGAACATTTCGACGTCATCATCGTGGGTGCGGGCCTTTCGGGCATCGGCGCGGGTTATCACCTGCAGGCGAACTGCCCGAACAAGACATATGCGATCCTAGAAGGGCGCGAAGCGATCGGCGGAACGTGGGACATCTTCCGCTATCCCGGTATCCGTTCGGATTCCGACATGTACACGCTCGGCTATTCGTTCAAGCCGTGGCGCGAGGCCAAGGCGATCGCCGACGGACCTTCGATCCGAAAATATGTGCGCGACACGGCGGCCGAGAACGGCATCGACAAAAAAATCCGCTATCGCCACATGGTGAAGCGCGCCAACTGGAGCACGCCGGATTCGCGCTGGACGGTGGAAGCGGAAGTCGGCCCGGAAAAGCGCATCGTCCGCTACACGTGCAATTTCCTGTTCATGTGCAGCGGCTACTACTCCTATGCGGGCGGCTACACGCCGGATTTCGCGGGCACCGAAAGCTTCCAGGGCAAGATCGTCCATCCGCAGAAATGGCCGGAAGACCTCGACTACAAGAACAAGCGCGTGGTCATCATCGGCAGCGGCGCAACCGCGGTGACGCTGGTGCCCGAAATGGCGAAAGATGCGGCGCATGTGACGATGCTGCAGCGTTCGCCGACCTTCGTGGTGTCGCGCCCCGCCGAAGACAAGCTCGCCAACTGGCTGCGCGCGAAACTGCCGGCGATGACGGCCTATGGCATCACGCGCTGGCGCAACGTGCTGCTGGGCATGTTCTTCTTCAAGCTCTCGCGGTCGCGGCCCGAACAGGTGAAACGCAACCTGATCGCCATGGTGCGCAAGGAACTGGGGCCGGATTACGACGTGAAGACGCATTTCACGCCGCGCTACAATCCATGGGACCAGCGCGTGTGTCTGGTGCCCGACAGCGATCTGTTCCAGTCGATCAGAAGCGGCAAATCTTCCGTCGTCACCGACCAGATCGAGACCTTCACGCCGAAAGGGCTGAAGCTGAAATCGGGCAAGGAACTGGAAGCCGATATCATCGTGACGGCGACGGGGCTTGCGCTCGAACTTCTGGGCGGGATGCAGGTGAGCATCGACGGCGTGGCGAAGAACATGTCGAAGACCATGAGCTACAAGGGCATGATGTACAGCGATGTGCCCAACCTCGCCTCGGCCTTCGGCTACACCAACGCATCGTGGACGCTGAAATGCGATCTCACCTGCGAATATGTCTGCCGCATCCTGAACCACATGGACAGGACGGGCACCACGCAGTGCACGCCGCGCAAAAACCCGGACGTGCAGGAAGCGCCATGGATCGATTTCTCCTCCGGTTATATCCAGCGCGCGGCGAATGTTCTGCCCAAGCAGGGCACGACGAAGCCGTGGAAGCTGTACCAGAACTATTTCCTCGATCTCGTGACCCTGAAATTCGGCAAAGTCGACGACGGCACGCTGGAATTTTCCAAACCCGCGGCGAAGGTTCAAACTGCGCGCATTCCGGAAAGCGTGGCGGCCTGAACGGATCGCATGAATAGCGAGGCGGCGGAGCGATCCGCCGCCTTTTGTTTTGGGCCGTTGACAGCGCTTTGGGCCCGCCATCTTATTTTGTCATGGCGGTGGACGGACAGACGGAAAATGCCGGCGGGACCGGCACGCTGGCTGAGGCGCTTCGGCTCGCCGAACAGCTGCTTTCGACAAATCTCATAGCGGCGGAACGGCAGGCGCGCGAGATTTTGCGTGCGGTGCCGGGACACCCGATTGCGCTTTTTCATTTGGGCGGTGCGTTGCGGCGGCAGGGAAAGGCGGGCGAAGCGCGCGATGTTTTGCATCCGCTGGCGACCGCACAACCCAAATCGGCGGATGTGCGATACGAACTGGGGCTCGCGTTAAACGAACTCGATGAAGCACGTGACGCGGCGGAGGCATTCCGGGCGGCGACGGTGCTCAAGCCGAAATCGCCGCGTGCGTGGCTGGCATTGGCCGATACGTTGCGGTTGCTGGGCGACAATGCCGGCGCGGATGTAGCGACCGCGCGGCATATTCAGGCGTCGGTCAACGAACCGCGTTTGATGGAAGCGGCGGCCGCTCTTTGCGAGGGCCGCGTTGCGATTGCCGAGCGGATCTTGCGGCCTTACCTGAAAGAACGCCCGACGGATGTTTCCGCGATACGGATGCTGGCGGAAACGGGTACGCGGCTTGGACGATATGACGATGCGGGGAAATTGCTTGCGCGCTGCGTGGAGCTGGCGCCGGGGTTTGTCGCGGCGCGGCACAATTATGCGATGGTGCTTTACCGCCAGGGAAAATCGGCGGACGCGGTTGCGCAACTGGAGATTTTGCTTCAGGGCGATCCGCGCAATCCACACTATCGCAATCTGATGTCGGCAGCACTTTCGCGGCTGGGCGAGCATGAGCGCGCCATCGGGCTCTATGAAGGCATTCTGAAAGAACAGCCCAATCAGCCTAAGACATGGATGAGCTACGGCCACACCTTGCGCGCGGTGGGGCGGCAGCAGGATTGCATTGCGGCCTATCGCAAAAGCATTTCGCTTTCGCCCAATCTGGGCGAGAGCTACTGGAGCCTCGCCAATCTGAAGACCGTTCGCTTCGACCGATCCGACCGAGAGGCAATGGAGGAGCAGCTTGCACGCGACGGCGGCGTGTCGACGGAGGATCGCTATCACCTGCATTTCGCGCTGGGAAAGGCATTGGAAGACGAGAAGGACTACGAAGCGTCGTTCCGGCATTATGACGAAGGCAACAGGCTGCGCCGTTTGAGCCTGGAATATGATGCGGACGATTTCACCGACAAGGTTGCCCGCGCGAAGAACCTGTTCACGCGGTCGTTCTTCGAAGCGCGCGAGGGACAGGGGCATCCTTCGGCGGCGCCGATCTTCGTGATCGGATTGCCGCGGTCCGGTTCAACCTTGATCGAGCAGATTCTGGCCAGCCACAGCCAGGTCGAAGGGACGATGGAATTGCCGGACATCATCGGCATTGCATTGCAGCTCGACGGCAAGAAACGCGACGGCGAACCATCGCTCTATCCCGAAATGCTGGCGGGACTTGAGGCGCAGGAAATTCATGCGCTGGGCGAGAAATATCTCGACGGCTCGAAATTGCAGCGCCGGCTCGGACGGGCGTATTTCGTGGACAAGATGCCGAACAATTTTCTGCACACGGGATTGATCCATCTGATCCTGCCGAATGCGAAGATCATCGATGCGCGGCGACATCCGATGGCGGCGTGTTTTTCGGGCTTCAAACAGCACTTCGCGCGCGGTCAGGGTTTTTCCTACTCGTTTGCGGACATAGGACGATACTACGCGGATTACGTTTCGCTGATGGCGCATTTCGACGAAGTACTGCCGGGGCGCGTTCATCGCGTGCTGTACGAACAGATGGTAGACGATCCCGAACGGGAGGTGCGCCGGCTGCTCGACTATTGCGGGCTGCCGTTCGAAGAAAATTGCCTGCACTTCTACGAAAACGAGAGATCGGTAAGGACGGCCAGCTCCGAACAGGTGCGCCAGCCGATCTTCCGGGACGGATTGGAGCAATGGCGCAATTACGAGCAATGGCTTGCCCCTCTAAAGGGCATTCTGGGGCCGGTTCTGGCGGATTACCCGGACGTTCCTGCGGCTTAAAAACCACAATCGATAGTTACTGTTAGCATCCCAGCCCGGCGGCGATTGACCCTGCTCGCGGCAAGGTTTCAATTTTGTGTCGGAATCGCGGGGGCGTTGACCCAATGAGTGAAATTCAGCCGGGCCGGTTTGCGCGCGGATTGTTTCCCATCCTTCTGGCTTCCACCGCGCTGACGGGCATCGTGCCCGCTTTCGCCCAGGACGACACGCTGGAAACGGTGATCGTAACCGCGGAAAAGCGCTCGGAAGACATTCAGGCGGCACCGCTGGCGGTGCAGGCGCTGGGCACGCAGAAGCTGGAAGACCTGAACATCCAGGGCGGCCGCGATTTCAGCCAGTTCTTTCCGAGCCTGACCTATACGGTCGGCGGCGGCGGCGGCACCAACGGCCAGCCCGGCACCGACACCTATTACATGCGCGGCGTTTCGAGCGGCGGCGACGGCAACCACTCCGCGGCGTTGCCGAGCGTGGGCGTCTATCTCGACGAACAGCCGATCACCACCATCGGCGGATCGATGGATGTGCATCTTTACGACATCGCCCGTGTGGAAGCGCTGGCGGGGCCGCAGGGCACGCTTTACGGCGCGAGCTCGCAGGCGGGTACCGTTCGCATCATCACCAACAAACCCGATGCTTCGCAATTCTCGGCGGGATACGACATCGAAGCCAACAAGGTGGACAAGGGCGGGCTTGGCGACACAGTGGAAGGGTTCGTCAACATTCCGCTGCAGGACAATATCGCCGTGCGCCTGGTGGCGTTTCAGGAACACGATGCGGGCTTCATCGACAACGTGTCCGGCACGCGCACCTATCCCACGGGCGGGCAGACGGTGAACAATTTCGCCATCGCGCGCGACGACTACAACACCGTGGAGAATTACGGCGGGCGCGCGGCGCTGAAGATCGATCTCGACCAGAACTGGACCATCGAGCCTTCGATCATCGGGCAGGTTTCCAATTCCAACGGCGTGTTCGCTTTCGATCCGAGCGTGGGCGATCTGGAAGTCACCCACTTCAAGCCGGAATGGGCGCACGACCGCTGGTATCAGGCATCGCTGACCGTGCAGGGCAAGATCGCGGATTTCGACCTCGTTTATTCCGGCGGTTATATGGACCGAACGGTGAAGGCGGCACTGGATTATTCCGATTATTCGTTCTGGTACGATACGCTGCATCAATACGGTTACACATGGGTCGACAACAACGGCATGTATGTTTCCGATCCCACGCAGTATCAGCAGAACTACGACCACTTCACCAAGTGGAGCCACGAATTGCGCGTGTCGTCGCCGCAGAATTATCGTCTGCGCGCAGTGGCGGGACTTTTCTACGAAAGGCAATCGCACTTCATCCAGCAGGATTATCTGATCGACGATCTGGCAGGCGTCTATTCCGTCAACGACTTGCCGGGCACGATCTGGCTGACGGAGCAGGAACGCATCGATCGCGACTATGCGGCGTTCGGCGAGGCCTCGTTCGACCTTTGGCCCAACCTGACCTTGACCGGCGGATTGCGTTATTTCATCGCCGACAATTCGATGTACGGGTTCTTTGGATTTGGGTCCGGTCTCAGTTTTCAAACCGGTGCGTCGACCTGTCCGGGCTGGACGCCGGGCGATCCCACGGACGGGCCGGGGCCAAGATATTTGCTCGCGCCCTGCGTGAATCTCGACAAGGCCATTTCAGAGCATGGCACCACGTACAAGTGGAATCTGAGCTACAAGCTCGACGACCAGAAGATGATCTATTTCACCTGGTCCACCGGCTTCCGTCCCGGCGGCATCAACCGGCGCGGTACGGTTCCGCCCTACCAGCCCGACACGCTCATCAATTACGAAATCGGCTGGAAAACGTCGTGGCTTGACGACACGTTGCGATTCAACGGCGATTTCTATCTGGACGCGTGGAAAAACTTCCAGTTCTCGTTCCTTGGATTGAATTCGTTCACGGAAATCCACAACGCGGCGTCGGCGCGCATCAGCGGTTTCGAAGCAGATGTGAACTGGCTGGCCGCACCGGGACTGACCTTCACTGGCGGCATGGCATATACGCACGCCACGTTGAGCGAGAATTTCTGCGGCTTCACGGTGAGCAATCAAAACGTGACCGTATGTCCGGGACCGGACGATCCTTATGGACCGCAGGCCCTGAAGGGCACAATGCTGCCTGGCACGCCGCGCTTCAAGGCAAATGCGACGGCGCGATACGAGCGCGAACTCGATGAGGGCCTGTTGGGGCACATTCAAGGCGCGGTAAACTTCCAGACCGAAAGTTTTTCGGATTTGCGTTCCGTCGCCGTCGACCCGGCTTCACTGCCCGATCCCGATCCCATCACCGGTGCTCCGGCGCCCGGAGGCACAGTTGTTCCGGTACGTTTCCGCGAAGCGCCCTATGCGATTTTCGATTTCTCGTTTGGCGTGGAAAGGGACAACTGGTCGGCAGACCTGATGCTGCAAAATGTGTTCGACGAACGCGCACAGCGAGCAATCTACGCCGAATGCACCACCCAGGTTTGCGGCTACGAGCCCTATATTGTGCCAAGCCGGCCGCGGATGTTCGCGATCCGGTTCTCGCAACGGTTCTGATCAGAACTCCGGTTTCACGTGGTTGCGTTCGATCGTGGCTGACGCCAGGACGGACTGGCCGTTGGGCGCTTTGACGGCGAAGCCAACGATGGCGAGACCGGGTTTCACCTCATCGGCTTTGGCCGGAACGATAGCTGCAATCGGCGTGCGCGACGGCACGTCGATGATCGATTTTCCCGTGCAACCCGGTTTGCCCGGCACGGCCAGACCGACGCACTTTCCATCGACCGTCTCCGCGCCACGATAGCTGACGGTGAGTTGACGCTTACCGCCAGACTCGACCATGCCGTTCGTCATGCTGCCGGCAGCTTGCGGCGCTGTGCGGGCCGTTTCGATCTCACCATTGGTCATGCTGCCGGCGCGCTTGGGCGACCCGGCGCCATCTGGATGGTGATCCCACGGATATTGCCCTTCACCGAGCCCGACCTGTGGAATGATATGTACCTCCTCAGCCCGCAAATGACCGTGCTTTCCAGGGACGGAGGTGACGCCAATAAAGTCCGTGGTTTTCAACTGATCGAACCGGCGCGGTTCGACAGCTGAGAATGTCGTCTTGTCCATCACCGCAAGCGACATTACTTCGCCCGTTTTCACACGAATGCCGATTGTTTTGCCGTCGAAGCTGGTCACCGTTCCGCGGAGAATGGCCGGTCGCTGAGCAGGCGGCGCTTCCGCAGCCATGGCAACGCCGGTAAACGAAAAGGCCGCGATGATTGCGAGCATTGAATTGCGCATGAAGATGTCCTTTGGCATGGAATGGCGGGAGACCGACTGTACTCGCCAAAGGACGTTGCCGATACCGGCATAAAACTGGCGGACAGGGTGGGATTCGAACCCACGAACCCCGTAAAGGGTCTCCGCATTTCGAGTGCGGTGCCATCAACCACTCGACCACCTGTCCGGAGGGGCCGGACCATACTGGCCCGCCCCCTGACCTGCAAGCGCTCCGCGAATACGGGTAAAACCGAGGGCAGACAATCTCTTAGCCCTCGCCCGCCAGCCAATCGAGGCTCCATCGGGCGTCCAGCGATATGGCGATCGTGGCGAGTGCTTCGTGCATCGCGGTGTCGAAACCATAGGGCGGATTGACGATGAGCAGTCCGGTTTCGGCGAGCCTGCCTTCTTCTTTACCTGTGACGGCAAGCTGGATGCGGATCAGTTTGGTGGCGCCGCGGGCGAGGATTTCGCCGCTGAAGGCTTCGGCGTCGCTCTTCGTCTTGATGGGAAACCAGATGAGAAAGATGCCGGTGGCGAAACGCTTGATCGCCCGACCGAAGGCTTGTGCGATCTGTTCGAACTCGTTGGTGGCTTCGAACGGCGGGTCGATGAGGATAAGGCCGCGGCGTTCGGGAGGCGGGAGAAGCTTCGTCAGTTGCGCGTAGCCGTCGGCGGCGATGGCGCGGGCCTTGCGGAAGGGTTTGAGGGCTTCGGCCAGCGCCTCGACCTCTTCGGGATGTTTTTCGATTGCCGCGAGGCGATCTTGCGGGCGCAACAGGCGCGCGGCGATGAGCGGCGAACCCGGATAACGGTTCGCGCCAAAACTTCTGGCTATATCCAGATAGGTGGCGAGGGGTTCGGCGGTGGCGGGGGCCGTCAGTCTTGCAATGCCCTGCCCTGCTTCGCCTGTTTTTTGAGCTTCGGTGCCGGAGAGGTCGTAGAGGCCGCGCCCGGCATGGGTATCGATGACGGCGAAGGGTGCTTCCTTCTTCCGCAGATGCAGCAACACCGCCACGAGGGCGGTGTGCTTCATCACGTCGGCGAAATTTCCGGCGTGGTACGCGTGGCGATAGTTCATGCCGCCATTAAAGCGCACCGCGCCGGTATTTCGCCAGCACCCAGCGTTACATCACCGGGGCAGCAGGAGCCGCGGCCGGAGCCGCCTTTTTCTTGCGACGGGCCTTACGCTTTTTCGGCGCAGCGGCTTTTTTCGCCTTTTTCGCTTTTTTCGCCTTACGGGCGCCTTTCTTGGCTTTCGTGGCCTTCACGGCCTTTTTCGCCTTGCGCTTCGCGCCACCCTTCTTCTTCTTTTTTGCAGCCATTGTAGTCTCCTTCAAATGGGGCGACCCCGCATGATGCAAAGCCCTCGCCCCTCTGTTGCCGATACGATGACCGTTCATGCCCCACTCGTAGACGCGAGAGAATCAAAGCCCGGTCGACGGCAACAATAATTGCAATGTGGGCTTTCGCCAATCGTGCGAATGACGATTGACGCGACCGCCGTGCAATAACCCCACGCTTACGAGAAACGCCGTGTCTGGCGCGCCACGAAATCGCGCGCTTCGGGAATGAGGTCTTCGCGCACGCTGCGTGTCCAGTCCGTCGGTATGTTGGCGCGCAGGCGGTCGCGGGCGGAATTGGAAAGGTCGTTGAAATTCCAGCCGCCCCATTTGCCGCTGCGCCGCGTGGGCTCGGTCATCAAAAGGGCCACGGCACCGGCGCCGATGACCACCAGCATTCCGGCGGCAACCAGCGAACCGAGCGTGATGTAGCGGCCGATCTGGGACGATTTTGCCGGTACGCGACGGGCGACAGCGCGAGTCTTGCGGGGACGCGCGGTCTTGCGCGCGGGCGTCTTGCGTTCGAGTTTGGCGACCATTTCAGCGATCTCCGCGTGCGACGATCCCGATCAGAACGCCGAGACCGAAGGCCACGGCGAGACTGGTCCACGGACGTTCGTCGACCTGGCGTTCGATGGCTTCGACGCCGCGGCTGCCCTGTTCGGCAAGCGTTTCGTAGAGATCGGAGGCGGTCTCCTCGATGCGGCGCAGCGTGCGGCGCATGGTGTCGCTGGCGTTCTCGCCCAATTCGTCGGCCAGGGCCGTGACATCGTCCTTCAGGCCGGCAACGGCCTCGTCGATCTCGTCCAATTCGTCATACGCATAGCCTTTGTCGCTCACGGTCGCTCTCCATCGACAATCCCGCGGCCACCGCAGCCGCCCGGTTCCCTAACGTATGTGCTCCGCGATTGTTCCGGTAGGGTCAGGATGCGACAGATGCCGGAAGATCGAGGTGGGCGGCGGTGCCTTTTTCGCTGCTGACGGTCAGCGTACCGCCGGTCTGCGACACAAATCCTTCGATCAGGCCGGTGCCCAGGCCGTTCTTGCGATCCACCTGCGCGATGCCGACACCATCGTCGATCACGCTGAGGCGCCAGCCGGTCTCCGTGCGTCCGAAGCGGACCTTGATCGAGCCGTCGCGTCCATCGGGGAAAGCGTGCTTGACCGCATTGGTCACCAGCTCGTTGGTCACGAGGCCGATGGACAGAGCCACCTCGCGGGTGAGGCTGGCCTGGGTACATTCGCAGCTCAGCGTGACGCCCGCAGGCGGCAGCGTGGCGTCGCGCAGGGCCTCGCACAGATCGTTCAGATACCGGCAAAGATCGACCGCGCCCCCTTCGGGCAGCGCATACACATGGCGGTGGATGCGGGCGATGCTGCGCACCCTGCCCATCGCCTGTTCGAGGGCCTCCCGCGTTTCCGGCGTGTTGCTGCGGCGGCGCTGCAGATCGAGCAGGCTGTTGACGATGGTGAAATCGTTGGTCACCCGGTGCTGGAGTTCGCGGAAAAGGAGATCGCGTTCGCTCAACTTGGTGTTGCGCTCGGCCACGATGCGCCGGGCGGAGACGCGGAAGCCTTCCGCCACGAAGACCACCAAACTGCCCGTCGCGGCGACGATGACCGCGCTGGCAAGTTGGGTGCCTGTGTGGACGCCGCCGACGGTGGGCAGAACGAACACCCAGGCGAGAATCTGCGCCACAAAGAGTGTGCCGAGACCCGACTGCCAGCCGCCCAACAGCGTGGCGACCAGCGCAGTCGGATAGGCCAGCGCGAACGGCGCCACACCAGGCAAGACGAGATCGATCCCCAATCGCAGGACGACGGCGAGCCCCACGCCGATGAAGGCGCAGGCGATCTGTGCGGCCCAAACCGGAACGACGCCTTCGAGGCGCGCAGGAATATCGAGACTGGCGATGCGATAGACCACCGGCGACCCAACCCGTTCTTCGACACTAAAACTATGCCAGTACTTCGAAGCCCAAGTATAGCGGGCCGCAGATAGGACGAATTTTAGGGAACTTTTCGCGAAAAAGGGGATGGTGTTGGCCATCCCCTTTCATTGCATCAGTTCTTTGTCAGCCCGCGGTGTTCGAGCATCGGGGCGATGTCCGGATCCTTGCCGTAGAAGGCACGGAACATGGGGCCGTAATCTTCCGTGTGTCCTTTGGAGAGGATCATGTCGCGATAGCGCTGGCCATTCTCGCGGGTCAGACCACCATGCTGTTTGAACCAGTCGAAGGCATCGTCGGCGAGCATCACCGTCCACTGATAGGCGTAGTAACCCGCGGCGTAGCCATTGCCCCAGATGTGGAGGAAATAACTCGAACGATAACGCGTGGGTACGTTGGGGAAATCGGTGTGCGTGGCTTTAAGTGCCTGTTCTTCGAACTTGTCGACATCTTCCTTCGGCGTATCGGCGGGTAGCAGATGCCATTGCATGTCGAGTTCGGACGCGGCGAGAAGTTCGCCCAGCGCATAGCCCTGGCCCCAGGTTTGGGAATTCCTGATCTTTTCGACCAATGCTTCGGGAATGGGTTTGCCGGTCTTGTAGTGGATCGCATAGTGCTTGAGCACTTTGGGATCGAGCGCCCAGTTCTCATTGAACTGCGAGGGCAATTCCACGAAATCGCGGGCGACATTGGTGCCCGATAGCGTGGGATATTCCTGGTTGGCGAACAGGCCGTGCAGCGCATGGCCGAATTCGTGGAACATCGTCGTCACGTCGTCGAAGCTGATGAGCGCGGGCTGGCCGGGCGCAGGCTTGGTGAAGTTGGCGACGTTGAAGACGACCGGCTTGGTGCCGAGCAGTTTCGACTGATTGACGAAATTGCTCATCCACGCGCCGCCCGATTTGTTGTCGCGCTTGAAGTAATCGAAATAGACCATGCCGAGCAGCGAACCGTCCTTGTCGAACACGTCGAACACGCGCACATCGGGCTGCCAGACGGGAATGTCGTGGCGTTCCTTGAAGGTGATCCCGTAAAGCTGGTTGGCGGCATAGAACACGCCATCCTCAAGAACCCGGTTGAGTTCGAAATAGGGTTTCAGCTCGTTCTGATCGAGATCGTATTTCTCCTTGCGCACCTGTTCGGCGTAACGCGACCAATCCCAGGGCTTTAGCTCGAAATGCTTGCCGTCCTTGTCGATGGCGCCCTGGATGAGTTTGGCTTCCTCGCCGATCTTCACCGCCGTGGCGGGTACGAGCTGGTGAAGGAATGTCTCGACGGCTTCCGGCGTTTCGGCCATCTGGTTGTAGAGTTTGTAGGCGGCGTAGTTGGGATAGCCGAGCAGCTTCGCCTTCTCTGCCCGCAATTGTGCGATACGCGCGATGGTGGCGCGGGTGTCGTTCTCGTCGCCCTTCTCCGCGCGCGTCCAGGAGTGATCGAACAGGCGTTCGCGTACGCTTCGATCGGACAGCGAAACGAGCGAGGGCTGCTGCGTGGTGTTCTGCAGCGGGATGACATATTGGCCTGCAAGGCCGCGGTCTTTGGCATCCTGCGCAGCGGCGGCGATTTCGGCATCGCTCAGGCCCGCGAGATCCGATTTGTTGGCGGTGATGAACGCGCCCGCCTTCGCCGCGGCGACCAGCTTTTGCTGGAAGGCGGTTTCGAGGGCCGCATCTTCCTTGTTGATGTCACGCAGCCTGGCCTTGTCCGCATCCGAGAGATTTGCGCCAGCGTGGACGAAATTCAAATAATAGACCTTGAGAAGCTGCGCCGATTCCTGATCGAGCTTGAGCGTATCGCGCTGGTCGTAGATCGCTTTGACGCGGGCGAAGAGTTTGGGATTGAGATAGATCGCATCCTGATGGGCGGCGAGCTGGGGCGCGACGTCGGCTTGTGTCTTGTCGAGCGTCTTGTTGGTGTTGGCCTGAACCACCGCATTGAACGTGTTACTCACGCGATCGAGCATGCGGCCCGATTTTTCCATCGCCACGATGGTGTTCGCGAAAGTGGGCGCCGCCGTGCTGTTCGCGATGGCGTCGATTTCCGCCATCTGTTCTTTCATCGCGTCCTCGAAAGCGGGCTCGTAATCCGTGTCCCTGATCTTGTCGAATTCGGGCGCTTGCAGCGGCAGCGTGCTGGGCGTTTCCAGCGGATTGGCGGCGATAGCCGGCGACAGAGCGGTGGTGAGTGTCAAAGCGGCGGCTCCAAGAAGAGACAGGCGGAGATTGTGCATGGAGAAACTCTCGTTACGCGCGTTGCGGGGCGCATAGCTTCAACCCTCGGCTACGATGTCAACCGGAAACGAAACATCGTCAGAATACTTCGCGGAACTTGGTTTGCGGCGAGAAAAATATCGCGCGAGATGGAGTTCCCGAAAAGAAATGACTGAAGTGGACGCCGTCAAAACGGGACACCAGCCGGAATCGCTTGGTCTGGAAGTGGTGCCCCTGGCCGGACTTGAACCAGCACGTTGTTTCCAACAACAGATTTTGAGTCTGCCGCGTCTACCATTCCGCCACAGGGGCATTCAAAGGAGGGAAGCGATAGCGGGGCGGGATCATACTTGCCGCGCGCTTCCGGTCAATAAAGGTTCCGTCAGTCGCTATTGGTGGTGGCGATGAAGTCCGGGTCGTCCTGCGAGCGGCGCTCGAAGGCCAGGAAATCGTAATAGCCGCAGCGGGTCGTGCCCGGAAAGAACCGACAGACGGCGGGCCGCGCCTTGTAAACCGTGCATTGGCGTTTCTTGGTATCGAAGAATTGGCAGATTTTGCCGTAATGCTCGTCGGCCTTGCGGCGCATGAGGTATTTGTAACCCCACTTCATCACTGTGAACTTCTTGCGTGCCTTGGTGAAGCTGAGGCCGAAATGCTTGCCCAGACGTTCGACATCACGCTTGTCGAGCTGGATCAGGGGGTAGGAGCAGCAATACCCCGGACACTTCAAACAATTGTATTGAGCCACGCGAACAACGCCCTGGATCGAGGAAGGCGGTGGTTAGACACCGCCTTGAAGCCCGCCGCAAGGGTTCAATCGCCGCTATGGGACAGCGTGCGCCAGATGGATGCGAATTCGGATGCGCCGTCTGTGGGCCGTTTGTGGCGCGAGAGCAATGCAATGGGGATATGGGGGGCAAAGCGGCGGATGCTGGCTATTGTTTGGGCAAGCGGGATGTCGGTTGGGCTTTCATTCACTACCAGCCCGGCCACGTGCAGGTTGCGCCGGGCCAATACGTCGAGCGCGGTCAGCGTGTGGCTTATCGTGCCAAGATAGCTGCCGGTTACCACTATCAGCGGCAGGCCCAAGGCGACCATCCAGTCGAGAACGGTGTGATGGTGATCGAGGGGGACCATGGCGCCGCCCACACCTTCGATGAACAGCGTGCCGTCATTGGCGGAAATGGCCTCGCGGCAGAAGGACAGCAGCGCATTGTAGTCGATGGATTTGCCTTCGCGTTCGGCGGCCATATCCGGCGACAGCGGGGCTGCAAAACGCCAGGGCGCGATGCGATCCAACGCTTCGGGCACGATGGGCTCGTCGAGCGCTTCGAGCAGCATGCCTGGGTCGCTGAGCGCGGCAGTTGCCAGATCGAAACCGCTGACGATGGGCTTGAGCGCGTCGACTTTTTTCTTGTGCGCGCGCAGATGGCGGATGAGACCCGCGGTGACGAAGGTCTTGCCGATGTCGGTGCCGGTGGAAGTGACGAAATAAGCGGTCATGGGAGGAGCGGCATAACATGTTCGCGCACGGTTTGCGCGAGGCGCGAAATGTCCTCGTCAGAATGCCCCGCGGTGAAGGCAAAGCGCAGGCGAGCCGTGCCTTGTGGCACCGTAGGTGGGCGGATGGCAGTTACCAGAAAGCCTCGCTTTTCGAGGATTTGCTGGGCTTCGAGAGCCACGGTTTCCTCCCCCAACACCAGCGGCACGATGGGGCTCTGCGCGATGGGAAGATTGAGGAGACGGGTGAAGGATTGCGCGTTCTTGAGCGCGCGGCCTGAAAAGGCCGGGTCGGACCCGATCACATCCAACGCGGCGATGGCTGAAGCGACGCTCGCTGGCGGAAGGCCTGTGGAATAGACGAGCGTTCTGGCGCGCGTCTTGATGAGATCGGTTACCGCTTGCGACGCGCAGAGATAGCCGCCGTAGGAACCGAGGGCTTTGGACAACGTGCCCATCTGCAGGTCGATGCGCGCTTTCGTTCCGTCGGCGAAAGCCGAACCACGTCCGTCGCCGACGACGCCGAGGCCGTGTGCGTCATCTGACATCAGCCAGGCGTCGTGATCGGCGGCGAGCGCCGACAGATCGTGCAATGGCGCGAGATCGCCATCCATGGAGAAGACACCATCGGTGACGATCAACGCATGACGATGGCCCGCGCGATGTTGGGCGAGCAGATCGCGTGCGTGGGCGACGTCGTTGTGACGGAAGGCAAATGTGCGGGAATGCGAGAGTTGCGCGCCCGCCCAGATGCAGGAATGCGAAAGCTCGTCGACGAGCAACAAATCGCCTTCGCCGATCAATGTCGGGATGATACCGGTGTTGGCGAGATAGCCGGAGCCGAAGACGCAAGCGGCGTCCGTGCCTTTCAGTTTCGCAAGGCGCTGTTCGAGTTCGCCGAGCAGCGGATGATTGCCGGTGATGAGACGCGAGGCCCCTGCCCCGGTGCCATATTTCTCGATGGCCGCGATGGCGGCGGCTTTAACCATCGGATGATGGGTAAGGTTGAGATAGTCGTTGCAGGAGAACGAAAGCATCCGCCGACCCTCCCGCGTGAGCCAAATGCCGTCCTCGCGCACGGTGTCCGCAAGGGTGCGGCGACGGTTGGCGGCTTCCAGCCAGCCAAGCTTTTCAAGGGCGAAATTGTCCAGCGAGGACATGGGTTTTTGGGGTTCCCTTGCGCGGTTTGGCGCACCGATATAATGGCTTCCCACGCCTTAAGCCACTTGCCGGGAAACACCCCATGAACGCGCCTTCGCCCTCCTTCGACGCCGTGCCGCGCCACGACTGGACGCGGGAGGAATTGCGGGGGCTTTTCGCGCTGCCGTTTCCCGAACTGATCTTCCGTGCGCAGAGCATTCACCGGATGCATTTCGATCCGCGCGAGGTGCAGATTTCGACATTGTTGTCGATCAAGACCGGCGGGTGCCCGGAAGATTGCGCCTATTGTCCGCAAAGCGCTTCGTATGAAACCAGCGTGAAGGCGAACAAGCTGATGGATGTAAGCGCGGTGCTTGCCGACGCAAAGGCCGCGCGCGAAGCGGGCGCGACACGTTTCTGCATGGGCGCTGCGTGGCGTTCGCCCAAGGACAAAGACCTCGATGCGGTCTGCGAGATGATCGAGGGCGTGAAGGCGCTCGGTATGGAAAGCTGTGTCACGCTGGGCATGCTGACAGGCGATCAGGCACTGCGTCTGAAAGATGCGGGGCTCGACTACTACAACCACAACATCGATACGTCGCCGGAATATTATGGCGAGATCATCACCACCCGCACTTATGACGACCGGTTGAACACGCTTTCGAATGTGCGCGAAGCGGGCATCAATGTTTGCTGCGGCGGCATCATCGGCATGGGTGAGGAGCTGGAAGATCGCGTGGGCATGCTGCATACGCTGGCGACCTTGCCGGTGCATCCCGAAAGCGTGCCGATCAACATGCTGATGCAGGTGGAAGGCACACCGGTATCCCAAGGCCAATCGCTCGATCCGCTGGATTTCGTGCGCACCATCGCGGTGGCGCGTATCGCGATGCCGAACTCGATGGTGCGGCTGTCGGCGGGCCGCGAGAACATGACGGAGGAAGCGCAGGCACTGTGTTTTCTCGCAGGCGCAAACTCGATCTTCTACGGCCCGAAACTTCTGACCACGGCCAATCCCAAGCAGGATCAGGATCGCCAGCTTCTCGCCAAGCTCGGCATGAACCCGATGGCGATCTGAAGCGTTGCCGCTTCGATGAGCAAACAGCCCCCGTGGTACGAGGACGGCCTGCCGCATATCTGGCTGCCTTATACCCAGATGAAAACCGCTTCGCCTCCCCTTGCGGCGGTGAAGACGGACGGCACGCGCATCACGTTGGCCGATGGACGGGAACTGGTGGATGGCATCGCGTCATGGTGGACGGCGTGCCATGGATACAATCATCCGCACATCCGCGAAGCTGTGCAGAAGCAGCTTGAGGCGATGCCGCATGTGATGCTTGGCGGGCTCGTGCACGAGCAGGCACTGACTTTGGCGCGGCGGCTTTGCGAACTTCTGCCGGAACAGCTGACGCGCGTGTTCTTTAGTGACAGCGGATCGGTGGCCGTGGAAGTGGCGATGAAGATGGCTGCGCAATACTGGCTGAACCAAGGCGTGCGCGGGCGCACCAGATTCCTCGCGTTCAGGGGCGGCTATCACGGCGACACCATTGCCACCATGGCGGTGTGCGATCCTGAAGAAGGGATGCATTCGCTGTTCACCGGCGTGTTGCCGGAACATTTCATCGCCGACCTGCCGCGCGACGACGAGAGCGAGACGCGCCTCGACAAATTCCTCGCCTCGCATGCCGATCAGATTGCGGGGATCCTTGTGGAGCCGCTGGTACAGGGTGCGGGCGGCATGGTGTTCCACGACGAGATGTGTCTCGCACGGTTGCGCCGCCTTGCGGACAAGCATGGTGCGTTGCTGATCCTCGATGAGATATTCACCGCCTTTGGGCGCACAGGCCCGATGTTCGCGTTCGAAGCGGCGAATATCGCGCCGGACATCATCACCCTCGGCAAGGGATTGACGGGTGGGACGTTGCCGCTCGCCGCAACCGTGGCCACATCGAAGATCTTCGATGCGTTCTGGAGCGATGATCCTTCCCACGCGCTGATGCATGGCCCGACTTATATGGGCAATGCGCTGGCCTGCGCTGCCGCCAATGCCTCGCTCGATCTGTTCGAGAGCGAACCGCGGCTGCTGCAATCCGCCGAGATCGCCAAAAAGCTCACACACGGGTTGGGGCATTGTCTCGGTCTGCCGGGCGTGAGGGACGTGCGGGTGCGGGGCGCCATCGGCGTGGTGGAACTGGATAGAATCGGCGACATGAACGCGCTCAAGCGGCGGCTGGTGGACGCCGGGGTTTGGGTGCGGCCGTTCCGGAATATCGTCTATCTGACCCCAGCCCTGACCATCGGCGGCGACGACCTCGAGACGCTAACCACCGCGATCCACAGTGTTCTTCAGGCGAATCGGCCCTGAGGCATCCCGGGCCCTTCTCTTTTGCCCGGGCGGGTCGTAAGACCGGGCGAAACCTCTAATCCCCGCCGCCATGACCCTTCGCCCGATCCGTCGCGCGCTGCTTTCGGTTTTCGATAAAGCAGGGCTTGTTGAGTTCGCCACCGCGCTTGCCAAACGCGACGTGCAACTGATCTCTACCGGCGGCACGTCGAAGGCGCTGCGCGATGCGGGGCTGAAGGTGACCGATGTCTCGGAGGTCACAGGCTTTCCGGAAATCATGGACGGGCGGGTGAAGACGCTGCACCCGAAAATCCATGGCGGGTTCTTGAGCGTGCGCGACAATCCCGAGCACGCCAAGGCGATGAAGGATCACGCGATCGAAGGCATCGATCTTCTGGTCTCCAATCTCTATCCGTTCGAGGCGACCGTCGCCAAAGGCGCGGGCTACGACGAAACCGTGGAGAACATCGACATCGGCGGGCCGGCGATGATCCGCGCGGCGTCCAAGAACCACGACTATGTGACCGTGGTGGTCGATCCCGAAGACTATGCGGCGGTGCTGGCCGAACTGGACGCCAACAATGGGGCGACCACGCTGAAGCTGCGGCGCAAGCTGGCGCAGATCGCTTACGCACGCACCTCGGCTTACGACGCCGAGGTTTCCGGCTGGCTGGCGCGCGAGCTCGCAAAAGACGGCGACAAGGAGCCGCCACGCAGGCGGACGTTTGGCGGGCATCTGCTCCAATCGCTGCGCTATGGCGAGAACCCGCATCAGGAAGCTGCGTTCTATACCACCAGCGAAAAGCGGTTCGGCGTGGCGACCGCCGAGCAGGTGCAGGGCAAGGAACTCTCCTACAACAACATCAACGATACGGATGCGGCTTACGAGCTGGTGGCCGAGTTCGATCCGAAGGAAAGCGCGGCGTGCGCGATCATCAAACACGCCAATCCCTGCGGTGTAGCGGTCGACACCTCGCTGGCGGATGCCTACACGAAGGCTCTGGCTTGCGATCCGGTGAGCGCGTATGGCGGCATTCTGGCGTTCAACCGCAAACTCGACGGTGCGACCGCGGAGGAGATTTCAAAGCTCTTCACCGAAGTCATCATCGCGCCGGATGCCGACGAAGACGCCAAGCGCATTCTCGCCGCGAAACGGAATTTGCGGCTTTTGCTGGCAGGCGGGTTACCCGATCCGCGCGCGGCGGGGTGGACATTCAAAACCGTTGCGGGTGGTTTCCTGGTGCAGACCCGCGACAACGCCCATACGAGCCGGACCGATCTCAAGATCGTCACCAAGCGCGCACCGACCGAGACCGAACTCACCGACATGCTGTTTGCTTTCACGATTGCCAAGCATGTGAAGTCCAACACCATCGTCTATGCGAAGAACGGCGTCACTGCCGGCATCGGCGCTGGCCAGATGAGCCGCGTCGATTCCGCCCGTATCGCCGCCATCAAGGCGAAGGAAGCGGCGCAGGCCGCGGGCTGGGCCGAGCCGATGACCGTGGGCTCGGCGGCCGCATCGGATGCGTTCTTTCCCTTCCCCGACGGTTTGATGGCGGTGGCGGAAGCGGGTGCGACAGCGGTGATCCAGCCCGGCGGTTCGATGCGCGATGATGTCGTCATCAAGGCGGCCGACGACGGGGGGCTGACGATGGCATTCACAGGCGTCAGGCACTTCCGTCACTGAACGGTCAGATTGCTTCCACGCGTTCTTCCTTCACGAAGAACATCAGGAGCAGCCCGGTCGTCAGAAATAGCGTCTCGCCCAGGAGGCCGATGCGCTGGCTGTTGGAGGCCAATGTCAGCCAGCCCACGAAACCGGTCGCGAGGAAACTCGTGGACTGGCCGGATAAAGAATAGAGGCCGAAGAATTCCGTCATACGTTCAACGGGTGCAATGCGGGCGAGCATCGTGCGGCTGTTGGCGTAACCCGCCGTGATGAGAACGGCGACGAAATTGACGATGCTGAGATAGATCACTTCCGGCCAGGTGCTGAAGAAAGGCGCGGACCAGAGTTTGGGGCCGGTGACATCGTAAGGGATGAACCAGAAGATACGGTCTGGGCCCATGGTAAGCGACAGCAAACCGAATAGCGTGGTGCCGCCGATACTGACGAAGATCGCGCGTTTCGAACCCAGCCGGTTGTCCAGCCAGCCCCCGAAGAAACCGCCGAACACCGCGAAGATGCTGAGCTCGATGCCGTAGATCAGCATGGGGATCGGGCCCCAGTGGAACGTGCTCGACGCGTAGATACCGCCGAACACCAATACTGCTGTCATGCCATCGTTGAAGAAGAGGCGCGCCAGCAAATACATGCCGACGTTGCGATAATGTTTGAGGCTGCGGGTGGTGCGGATGACGCTTTTCACGCCCGCGATCATCGCCTGGAACAGCGGTGTGTTCGAGGACGGGCGATCCGGCGTGAACAGGAAGAGCGGGATGCTGAACAGGATCAGCCATATCGCGCAGACGGGACCGGCCAGACGTTCGGGTTCATGCGCCGCCTGATCGATGCCGAAGAGCGGGTGCGCGGGAATGAAACTCCACGGCACCATTCCCGGCAGTGAAAACGCGACCAACATGAAAAGCAGAAGAATGATGCCGGCCGCATTGCCAAGCGCGAGTCCGAGGCCGGACAGGCCCGCAATGCCGCGTTGCGTGACGATGGTGGGCAGAAGCGAATTGTGGAAGACAGCCGAGAATTCATACGCGACGTTCGCGGTGGCGATGAGTGCGCCGATGAAGAACAGATCCCATCCCGTCGAATGGGGCATTGCAAACCACATGGGCAGCATCGCCACGGCCATGACGCCCGCATAAAGCGCGATCCAGGGTTTGCGCCTGCCGCCGCAATCGGCGATGGCGCCGAGGAAGGGCGCGAGGATCGCAATCACGATGCCGCTATAGGCCTGTATCTCTCCGGACAGACCCTGTCCGCGCACACCGTCGCCGACCACATGGTTCGCGAAGTATGGGGCGAAGAGATAAATCGTGATGAGGAGCACGTAGGGGTTTCGCGCCCATTCGAACGTGGCCCACGAAACCTGTCCCAACGGACTTGCAGCGGCGTCGCCCGTTGTGGAGATGCCGTGCGGCGCGTGCAGCATGCGCGCAAGGCCTTCTGCTTCCGCAGCGGCAGCGATGGCCGGATTTCCCGACGCTTCGCCCCCCGGCGCGTCGAACCCGCTTGCAGCGGGTTCTTCAGAAGGTTTCACCCTTGTCGACTCCCCAGAGATATTTCTTGTTCATCCAGCCTACGGCACCAGCGGTGACGATTTCGCAGAATTCGGGTTTGCAAGCCTGCACGCGCGCGATCACGCCGGGCTGCATGTAGGCGGAGATGTGCGATCCGGTCCGAGGGCCATCGCGCAAGGGTGCGTTCGCATTGCCGGTCACCACGACAGTACGCGCAGCGGAGAGCATGGAGCTTTGGATCCAGCCGACAGCGCCATCGGGGTCTTTCACGCGGCGCCAGATATCGTATTGCGCGACCACCAGCATGGGCAGGCCTTCGCGGTGATAGACCCACCTGATCTTGTGATCGAAGCTGGGACCTTCACGCATGTTCACTTCGGTACGGGCCAGACTCACATAGCGGCGCTGGAAGGGGGGCGCGCCGCGGTCGAACCCCATCCCCCCAATAGCCACTGCCAAGACCGCGAGACACCGGAAAACGCGCATACGCCGCATGTACCGAACCACTCCTGGAAGCCCCCTGAAAAAGAACTGTAACCTCAACGTCATAGGCACGCAAAAGGGGCCCGGTGCCGCAAGGCCAATCCTTGACGCAGGGGCTTCATCTGCTAATACCGGGCCTGAACGGGGCCCTCAGTGCATTACGGCCCGCCGGAGGCCCAATGCCCGCCAAGAAGCCGCTCGTCATCGTCACGCGCAAGCTGCCGGACGCCATCGAGACGCGCATGCGCGAGCTGTTCGACACGCGCCTGAACGTGGACGACACGCCGATGGACCAGGCCGCCCTGATCGAGGCGGTGCAGAAGGCCGACGTGCTGGTGCCGACGGTCACCGACCGGATCGATTCCAAGGTGATCGTGCGGGCGGGGCCCAACCTCAAGTTGATCGCCAATTTCGGCACCGGCGTGGACAATGTGGACGTGAAGACCGCGCTCGATCGCGGCATCGCCGTGACCAATACGCCGGGTGTGCTGACCGAAGACACGGCCGACATGACCATGGCGCTCATCCTGGCCGTGCCGCGGCGCCTCGTCGAAGGCGTGAAGGAGATCGAGGCGGAACATTTCCGCGGCTGGTCGCCCAACTGGATGTTGGGGCATCGCATCTGGGGCAAGCGGCTGGGCATTGTGGGCATGGGCCGCATCGGACAGGCGGTGGCGCGCCGCGCGAAGGCATTCGGCCTGCAGATCCACTATCACAACCGCAAACCCGTTCATCACGACATCGAGAACGAGCTGGAAGCGACATATTGGGAAAGCCTGGACCAGATGCTGGCGCGGATGGACATCGTGTCCGTCAACTGCCCGCACACGCCGGCGACGTATCACCTGCTGTCGGCGCGGCGTCTGAAGCTGATGAAACCCCAGGCCTACATCGTGAACACCGCGCGCGGCGAGGTGATCGACGAGAACACCCTGGCGCGCATGCTGGAAGGCGGACAGCTTTCGGGCGCGGGGCTGGACGTGTTCGAACACGAACCGGCGGTGAACCCCAAGCTGCTCAAACTGAACAATGTGGTGCTGCTGCCGCACATGGGATCGGCCACGATCGAAGGCCGCATCGACATGGGCGAGAAGGTGATCATCAACATCAAGACCTTCGCCGATGGCCACAAACCGCCGGATCGCGTGATCCCGGCGATGCTCTGACGCCGGAATAATCTGCGCTCACGGAACTGCCCCGCACTTCGCTGCGTTACTGCGCGAGAGACAACGGGAGTTCACGCTCATGGCATTCATGGAACGCATTGGCCTGGCCAGCAAGAAAGACACCAACGGACGCACCGCACCCGGCGACATGGACATCCTCGAAAAGCTCGGACAGGAGCATGACGAGGTGCAGGACCTGCTGAAAAAGCTGGTGGACAGCGAGCGCGCGCCGGAACGCACCAAGCTTTTGAAGGAGATCAAGAAAGCGCTGGTGCCGCACACCAAGGCGGAGCAGACGGTGGTGTATGACGCGGTGCTGAAGCTGAAGGACAAGGACGCGAAGGTGGACGGCAACGAGGGCTATATCGAACACGGCCTGGCCGACAAGACGCTGACGCAGCTCGGCAAGATCAAGAACCGCACCTCGCCGGAGTTCACCGCCTGCGCCAAGGTGCTCAAGGAACTGGTGAACCACCACATCAAGGAAGAGGAAGACGCGATCTGGCGCGACGTGAAGGACAATTTCTCCGACGATGAGCGGATCGAGATGTTCCGCAAATTCGAAGCGGCGAAGAAGAAGGTGAAGGTCGCCTGATCTTTCGAGGCATCGCTTTGCGATGCACCTCAGGATGACGGGCACCGGGTTCGTCATGCTGAGGTGCGTTGCGCAGCAACGCCACGAAGCGCCCCCAACAAAAAAGCCCGCCGGAACCCTGGCGGGCTTTTTTGTTGGCTTCCTCGCTACACCGCCGCCTGCCGAAGGCCCGAACCGGCCGACACCACAGGACGCATCTCGCTTCCACCTCTGCCCCAGCTTACATGCGATTCCCGGCCCCCTGCCCCACCAAGCCCTTGGCTCGAAAGCATTTTCCGGTCGCGCGGATGCACGCAAATTGCACCCTTGCCTGTATTTTTCTTGCGGTATAGCTACAGCAGTGTCTTAATTCCCTTATCGTTCGATAGGAGGAATATAGAGTACTGTTCATAGGATTTCAAGCTTCTTTTTTGAACAAATTTCGGATTATGTTGACAAGGTTCGGAAATGGCGTCATTTTGGCGCCAAATCGGAGCCATCACGATGGGCATCAACCTCTCGATCAAAGACGTGCCGGAAGAACAGGTCGAAATCCTGCGCGAACGCGCGAAGCGCAATCATCGCTCGCTGCAGGGAGAGTTGCGGGCGCTTGTCGATGAGATCAGCAAACCTTCGCGCAAGCGGCCGCTCGACGAAATCGTGAAGCGCCTGCAAAGACTGCCCATGACGCGCGCGGAAGAATCCGCCAAATGGATCAGAGAAGATCGTGACAGATAAAATTGCGGACGCCTCCGCCATTGCGGCCATCCTGTTTCTGGAACCGGGATACGAGGCCGTGAACGATGCGCTTTCGGATTGCCATCTCTTTGCTCCCACTCTGCTTCGATATGAATTGGCAAATATTTGTCTGAAGAAAATCCGAGCGCGCCCGGACGAACGAGATGCGTTGCTGGAGGCATTTGCCAATCTCGATGATTTCGGGATTCACGAAATGGACGTGGATTTTGGGGAAGCCATCCGTCTTGGCGAAGCTGCGCGGCTTTCGCTTTACGACGCGACCTATCTTTGGCTCGCAGCAAACAAAGGTGTGGATCTGGTCACGCTCGACAAACGCCTGGAGCAAGCAGCGCAGGCGCTTTGATGCAGAGATGGTACGGTAGGCCCCAGCCGCCGCCGCTTCTCAACGTCGGTCCGTACGGTGTCGCTATCGCACCCCCGCGTCTAGGAGGCAAGTGGAAGTGCGCGCTGTCGCAGCCGCGGTGATTGGGTTAGGGTTGAAGCATGATGCACGATCCCCAAACCATTGCGCCCCACTCCATCGAAGACGAACCCGATGTCGGGCCGCATCCCGAGGCGATGGTTTCGGAGGTGGAGTTCAGCATTGGCGATCACATTCATGTCCGCGCGCGGTCGCGGTTTACGCCGGCGAGTCTGATTGCGGTGGGCATTGCTTCCGTGGCGATCCTGCTGGCGCTTGTGCCGGTGGTGCGCGCCGGGCGGCGGCGGCGCGATTGATCCTGCGGGTCAGATCGGGCGACGTCCTGTGACGCCGGTTGAAGTTCGCTGAAGCAGATTGTGCTCCGTTTGCAGCACCCTTGTCTGTCATCCCGGCCAAGCGATGCGTCAGCATCGCGTAGAGCCGGGACCCATCTCGCCGTTTCGCTATGGGTCCCGGATCGCGCTTCGCGCGTCCGGGATGACAAACGAGTTACAACAAATCGATTCACACGCCGCTCTAGGGTGCTTCCGCCTGCGCGTCCACAGGCGCGCTCGCCGCGGTGATGTAGAGCGTCTCGTTCTTGTAGTCGACGTAGAGATGGGTTTTGCGCAGCTGATCGATGCCGATGATGATGGGATAGGCGTTCATCACCGGGCCTGTGGGGCGCTGATCGGCCATTTTGAATTTGTAGTTTTTGGCGACGCTTTTGGCCATATCGTCCGGCAGGATGGCAATCGTGAGATCGTCGAACTCCACGCCGTTGAGCGCCAGCACCTTGAACCGGTGTTCGTATTGCACGAGGGAATGATCGCTCGCGCCCAGGATGCGGGTGAGGCCGCGATCGGGCGTGAGGTTGAAGGCGCGGCTTGCCATCAACTCGCTCATCGCGGTGTGGCTTGCGCCGGTATCGACGACGGCGGTGGTTTGCACGCCGTCGAGCTTCACCGGCACGATGATGTGGTTGGCGGCATCGGTGCGGAACGGGACGGCGATTGCGCTGGACGACCAATAGGCGACATTGCCCGCGCAATGTTCCGGCGACATCAGGTTGAGCTTGCGATTGCCGAAATCGAAATCGAGATCGAATTTCTTCAGGAAATCGGGGGCGAGCGTGCCCTGGAAAAACTGCATGCCGGCGCGGCTTGTTTCGGGCTGGACGGCGAAGCGCACGGCGTTGGTCTTGCTCAAGCCCACCTGGACTTCGTTCACCGTCACCACCTGATCGATGACGGTGCCGTCGGCCATGTAGATTTCGCCGCCGGTTTCTATGGGCGCGGGCTTGAGGTTCAACGCCTCGACGATGGCCGGTGAAATGGTGGAGACGTAACCGCCGGTATCGACCAGGAAAGCGTAATCGCGACCGTCGATGGTGACGGGGGCGCGCGTGGCCGCATAGTCGATGTCGAAACTGGCGAGCTTGAGCGCGCGGCAATCGACGGCGTGGGCGGATGGCGCACCCCCCGCCAATGCCATCGCAAGAAAAATGAGTGCGCGCTTCATGCCGCCTCTTCGGCGACGAAGCCTTTCCAGCCGCTCATATATTTGATGAACGGCGGGCTTAGGCCTTCGCTCGTCAAGTGTTGCACGGTGACGGGGAGCGCGGGCGAGGTGTAGCCCGCATCGGCCGCCACGTGTTTGGGAAAATCGTGGCGCAGGATCGCAGCACGTCCGAGGACGGCGACATCGCAGCCATTGGCGAGCACGGCATGGGCTTCTTTCGCGCCCGCGATTTTTCCGGCGGCGCCGAGTTTGACATTGCCGCGCGGGAGTTCGGCGAAATAGCTCATGAGCGTGCGGCCCTTGAACTCTTCTTCGACCGGTTCTTTGGCGACATCCCACAGCGACATGTCGAGGAAATCGATCTTGGACTCGCGCAACAGACTCGCTGCGACCTCGCGGATTTCGGCGAGCTTGAGACCGAAGCGTTCGGGCGACAGGCGGATGCCGAGCTGGAAATCGGCGCGCGTTGTGGCGCGGATACCGTCGATGATCTCGAACACGATGCGGGCGCGGTTTTCGAGGCTGCCGCCATATCGGTCGGTGCGCTTGTTGACTTCGCCGCTGAGGAATTGGGCGAGGATGTAACCGTGTGCGCCGTGAATCTCTACGCCGTCGAAGCCTGCCTTCTCCGCGCGTTTGGCGGCGGCGATGAAATCGTCGCGCAGTTTTTCGACTTCGGAAAGCGTGAGGCCGCGCGCGCCGGTTTCGGGATCGTCGGACGGGCAGACGGGTTGGCCAACCAGATCTTTCGGCGAGCGGTTGCCGGCATGGTGAAGCTGGACGGAGCAGACGGAGCCCTTCGCCTTGATGGTGGCGGCAAGACGCGTGAGGCCTTCGATGTGCTGGTCGCCGAAGATGCCGAGCTGTCCGGGGAAGCCCTGCCCCACCGCCTGCACATGCGCGGCGCACGTCATCACCAAACCGAAACCGCCGTCGGCGCGCATGGTGAGCCAGCGGAATTCTTCATCCGAAAGAATGCCGTCGGCGTGGCTTTGCAGATTGGTGAGCGGGGCCAGCATGAAACGGTTTTTCCATGCGGGCCCTCGGGCGAGTTTCAGCGGTTCGAAAAGGTCGGACATCGGTTGCTCCATTGCTCAGTTGCGAAATCGTTCGGGCGCATCATCCTTTTTCGTAGATGACCGCGTTCCAGTATCTGGCGCGGTGGCCGCCGGTTTGTTTGAAGCCGCGGCGTTTCAATTCGCGGCCGATCAGGAAATTGAAATAGCCGTGGGCTACGAGCGCGGATGCGCCATCCTTCGCGGCGCGCGTCATCAGGATGTTGGCGGCGTCGCGGGCGCGTTTGGCGGAGCGCGCATAGTTCTCGATGCCGGGATTGAACCCGGCGTGCCACAGCACGCGCGCGACCACGGCCCATTTTTGCACCGTCATCTTCAGCAGCGGAATTTTGGGTGCTGCGAGCGGGGCTTCGGCGAACAGCGGATCGACGATGAGTTCGGCATGCGGGGCGAGCGCGGCCGCACTTTGGCTGGCGCGCGGGCGGGCGCTGGTGAAGACTTCGCTCAGTTCCTTCACGAGATCGGTCAACTCGTTGGGCGGCAGGCTCTCGGGATCGAGGCCCGCTTCCTCATAGGCATCGATATAGGTGCTGAAACCGGTGTGCGAAGTGCGCGGCGCAAGCGCGATCCGCGGCTGGCCGTGGCGGATGAGGATGATCCGCTCGGGCCCGCCTGCCCTGGCGCGCTGCGGCGCTTTGGGCTCGGTCAGGGGTTCTTGCGGCAGGGCCATGGCGGGCTAGGATCGATCCCAGAAAACACGAGGAAACACTTATGGAACAGAAAGACCTCGCGGGCAAAACCGCTATTGTCACGGGGGCGGCAACCGGCATCGGTGCTGCGACGGCGCTGGGTCTGGCCCGGCGCGGGGCAAATGTGATCGTCAATTATGCGCGCTCGGCTGCGGAAGCGGAGAAGGTGGCCGCAGAGGCGAGAGGCTTGGGCGTGGATGCACGCACGGTGCAGGGCGACGTGTCGAAGGACGAAGATTGCAAGAAGATCGCCAAGGCCGCGATGGATGCATGGGGACGCATCGACATTCTGGTCAACAATGCGGGCACGACGAAGTTCGTCAATCACGCGGACCTCGACGGGCTGACGGCGGAGGACTTCCAGAACATCTATGCGGTGAACGTGATCGGGCCGTATCAGATGACGCGCGCCTGCGCGCCAGAACTGAAAAAATCCGGCGAAGGGGCTATCGTGAACGTGTCGTCGATCGCGGGCGTGGCAGGCATCGGGTCGTCGATCGCCTACACCGCGTCGAAGGGCGCGCTCAACACGATGACGCTTTCGCTGGCGCGCTCGCTTGCGCCGGAAATTCGCGTCAACGCGGTGTGTCCCGGTTACGTGGCGACGGAATGGTTTTCCAAAAGATTCGGCGACGAAACGGCGGGCAAGATCAAGGAGAACCAGGGCAAGTCGAATCTGCTGCCGGTGATCGCGGACGGCGCGGAGATTGCGCACACGATCCTGTTCTTCTGCGGCCCCGAATCTCGCAACGTCACGGGCGAATTTTTGCTCTCCGACAGCGGTTTGCATCTGGCTGTGATGGCAGGCGCCAGACGTTAACGAGAGCTTAATCGCACAAACAATCGGCGCTGTGCCTAGGCACTGTGCACAAAATTGATGCATTGCAAAATTCGGCAGCGAATTGTGCACCGGATGTTGCAAAGAGGTGACGATTTTAGCCCGTTTTCACTTGTTTTTCCGCGCTATGTCCCGAAAGTTCATTTCAGCCGACGTCTTGCCGCAGTGCACAAAAGTACTTGTGCCGTGAGATGAGAGCGGCGTCAAAACTGAGGGACTAGCACAATGAATTCGAAGGGCATGAAACTGATTTTCGGAGCGGCGGCTCTGGCGGCGCTGGGCGCATCCAGCACGGCAGCCTTCGCCGATGACGACAATCCGTGGGGTACATTGTCCGCCTACGTCGCGGTGCAATCGGACTATCGCTTCCGCGGCATCAGCCAGAACGACAAGGACCCGTCTCCGGAAGCATCCGTCAACTGGTCGGGACCGGAAGGTTTCTACGCCGGCACGTGGCTTGCGAAGGTGAACTTCCAGGCGGCAACGGGTGACGGCTTGGGTACGAGCTATTCCGACCACACGTCGTTGGAAACCGACTTTTATGCCGGCAAGCACACCGATCTGTGGGGTACGGACCTCAACCTCGAGGCTTATCTCTACGCATATCCCGACCACAACATCGCGACGAACGTCATTCCCGGTTCTCACTGGCACGACACGTATTTCGAAATGATCGGCCAATTGAGCCATCCGTTCGGTCCGGTGAGCCTGACGGCCACAGCAGCCTATTCGCCGAACTTCTTCGGCCAGACGGGTACAGGCTGGTACATCGAGGGCACGGCCGCCTATACGGTCAACGACTGGCTCTCCCTTTCGGCAAACCTCGGTCACCAGTGGGTTAGCCGCGTTGACTCCCTGACCATCCCCAACAGCTACGACGGCGAAGACCCATTCATCTATTCCTCGGGTCTTCCGTATACGCACTGGGATATCGGGGCGACCTTCACCTACAAGCAGTTCGCGCTCGATGTCCGCTATGTGGACACCAACCTGTCGTCGACCCAGTGCTACTGGACACAGGGCGCCAAGAACCTCTGCGACGCGACGGTCGTGGCGACGCTGACCTACAATATCCCGGCCTTTCCTTGGTAACCGGGTCTTAGTCTTGGACTGAAATATCCCGCCCTTCTACCGGAGGGCGGGATATTGTATTTAGGGAGTACGAGCGGAAGGTTTGGCCCAAATCGTTAACGGGCGGCCTCCAAAAAGGGGATAGAAATGAAGTTGAAACTCACCACATTGGGCGCGGGCCTGCTTGCGCTTTCGGCACTCTCGGCTCCGGCTCTGGCGGACGACAGCGGCGGCCTCGGCAGCCTGTCCGGCACCGTCGCCGTGACCTCCGACTACCGCTTCCGCGGCATCAGCCAGAACGATACGGAACCGGCCCTTCAGGCTTCGCTGAACCTGACCGGGAACAACGGCTGGTATGCCGGAAGCTGGGCCTCGAAGATCAACTTCAACGACGGCCCCTCGGGCTTCGGTACGGCGTATCACAACACGTCCGTCGAATGGGACATCTATGGCGGCAAGCATTTCGATCTCGCCGGCACCGACCTGAACCTCGAAGCCTACTACTACGCCTATCCGGATCACTCCGAACTGCCGGGCCTGGCGAAGTACAGCTATTTCGAAGCCATCGTCGGCCTGTCGCACAGCTTCGACAAATTGACGGTCAACACGTCGGTTGCTGTCTCCCCGGCCTATTTCGGCGAGACGGGCACGGGCGTTTGGATCGGCGGCGGCGCGAGCTATGCGTTCGCCGACTGGCTGTCGGTGAGCGCCAATGTCGGCCACCAGTGGGTGAACGAACTCGACGACAAGGAAACCGGCTTCCCGTACACGCATTGGGATATCGGCGCGACGGCGACGTGGGCCGATTTCAACTTCGATGTGCGCTACATCCAGACGGACATCTCCAAATCCACCTGCGAAGGCTTCAACGGCCCGAAGAACAATTGGTGCGGACCGACCGTGGTCGGCACGATCACCTATAACTTCACGCTGTTCGGCGGATAAGTTTTCGCTTCGATCGACGAAGAACCCGCGCTCGAAAGGGCGCGGGTTTTTTTGAGTTTGCGCACTGCTGCTTCTTACCTCCCCCTCGCGGGGGCGGTAAGTCATCCCAACAACACGTCGCGCAATTGGCCGAGGTCGAACGGTTTGATGAGCACGCTCACGCCGTCGAAGCTGGGGCGGCTTTCGTTGGAATAGCCGGTGGCGACGACGATCTTCAGGCGGGGCCGCAGCTTGCGGACTTCGGCAACGAGTTGCTGGCCGCTCATGCCGGGAAGGCCGAGATCGGTGAGCACCAGGTCGATCTCCGGATCGCTTTCGATCAGCGCAAGCGCGGAAGGACCATCGCCCGCTTCGATGCCGGCGATGCCCAGTTCTTCGAGCATGTCGAGCGTGGTCATGCGGATCAGCGCCACGTCTTCCACGACCAGCACCTTGCGCGGGCCGCCGTTGGGCTTTGCCGCTTGCGGCGCAGTTTCGCGCGCAGGCGGCGCGGAGACGGGCGGCGCGGTTTCGACAATGGGCACGCCGGGTTTGCGCGAAGCGCCCAGAAGCGAGCGCAATTTGCGGGCGAGTTCGTCGCGCCGATAGGGCTTCGACAACAGATGCACGCCGTCATCGAGGCGACCGTTGTGGACGATGGCGTTCTGCGTGTAGCCGGAGGTGAACAACACCTGCAATGAGGGATGCAGTTCCTGCGCGCGGCGCGCGAGATCGCGCGTCTTGATGGGCCCCGGCATCACCACATCGGTGAACAGCAGGTCGATGGTAGCGCCGCTTTCGAGAATGGTGAGCGCCTGTTCGGCATTTGCGGCTTTCAGCACGCTGTAGCCGAGTTCGCCGAGCATATCGATGACCGCGGCGCGCACGCCTTCGTCGTCTTCCACCACGAGGATGGTTTCGGTGCCGCCTTCGATGGGCGTGGTGGCGATGGGGCCGGTGCCTTCTTCCGGCGCGCGGGTGCGCGGCAGGTAGAGCTTCACCGTCGTGCCCTGCCCCACCTCGCTATAGATCTTGATGTGGCCGCCGGATTGTTTGACGAAACCGTACACCTGGCTCAGGCCCAGGCCGGTGCCCTGCCCCTCCGGCTTGGTCGTGAAGAACGGTTCGAACACGCGCGCGGCAATTTCGGGCGGCATGCCGGTGCCGGTGTCGCTGACCGCAAGCATCACATATTGACCGGGGACCACTTCGTCGTGGAGCGCGGCATAGGCATCGTCGAGGAAGGCGTTGGCGACTTCGATGGTGAGACTGCCGCCATCGGGCATCGCGTCGCGCGCGTTGATGGCGAGGTTGAGGATGGCGTTCTCGATCCGGTTGGGATCGATCATCGTGTTCCACAAGCCGCCTGCGACGATGGATTCGACGTTGATGCGCTCGCCAAGCGTGCGGCGCACGAGATCGGTGATGTCCTGCAACAGGCGGCCGACATTGGTGGAGCGCGGTTCGAGCGTCTGGCGGCGCGCGAAGGCGAGCAGTTGTCCGGTAAGGCGCGAGCCGCGGTGAATGGCGGCGACCGCATTCTGCAGTCGTTCGGAGGCGCGCGGCAGGCCGCGCACGTCGGCCGCAATGAGATCGAGATTGGCGCTGACGATCTGCAGCAGGTTGTTGAAATCGTGCGCGACGCCGCCGGTGAGATGGCCGATGGCTTCCATCTTCTGCGACTGGCGCAAGGTGGCTTCGGAACGCAGGCGGGCGGTGACATCTTCCGCCGCGAACAACACGCCGCCGGACGGGACGGGCGTGCGATAGATATCGAGCACGCGATCGCCCAGATGAAGCTGTTCGTAATGGCTTGGCTGCATATCGGGGATTGCCGACAACTGTTCGAACACGCGGTTGCCCGCCTTGCGCGCGGCATCTTCGAACATCGACAGCGTGGTGCCGGGTTGGGTGAGCGATTTTGGAAAACCAAGCAGCGAGATGAATTGCTCGTTATAGGCGCACAAATGCCCTTCGGAATCGAACACCGCCACGCCGTCGCGCATGGAATCGAGCGTGGCCTGCAGCATCTCGGCCTGATGGGTTTCCTGCGCCTGGCTTTTGGAGAGTTGGCGGTTGCTGCGGATCAAAAGCACCAGTGCGGAAATCAAAATCGCCAGCGCCAGCGCAGCGCCCGCAGCCGCGGTGGCGATCATCTGGTTTTCATATTTGTGGCGTTCGCTGCGGCGCCGATCGAGCAGGTGCTGTTCGTCGGCGAGCGCGTCGGACACCACGTCGCGAATGCCGTCCATCCGTTCGCCGCCGCGCGCCATAAGGCCAACCGCATCCGGTGACGAATTTGCGGGACCGAGCGCCAAGCGCTTTTCCAGAAGATCGAGGCGGTCTTCGCCCAAGACCTTCAGCTTGCCCGCGCGGGCTTGTTCGGCGGGGTTGTCCGTCGTGAGGTTCCTGAAATTCTCGACGTGGCGTTCAAACGCCTCGCGGCCGTTGCGATAGGGTTCGAGATAGGATTTGTCGCCGGTAAGCAAAAAGCCGCGCTGGCCGGTTTCGGCATCCTGAACGGAAGAAAGCGCGGCGCGCGCTTCGTTCATCACCTCATAGGTGTGAACGATCCAGGCCTGCATGTCGCGTTCGGCCGTGGCCACGCGGGCGCCGATCACGGCCACCGCCACAAGCAACAAAAACACCGGAATTCCGAACAGCAATGTCAGGCGATTGGCAGGCAACACTCAAATCCCCTCGAAGCCGAAGCGCGCGGAACGCGGCGAATATAAACGGGAACCAGCCGCCGCCAAGCGGTTCCGTTGTCCATTATTGGGGGCGCGACAGAGGCGCGGAACTTCGACGAAGCCTTCCGCGCGTCCTCGCTGACGAAGTGCGTTGAACCGTCTTAGCACGGCGGGGTAGCGTCTGGCTCCTGCCATCTTTCGGGAACTTTTTGCGGGCGGAGGGCTTTCGCAGCCCTCAGGTCCTGATAATAAAGCGGAACCAAAATTCATATCTTGCGGGAGATCGCCCAATGACGACGCTTTTCGACCTGACCGGAAAAACCTGCCTTGTCACCGGTTCCACCAAGGGAATTGGCGAGGCCATCGTGCACCGGCTGGCCGAGCACGGGGCCAATGTCGTGGTGTCGAGCCGCAAAGCCGATGCCTGCGAAAAAGTGGCCGCCGACATCAACGCGAAATATGGCAAGGGGAAAAAAGTGGCCGCGGCCATCCCCTGCAACATCAACCACAAGGAACAGTTGCAGCAGCTGGTAGACCAGACGCGCAAGACCTTCGGCAAGATCGATGTGCTGATCTGCAACGCCGCGCTCAATCCCTATTACGGGCCGATGTCGGAAATGCCGGACGAGGCGTTCGACAAGATCTATGGCGCGAATGTGCGCTCCAACCACTGGCTCTGCCAGATGGTTTTGCCGGAAATGGTGGAGCGCAAAGACGGTTCGATCGTCATCGTATCGTCGATCGGCGGCTTGCGCGGTTCGCCGGTGATCGGGGCGTATTGCATCTCCAAAGCGGCGGACATGCAGCTCGCGCGCAACCTGGCGGTGGAATACGGCCCGCATGGCATTCGCGCCAATTGCATCGCGCCGGGGCTGATCCGCACCGATTTCGCGCGCGCGCTGTGGGAAAATCCCGAGACGCTGAAGCGTTCGACATCGGGTGCCGCGCTGCGCCGCATCGGCGAACCGGATGAAATTGCGGGTGCGGCGGTGTTCCTGGCCTCCAAGGCGGGCGCGTTCACGACGGGGCAGACGTTCGTGATCGACGGCGGGGCGCTGGCATAATTACTTACTCCCCAATTCTGGGAGGTCGGCGGCGCGCATCGGCGCGACGACGGGTGGGATTTTAAGATTGTCTCACGCGGAGACGCGGAGATGAGATTGCTCCGCGGACTCCGCGTCTCCGCGTGCAATCCCCACCCGCCGCGCTGACGCGCGCCGACCTCCCCGCGTGGGGGAGGTAAGATCTAGCGTTTGGTTTTATTGGCTTTCGATGTGTTCGCCTCGACCGCTGCGCGGATCAATGCCTTCAGCGCTTTCTCGTTGATCTTGTCGCCTTCGCGGAAGTCGATGGCGCGGCGGGTGTTGCCTTCGAGGCTGGAGTTGAAGAGTTTGGCGGGATCGGCCAGCGACGCGCCTTTCGCGAAAGTCACCTTCACGACGGCCTTGTAGGTTTCGCCGGTGCAAAGGATGCCGTTATGTTCCCACACCGGAACGCCGCGCCATTTCCATTCTTCGACGACGTCGGGGTCGGCTTCCGCAATGAGCTTGCGGATTCGCGCCAGCGTTTCGCCGCGCCAATCGCCCAACTCCTCGATGCGGGCGTCGATCAGTTTGGCGGGGGACTTGGTTTCCTTGGCTTTGGTCGCGGGGCTTTTCGTTTTCATGCGCGCCTCACATACGGCAGCACGAACATGTAGAGGCCGGTGAACAGCAGGAGGAAAAGGAACGGCAGCGGCGAATAGACGAGCCACATGGGCGGTTTGCCGAACGCCATGGCGGTGAAATTGGCGATGACCGTCAAGGTGAAAACGATGGACAGCCAGCGATGGGTTTGCCTGATCCAGATGCTCAAACGAAATCTCCTTTGAAACTCAATCCGCCCGCGCCAGAACCTCGTCGAGATTGGCGAGGAACTTCTGCCAGCCGAATTTTGCGCCGCCGAAGGCCTGTTTCTGATCGGGGCGGAAGCCCGCCTGTTCCACGCGCAGATGCGTGCCGCTGCCTGTCGGCGTGAGCGTGAACGTGACGACGCTTTGCAGATGGTAGGCCGGGTCTTCGTGATTGTGGTTCCAGCTGTAGGAGAGCATCCTGTTCGGTTCGAGCACGAGCACTTCGCAATCGAGCACGCCGCCCCAATCGCCGCGCAGACTGAAACGGTGACCGACGGAGGGCGCGAAATCATTCTTCATCAGCCATTCGGCAATCAGATGCGGCTGGGTGAGCGCGCGCCACAGCTTTTCCGGCTGGTGAGCGAATTCGCGTTCGACGACGACGGAGCGGGTTTCGGTGGCGGTCACTGGTCCATCCTGTTGAGCAGATCTTCGAGCGCATCGAATTTCTTGCGCCAGAACGCGGTGTAGACGCTCATCCAGTCGATCAGCGGCGCAAGGCCTTTGGGGTCGGCGCTGTAATGGGTTTGCCGCCCCTCTTTGCGGTCGCGCACGAGGCCGGATTGTTTGAGCACGCCAAGATGTTTCGATACCGCGGGCTGGGAGACGCCCGCATGTTCGGTGAGCATCCAGACGGTTTGCTCCCCTTGCCGGCACAGGCGTTCGAAGATCGCGCGCCGGGTGGGATCGCCCAGGGATGCAAAAATTGTTTCGGCTGTCGGGCTCATCCTCAATTCATAACTTTGTAGTTATGGATTGTCAAACGAATGTAGTTGACAAGGAAACTGTCTCAAGGTAGTTTCCTTGTCAACTTATCGGAGACGCGCATGAAACCTGCAGCGAAGGCCAATCCTTTGGAGGCCCATGTGGGGTTCTGGCTGCGCTACGTGTCGAACCACGTTTCGCAGGCGTTTGCCAACAAGCTCGCCGGACACGGCGTGACGGTGGCGGAATGGGTGATGTTGCGCGAATTGTTCGGCAAGGACGACGTGGCGCCCAGCATCGTTGCCGAACGGATGGGAATGACGCGCGGTGCGATTTCCAAACTCGCAGACCGGCTGGCGGACAAGAGATTGATCTTGAAACGCGGCGACCGCGACGACCGGCGGTTTCAATCGTTGACGTTGACGAAGGACGGCCGCGCGATGGTGCCGGTGCTGGCGGCGCTGGCGGACGAGAACGATGCGGAATTCTTCGATCACCTGTCACGCGCCGAGCGCGAGCGGCTGGTCGCCACCCTTCAGACCATCGTGAACCACAAATCGCTCAAGACAATTCCAACCAGTTGATGGAGACAAATATGAACACGCAGACACATGACGTTCTTGTCGAATGTACGGAAGGTTCGTCCAACGAACGGATCACCTTTCCCGAAGTGGTGGGTAAACTGATTGCCGCGGGTGTGGAGCGCTACACCGCCGATCTGACGCGCGCGGAGAAGACATATTACCTGCCGAACGGCGAGAACGAAACGCTGAAGATGTACGCGGTTTCGCAAACGCCCGCCGAACGGTTTTCAGCGGACGGCGTTGAGGCGGCGGTGCGTGCGAGCCAGCAGCAGAAAATCAAATATCGCGGGTTCTGCGAGAGGATCGCGCAAGCCGGATGCGTCGGATATATGGTTTCGTTGGCGGGCAAACGAGCTGTTTATTATGGACGCACAGGTGAGACGCATGTGGAGATGTTCCCGCAGTAAAACCGATCACCATGGCCGCCCTTGAGGCGGCCACCCAGCGGGGCGCGCGTCCGTGCGCCGAAGAAGACCAAACAGGTTCACGCGGAGACGCGGAGGACACAGAGATTCCCCGCGTTCTCCGCTGACGTAATCTTTTGCGCCTGCAGACGCGGTCGTGCTGGGCGGCCGGGTCAAGCCCGGCCATTTAAAAAATGATGAGTTTGGGATTGATGCCTTGAATTATTTCGGCGCCGTGTCGATGAAGCTCTGGCGCTTTTCGAGCGTTTCGTTGAGGCGCGAAATGCGCGGCGCGATTGTGCGCCAGTCGATGTCGGGCAGGCGGAAATCGCAGGACGTGCCTGCAATGGCAAGCGTCAGGCTGCCCATATCCAGCGTATCGCTTTGCGGGCCGATCGCTTCGGCGCGTTCAAAGCCGCGTTTGAGATTTTCCCGCCAGCGTTGCAGCCAGAAGGGCGAACGTTCGTTTTCGGGGCGACGATATTCGTAGACGAGCTTCGCTATCATCTCGAACAGACCCATGGCGGCGGTTTCGACGCGGCGCACGCGCCAATATTCATCGGTGCCCGCGGGCGGAAGAAATGCGGGGCCGCTGCCCTGTTGATCGAGCCAGGCTGCGATCAGGCTGCTGTCCGTCCACGAAACGCCGTCGTCGTCGATCAGTGCGGGAATTTGCGACAGCGGGTTGATGGCCAGCAGTTCGGGTTTGGCTTCGATGGGGACGAAGGGAATTTCTTCGACCTTGTCAGTGAGGCCCTTCTCACGGATGACGATGCGCACCTTGCGCGCGAACGGCGATGTCGCGCTCATGAAAAGCTTCATCTTGTCCCTCGGTGGGCCGATCAGGCGCCCAAAACTTTCGCCGCATCCTGATACGGAATTTTCTGCGCATCCGCGACCGCCTTGTAGGTCAGCGTGCCTTTGTAGACGTTGAGGCCCGCCAGCAGATGCGGATTCTTTTTCATCGCGGCTTCGGGGCCCTGCTCTGCCAGCGCGATAGTGAACGGCAAGGTCGCGTTGTTGAGCGCGAAAGTGGAGGTGCGCGCCACGCCGCCGGGCATGTTGGCCACGGCGTAGTGCACCACGTCATGCACCTTATAGGTCGGATCGGCGTGGGTGGTGGCGTGGGAGGTTTCCGCGCAGCCGCCCTGATCGATGGCGACGTCGACGATCACGGAGCCCTTTTTCATGCGCTTCACCATCTCTTCGGTGATGAGCTTGGGAGCAGCAGCACCGGGCAACAGCACGCCGCCGATCACGAGATCGGCGGAGACGACCTGTTCTTCGATGGCGTCGATGGTGGAGAACAGCGTGTGCATGCGCGAGCCGAACTGTTCGTCGAGTTCGTAAAGACGGCGCAGCGAGATATCGAGCACGATGACATGGGCTTCCAGCCCCATCGCCATGCGCGCGGCATTGGTGCCGACCACACCGCCGCCAAGCACCACGACTTTCGCGGCGGGAACGCCGGGCACGCCGCCGAGCAATTGCCCGCGCCCGCCTTGCGCGATTTCGAGACAATGCGCACCGGCCTGTATGGACATGCGGCCCGCGACTTCGCTCATCGGCGCCAGCAACGGCAAGCCGCCGCGCGCATCCGTCACCGTTTCATAGGCGATGCAGATGGCGCCGGATTCGAGCAAACCTTTCGTCTGTTCGGGATCTGGGGCGAGATGGAGATAGGTGAAAAGCGTCTGGCCCTTGCGCAGGCGTTTGATTTCTTCCGGCTGCGGCTCCTTCACCTTCACGATCATGTCGGCATGCGCGAACACTTCGTCGGCGCTGGGCAGGATCTTCGCGCCGACGCGGGTGTACATCTCATCGTGCAGGCCGATGGCTTCGCCGGCTTGCGTTTCCACGAACACTTCGTGGCCGCGCGCGGTCAGTTCGCGCACAGCGGCGGGCGTCATGCCGACGCGGTATTCGTGATTCTTGATTTCCTTGGGAACACCGATGCGCATGGGGGCCTTCCTTGGTTCGGCGGCAATGACATTGCGCGCGGCGGCAAACGGGTCAAGCGTGTTTGAAATATAATGCCTATGCGCAAAGGTTTTGCGCGGGCCGCACCCCGCGGCACAGAAGATTTCACAAATTGCGGCGGATGCAAAAGAAAAGGCCCCAGCCGGAAAGCCGGAGCCCTTTTGTACGCGTGACGGTTAGTGGTTTCCGTGACCGCCGTGGTGGCGATCCTGGTTGTCGTTGTTGCGGTCTTGCCTGTCGCCACGCCGGTCTTGCCGGTCCTGACGCGCATCCTGACGGTCGTTCTGATGCTCCTGACGATCCTGTCTCAGTTCCTGACGGTCGTTGTGGAGTTCGCGACGATCCTGATGGACTTCCGCATTGCCCGCGCCCTGCCGAACATCGCTGTTCAGCTCACGACGGTCCTGATGCAGTTCCCGCCGATCGCCACGCTGTTCGTTGCGGTCGTTGAACAATTCGCGGCGGTCCTGACGGATCTCGCGATTGTCGTTGCGGATTTCGCGGTTGTTGAAACGGTTGTCGTTGCCGCGATTCCAATCGTTGTGATTGACGGTGCGGTCGAACCGGCGGTCGCCGCTCCAATCGTGACCGTGGCTCCAATCGCGATGGTCGCGATCCCAATTGTGGGTGCGGCTCCAGACGCGATAACGATCCCAGTCGCGGTCGCGCACGTGGAAACCGTGGCTGCGGTAATAGTCGAGGCTCAGCGCGGGGCCATAGCGATAGTTGCCGCGCCACCAGCCGGGACGCGGGCCGCGCCATTCGTCGCGACGCCAGCCGCCATGGACCCAGTACCAATAGCTGCCGCCATAGTAGCGATAATAAAGCGGGCCGTTAAACCACTGGCCGCCCCAGAACACGGGACCGTAATAAACCGGATAGCCCCAGTAATCGTCCGGGCAGCCCCAACGGTCGCAATAGCCGCCGGAGGAGACGGAGAACGAGATGCCTCCGCCGGGGCCGAAGGAAATTCCAAAACCGTCCGCTTTCGCAGGCGCGGACGCGACGATTGCTGCGCCCGCCATGGTTGCGGCGGCGAGCAAGGATTTGAAAGCGGTTCGCATGGGAAGTCCTCTCCAATTGCGATTCAACATATCGACAATGACAATACGCATCTGAACCGATGATGAACCCATTCGGTCCGAAAAATGGCAGGCGGGAAATAAATACCGACAGGATTATCTCACCAATAGGCCATAAAAGGAAAGCGGCCCCGGCGGTGACTCCGGAGCCGCTTTTGCCAGCCGCCCATCTAACGCCAGACGGGTGACTCGCATTCCCTGAACATTTTCGTCAGTGGCCGTGGTGGTGACCGCCGCCGTTGCCGTGCCACGAACCGCCGCCATGGAACGACGCGCTGCCTCTGGTGCTGCCACCATTGAAGTGGCTGACGCTGCCGGACCGCACGGCATTGCCATGGAAGCTTCCGCCACTGCGGCCGAAGGTGGTGGCACCGTGAAAGCCACCGTACTGGCCGCCGCGATAATAACCGCCGTTGCGGAAGCTGATGCTCGACGGCATGCGGCCGTGCCATTCGTTGCGATGCCAGCCGTTGTTCACCCAGTACCAATCGTGGCCGCCATAGTAGCGGTGACGGAACGGACCGCGATACCAGCCGCCATCGAAGAAGACGACGTCGCCGAACACAGGGCCGTAACCGCCATAGCCATAATAAGAATCGTAGTACGGATCGCCGCAATAATACGGGTCGTAATACGGGCTGTAGGGATCGCAGTAGCGCGCGTAGCGATAACGCGGCGGGCCGTAGTAATAGCCCGGTGCGTATCCGTATCCCGGCACGCCGAATCCGATTCCGACGCTCACATGCGCAGCGGCAGGTGGAGCGACAAGCGTTGCGGCACCTGCCATCAAGGCGGCGCCCAGTGCGATTTTGGCTAGTTTGGTCATAAGAGCTCTCCGAACTTGCCCCAGCCCGTCCTGCCCACGACTATCGGGCAAGGCGGCTGAACCCAGCATGAACAATGCTTTCAGAGAGAATGTTGTTCCGCTGTTCCTTAAGCGGAACGCCCCCGCGCATCCACCGGCCAGATGGCTTCCAAAATGTCGCCACGCACCGCGTGATAGCAATCATAGAGATTGACGGTGGGATCGCAGTGCGGAACCACGCAACTCAAGACATCTTTCGGCCGCAATTTCTGCGCGCCGGGCGGATAGAACACGCCGCCCTGTTCATCGCCGAAAAAGAAATAATTGGCGCCTTCGGGAGCGCCTGAGAGAATTTTCGGCGCTTCGGCATCGGTTGCAAAGGCTTTTAAGCCGGCATCTGTGGTGGCAAGGCTGTCGCGATTGGCGCTGACGACGGTGGTTTGCACGGAAAGCGAAACTTCGAACGGAACACGGTCGCCGGGCTTTTCCCACACATCGTTGTATTGGCGGTCCATGAAGACGTAGGAGCCGACCTGGAGTTCGGTGAGTACGCGCGCATCGGGATCGATGTCGAAGGTGCCGGTGCCGCCACCGGAAAGAATTTTCGGCGCGATGCCTTTGGCTTTGAGCGTGTCGCGCAGTTCGCCCAGTTCTTTCAATGCTTCCAGCGAACGCGCGCGGCGCTCGTTGGGGGATTCCATGTGCTGCACTTGCCCCGCGTAGCATTGCAGGCCGAGGAATTCCAAGCCGGGCGCATTGGCGACTTGTTCAACCAACGCGACGGCGCCTTCGCCGGGGCGGATGCCTGTGCGGCCAAGGCCCGGATCGATATCGACCATCACTTTCAACTTCTTGCCGCAGGCTTTCGCGGCGTCGGCAAGTTGGCTCGCGATTTCCGCATTATCGGTGGTGACGATGAGTTCGCGCATGCGGGTGTTGAGTGCCATGACGCGCGCGATGCCGGCATCGGTGACGACGGGCGATGTGAGAAGAATGGAATCGATGCCGCCTGCGGCGAGTGCCTCCGCTTCGCCCAGTTTCGCACAGCAGATGCCGAGCGCACCGGCCGCGAGCTGGCGTTTGGCGATTTCGACGGATTTGTGCGTCTTGGCGTGGGGGCGCAGCGCTATGTTGTGCGCCTTCGCGTGTTCCGCCATGCGCGCGATGTTGTGTTCGAGGATATCGAGATCGACGACCAGCGCCGGGGTTTGGATTTTCGCGCGGCCGCCGGGTGCGCCGATGAGGGATTCGTTGAGGTAGGTCATTTTACTTCCGTCGTTCGATATCGCCGCCCCCTTCTTACCTCCCCTTCACGGGGAGGTCGACGCTGCGAAGCGGTGGCGGGTGGGGCCTTCGGCGAGGCTCGCAGGAGCCCCGCCCGCCGTCGTGCCGATGCACGACGCCGACCTCCCCAAGGGGGAGGTAAGTGGCTAGGTTCTCCCGCCCATGCTCGCCCTTTTCCTGATTCTCCTCTCCGCCGTCGTTCACGCCGTCGTCAACATTCTGACCAAGCGGGCGGAGAACAAATATGCGATGCGGCTTTTGATCGGCGTGTTCTCCGCGATCTTCGTTTCGCCGTTTCTGTTTTTCGTGCCACTTCCGGAAGGGCGCGCGATCTGGTTTCTGGTCGGCACGGCGTTTGTGCATGCGATCTACGAATTGTTTCTGGTGCTGTCCTACGAGAACGCGGCGTTCTCTGCGGTTTATCCGGTGGCGCGCGGGACGGGGCCGTTGTTCACGGCGCTGGGGGCGATCTTTCTTCTGGGCGAACGTCCGCCGCCTGTGGAATTGCTCGGCATCGTTTTCGTGTGCGGCGGCGTGATCGCCATCGGACTTTCGCATCGCGCGACGGAAGGTGCGGCGAAAGGTTTGGGATTTGCGCTCGCCACCGGTCTCACCATCGGGTGTTACACGCTGATCGATGCGTCGGGCGTGCGCGCGGTGAAGGAGCCCTTCACTTATGTGTTGTGGTTCTTCGTGGCGCATGGGTTCTGCGTGCTTGTCACAGCACCCGGCATTCGCGGACGCGAGGTGGTGATCGAGGCGCGGCGGCAATGGCGGTTGGGGTTGTGGCTGGGAGCGCTTTCCATCACCACCTATGGCTCGGCGATGCTGGCTTATCGCTTCGGGGCGACGGCGCAACTGGCCGCCCTTCGCGAGACCAGCGTGCTGTTCGGGACGGGGCTCGCCATGCACTTCCTGGGCGAAAAGATGACCTACCGGCGCTGGCTGGCGGCGGGGGCGATTGCGGCGGGGGCCATTCTGCTTAACGCGGGTTAGGCAAGACTTTCGCCTTTCCCGATTGCTGCGGGCCAGCCTATCCTTTGATCTTCCGAGCCTTGAGGAACGGCCTTTGCAGACCTTTTATTCGCCCGCGCATCTGGGACACGCGCCCTTGCAGGAGTTCGAAGGCGGCAAGCTGACGCCTGCCGTCGAAATTCCCGAGCGCGCCGAACGCGTGCGCGCACGCATCGAAGACCGCAAGTTGGGGCCGATATTGCTTCCGAGCGAATTCGGCAACGCGCCGCTCGTTCGCATTCACGATGCGGAGTTCGTTTCGTTCCTCAACGAAGCGCATGACGAATGGGTGAAACGCTATCGCGATCCCGAGGCGGCGGCGGTGCCTTCTGCCTGGCCTGCGCGGGGGCTTCGCACGCAATTGCACGGACATATCGAGGCGCGGCTTGGGTCTTACACCTTCGACACGGCGACACCCATTCTGAAGGGCACATGGGAGGCGGCGAAGAATGCGGCGAATGTGGCGCTGTCGGCAGCGCGCGCAATTCATCAGGGCGAGAAAGCTGCATTCGCACTGGCGCGGCCGCCGGGACATCACGCAAGTGCGGATCTTTATGGCGGCTATTGCTATCTCAACAATGTCGCCATCGCGGCGCAGTGGTTTGTGGATCAGGGATTGCGGCCCGCCATTCTGGATGTCGACTACCACCACGGGAACGGGACGCAGGCGATTTTCTACAACCGGCCCGACGTTCTGTTCGTTTCCATTCACGCTGATCCTTCGTTCGCCTATCCGCATTTTCTTGGCTTCGCGGATGAGCGCGGCGAAGGCGCGGGCGAAGATGCGAACGTCAACATGCCGTTGCCGCGCAAGACCGACTGGGGCGCGTATTCGCAGGCGCTGGGTGCCGCGATTTCGCGCGTGCGCGAGTTCGGGCCCGATGTGGTGCTGGTTTCGCTGGGGCTCGACACGTTCGAAGGCGATCCGATCTGCCGGTTCAAATTGCGCACCGAAGACTACAAACGCATGGGCGACATGCTGAAAACGACAGGCAAACCGACTTTGTTCGTATTCGAAGGCGGTTACAATCTGGACGCGCTGGCGGAAAACACCGTCAACGTTCTGGAATCCTATCTGGCGAAGTGATGAGCAACACGGTTCACAATCTGGTTTCGAAGCAGTTCAGTCCACGGGCCGCGGCTTATGTGCAGAGCGCGGTGCATGCGGGCGGCGAAGATTTGAAAGAGCTTGCGGAGTTTGCGCGAGCGGGCGGGTTCGAGCGCGCGCTCGATCTGGGCTGCGGTGGCGGACATGCGAGCTTCGCGATTGCGCCGCATGTGGGCGAGATTACCGCTTACGATCTCTCCGCGGAAATGCTTTCGGCCGTTGCGCAGGAGGGCGCGCGGCGCGGATTTGCAAACCTCAAAATGCAGCAGGGAACGGTGGAGAAGCTGCCGTTTGCCGATGCGAGCTTCGATCTCGCGGTGACGCGGCTGAGCGCGCATCACTGGCACGACATTCGTGCCGGGTTGGCTGAGGCGCGGCGCGTTTTGAAGCGCGGCGCATCGGCGATGTTCATGGATGTGTTTGCACCCGCCAATCCGCTGCTCGACACCTTCCTGCAGACATTCGAGATGCTGCGCGACCCGAGCCATGTGCGCGATTATTCCGTCGCCGAATGGATGGATATGGCGCGCGAAGCGGGGTTCGATCCGAAGCCCGCGGTGGAGCGGCGTATCCACATCGAGTTCGTATCGTGGATCGCGCGGATGCAGACGCCGCCGGTCTATGCCGATGCCATTCGCGCGTTGCAGAAGGACATGAGCGAAGAGGTGGTGAATCATTTCGCCATCGAGGCGGATGGGAGTTTCATGCTCGATGTGATGAGCATGACGGCGGTGGCGATCTAACTTACCTCCCCCTTGTGGGGAGGTCGAACAAATCTGAGCGTAGCGAAGATTTTTCGGGTGGGGGACGGTGTTCGTCACAACGAGCGGCCCCCCACCCGGATCGCTTCGCTCTCCGACCTCCCCACAAGGGGGAGGTAAGATCACTGTTCAACTTCCGAATTCGTCTCCTGCGGCGCTTTTAGCCGCAACTTCGCGGTGCGCGCGGCCATGCGTTCGAAGGCCTTGTCGGCCGCGGCCTTCATCGTGGCGGTGGTGCCGCCGCTTTCGTAGTTCTTCTTGATCGCGGTTTCCACGCGCGAGATCACGGCATCGACGCTGTATTTCTCCGGCGGGTTGTGTGGGTCTTCGTGCAGCGCGCTGTAGACGCCGATACGTTCTTCGAAATGGCGGCCCCAGGCAAGCGTCTTGTAGAGCCAGGCCTCGTCACGACGGTTCTTGAACAGGATGTCGAGGGCGGCGGCGAAAAGACAGGCGGGCATGAGCAGGAAGTTGTGCACGTTGCCGATGAAGAGCTTGACCTGCAGCACGACGAGGTCGCGCACGATCAACCGGCGCGGATGGGGCTTCTTTGCGCGGATGGCGGCCCGTTCTTCCTCTGTCAGCTTTCGGCGCATCGCGCTAATGTTCCCCCACGCCAACGATAATTCAAGGGATGGGACGTGACCCGACGCATTCTTCATTTTGCCGCCGCGGCGGCTATTGCCACGATGGTTGGCGGCTCCGGCTCGACCCCGCCCTCCTCCACCGGGCCGCATCCCGAAATTTTGCCGCCCTCGACCGGCATTTTTCCGTCACTTCATTTCGCCACGCACGAGAACTGGCCCAAGGGGCTGACGCCAAAAGCGCCCAAGGGCTTCACGGTCACGCGCTATGCGGCGATCGATCATCCGCGCTGGCTCTATGTGTTGCCGAATGGGGATGTTTTGGCGGCGCAATCGAGCACGATCCGCACGCCGCCAACATCGATGCAGGACCGCATACACTACTGGCTGGAGCGGCACACCAATGTCATCGTGGAAAGCCCCAACCGCATCGCGTTGCTGCGCGATACCAACCATGACGGCGTGGTGGACAAGACATCCACGTTTTTGAGCGGCGACCTGGACCGGCCGTTCGGCATGTTGCTGTTGAACGGAAAGTTCTATGTGGCCGATACGGGGAGCGTGAAGGTCTATCCCTATCGCGACGGCGATCTGGCGATCGCGGCGAAGGGCACGAAGATCGCGACGCTGCCCGTGGGCGGATACAACAATCACTGGACGCGCAATCTGTTCGCGCGCGCGGACGGCAAGAAGATCTATGTCACCGTCGGTTCCGGTAGCAATGCGGGCGAGCATGGGATGGACAACGAGAAGCTGCGCGCCAACGTGCTGGAGATGAATCCGGATGGGTCCGGCTTGCGGGTTTACGCATCGGGCATTCGCAATCCCAATGGACTTGGGTATGAGCCTGCGACGGGGCAACTTTGGACCGTTTCCAACGAGCGCGATTTCTTCGGCGACAATCTGGTGCCGGATTTCCTGACGCGCGTGCGCGACGGCGATTTCTATGGCTGGCCGTGGGCGTATTGGGGACATCACACCGACGAGCGCGTGACACCGGCGCGGCCCGATCTGGTGGCGAAGGCGATGACGCCGGATTATGCGCTGGGCGCGCATGTGGCGGCGTTGGGATTGGCGTTCTACACGGCCGATGCGTTTCCCGCGCGCTATCGGGGCGGCGCGTTCATCACCGAACATGGTTCGTGGAATCGCGCGCCTTATGTGGGCTACAAGGTGGTCTATGTGCCGTTTAAAAACGGCATGCCGAGCGGATTGCCGCAGGATTTCCTGACCGGATTTCTTCCGCGGGAAGGCACGGCCTATGGCAGGCCGGTGGGCATTGTGGTGGCGCCGGACGGTGCGTTGCTGATTGCGGACGATACGGGCGGCGCGATCTGGCGCGTGGCGGCGAAGAAGTAATCAGATGCACCAGTTGCGGCGGTAGCCCTGCCAGCGTTCGGCGAGACCTTCGTTCACCAGCACCATGCCGAGCGAGCTGCCGTTGCGTTCGATCACGCGCAGCTTGCGGCCATAGACGTCGTGGTCGCGCTCGCCGGTGGTGACGATTTCGAATGGACCTGCGTTCAAAAGCTGGATCATGCGGTTGGTGGCTCTGCGGCCCAGATCGGCTTCGTAGCTGCATTGCGGATCGTGCGTTTCGGGTGCGTTGATGTCGGCGATGCGGATTTTCTCGCCCTGGTACCAGATGGTGTCGCCATCGATCACGCAGTTCACGCGCGGCCAACCGTGACAAAGCGGCATGGATGCGCTTGCAAGTTCTGTTTCTTTCGCGGGAGCATTTTGCTCAACAGGGGCGGCGCGACGATCCATTTCATCGGAAAGTTCGCGCGTGCTGGTGTGGATGAACTGAATCGAGAGAAACGTTCCCGCAATCAACACCAGCATCGCAAGCGGCTGCCACGGCAGATAGCTCCACCGTGCGAGCGCTGCTTGCGCCTTACGCTGCGTCTTTGACAGACGTCGAAATGGATAGATCTCGCCCACGCACCCAACCTTTGTGGGAATGGGATAGCGCGGGGGCCGTTACGGAACCGTTGAACCTTCGTATGGTTAAGGCGTGTTAGGGATGCCGGATTTTGCGGCGTACCCCTTGAGTGAGGGCTTGTCTTCAATACGGAACGGCGAGCGCGTTGCAGATGAATTTCAGCAGCGGGCTGGCGGCTTTGAAGGTGGCGGTCACTTCGCCGATCAGTTTGGGGTGTTGGGTGAGTTTGGCGTCGGCTTCGTGCATCGCGAAGAAGCTTTTGCGTTTCAGGTCTTCGATGTGGGGGTGATTGGGATCGAAGCCGCGCGGCGGACGGGCGAGCCCCTCGCCTTCCACCTTGCCGAAGGTTTTCTTGAAAACCTTGTCGTTCGTCACCTTCGTCCATGCGGCGGGTTTGCTTGCGATGGCGTCGCGGATATTGGCGAGCGCGTCCGACGGCGGCACCCATGAACCGCCGCCGAAGAAAACTTCATCCGGCGAGAAGTGCATGTAGAAGCCGGGCGCGTGCGCATCTTTCGCGGTGACGTGGCGGAAGTGGCAGGCGGCGTGTTCCTTGTAAGGGCGCTTGTCTTTGGAGAAACGCACGTCGCGATAGATGCGAAACATCGAGCCGCCATTCGGGCGCGGATCGGCGACGAAATGTTTGGAGATCTTTTTCAGCTCCGGCGCCATGGCTTCGATGAACGAACTCATCGGTGCCTGCACGTTCTCGCGGAAGCGCTGCTTGTTGTCTTCGAACCATTCGCGTTCGTTGTGCGCCTTCAGTTCGCGAAAGAAAGCGTAGAAATCTTTCGGGAAACCTTCGAACTTTGACATGCGTGCGCCTCTGCCAACGCATTAATCTTACCTCCCCCTTGTGGGGAGGTCGAAAAATTTCGAGCAGCTCGTAGCGCCAGCGTACGAGCGAGAGATTTTTCGGGTGGGGGACGGCGGTCGTCATCATCTTCGGCCCCCCGCCCGAAATTTGCTTTGCAAATTTCGACCTCCCCACAAGGGGGAGGTGAGTTTTACTTTTGAAAACCGAACAGTGCGTCCACGGAGATGTCGCCGGCTTTGACCGAGCCGCGCGAGGTGATTTTGAAGATGCCGTTGGCGCGTAGCACGGGCTGGCCGTCGGCGGTGGCGACACCTTGGGCGAACAGCAGGTTCTTGGTGGTCTTGATCGGTTCGGCGCGGCCTTCGACCCATGCGCCCAGCGGCACGGGTGCCAGGTAATCGCAGGTCAGGTTCACCGTGGGCAGGAAGCCCATATCCTCCTGGCTCTGAAAGCGCGCGGCGATGGGCAGAAGCATGTCGGCGAAGGTGGCCATCATGCCGCCGTGGCAGACCATGCCGGGATTGCAGTGGCGTTTCTCGACCCGGAAGCCGAGCAGAAGATGCTGGCCGGTCCATTTGCCGTAGAGCGGGCCGTTCGTTTCGAGGAAGCCGATGGCGAGTTTGAAGGGGGCGAAGCCTTCGGGGATTTGGGTGTCTGTCATGGCTGGTTCTTAGCGTGATTTTCTGTCAGTCGCACATTTTCCATGTCATCCCGGCCAAGCGGCAACAGCCGCGCAGAGCCGGGACCTATCCCGCCGCGTCTCGATGGGTCCCGGATCGCGCTGACGCGCGTCCGGGATGACAACTAAATGAAGTTGAGGGAGCGGCCGCGGCAATCTCGCCGCATAAGACTTGACGCTTCCGGGGGCTGTCACTAAGTACCCCCCGACGGCTGGCACTCTCCGTACGGGAGTGCTGCCATATCTGGCCCTTCGGGGTCAGGATCCCACAAGTACTTGCAAGGTATAAACTTTTGAGGAGCAACTCCCCATGAAATTCCGCCCGCTTGGCGACCGCGTGGTCGTCCGCCGCGTCCAGGAGGATCAGAAGACCCCCGGCGGCATCATCATCCCCGAAACCGCCCAGGAGAAGCCGCAGGAAGGCGAAGTGATCTCCGTGGGCCCCGGCGCGCTCGACGAAAACGGCAAGCGCGTTGCCCCCGAAGTGAAGGTCGGCGACTTCGTTCTGTTCGGCAAATGGTCGGGCACCGAAGTGAAGATCGACGGCCAGGAACTCCTGATCATGAAGGAGTCCGACATCATGGGCATTCTCGAAGGCCGCGCAGCGCCCAAGAAGAAAGCCGCTTAAGGGCGAATAGCGAATTGGGAATAGCGAATGGGGTTTTTCCCTTTTTGCTACTCGCCATTCGCCACTCGCTACTCGCAAACAACAGGAGACACAACACATGGCAGCCAAAGACGTTAAATTCGGTGCCGATGCGCGCGAGCGGATGCTGCGCGGCGTCGACATCCTTGCCGACGCCGTGAAGGTGACGCTGGGCCCGAAAGGCCGCAACGTCGTCATCGAAAAGAGCTTCGGCGCTCCCCGCACGACCAAGGACGGCGTGACGGTGGCCAAGGAAATCGAACTGGCCGACAAGTTCGAGAACATGGGCGCACAGATGGTGCGCGAAGTCGCTTCCAAGACCAACGACGTCGCCGGCGACGGCACCACGACGGCGACGGTTCTGGCGCAAGCCATCGTTCGCGAAGGTGCGAAATCGGTTGCCGCCGGCATGAACCCGATGGATCTGAAGCGCGGCATCGAGAAGGCCGTTGAAGCGGTCATCGCCGATCTGAAGAAGCGCTCCAAGAAGGTGAAGTCGAACGAAGAAATCGGCCAGGTCGGTACGATTTCGGCCAACGGCGACCACGAAGTGGGCGACATGATCGCCAAAGCCATGGCGAAGGTCGGCAATGAAGGCGTGATCACGGTGGAAGAAGCGAAGTCGCTCGCCACCGAACTGGATGTCGTGGAAGGCATGCAGTTCGACCGCGGCTACATCTCGCCGTACTTCATCACCAACGCCGACAAGATGGTGGCCGAACTCGACGAGCCGTTCGTGCTCATCCACGAGAAGAAGCTTTCCTCGCTGCAGCCGATGCTGCCGATCCTGGAATCGGTGGTGCAGGGCGGCCGTCCGCTGGTGATCATCGCCGAAGAAGTGGAAGGCGAAGCACTCGCCACCCTCGTGGTCAACAAGCTGCGTGGCGGCCTGAAGGTTGCCGCCGTGAAGGCGCCCGGTTTCGGCGATCGCCGCAAGGCCATGCTGGAAGACATCGCCATCGTCACCGGTGGCCAGGTCATCAGCGAAGACCTGGGCATCAAGCTCGAGAACGTAAAGCTCAACATGCTGGGCACCGCCAAGAAGGTGCGCATCACGAAGGACGACACGACCATCATCGACGGTTCGGGCAAGAAGGGCGACATCCAGGCGCGCGTGGGCCAGATCAAGCAACAGATCGAAGAAACCACCAGCGACTACGACAAGGAAAAGCTGCAGGAACGCCTGGCGAAACTCGCAGGCGGTGTTGCCGTGATCCGCGTCGGCGGCGCGACCGAAGTGGAAGTGAAGGAACGCAAGGACCGCGTCGATGACGCGCTCAATGCGACGAAGGCGGCAGTCGAGGAAGGTATCGTTCCCGGCGGCGGTACGGCCCTTCTCTATGCCACCAAGGCGCTCGCTGGCCTGACCGGCGACAACGAAGACCAGACGCAAGGTGTTGCGATCGTCCGCAAGGCGATCCAGGCCCCGATCCGTCAGATCGTCGAAAACTCGGGCGTCGAAGCCTCGATCGTTGTCGGCAAGCTGTTGGAACAGAAGTCGGGCACCTTCGGCTACGACGCGCAGACCGAGAAATACGGCGACTTCATCGACGCCGGCATCGTGGACCCGACCAAGGTCGTGCGCACCGCGTTGCAGAACGCAGCCTCGGTTGCCTCGCTCCTGATCACCACCGAAGCCATGGTCGCCGACCGTCCGAAAAAGGACGCAGGCCCCTCCATGCCCGGCGGCGGCATGGGCGGCATGGGAGACATGGATTTCTAATCCAGTCGTTCATCCAGAAATGCGGAAAGGCCCGGTGGAAACACCGGGCCTTTTTGTTTTCGGCATTGCCCGTTTGGACGTGCCTTGACCGGTCGCCGCGTCATGTAATATCATAAGTTACATGAGACATGACAGCCGCCTTTCCGGCGTTTTACACGTTCTGTTGCACATGGCCGAACACGACGGGCCGGTGACATCGGAAGTACTCGCGCAGGCGATGGGGACCAATCCGGTTGTCGTTCGCCGGATCATGGCGGGGTTGCGCGACGAGGGATATGTGCGTTCCGAGAAAGGTCATGGCGGCGGTTGGACGCTGGCGCGCGATCTTTCGCGGATTTCGCTGCGCGATATCTACGAGGCGCTGGGCGCGCCTTCCCTTTTTGCCGTCGGCAACCGCTCGGAAAATCCCGATTGCCTGGTCGAACAGGCTGTCAACGCGGCGCTCGACACCGCGCTGGAAGACGCCGAAGCGTTGGTGCTGGCAAAATTCGGTAAGGTGACGCTCGCCAAACTGAGCGCGGATTTTCATCGTCGCCTTGTCGCTCGCGGCGGCACTCACAAGCTGAAAGATGCCCATGCAGCATAACGAAGCGATGGCGGCGATGCTGTCGCATTTTTCCGATCCGCAAGCCGTTGCGCGCTATGCCGAAGGGCCGCCGCGTTTCGTGCCGGGCTTTGCCGATCTGCATCGCATGACGGCGATCCTTCTGGCGGAACGCGCCCCGCGCGATGCGCGCGTGCTGGTGTTGGGCGCGGGCGGCGGGCTTGAGATGAGAGCATTCGCCGAGATGAATCCGGGATGGACGTTTGCGGGCGTCGATCCGGCAGCAGAGATGTTGAAACAGGCAGAGCGGACGCTGGGACCGAACGCGGCTCGCGCGCAATTTCACTGCGGCTATATCGACGATGCGCCGGAAGGCCCATTCGACGCGGCGACCTGTCTTCTGACACTGCACTTCCTCGATGCCGGAGAACGCAGGCGCACGGCAAGCGAAATCCATCGCCGCCTCAAACCCGGCGCGCCGTTCGTGGCCGCACATTCGAGTTTTCCGCAAATGCCGGATGCCCGCGCGGCGTGGCTCGCGCGTTATGCGGCGTTCGCCGTAACGTCCGGCGCCGATCCCGAACAGGCGAAGAAAATGAGCGAAACGGTGGGCGCCAATTTGAGCCTGCTCGACCCCGAACACGATGCCCAGCTTTTGAGCGAAGCAGGCTTTCGCGACGTGGCGATGTTCTATGCCGCCTTCACATGGCGCGGCTGGGTGGGATATGCGTGACGCCCGGCCCTTACATCTTCCGCGCCAGCAACGAACGACACGGTAGCAGCCACAGGAAATCGCGGGATAGATAACGGACTTCCAGCCCCTCGCCCCGCAACGCCTCGGCATATCGCGACGTGTGCAACAGATCGAAGATTGCCATGCGGCCGCCGGGTTTCAGCACGCGGGCGAGTTCGCGCAAGGCCTCGTCGCGGCCCTGGCGCGTGGGGATGTTGTGGATCACGGTCATCGAGATGACCGCATCGAAGGATGCGTCGGGGAACGGCAGTTTGGTGATGTCGCCGGTTTTCACTTCGATGCGGTTGGCCACGCCTTCGATGGCCGCGTTGGCCAGTGTCGCGTCCGCAGAGTTGTCCGACTGGTCCTTGGCGGACCACAGATCGATGCCGACCGCCTTGCCGGTGGTGAGCTGTTTGGCGCAACCGATGAGCGCCAGGCCGCGGCCGCATCCGGCATCGAGGACGTGTTCGTCGCCTTTGAGCGCAAGCGCCGCTACCAGCCGGTCGCGCACCCGCTTTTTGCCGACAAGGCTCGACCACAGCATCACCGATCCATAGACGAGAAGAAGCGCCGCGGTGGCGGCAGCGCTGTGGGTCAGCGACGCGGGGATGGGATTTGGCCGCGGCAGGGCGAAACCGACCGCTGCCACGACCGCCAGAAGAATTCCGAAAAGGAAGTGGGCGCGAACCACGCCGGGGGCATCGATGCCATAGCTTGCACGTTCGGTTGCAGGAACGCTCATGCAGCAGCCCGCCTTCTGGTCGAAGCTTCGGCGTTATGCAGATAGGTGGTGAAACCGTCCTTCGCGGGCGCGGCGGAATTCAGCAGCATGACGGCGCTTACCTGTCCGCGGTGGCCGACGCCGTGGGTGATGACGTGCATGAGCATCTCTTCGCGCGACATGGAGGCGGGCGCGCCGTCGGTGAAGACGAAGTCGATCCGTTCGGCCAGGGCATCGCGATCGAGCGTGGCCACGTAATCGATGTACTCGCGGTCGCTTTTGCGCATGTCTGCGGAAAGATCTTCCAAGGTCGGCATCTCGTCGAGGTTGGCCGATATATACGTGTGGGCCTTGCGCCTCAAATGCGCGGCGAAAATGCGGTCGACGACATAGGTGTGACTCAGCGCCTTGACGGCCAAATTCGTTATGGGGGATTGCCCGCCAAGCTTGGCCAACGCAGTCAGCAATTCGTCGTTCGCCCAGGCTTTATATCGGAACAGGCGTTGCAAGGTATCGCGCATATCGTTTCTCCGGGGTTATTGCCTGTTGCATTCGGCCAAGGCAGAATACGAGCGATCATTCGCTTTTAACACTCGCATTGGGCGAGCGGAAAAATGGCACGCAGACGGCTAACAAATCCAAGGAAAGAAGCCTCGCAAGAGCGTTCGCGCGCGACGGTGGACGCGCTGGTTCAAGCGACCGCTCGCATTCTCGTGCGCGAAGGATTCGACAAGGCGAGCACCAACCGGATCGCGGAGGTGGCGGGCGTAAGCGTGGGTTCCCTCTACCAGTATTTTCCGAGCAAGGAGGCATTGGTCGCAGCCGTGATCGACCGCCACCGGCAGGACATCCTTGAGGTCGTGCGCAGCGAACTGACGAAAGCCGCGAAACAACCGCTGGAGCAAGGCATGCGCACGCTCGTTGCGGTGGCGGTGAAGGCCCATCGCGTCGATCCGAAGCTGCATCGCGTGCTGGCGGAACAGATTCCGCGCGTGGGAAAGCTGGAGAAAGCGGAAACCTTCAACCGGGAAAACTTCGCGCTGTTCCGGGCTTATCTCGAAAACCATCGCGATGAGATTCGCGTCGGCGATCTGGATCTTGCGGCGTTCCTCTGCGTGACATCCATCGAGGCCGTGACGCACAACGCGGTGCTGCACGAAAAGATTGTTTCGGACGAAGCGATGAATGCGCTTGTCGATGAAGCGGCACGTCTTGTGATCGGATATCTGACGGGCTGACGCTTTCTACAACGAAAACTTCCACCCCGTGTCGATGGCCTTGCCGCCGTTGGTTTTGGATTCGATCGTCTGTTTGTCGCGGCGCAGGTCCTCGCGGACTTCGGCTTCCTCATGCTTGGCGGCGCAGCCCACCGTGCCTTTGATGTTGTATTTCTCGCTGACGAACTTCTTGAAGGCGTCGATGGCGGCCTGGGGCGTGGTCAGGTCGTGATTGATCGAGGGGGGAAGCGGGCCGAAGACATCGCTTAAAAAGGGTTTTCGTACAACGCTTCACTCCTTCAGCGATGCCAGGTAAGCCACTATCGCGATCCGATCCTTCGCGTTGAGATGCGCCACTTCCGGCAGCATCTGCGCCACTGCCGGGCCGTGGCGGTAGCCGTATTGGATTTCGTAGAGCTGGCGATACAGATAGCTGGGCGAGCGGCCCGCCAGCGGCGGCACGAGACCCGCGCCTTGCATATGTGCGCCGTGGCAAACGCTGCAGGGCACCGCGCCGTCGCCGCTTTCCACCAGCGATCGTCCGCGTGCGATGCTACCGGGTGGCACGTAAGCCGTGAGAGTCGTTCGCCAGTCACCGGCATTGTAGAGATGCCTGTCGTCCGGCACTTCGAGGATGCGCTGACCAATGGCTTCCTCGCCGCCGGATGGAGCGCGGATGCGTGCGAAGAATTCGACCTCGGTTTTCGGTACCCTCGCCGCTTCGATCACATGAATGCGGGAATGGTATTTCAGACCGGAAAAATAAGCAGCCGCCGCTTCCAATTCCGGCTCAGTTATGGCGGCCGACACCTTCTGCATGGAGGTGGCGCAGGGGTTGTCCTTCGGCACGGGGCATTGCCGGCGGCCCGCGTGGAATTCGGCGAATTGCTGCTCGATATAGCCGGCGGGTAGACCTGCGATCACCGCACTTTCGGGGCCGCCGATACCCGTCGGCAGATGGCAATAGGCGCAGCCCCACAATTTCGGTGCATGACCATGGGCCACCACAGAGGGCATTGTGGGATGGTCTTCGGCAAACCAGTCCGGCTCGTTGGATGGATCATCGAGGACCTTCGCCGCGACGTGCAATTTGGAGCCGGGCACTGTGACATCGCCTTTTACCGGCGGGTCTTTGGATGGTTGGAAAACGACGAAGGCCCAATCGGGCGGGGGATCGTCCTTCGGCGCGACAGCCGCTCCGCCAAGCAGAGCAATCGCAACGATCCCGGCAACGCCGGTGCCCCACCGTCGCAGCATCTCGCTATTCCTTTTGATAGTGCCCCATGATGCCGCGCGACGCGACGACCGCATCGACGGTGACAGCCGGCTTTGCGCAGGTCAATAACAGGCGCTTCCTGCAAGAGTTGAGGCCCGCGAGATTCCGAATGAAATTTCGGACATCCGGCGATGCGATGGGTCGGCCTATCCTCTCACCTTCGTGAACGGCAGCGCGATTTCCACCACCTTGTCCACGGGCTCCGCGAAATCGGATTCGATCCAGCGTTTGCCGATGTCGACGATGGCGCCGATGATGCCGGCGAGCATCAGGCGATGGGTGGCTTTCACATTGAAGGCCTTGGCGAGTTTGCGCGCGCCTTCGAAACTTGCCATGCGCATGGCGCCGCCGTGATCGTCCAGATCCACGAGGAAGACGCGGGCAGCACCCGGGTGTTCGTAGAGCGCGGTGTAGAAGCCCTTGAGGGCGGCGCGCGCCGAATCCGTTTTGTCTTTGGCGGCTTCGATATTTTTCAGCAGACGTTCCTGCGCGAGGCGATAGGCCTCCACGAATATCTCTTCGCGGCTGGGAAACGACTCGTAGAAATAGCGCGCGGTCAGCCCGGCCTCGGCGCAGATGGCGGCCACCGATGCCCCCTCCAGCCCCTCCCTGCCCGCCACCTCAAGGGCGGCCACGATCAGGCGGGACCGGCGGTCGGCCAGCCGGTCCTCGAAACTTTGGCCGGAATACCGGCGTTTTTCGGGTTTTTCGGTCATCTGTGACAGGCTCCCCTTGACAAATCCATGGCATCTGACAATCTGACAATCAAGATTATCAGATGGAGGCGGCCATGGCCGAGACATTCTATTGGAACGACACCCGCAAGGATTGGCGCGGGGCGTTTTCGGCCATACGCAAGCTGCTCGCAGATCCGAAGGACACCGTGCAGGTGTTTCGCGTGATGCAGGCGTTGAACCGCGGCACGGCCTCGCGGAATTATCAAAAGCTGCTGGCAACGACGGAAGGCGGGCGCATCGCCTACAATCGCGTGGAGCTGGTGGAAAAGCTGACCAACCGCGAATGGCTTTCGCAATTCGGCGCCGGAACGGTGGGCGCTGCCTATCGCGCGTTCCTGGATCGCACCGGGTTTTCGGCGGACGGCCTTGCCGACGTCAGCAAGCAGGTCAGCCGTGTTCGCGACGAGGAACATCCGTTTGCGTGGTTCGGGCGGCGCGAGCGCGACATTCACGATGTTAGCCACGTGTTGACCGGTTATCGCGCGGACGAACCTTTAGGCGAGCTTTGCCTTGTCGCCTACACCTATGCGCAGAACGGCGGCATGGGCTGGGGCTTCATCGGGTTGATGGGCACGCTGAAAAGCCTGACGCAACCGTTCGGGCGCGATGTGCGCCGCGCGGTGCTGGAAGGCTATCGCCACGGCAAACAGGCGGCATGGCTGCATGGCGAAGACATCGAGAAACTGTTCGCCGAACCGCTGGATGCCGCGCGCGCGCGGATGAACATCGCGCGCCCGGTGGCATATGAAGCGGTGCAGCAGAAGGTGAATGCGAGCACATCTTCGTGGCTGGCGGCTGCGGCTTAAGTGAAGATGTCTTCGGGATGCAGGTCGCTTTGTTTCATGAAAGCGGGATTGCGCCACACGCCGATCAGCCAAAAAAAGAACCCAATCGAGCCGCCGAATAGAGCGGCTTGCGGAATTGTCTCAATCTGGTTGGATTGATTGGCTACGGGTTGGCCCAAAAGAAAGGTGGCATAGAACAGCAAGGCCAGGATGCCTCCAACTGCCGCCCCGCTGCCGAGACTAGTCCAAAAATTTACCTGACCGCGGCGGCGTAAAATCACAAAAGCGGGAAACGCAAAGAGGCCAGAAACAACCCAGCACAAAAACACCGCCACCAACAAGATGGTGTTATAAAGTCCCCAATCCGGCATGGGCCGGGGTGTCGTCAGAACGATCACGGCATTGCACGGTATAACCGGAGCCACAAAAAAGGCGGCAGCAATCCTGTGACTGGCCCAGCGGGGGGACGACATCCATTTTCGCAAGCGCCGATTCTCCGGGCGGACAGCGGATTTCATAACTCATTTCTGGCGTTTGTCTGTCCCCTTTGCGGGGGAGTTCTCGACCACTGTCTGGCTTTGCTAAGCTCGCTCGAACAACATTTCGAGGAAAGCCATCCATGGCGACGGTTCTGGTTACCGGCGGATCGGGGTTTATCGGTAGTCACAGCATTGTCCAGCTTTTGCAGGCGGGCCACACGGTGCGCACCACTGTGCGCAATCTGAAACGCGAGCCGGAGGTGCGGGCGATGCTGAAGGAAGGCGGCGCGGATGCGAATGCGCCGGTTGCCTTCTTCGCCGCCGATCTGGAGAGCGATGCGGGATGGGCCGAAGCAGTGAATGGGTGCGATTATGTTTTGCATATCGCTTCGCCCTTCCCTCCCGGCAATCCGAAACATGAAGACGATTTGATCGTGCCCGCGCGCGAAGGCGCGTTGCGGGTGCTGCGGGCGTCGCGCGCGGCCGGCGTGAAGCGGGTGGTGATGACCTCGTCTTTCGCGGCCATCGGTTACGGGCAAAAGGTGCAGGGCCGCCCGTTCGACGAGAACGACTGGACCGATCTCAACGGCGACGATCTTTCGGCCTATGTGAAATCGAAGACCATCGCGGAACGCGCGGCGTGGGATTTCATCGCGAAGGAAGGAAACGGGCTTGAGCTTTCGGTGGTCAATCCCGTGGGCGTGTTCGGGCCGGTGCTGGCGGCGGATACCTCCACTTCGATCTTGCTGGTGCAGCGGTTCATGGACGGCGAAGTGCCGGGATGTCCCAAACTCTATTTCGGCGTTGTCGATGTGCGCGACGTGGCGGACCTGCATCTGCGCTGCATGACCGATCCGGCGGCAAAGGGCGAACGGTTCCTGGCGGTTGCGGGCGACTTCATGTCGATGGCGGAGATCGCGCGCACCATCAAGGCGAAGATGGGAGTGGCGGCCGCGAAAGTGCCGACGCGGGAATTGCCGAACTGGGTGGTGAGGCTCGCGGCGTTGCGCGATCCGGCGATCCGGCTCATCACGCCCGAACTGGGCAAGAAGAAGAACGGCACGAACGCGAAAGCCAAACGCCTGCTCGGCTGGCAGCCGCGCTCCAACGAGGAATCGCTGCTGGCGACGGCGGAGAGCCTCGTGCGGCTCGGCCTGTTGAAGGGCATGAAGAAGGCGGCGTGACGATGTGGTACGATTATCTCATTCACTTCGCGGGCGGGCTCGTGTTTGCAAACGGGTTGCCGCATTTCGTGCACGGCATATCGGGGGACAAATTTCAGAGCCCGTTCGCCAGTCCGCCGGGCAAGGGCCTTTCGTCGCCACTCGTCAATGTGGTGTGGGGCTTTGTGAATTTCGCGGTGGGTTATGTGCTGATAATGCTGCACGCGGTAGAGCCGCGCACCAATGCGGATATAGCCGCAATCGGATTGGGGGTTCTGGTGACGGGACTTTTCTTGGGCGCGCATTTCGGAAAGGTCAAAGGCAATGCCTGAAGCCGCCGCAAAATCGGCATGAAGCATGTTCTATTCGTCTGCGGGCGGAACCGGTTTCGCAGTCCCGCCGCGGAACAGATATTTGCCAATTTTCCCGGTATCGAAACCGCGTCCGCCGGGCTCAATCCCGATGCGGACAATCCGCTTGGCGAAGACCTCGTCGAATGGGCGGATATTATTTTTGTCATGGAAGAGGCGCAGCGTCAGAAGCTTGCATCGCGCTTTCGCTCGTCCCTCAAAGGGGTTCGGGTGATTTGCCTGGATATTCCCGACAAATTTCGGGCCATGGACCCCGAGCTGATACGCTTGTTAAAATCGAAAGTGACCCCACATCTGGCCTAAGGGGGCGTGCGCGGAATATTCCGCTCCATCCCGTCGAACTTGCCATTGGCCCTACAACGCAACGGAGTATTCCATGTCCTTCACGATTTACGACGCGTCCATTCCCACCATGATCGGCATGCTGCAGAACTTGTCGAAGATCATCGACAAGGCGGTGGCGCAGGCCAAAACGAAAGACATTCCGCTGCAATCGCTGCTCGACGCGCGGCTCGCGCCGGACATGCATCCGTTCACGCGGCAGATCCAGATCGCGAGCGATTCCGCCAAAGGCGCGGCCGCGCGGCTTTCGGCATCCGAGCCGCCGAGCTTTGCAGACACCGAAACGACGTTCCCGGAATTGCAGGCGCGCATCGCCAAGACCATCGACTATCTGAAGAGCGTCGATCCGGCGAAGCTGGCCGGCGCGGAAAGCCGCCAGGTGGAATTGAAGACACCCAATCGCACGTTCAACTTCACCGGCGCGCAATTCCTCACGGGCTTCGCGCTGCCGAATTTCTTTTTCCATGTGACGACGGCTTACGCGCTGCTCCGTCACAAAGGCATCGAAATCGGCAAGATGGATTTCCTGGGCGGCGTCTGATTTTTGTTGGCGCAACTTTTCGCGGGCAACCGGTTTCCGCTTGCCCGCACGTTGCGCTAGGTCCCGGAAAGCCGCTTCAGCGAAGCGCGCAGCAGCGCCACCTTCTCCACCAACTCGCTGTTGGAATGGCGAAGGTCGGCGGCGGTGCGTTCCTGTTCGATCACGCGTCGGCGGGCGCTGGCTTCTTCCTTGCGGATGCGCGCGAGTTCGGTCACGTCTTCGACAGAGTGCACGATGAAGCGCACGTAACCGTCCGGCCCCAGGATCGGCGAATTGTAGGGACGCCAGAAACGCTCCTCGAATATGCCGTCGGGGCGGCGGATGTCGTATTTCTGTTCGGGCATCCGGTCCGGGATGCGGAATTTGATGACGTTGAGGAGCGACGACCGCAGGTTCGCCACGCCGTCGGCGCGCATGTCGTCCGGATTGTCGGGGAAGACTTCGAACAAGGCGCGGCCGAGAATATCTTCGCGCCGTGTCATCGTGGCCGAGCAATAAGAGTCTGTCGCCGAGACGATGGTGAAACGCGCGTCGACGATCAGGTTCAATTCCGGCGACGTTTCGAAGACCTCTCGAAAGTCAGGCAAGTCGTAGGCAAAGCGTGTTCCCGGCACGATTACGTCGGGAATGGGATGCTCGCTCAAGGCAGGTCACCGGGTTACCGTGCGCAACCAGAGGCTGCCACAATCTAACTAAATCTTGAAATAAAAAATCCCGGCCTTGGTGAAAAATTTCAACATTCGTGGGTCGGAAAAGCTGGATTTCCGCCCATGTTACTGGTGGTCGTGGTTACCGCCATGCCAACGACGTGGACGGTCGCTGTCGTCATTCCCACCTTGGGATGACGGCGGTGGGGGTGGCGGCGACGCAAGCGGGCGTGGTGCGTTACCCTGCCCCTGTGCGCCGGAATTGGGCCGGTCGTGGTGGCGGAAGTCCCCACCCCGGTTGCCATCGAACCGGCGGTCGCCTTGCGGTGCTGTCACCTGCGGGCGGCCATTCGCGCCTTGCCTGTTCCACGGCGCGTTGCGGTCGCCATGCCAATCGTGCTTGCGGCCCCAATTGGGATCTCGGTGATGATCGCCATGGCCATCGCGGTCGCGGCGATACCAATTGTGCGAATGACGGTCGTAATAAAAGGAATAACCGCCGTCGTAATACCAGTCTGGACCGGTGTAGTAGGGATCGTAGTAACCCGGCCCGTAGTAGTCGCCATAGGCACCGTAGTAACCGGTCCCGTAATAGCCGCGGCCGTAATAATCGTCGCCGTAGTAATCGTCATAAGCGCAACCGGATAGCGCGAGCAAAGAAACGGCTCCGGCCACGAAAACAAATTTGCGCATCACAATTCCTCCGTCGCCCCTCCTTGGGCTTCGCATGGAACGAAACGCAGAACTCTATCTATTGGATGCTCGTGGCGGAACTGTGGCCGGATCTTTGCGCTAGAACTTCTTGCTCAGGCTGAACGAAATGTGCCGGTTTCCCGCCTTGCGGTTGGCGGTGGACGATACCGATCCGTTGCGCGAACCGTCGTAGAACGTATCGGAATATTGCTGCGAGCCGCCGACCAGGCCGTCGACGGTCAGATTCATCGAGACGGGACCGGGCGTGTAGGAGAGAAACGCACCAACGCCCGGCGCGGTACGCACTTCGGTCGACTGGTTCACCTGATAGAAGTCACGCGTGGTGCCGAGGTTGCCGGACACGCCGATCTTGGTGTCGGTCGCGGGAAGCGTTCTGGTGAGATCGATCGAGGCTTCGCGCGGCGCTTCGCCATTGGCTCTGCGATATTTGCCGGTCACCGGATCGCGCACCAGCGAATTGCGCCACGTCGCCTGCGATTGCAGTTGCGTGTCGGATAGCCCGAACGGTTCGAGCGGCAACGACAAGGCGATGGTCGCTTTCTGTTTCTTCTTCAGGTCCACGCTTGCGGGCGTTTGTCCGCCCGCGACGGGGGCGAGTTCGGTGGCGCTGCCGTTGGTTCCGTGTGCGAGACTTGCGCTGATGCTCGCCGCGCCGAATTTCTGTTCGAGGCTTGCCTCCGTCTGCCAGGAACGATCCGGCGCGATCTTCAGACTCTGCGGGCGGTCGGAGAGATTGGCGAGCGCCATGTAGTTCGCGCCGTTCAGCGGCTCGACGGCCTGTTCGGTGGAAAGTTTGGCGGCCGCGCCGTGCCACGGCGTGACCGTGACGCCAGCTTGCGGTTTCACATAGGAATAGCTTGCGGAACCGGCGGCGTTGCCATCGAGTGCTGCAGTTTGTTGTTCGAGCGTGGCGCCGGCGTTCACCGTCACATGATCGGTGGCGCGATAGGCGAGCGAGGCGGAGAATTGCGTGTCACCGGTTTGCAGATGGGTGGTTTCGTCGCTGCCGACGGCGGCGTTGCGCGTATCGGATTGCGAAGCCGACGCGCCGGTCTGCGCATCGAGATTGGGAAGCAGCGGCAAGGTTGCCACCACGCTGCCGGAGAGCGCTTTGGTTTCGAGGATCTGGCGCGTGTCGCCGGTGCCTGGTGCGTAAGGGGAAACGCTTTGCGAAATCTGGTCCTGACCGGTGAGCGCGACGGTGGAACCAACAGGACCATCGGCCTTTGCGGTGACGCCGATCTGTGCGCGCGTCCAGGAACCGGAGTCTGCACCCGTCTGTAACACAGGCGTGCCGGAGGTCGTGTCGTGCGTTGTGTTGGTGGTGACGCTGCCGGTGACGGCGGCCTGCAAGCCCGCGGTGTCGAGTTCCAGTTTCGAACTGCCGCCGACATTGGATCCGTCGGGCGCAGACGTTGCGCTGATCGCGGCGTTGACCGGGCCGTGCTGCCAGGCAAGCGGCTGCGTCGCCGCGCCGTCGGCGAATGAAAGAGAAGGAATAGCGAAAACACTGGCGGCCAACATGGCCGTTCGCCCGAAATTACGCATCGACAGCACCGTTTCCAGTACGCGCACTATAACGCAATCGCGCGCGATGACCACGCTTTCGCTACGAAACGATGCGATTGTGAAAAAATTTTGATGGCTTCGCGGCAAAGTTCCGCAGAGGTGCAGAAAACGAAAGGCCGGAGTTGTCTCCGGCCTTTCCCCCCCCGTTGCGCTACGAAACGCCGGCGGATTTTTTCCGCCTGCGTCCCGCGCCCCGACCCATTGCGATGAGGCCGCCGCCAACAAGCGCGATGGTCGCCGGTTCCGGCGCGCGCGTTGGTGGTTCGAAGGTGAAACCGATCTTCACTTTGGTGTCGCACTCATAGGAGAGGCCGGCGAAGTTCAGGCTGATCGTCGTCGACGAAAAGCTGACGCGCGAGGCATCGAAACCCGCCATGTTGGTGCCCGGCAGGATCACGATGCCGGCGATGTTGAGCATGCTCGGACCTTGCAGCGTGAGAACGAGGCCGTTGAATGCTGCGTTGGCCCAGGTGGGATTGTGAAGGCTGGTGTTGAAGCTCACGACCAGCGTGTTGGAATTCATATACGCGTCGATCGACGTCACGCCTTCCACGACGCCCAGCTCACCATTGAACGGCGCGGTGAAAGTCGGGTGCGTGGCGGAATAGCCGCCATAGGGCGAGGACGTATCCGGATAATAATAGTACTGGCTGAACTGGTCGCCGATGAAACTGGCCTGGGCGGCCGTCATCGATAGCGCCATACCAGCGGCCACCAAAAGGCCGGTTACGAACCCACGCATCCCTCAACACCCCAACAGTATCTTTAAGCTTTTGTTAAGCAATTGGCGTGCCGGGGCAGGCAAACCGGCGGAATCCTACTAACCCCCTCTTTCTTTTGTAAAATGGGCTTACAGCCGCCCCACATTTCCCAAAAGCAATGGACACCGTAAGCTTCCGTCTGTGGCGCGGGCCCTTCGCGCACATTGGGGAGGTCCATCATGAAATCGTTCCTGCTGTTGGCGGTTGGTTTTTCTGCGGCTCTTTCAACGCCCGCGTTTGCCGCTTGGGATCGCGTGGGGTCTGTCGACATCGACTATCAGCTCGAACGCAGCAGCCAGTACGGCAATTTCGGCGGGCCGGTCGAAAGCGTGCAATTGCGCGCAGTGGGAAGCGACGTGGCGTGCCGCACGATCACCGTGCGGTTCGGCAACGGACAATCGCGCGACCTCTGGCGCGGCACGTTGCGCGAAGGCCGCCCGGTAAACATCGATGTGCCGGGCGATGCGCGCAGATTGCGCAGCCTCGACTTTCTGTGCCGCGCGACGGGACGGCGCGGTGCGCGCGTCGAAATCGCCGCCGATACGCGCGGCTGGGGACCGGGATGGCGTCCGCCCATCGGGCCGGGCGTGCCGCCGGTGCAGCAGCCGGGTTGGAACGACAATGACTGGATCGCGCTCGGCTCCGCGCGCTTTGCGGATCGCGAAGGCGAAACGACAGTGGACGGCGCGAATGGACGTCACTTCAGACAAGTGGGACTGCGCGCGCGCGGCGGCGATGCGCAATGCCGCGCGGTGGTTATCCGCTTCACCAATGGCGAGAAGGTTTCGTTGCCGGTAAACGGCGGAATGCCGATGCGCGAAGGGCGGCTCTATCCGGTCGACCTGCCGGGCTGGCAGCGGAATATCCTGCGGCTCGCACTGGCGTGCCGCGCGGTGCGGGCGGATTACACGTCGATACAGGTTTACGCGAGCCGGTAAGGCCCCACCCGGTCGCGTGCCGATGCACGCGCCCAACCTCCCCGCGTAGGGGGAGGTAAGAAGCTGGCTTCACTATATGAGTTCCACTTACCTCCCCCTACGCGGGGAGGTCGACATCGCGAAGCGATGGCGGGTGGGGCCTTGCGCGATTACTCGTGCGGATCGCCGGAGTGTTCGACCGTCGATTTGTTCTTCTCATACGGGGTGAACGGGCCCAACACGCAAACCGACTTGGTCTGGATCGCCTGAATCACCTGGAAGTTGCCGCAGACCTGATCGGGCGGCGTCGGGCCGTAAACGAAACCGTTCTGTCGCAGACCGATGCAATCGCTCTTGAGCGTGTTCTTCCACGCCGTGCCGTTCTTCATGAAGAACAGGATCGTCCTGGTGTCCGGCGTTTCGGTGTGGTCGATCAGGATCGTCTTCAGGCAGACGTTACCCGAACTCGATACCGTCGCGGGTTGTGCGGACGCAGCCGTTGCGGCGAGCGCCAAAGCGGCGGCCAATGACATCGTCTTGAAATTCATCTTCGTCTCCTTTTCGCACCCCTCGCGAATTCCTTCCGCTTCAAAAGAACCGTGCGGAAGTCCGGTTATCCCTGGTCGGTATCCTGATCGTCGTCGGGCGGCGCGTCCTGATCGTCATCGGGTGCATCCGGCTCGTCGTAGCTGTTGTCCGGCTGGGTGTTGTCGTAGCCATCCTCGCCGTCATCGACCGGCGGTTCGTCGTCATCGTCCGGCGCCGCGGACTGGGAGCCGCGATCATCCGGTCCCATGTCCTGATTGGGCGGGCTCCGATCGTCGGGGGCAGAATCTTCATCCGGCGGGCCTTGGTCGTCCGGGCCCATATCCTCGTCGTCGGATCCGCGGTCGTTCGGGCCCATATCTTCGTCATCCCGGCCGTTGTCGGGGCCATAGCCCTGATCGCGCGGGCCATCATTGTCCTGACCCATCTGAT
>DATKJT010000050.1:0-5761 GCA_035543495.1 Rhizomicrobium sp. | reverse complement strand
CAGGGCCACGCAGCAGCGCGACGAAGCCGGTGGTCGATTTGCTGTCCACGATTTCGAGCGGCAGACCGGCGAGCGCTTTCTTCGCTTTCGCTGTTGTCTTCGGCGTGTGCAGACCGAGTTCGGGTTCTTCGTGGATGGCGCGGCGCAGCGCGATCATTTCGGGCAGCAAGGTTTGACCTGCTTCAACCCATTCGTTCGGTTTGTCCATCTCGACCTCTGATATTGGCTGCACCGATTTAGGCACACAAAAAGAGCGGGCGCGAGTGCGTTAGCCGCGTTCTTTGCTCTGCCGCCAGGCGGCGCGCGCTTCGTTCAGGCTGGGGCCGTTGGCGCCGCCGCGCAGATCGGGATCTTTGGCTTGCGCAGGGTCGTCTTCCCAATTGCAGACGGAGCAGATTTCATACGCGCCGCGTTCGGAAAGCGTGTGCGAACCGCAGCAGGGACAGGCGTGGAATTTCATTGCCGCTCCCAATATCGCATGCCGTTATCCGGCTTGAACATGGTGCGCGGCGCGCCGTTCTTGGCGCGCACGGCAAAGGTGTTGCTGGCCGGATTGTAGAACAGCGTGTCGCCGCCGTGATGTTTGACGAGCGTGCCGGGCGGCGGATCGCTGACGAATTTGTGCGCGGCGGTTTCATAGTCGGCAGCGCTGTGCAGTTCGGGAAATTCGCTGCCGTGTTTGCGCCAATGGTGTTCGGCGTTTTCTTCCGCACTCATGCCGGGGGTTGAGGACCATAGCGGCGCATGCGCTTCCGACACGAATGCCGAACGCGGCGGACCGTAGTCTTCGCGGATCGAATACAGACCGGCCAGCACCGCAATACCGGCGGCAATGGCAAGAATGCGCTGCCAGCGCGTCATCGTTGGCTCCCCATCGTACGAGAATCGCGTATTCCCCGGTATTAAGCAAAGAAAAACCGCGCGCCCCTTTCGAGGCGCGCGGCTGTTCCGATCGAGACGATCTTATAGGTTCAGTCCAAGCGGACCGAAGTTCGTGAGCGCGGCGGTCGTGCCGTTGCGCTGACGTTCAACAAGGGTCGAGCCCGTGCTGTTGGTGTAAAGGCGCAGACCGATGAACACCGTGTTGGCATTGCCGCCGCCATTCGTGAAGCTCGAATGGGTGTAGCCGACAAAACCCGAAACCGGGATTTCCTCGGATAGCAGGTATTCGCCGTTGAGGCTGATGTCGGTTTCATTGGTGGCGTGGTTGATGTGGTTATACGACAGGCCGACAGAGGCCGCGAAGTCCGGGAACACATAGCCCGTGATGCCGCCGGCAACGTAAGCACCGTCGATGTCGCCGCTGAACCCGCCCGCCTTCGCGCTGAAGGTGAACATGTCGCTGGCGAAGTATTCGCCGAAGCCGCCGTAATTGGTCGTGTCGGCGGACAGGCCATAAGCATTGGCCTGGGTATAGTTCACATTCGCGCCGACGCGGCCCATGTCGCCCTTCCAGAACAGCGATCCGCCGATGTTCCAGTCGTTGGCGTGGCCATGCGCGATGGTGATGTGGTTGTAACCGGCGTCGAGTTCCGCGTTCAGGCCGGTGTCGCCCAGGCCGATAGCGCCCGCGCCATTGACGCCCCAGGTTTCGGCATCCGGCAGGTTGTCCAGACCGACATGAGTGTACTGGCCGGTCAGCGTGCCGGCAAAGTCCAGATCGTCGGCGAAGGCCGGCGCGGTCATCAGGGCGAGAGTGGAGGCAGTCAAAATTGCTTTACGAAACACAGAGTTCTCCTTGTTGAATCGCCCGGTTAGTCCCCCTCGGGCGGCGCGCTCTATAAGCCAATTCACACTGATGTCGATTAAATATTAGGCAGGGAGCCGCGAAAGAAAATGTCTGTCACAAAACTGCAACGAGTATTTCCGTGCGTTACAATTTGCAGTTAGGGCGGTGTGAATTGGCTCAGTACTGGAGCCCGGCGGGACCGAAGGTGCCGATATTGCCCACGGTGCCGCCGCGATGGCGCTCCACCAGCGTCTTGAAGCCGTCGGTGTTGTAGTAGAAGCGCAAGCCCACCACGAAGGTGTTCACGCGCCCGCCGCCGTCGGAAAGATCGGAATAGGTGTAGCCCGCGAACACGGCGAACGGCACGTCCTCCGAAATCAGATATTCGCCTTGCACGCTGAGATCGGTTTCCGCGCCGAAGTGATTGAGGTGCGCGTAGTTGATGCCTCCGCTCACCGCGAAATCGGGAAACACATATCCCGTTAGCGAAACGCCCGCATAGCCGCCGCTGGCATCGCCGCTGAAACCGCCGCCCTTCACGCCGAAGGTGAATTGGTCGTTGGCGAAATATTCGCCGAAACCGCCGAAATTCGTGGTGTTTGCGCTTCCGAGCGCTGCGAGATTGACGTCGGTGTAGTTCACCACGACGCCCGCGCGGCCCATCTGTCCGCGCCAGTAACCCGAGCCGCCGAGATTCCAGGTGCCGATGTGTGTGCCGGGAAGCGTGGTGTAGTGGTAACCGGCATTGCCCTGAAGATGCAGCCCGGCGCCGAGCGCGAATTCGCCCTCGCCCGAAATGCCTTTGGTGTTGGTGTTCGGGAATTGCGAGGCGGCGTCATACGAATAGTCGCCGGTCAGGGTGCCGGAGAAATTGGCTTCATCGAAGGGACCGGGCTCTTCGGCCAGAAGCGGTGTCGCTAGGAGAAGCGCCGCAGCCCCTACGGCGGATTTGTTGATGTTACGCAAAACGTGCTCCTGATCGCTCTGTGACCCCCAGCGACCCTGCCTTTATGAACGGCATGTATTGATATTCGTTAAAAAGAACGGGCTTTTTCAGTTAAGGAACAGTTGCTTAGCTGACCGTGGCCACATGCCGTGGCACATCTTCCCGGTTCCCATGGGTTGACCCATTTATGCTCATGTGTAGCATAAGCGCCCTGCCCGGCCCCTTTAAGGCCGGTCTTTTTGCCCTATATATATACTCGAAATGAGTATAAATGAGGAGGCGACGATGGGTGAAATGCCGAGGAATTTCGAATCGCAAGGTTCGAAGGAGCTTGTCTTCACGCCGGAGATCGCGCGACAGACGCGTGAACTTTACGCGAAAGTCGCCCACGTCATTCCCGAAATCGAATGGGCCGTCTACGCGCCTTACGTCGCCGCGATCAACAAGCTGAAGAAAGAGAAGAACGCGGTCATCCTGGCGCATAACTATATGACGCCGGAGATTTTCCATTGCGTCTCCGATTTCCGCGGCGACTCCTTGCAGCTCGCCCGCGAAGCCGCCGCCACCGATGCCAAGGTCATCGTTCAGGCGGGCGTGCATTTCATGGCGGAGACCTCGAAAATCCTGTCACCGGACAAGACGGTGCTGATCCCCGACATGCGCGCGGGTTGCTCGCTGGCGGCGTCGATTACGGGCGCGGATGTGCGGCTGCTCAAGCAGAAATATCCGGGCCTGCCGGTGGTGACGTATGTGAATACCTCCGCCGACGTGAAAGCCGAAAGCGATGTGTGTTGCACATCGTCCAACGCGGTTGCTGTGGTCGAAGACATCGCGCGCGAATGGGGCGTGGATACGGTGATCATGACGCCGGACGAATATCTGGCGCTCAACGTGGCCAAGCTGACGAAGATCAAGATCATCGCGTGGAAGGGCCATTGCGAAGTGCATGAGCGCTTCACGGCGCAGGAAATCCGCGATTATCGCGCGGCCAATCCCGGCATCGTGGTGCTGGCACATCCCGAATGCCCGCCGGACGTGGTGGCGGAAGCCGATTTCGCGGGCTCGACGTCGGCGATGATCGGCTATGTCGGCAAGCATCATCCCAAGCGCGTGGTGATGGTCACCGAATGCTCGATGAGCGACAATGTGGCGGCGGAGCACCCCGACGTCGAATTCGTCAAGCCGTGCAATCTGTGCCCACACATGAAGCGGATCACGTTGCAGCAGATCCTGCATTCGCTGGAGACGATGACCTATGAAGTCACCGTCGATCCCGCGATTGCCGAGCGCGCGAAGGCCGCCGTCGAGCGGATGCTGGCGGTGAAACTGCCGGTGGCGAAGGCCGCGTGATGATGACATTCGCCCTCAAGTATTCCTCCCCCGCTTGCGGGGGAGGTGCCACGCGCGATAGCGCGTGCGGCGGGGGGAAGTGTGCGTGCGTCACGACTGCCCCCCTCCACCGCTTCGCGGTCCCCCTCCCCCGCGCGCGGGGGAGGACGAAGACAGCGTCATGACCCGTCGCATCGACAATGTGATCGAGGCGAAAGGCGCGCTCATTCTGGGCGCGGGCATGGCTGGGTTGTTCACCGCACTCAAGCTGGCGCCCTTCCCTGCCCTGGTGCTGGCGGGCGCGCGTCCCGGCGTTTCGGGATCGAGCGCGTGGGCGCAAGGCGGTATCGCTGCGGCCATGGGGCCGGACGACAGCTGGCGCTTCCATGCCGAGGACACGCTGGCGGCCGGCGCGGGCATCTGTGATCCGGAAGTAGCGGAATTCGTGGCGCGCGAAGCGCCCACGCGCATCGACGATCTGATTGCCTATGGCGCACCGTTCGACCGCAATGCGGACGGATCGCTGGCGCTGGGGCGCGAAGCCGCGCATTCCGCCAATCGCATCGTGCATGTGAAAGGCGACCGGGCGGGCGCGGAAGTCACGCGCATTCTCGCCGAACGTGCGCTGGCGACGGTTTCCATCACCGTGCTGGAAGGTTTTCACGCGCTGGAACTGGCGATGGAAGACGGACGCGCGACCGGCTTGTTCGCACGTTACGGGTTCGGGCCGCATGCGCGGCTTGTTCTGTTTCGTGCGCCCGCGATCATTTTTGCGACGGGTGGATTGGGTGCGCTCTATGCGGTGACCACCAATCCGCTGGAATCCCGCGGCGAAGGTTTGGGCATGGCGGCGCGCGCCGGGGCGACGATTGCCGATCCCGAATTCGTGCAATTCCATCCCACAGCCATCGCGATTGGCCGCGATCCCGCGCCGCTGGCGACCGAGGCGTTGCGCGGCGAAGGCGCAATTCTTGTCGATGAGAAAGGTCTGCGCTTCATGCCGGCGGTGCATCGCGATGCCGAACTCGCACCGCGCGACGTGGTGGCGCGCGCGATCCACCGCGAGATCGCAGCAGGCCACAAAGTCTATCTGGATTGCCGCGAGGCGTTGGGCGATACCTTCGCGTCCCGCTTCCCGACCGTATATGGGGCGTGCAAATCCGCGGGCATCGATCCGGCGACGCAGCCGATTCCCGTGGCGCCTGCCGCGCATTATCACATGGGCGGCATCGCCACCGATGCGAATGCGCGCTCGACCATCGAAGGATTGTGGGCCGTAGGCGAATGCGCCGCCACCGGACTTCACGGCGCGAACCGACTTGCTTCCAATTCGCTGCTCGAAACGCTGGTGTTCGGCGCGCGCGCAGCGGACGACGTGCGCAACACCATCGCGCCGGGCAAAGGCTCGGGCGAACCGCCTGCGCCGGAACGCTTTGCCTCGCCTCCGCCTCCACATGCGTTGCGCGACACGATGACGAGGCTCGTGGGACTGGAACGCGACGCGGACGGACTTTCCAAGGCCATCGACACGATCACCCAGATCGAACGCGCCGGAAGCGGCGAGCCTGCGCTGTTGAACATGACCGCCGCCGCCAAGCTGGTGGCGACCGCCGCACTCGCGCGCAAGGAAAGCCGCGGCGGACATTACCGCACCGATTATCCTGCCACCGATCCGGTCGGCCATCGCACGTTCCTGAAACTCTCCGATGCCGAACGCATCGCGGAGACACGCGATACGTCGCCGGCGAAGGCCGCGC
>DATKJT010000049.1:0-18453 GCA_035543495.1 Rhizomicrobium sp. | reverse complement strand
TGTCGGCCTGGCGCAATTCTGCAGACTGGCGGCCGCCGCAATATGGCTGGTTCGTGCCGGCGGAATTTCCGCCGTTTGTGGCGTGGCTTGTGCCGTGCGCGTTGGGCGTTTTGCTGTTCGTTTTCGGCAAGGCCCTGAGCGGTGAAACACCGGCATGGCCTCAGCGCCTCGATCAGCTTGGCTTGTTTGGCGGCTACGGCGTGGCGACGCTGCTTTACTCGCCGATTTGGGGGCTTCCGGCCGTTCTGGCGGCACTTGCTCTCAGGCTGCTCTTGCTGAGCAACGGATGGTTCGGCTGGGCGAGCGCGCTTGTCACCGGTGCGATTGCGGGGCTGGCCGTGCCGTTTCTGCTTCGACAAGGGCTGTGGCTTGAAGGGCCGCTTTACGGCGCGGCCTTTCTATCGATTCAAAACGTCATTTACAGCGTGTGGTACCCCGCTTCGTTCAAGGCGTGATCGGGATCGACGCGGCGGCGATCAGCTTCCCTTTTCCGGCGTGTACCAGACGGGCGATGTCCAGGCCCGCTCCTGAAGCGTGGCGGGAACGTCGCCGGGAAGCGGGAGGTTGTTCTTGATCGCCAGCAAGGTTGTCCACCGCGGTGTCGGGATTTCGAGCACGCGCGCGTAATAAACGGCGGGCTTTTGCGCATTGAATTCCGGGTCGGTCCAGACGGTGGTCAGCGATGCGGCGCCGACGGAGTTGGTGTAAGCGCCCATCTTGAGATCCACGGTGTTGGCAACCGCCGGCACCTGCCCCGTTTTCGGATCGGGTTTGCGGCCATCGGACAGTGCCACGTTGAAGATCTTTTCCTTGTATCCGCCGCCATCGAGCCAGACCTTGATGATCTGAATGCGATCGAGATTGGCGCCATCCGCATCCTTGGCGGCTTGCAGGATGAAGCTCGGCGCGGCGGCGCGTGCGGGCCGCGCGGGCAAATCGCTGCCCATTGGCACACCTCCGGCATAAGCCTTCGCCACCCAATTGTTCTTGTCGAGAATGCGCCGGGTGAAATTCCATCCGGCGAACATGCGCACGCGGATGCGCGTGCCAGACGTCGCGAACGTCTCCTTGCGTTTCAGCGCGGCGAAGATGGAATTGCGGTCGTTTTCTTCCGCCCAGACGCCGGTGAGGCCGCCCGAACTGCGCTCGGTGAAATTCTCCATGGTCGGCTTGGCGCCATGCAGTTGCGCATCCACATCCTGCTGCGCGGGTATCGGGATCATGTTGAGCCGGACTTTGGCCTGCCGTCCCGTGGAGAGCATGGTTTTGGGATCGATGCCGTAAGGCCCGCCCGCCATCCCGCTTTCGTCCGATGTGCTGAGGCCGTTGTGGATGTCGCTGCCGCCGACGACGCCGTATTTATAGGGATTGACGCCGACTTTCTGCTGGATCACCAGCCCGCGCCCGAAAGCCTGGCGGATATAACTGCCGTTCGGTTCGCTTTTGATGCCGGGCCGGATGAGCAGGTGATCGAAGATTTCGAAATTGGCGAATTCGTCGTTGGGCGACAGTTCGGGGATCGTGTCCGACTGGCCTTTCGTCTGCACGATTTCCGTCAGCGGTTCGTTGGTTGCGCGGCGTTGCGCATATTGTTCGTCGATGGGACGGCCATTGGAGTCGTTCCAATCGTACATCAGGCCGCCGGAGGCATTGCCGTTGTGCGGGATGGCGATCACATCGATGCCGTTGCCGCGCACCTTTTCCAGATAGGACCATAGGTCTTCGGGCTTATCGGAATCGTTGGAGGTGAAGGGCTGCGGCGCGTGATCGGAATTGAAGATCACGTTGCGATGCAGATTGTAGCGCCCCTGCGCCATCGACGACCATTCATAGGCGACGAAGGTGGTGAACTTTCCCGGCGCGTAATTGTCGTTCGCGGCTTTTTCGACCAGCGCCCAGGCGCTTCGGATCGCGTCCTGCGGATGGATTTCGGGGGCCGCCTTGTCCGGATCGCCATAGCCCGCGACCAGATTGAAGCCCTTGCGCGGGTCCTTGATGATTTCCTGGCCGATGGAGGACTTCGAAAGCCTGCTGTTGGGATCGTCAAGCTGGTTGAAGACGCCCATCCATTCCGAATGATCGGTCACCGCCATGAAGTCGAGCGGCCAGGCGCGATGCGCCTTCACCTCACCGGTTGCTGTGATGTGTTGCTCGCGTTCGAGCTGGTCGGCAGGAACGACCACGCTTTCTCCCTTGCCGAACTTGTAGGCCTCATCCGGCAAGATGCGGGAGCCGCGCGCCCATGCGTCGAACGACAGGCCGGTGTGCACGTGCAATTCGCCGAAGAACGCGCGCCGCTGATCGGGCGGGAGGTTGCTGTGATACATCTGGCCCGGAGGCGTGGGCGTTTCCTGCGCGGCGGCCGCTCCGGCGCAAAAGGCAACAAGAAAACTGCTCAGCAAAAGTTTGCGGCCACAGAACACATTATCCTCCCTTTCACGCAGCAATGAGCAGCGGCGGCTGCCTTGCGCGACGCATTTTGTGCAGGCTAACGAGATCGGCCGGAACCGGGAAATGCATTGTCGATATGACCGCACCACTCGCGGCGCATGTGCGCCAGACAATCAGTCAAATCCGCGCTCGCGTTGCCAGCATGGCTTGCGGCAGTGAGCCGGTATATGCTGGCAACTTCGCCGGTCTCGAGGAGAAATGTCGATGAAGAAAATTTTTCTCGCAATCGCAGCAAGCGGAATGCTTGGATGTGGCGCCGCGCAGGCCGAGGACGCGGCGATGGCTCCGGTTCATCAGTTCATCGATTCACTCAACGCCGGCAACGTCGAGGACGCTGCGGCCACGCACCTGCCCCGCACGCCGATCATCGACGAGTTCGCGCCCTATCACTGGAATTCCTTCGATGCGTGGTTCAAAGCTTTTGTGGCGAACAACAAAAAATTCAACGTCACGGATGTGCGCGTTACGCTGTCTGCGCCGACCACCGGCACGACAGACGAAAAGTTCGCCTACGAGGTCATCCCCAACGTCATCGACGCCAAGATGGACGGCAAACCGATGACGGAGAAGGGCATCTTCGCTTTTGCGTTGGTGAAGAACGCGCAAGGCTGGCGCATCGCCTCATGGGCGGGGTCGAAGCAATAAGTCAGCGATCTACATCGCCGCGCAAATTCGCCAAACTGAGAGAAATCAGCAGACGCCGCTGTAACACGGCTGAAAGTATATGTTTTATTGGTCGGAGCGGCGGGATTTGAACCCACGACCCCCAGTCCCCCAGACTGGTGCGCTAACCAGGCTGCGCCACGCTCCGTAACCAGATGACAGGCGGAAAATCCGCCGAGGGGCGCGGACTATAGGCGGGCACCCTTGCCGCCGCAACGCCGGGTTTCCCGGCGCGACATCACGGGCATTTGCTCAAGAAAACCGGCTCTGGGCCTCGGTCAGTTGCTGTTTCAGCTCCAGCAATTCGGCCAGGCGGATTTCGAGGCGGGCGCGGGTTTCGGGGCCCAGGGCGGGCTCGGGTTCGGGGATGATTTCGACCACCGGGTCGGATGGGGCGATGGCAGGTGTGAGCGTCGGAGCGGCGGCGGCTATCGCGGCTTCGATGGGGGTGGGCGTGAGCGGCGATGCCGTTTTGGGTTTGGCGGCGGGACGCGGAGCGGCGGGCTCGACTGCTGCGGTTTCCGGTTTCTCTGGTGCGGTGCCCTGCACCACTTCGAAGGAGACGCCTTGTGCGGATTTCTTGCCGTTCGATTTTCCGTTGGTGCGATTGCCGAGAAGCGAGGCTTCGCCGCGGCCGATTTCGGCGACGTAGCGCACGCCCTGATCGCGCAGGATTTTCTGGACGCCCTTGATCGTCAGGCCGTCGCCATAGAGCAGCGCACGGATGCCGCGCAGCAGATCGATGTCATCGGGGCGGTAGTAACGTCTTCCGCCTGCCCGTTTCACCGGGCGGATCTGGCTGAACCGGCCTTCCCAGAATCTGAGGACGTGCTGCGGCACGTCGAGATCGTTCGCCACTTCGCTGATCGTGCGGAAGGCTTCGGCAGATTTCTCCCGCGTCTCGATCGCGGAGTGAAGCATTTAATCAGTCCTCTTCGGGCAGAGGCGTTTGTCCGTTGATCACGGCTTTCAGGACGTGGCTTGGACGGAAGACCAGCACGCGGCGCGGCGCGATGGGGACTTCGTCGCCCGTCTTGGGGTTGCGGCCCATGCGTTGCGATTTCTGGCGCACGGCGAAAGTTCCGAAAGATGACAGTTTCACCGTCTCGCCACGCGCGAGCGCGGCGCAGACTTCTTCCAGCATGTCCTCGACCATCTGCGCCGAGTCGTTGCGCGACAGGCCAACGGCCTGGAAGACGGCCTCGGTCAGATCGGCACGCGTTAATGTGTTTGTCGTCATCTCGTACGACTCCGTTCCCCGTGAGTCGAACCCTAGGAGCCTGGCTTTTTTCCGTCAATGACAAAGGGATAGCCGACTCACTTAAGACGTCGGTTCATCCTGTCATGGTTACCAGCGCCCCCACTTCCTACCAACGGAGCAGTGCCGAGCCCCAGGTGAGGCCGCCGCCCATGGCTTCCAGCAGCAGCAGGTCGCCCCGCTTGATCCGGCCGTCGCGAACGGCGGTGACCAGCGCCAAGGGGACGGAGGCCGCCGAGGTGTTGCCGTGGTTGGCGACGGTCGAGATCACCTTGTCCGCCGGGATGCCGAGCTTCCGGCCCGTGCCATCGAGGATGCGCTGGTTGGCCTGATGGGGGACGAACCAATCGACCTCCGACACCTTCACGCCCGCCGCATCTGCCGAGGCGTGGACGGCGGCGGAGATGTTGGTGACGGCGTGCTTGAAGACCTCGCGGCCCTGCATGCGCAGATAGCCGGTGGTGCCGGTGGTGGACGGGCCGCCATCGACATAGAGAAGATCGTGCAGGCGTCCGTCCGAAAACAGCTTGGTGTTGAGGATGCCCTGATCGTGGTTGTCGCCTTTGCCCTGCCCGGCCTGCAGCACGACCGCGCCCGCGCCATCGCCGAACAGCACGCAGGTGCCGCGGTCGGTCCAGTCCATCAGGCGCGACATGGTTTCGGCGCCGATGACGAGCACCGTGTTGGCCTGACCTGCCTTGATGAAATTGTCGGCGGTGGCGAGCGCATAGATGAAGCCGGAGCAGACGGCTTGCACATCGAAGCCCGCGCCGCGCGTCATGCCGATCTTGGCCTGAACCGTGGTTGCGACGGCGGGGAAGGTTTCATCCGGCGTGGTGGTGGCGACGATGACGAGATCGAGCGCATCCGCGCCGATGCCCGCATCGTTCATGGCTTCGCGTGCGGCGGCGAGCGCGAGGTCGGAGGTCTTCTCGCCTTCCGCCGCGATATGGCGCTGGCGGATACCGGTGCGTTCGACGATCCATTCGTCGGAGGTGTCGACACGTTTGGCGAGGTCGGCATTGGTGAGGATCTGCTTCGGGAGGTACGCCCCGCAGCCGATCACTCTCGATCTGATGACGGTCACTACTTTCTCATGAGACAGCGGTTGCAGCCGGTTGAGGCGTGATCCCCGCCCGGTCGGCGGCGATGCGCGGGATCACACCCGACTTCGCCATGCCGATAGCCATGTCGAGGGCGCTGGCAAATCCCAACGCATCCGTCCCGCCATGGCTTTTGACCACCACACCATTGAGTCCAAGAAAAATCCCGCCGTTCGATGCGCGCGGATCGAGCTTGCGGCGCAGGCTTTTCAGCGCGCCGCTCGCGATCAATGCACCGAGTTTGCCAAAGACCGAGCTCGTGAGCGCGGCGCGCAGAAACTCGACTATGAGCTTGGCGATGCCTTCCGCCGTTTTCAGCGCGATATTACCGGTGAAGCCGTCGGTCACGATGACGTCGACTTCGCCTTCGGAGATGTCGTCGCCTTCGACGAAGCCGGCATATTCCATGTTGAGGTTGGCATTGCGCAGGATGTGCGCCGCGCCCTTCACGGCATCGTTGCCCTTCACGTCTTCGGAGCCGACATTGAGGATACCGACGCTGGGGCGATCCACATTGAAGATCGCGCGCGCGAACGCGGCACCCATGATTGCGAAATCGACGAGCTGTTCGTCGCTGGTGCCGACATTGGCGCCGACATCGAGCACGATGCTTTGCGATTTCTTCGTGGGCCACAAAGCGGCAATCGCAGGGCGTTCGATGCCTTCGATCACGCCCAACTGGTACATCGACATCGCCATCAGCGCGCCGGTGTTGCCGGCGGAGATCGCAACTTCGGCTTCCTTCTTCGCCACGCATTCGATGGCGCGCCACATGGAGGTGTTGCGACCACGGCGCAATGCGATGGAAGGCTTTTCTTCCATGCGCACGCGCTCGGCGCTGTGGCGGATTTCGGTGATGGGCGCAAGCTTGGGGCGCTTTTCGAGCAGCGCCTTCAATTGGGCTTCATCGCCATGGAGCAGGAATTTCACGCCGGGATGGCGTTGGGCGGAACGCACCAGCGCGTCCACGACGATGCCGGGGCCGGCGTCGCCGCCCATGGCATCGATCGAGACGGTTAAAGTCTGGCTCAACGTCGCGCCTTAATCCGTTTGGCAAAGCGAAGATTCGCTTCGCCCCAACCGTATCAGGCTTTGGCTTTCGCCACTTCGCGGTCGTCGTAATGGCCGCAGGACGCGCAAACATGGTGCGGACGCTTGGGCTCGCCGCAGTTCGAGCATTCGGCATAGCCAACCGCCTTCAGGGCGTGGTGCGAACGGCGCATATTGCGCTTCGACGGCGAGGTCTTTCGCTTGGGGACCGCCATGGCGGAACAACTCCTTATAGCCGAAACGCGCCTGTGGGCCGCCTTAAGGGGGCGGGCCTGCCTAGGCGCTGGTCCGGCGGGCAAAACGAGGCGGGGACGTAACCCGAAACCCCCTCCGGTTTCAAGGCCGAAGACCCTGAGGCTTAACGGGGTTCCTTGAGCCTGGCCAGGACGGCAAAGGGGCTTTCAGGCTTCTCCTCCTGGGGGCCCTCATAGGCGACACCGGGAGCGCGGGGATAGGGGTCTATGGCTAGGGAGAATTCCTCCAGCACGGGGCCGGCCGCATCGTAGCGGGTGCTTTCGATTTCTTCCGGGGTCTCATCCTCGCCCGCGCCCGGGCTGAGTTCCACCAGTTCGGGGCGGTGGCGGGCGGTGCGGGTCAGGTGGAGTTCGCGGGCGAACGTCAGATCGATCTTCTGAGCGACGGGTTCGAGGGTTACGCCGCAGGGCTGGACGACTTCGGCTTTCAAGGTGGCGGCATAAGCGAAGCGCGATGGGGAAATACGCTTCAGCGTGACGTCGGCACGGAATGAAGGAACGGCGCTGACTTCGGCCCATTCCGCGATCAGAGCGCGTTCGGAGTCGTTGGGTGCGAGCACGACGTCCATGCCGGCTTCGGAAAGCGAAGACAGTTCGACGAATTTCTCGAACGGAACGTCTGGCGTCGTCATTGCGGGAGAGGTCCGAAATCCAGTTCGCCTTGCGCGGCATCGGAATGCGCGAGCGCTTCCCTTGCGCTGAAGACATAGCCCGCGAGCTTGGTTGCGGAGTCACTGTGTTTTTCTTCGCCGCGATAGAGATTGCGCAGCAACGCGTCCGCCATTGCGGTTTCGTCGGCGGCTTCGTCATAGGCCTTGAAGCGGCCGTAGAAGGCGTCTGCGATCTTCTTCATGCGGCGGCCCATGCCCATGTCGCTGATGCCGAGTTCGCGCAGGCCCTCGTCGAAGGCGGAGAACATCATGTTGGTGAGGCGCTGGGAAACCTCGTGCAGGGACGGTTCGCGCAGGCGGCCAAGCGCCAGCCACGCGTGCAGCACCACAAGATCGAATCGGCCGTCCAGGGTGTCGGGCACGCCGAACCTTGCGAAAAATTCAGGGGCGCGGGCGCGGCCAATGATCGCCGCATGTAGGCGGGACGCCAGTTCCCGCTCCTTATTGCTCTTTTTCAACGCCGACAGCATGGCTTGGAGTTCCGGTCCCGCTTGAATGTCCGATGGCCTGAGGCTAGCACATCACACGGGGAAGACGCCGTGAGGCAAAGGATCATACCGCATGAGAATTCGTGCCCTTCTTCTTGTCGCCGTCTTTGCCGCCGCCGGCTGTACGCCGGTCATCTCCCAGCGCGGCTATCTGCCCGACCCCACCAATGAGGCCGCCATCAAGGCGAACAAGGACACCAAGACCACGGTGCAGGCGCGCCTCGGCTATCCCTCCACGCAAGCGACCTTCGGCGGGAACGCCTGGTACTACATTTCGAGCACCGAGAAGCGCGTGGCGTTCTTCGAACCGCGCGTGACCTCGCGCAGCATTCTGGCCGTCTATTTCGACAAGGACGGCAAGGTGGATGACGTGAAGCACTACGGCCTGAGAGACGGCCATGTGGTGGATTTCGAAACCCGCGAGACCGTGACGCGCGGCCGCGAGATGACGTTCCTGCAGCAGCTGTTCAACGCAACGCCGGGCGTGCCGATCGGCGGCGACCAGCAGCAGAATCCGGGCGGCGGCGGACCGGGGCAGTGAGGCGAACGGAAAGACAAACAAAAAGGGCGCGGCTCACACCGCGCCCTTTTCTTTTCATGTCGTGACGACGATCAGATGCCGTGCGCCAAGGTGGCGAGCAGGAGCAGCGCCACGATGTTGGTGATCTTGATCATCGGGTTCACGGCGGGGCCGGCGGTGTCCTTGTAGGGATCGCCGACAGTGTCGCCGGTCACCGCCGCCTTGTGGGCGTCGGAGCCTTTGCCGCCGTAATTGCCGTCTTCGATGTATTTCTTCGCGTTGTCCCACGCGCCGCCGCCCGAGGTCATCGAGATGGCGACGAACAGGCCCGTCACGATCACGCCGAGCAGCATCGCGCCAACCGCATTGAACGCGGCCGTCTTGCCGGCGATCCAGTTGACGAGCGCGAACAGCACGATCGGCGACAGCACCGGCAGCAGCGACGGGATAACCATTTCCCTGATCGCGGCCTTGGTGAGCATGTCCACCGCACGGCCATAGTTCGGCTTTTGCGTGCCCTGCATGATGCCGGGCATTTCGCGGAACTGCTTGCGCACTTCTTCCACGACCGCACCGGCCGCACGGCCCACAGCAGTCATCGCCATGCCGCCGAACAGATACGGCAGCAAACCGCCGATGAAGAGGCCGACGACGACCCACGGATCGGCGAGGCTGAACTGCGGCAGCGCCATGTCCTTGAAGTACGGATAGATGTCGGCGTGACCGACGAAGTACTTCAGGTCTTCGGTGTAGGCCGCGAACAGCACCAATGCGCCTAGACCGGCAGAACCGATCGCGTAGCCCTTGGTCACTGCCTTGGTGGTGTTGCCCACGGCGTCGAGAGCATCCGTGGTTTTACGCACGTCGCCTTCGAGGCCGCTCATTTCGGCGATGCCGCCCGCGTTGTCGGTCACCGGACCGAACGCATCGAGCGCCACGATCATACCGGCGAGCGCCAGCATGGTGGACACCGCGATGGCAATGCCGAACAGACCGGCCAACTGATAGGTGACGACAATGCCACCGCAGATGACGAGCGCGGGAAGTGCGGTCGATTCCATCGAGACCGCGAGACCCTGGATGACATTGGTGCCGTGTCCGGTTACCGACGCCTTCGCAATCACCTTCACCGGACGGAAGTTCGTGCCGGTGTAGTATTCGGTGATCCAGATGATGAGGCCGGTCACAACGAGGCCTGCGACGCCGCAGAAGAAGAGATCGCGGCCCGTATAGGAAAGGCCGATGCTGGTCGTCAGCGTGCGGTCGAGACCCACGATCCAATCCGTCAGCGGCCACAGCACGATGAGCGAAAGAATGCCCGTCGCGATGATGCCCTTGTAGAGAGCGCCCATGATGTTCTTGGACGCGCCCAGGCGGACGAAGAACGTGCCGATGATCGAGGTGATGATGCACACGCCCGCGATAGCGAGCGGATAGAGCATCAGCGCCGTCTTTTCCGCACCCGTGAAGTAGATCGAGGCCAGAACCATCGTCGCCACCGTCGTCACCGCATAGGTTTCGAACAGGTCGGCGGCCATGCCTGCGCAATCGCCCACATTGTCGCCCACGTTGTCGGCGATGGTGGCGGGGTTGCGCGGGTCGTCTTCGGGAATGCCCGCTTCGACCTTGCCGACCATGTCGCCGCCGACGTCCGCACCCTTGGTGAAGATGCCGCCGCCGAGACGGGCAAAGATCGAGATCAGCGAAGCGCCGAAGCCGAGCGCCACAAGCGCGTTGGTGATGATGCGGCCTTGCGTTTCATCGGCCAGATCCAGATGCAGGCCGAGCGTGAGGAACGCGTAGTAACCGGCAACGGCCAGAAGGCCGAGACCGGCAACGAGCATCCCCGTCACCGCACCGGAGCGGAACGCGATGGAAAGGCCTTGCGCCAATCCCTGACGCGACGCTTCCGTGGTGCGCACGTTGGCGCGCACCGACACGTTCATGCCGATGTAACCGGCAAGACCCGAAAAGGTCGAACCGATCAGGTAGCCCACGGCCACCTGCCATCCGAAGATCGCAAAGGCGAGAATGAAGATCACCACGCCCGCGATGGCGATGGTGGTGTATTGCCGGTTCAGATAGGCGGCTGCGCCTTCCTGAATCGCGGCGGCGATTTCCTGCATACGCGCATTGCCCGCGCTCTGGGCGAGAACCGACCGAACGGTCAGGCCGCCGTAAATGAGCGCAAGAACGCCGCAAGCAAGAACGAGTTCTAGCTGCAAGTTCATATTTCCCTCGTGCAGAGTTTTTGGATGCCCGGCCGGGCCGAATGCACGGCCGATCCCCATGGCCGGCCGGAGGTGACCCACCGCTTCAAGGGCGGCGGGAACATGCCAAATGCCTAACCGGGAGGCAACAATTCGTTGGTGACGTTTTGTCGTAGCCCGACGGGCTAAGACCCTGTTTTCTCAGGTTCCGGGGCGGGCTTTGCCGCCTGCGGTTGGGCATCGGCCTGAGGGAGCTTGTCCTGGGGCACGTTGCTGGGTGGGCCGGCGCGCAGGGCCGACATCTGAACCGCCGTGATCGACAGCGAGACCACCTTGCCCGCGCCCATGACCTTGCGCGCATCGGCGAGGAAGCGGTTGGCGACGCCGGGCTTATCGACCTGGGTGATATCGGTGGCGAGCGCGACGGGCGCCGCGTTCACATCGCGCACGAAAGCATCCTGGATAAAGGGCGTTTTGGCACGAATGGCGACCGCCACGTCCGGCGACTTCGCGATGATTGTGCAGGTGATGTAGGCGTAGCCCGAAAGCCTGCCGTCTGCATCGTCCATCGGCGAGATGATGGGGGGCATCTCCACGCTGGTGCCGGGGGCGTTCTTCGCGTCCTTGTCGGGCGCTTTTTCGCCCTCCGCCGCGAAGACGGGCGTGGCCAGCAGGGCCATCAGCGCGAAGGTAGAAAGGCGGCGGATCATGGCTTCGAGGATGCCAAATCCGGCCTAAGGGAAGGTTAGCGGCGGGCGCAGCCTGCTGCGACCGCCGCGCCTCCCATAAGTCGTTCAGGCCTTGCGCCGGCGCGCCACACCCAGACCGGCCAGCCCAGCCGCAAACAGAGAAAATGTCAGCGGTTCGGGGGCCCCGGACGGAGGCGTGATGGGCGTCTGAGGTGCGAACTCCAGAGCCTGCGTGAAGCCATAGACGTCGGTTGTGCCCAAAGCGTTGGTGACGAAGCCGAACGGATTGGCAAAGGCGCCCAGATCGGGGAGCGGACCTGCCGGGAACGGCGCGGCGTAGCCGAGCGTGCCTTCTCCGTTTCCGGCTCCGCCGGGCACCGGGTTGCCCATCAGACCCTGGCCGAAAATCGAAATCGTCTGATCGAAGGGCGTCCCGTTCGCGTCGGTGAATTGCGTGAAATCACCGACGAAATTGACCGGAACGGCCGCGGGCAATCCGATTTGGTCGAGATGCCAGCTCAGATTCGACAGAGACAGCGGATCGCCGTTCGCCGTCTGGTACTGGAAAACGACCCATTCGTTTTGCGCAGCATCGCCGAGCGGGACAATCGAAATAGTGAGGTTCAGCGCGCCGCCATCCAGCGACACCGTGCCCGTCTGAAACGGAACCGACTGAGAAAACGAATCCGGCGAATTTCCGCCGGAGACCGTGAAGCTGTCGCCGATGGTGAAGACCTCAGCGGAGGCAGGTTGCGCGGCCGCGAGCGCTGCCACAACGGCAAAAGACAAAACTGCGTTTCTTGAAGTGCTCACCATCGACCCATTTCCTGCGGAGTTACATCGCCGAAGGAGCAACTTCCATGCCAGCAAACGCGATCAGCACTTCGCGATGCTCTGCCATCCGCCATGTAAGCCGCCAAAACGAATTCATGATATTTGGGATGTATCGGCGCTGACAGGTCGCGACGAAGCACTTTATCAGAAATGCAGATAGCCCTTGTGCGCGACGGCGATTTCGCGGCCGTTCGCATCCACCAGACTCACGCCTTCGCCGGGCGACACACGGCCAATCTCCGTAATGGCGGTTGTATCGCGGGCCGATTTCAACAGCTGCTCGATGTGACGGGGCGCAACCGTGAAGGCAATTTCGTAGTCGTCGCCCGCGGTGGCGGCGCGGATACGCGCGGCGCTTTCATCGCCCCACAGGGCTTGCAACGCAGCCGACAGCGGCAGGCTGGCGGCATTGACTTCGATACGCACACCCGAGGTTTCGGCGATGTGGCCGAGATCGGCGAGCAGGCCGTCGGAAACATCGAGCGCCGCATTGGCGATGCCACGCAGCGCATGGCCGAGAGCGAGGCGCGGGCGCGGTTCCCGATAACGATGAACGAGGAAATCGCGGACGGCATGGGAAACGTCTTTGTGTTCGCGCAGAAGTGCGAGGCCCGCGCCGCCGTCGCCGATTGTGCCGGAGATGAAGACGAGATCGTCCGGCATGGCACCTGAGCGCCGGATCATTTTTCCCTTGGGTACAAATCCGAACGCCGTGATCGCGATGGTGAGCGGGCCGGGTGTTGCGGTGGTGTCGCCGCCGTAGAGCGAGATGGCGAATTCGCGCTGGTCCTGTTTGAGGCCTTCGGCGAAGTGTTTGAGCCACTCCATGTCGGTGCTGGATGGCAGCGAGAGCGCGAGGAGATAACCGGCCGCTTCCGCTCCTTTGGCGGCGAGATCGGAGAGGTTTACGCGCAGGGCTTTCTTGGCGATGAGTGCGGGCGGATCGTCGGCGAGAAAATGCACGCCCTCGACGAGCGCGTCGGTGGTGATGACAAGTTCGTGGCCCGCGGGTGGGGCGATGAGGGCCGCGTCGTCGGTGAGTTTGAGCGCGCCGGGCGCTTCGGCCAATGGCGCGAAGAGTTCGGCAATGAGTTCGAATTCGGATGGGCGGTTAGGCATGGGCGCACCCGGAGCAAGCCAAACCCTCCCCTTGAGGGAGGGTCGATAAAATTCGACGCGCAGCGACGAATTTTTCGGGGAGGGGTCCAAGTTGTTCCCGCATTGACCCCTCCCCGAAAAATCCTGACGGATTTTTCGACCCTCCCTCAAGGGGAGGGTCTGAAAAATTAAAACTGGAGTTCGTCATCGGGGGGCGTTTCGCCGAATTCTGTGGCGCGCTTGCGACGGGCGATCTTGTCGAGCGATGCGTTCACGAAGGACGGTTCGTCCTTCTCGAAGAAGGCATGGGCGATGTCGACATATTGGTCGATCACCACTTTGGCCGGCACGTCGCGCCGCGCGATGAATTCGTAGACCCCGGTGCGCAGGATGGCGCGCAAAATGGAATCAACGCGACTGAGTTTCCAATCGGCAGAAAGGCTTTGGGCGATGGCCTTGTCGATTTCGTCCTGGTGATGGGGAACGCCGCGCACCAGATCGCCGAAGAATTCCGCGTCCGGTTCGCCGAGCGCACGCAGTTCGTCGCGGCCGAAACGATGCGCGAAAAATTCTTCGACCACTTCGTCGGCGTCGAGCCCGGTCAATTCCATCTGATAGATGGCCTGCACCGCCGCCAGACGGGCGGCGCGGCGCGGCTGATGAAGATCGGTCATCGGTGGACGCCGAGCTTGTTCCGGGTTTCGATCAGCGCCAAGCAGGCGCGCGCGGCATCGCCGCCTTTGTCGCCGTCGTCCGCTGCGGCGCGGACCAGCGCCTGCTGTTCGTTTTCGACGGTGAGGATGCCGTTGCCGATGCAGAGACCGTGATGCAGGCCCAGCTCCATCAGGCCGCGCGCGGATTCATTGGCGACGATTTCGAAATGATAGGTCTCGCCGCGGATCACGCAGCCGAGTGCGACGTAGCCTTCATAGCTCTTGCCCGCGCCTTCGGCGGCCTTGGCGGCGAAGGCGATGGCAGGCGGGATTTCGAGCGCGCCGGGGACTGTGATGACGTCGAATTGGGCATTCGCTTTTTCCAGCGCCTTCCTTGCGCCATCAAGCTGCATGTCCGCGATGTGCGAATAGAACCGCGCTTCGACAATAAGTACGTTGGTCATGCGCTGTCCTTTGGGCCGCGGATGGGATGGGTGCCGACGATGTTGAGGCCGTAGCCTTCCAGCGCGACTGCTTTCTTTTCCGGCGTGTCGGTGAGCAGGATCATGTTTTCGACGCCGAGGTCGAGAAGGATTTGCGCGCCGACGCCGTATTCCTTCACGCGGCGGCGGTCGATGTCTTCCGGCATCCGGCGCAGCAGGGTGTCGGTGACGAAGGTCGGGCGCGTCTGGCGCAGGACGACAACGACGCCCCTGCCTTCCTCCGCGATGATGCGCATGGATTCGCCCAGCACGTCGCGCTCATACGGCTTGTAACGCAGCATGTCGGAGAAGATGTTGATGGCGTGCATGCGCACCAGCACCGGATCGGGACCGGCGACATCGCCTTTCACCAGCGCGATATGTTCGGCGTAGTCGATGGTGTTGACGAACACCATCATCTTCCAGGTGCCGCCATTGTGGCTTTCGAACGTCGTCTCGACGGCACGGTTGATGAGGTGATCGTATTTGCGGCGGTAGGCGATGAGGTCGGCGATGGTGCCGATCTTGATGCCGTGGAACTGCGCGAACTGAACGAGGTCGGGCATGCGCGCCATCGAACCGTCGTCGTTCATGATTTCGCAGATGACGCCCGCGGGATAGAGACCGGCGAGACGTGCGATGTCGACCGCGGCTTCGGTGTGGCCGGCGCGAACCAGCGCGCCGCCGTGACGGGCGACCAGCGGGAAGACGTGGCCGGGCATCACGATGTCTTGCGGGCCCTTGGTGGGATCGATGGCCACCGCGATGGTGTGGGCGCGGTCGTGCGCGGAGATGCCAGTGGAGACGCCTTCGCGCGCTTCGATGGAAACCGTAAACGCGGTTTGATGCGGCGAGCCGTTGAACTGCGTCATCATCGGCAGCGACAGCGCGTTGGCGCGGTCCTGCGTGAGGCACAGGCAGATCAGGCCGCGGCCGTATTTCGCCATGAAGTTCACGGCTTGCGGCGTGCACATCTGCGCGGGGATGACGAGATCGCCTTCGTTCTCGCGATCCTCGGCATCGGCAAGGATGAACATCTTGCCGTTGCGCGCGTCTTCGATGACGTCTTCGATTTGAGAAATATAGTCGTGATAGACCGACGGTTCTGTCATCGGTTCACCAGGCGGGCGACGTAACGCGCCATCAGGTCGACTTCGAGATTCACTTTTGCACCCGGTTTTAGCCGCCCGAAGGTCGTGACCTTGGACGTATGTGGAATGATGTTGACGCCGAAGCGCGAGCCGTCGACCTCGTTCACGGTCAACGAGATACCGTCCAGCGCGACGGAGCCCTTGGGCGCGATGAAGCGGGCGACCGAAACGGGCGCTTCGAAGATCACGCGCGTGGATTCGCCTTCCGGGATGACGGACTTCACTTCGGCCACGCCATCGACATGGCCGGTGACGATGTGGCCGCCCAATTCGTCGCCCACGCGCATGGCGCGTTCGAGGTTGACGGGATCGCCCACCTTCCAATCGCCGAGCGTGGTCTTGGAGAGCGTTTCGCCCGACGCGGTGAAAGCGAACCAGCGGTCCTTTTCATCGCCCTTGTCGACAACGGTCATGCACGCGCCAGAGCACGAGATGGACGCGCCGATCTCGATGGCCGAAGGGTCATAATGCGTGCCGACCACGATATGCGTGTCGCCGCGCTTTTCGATGTGCCGGACCTGGCCGACATCTGTCACGATTCCGGTAAACATGGATTTGTTTTAGGCCCTGACCGCGTAGCTTTCCAGCATGTCGGAGCCCAGCACGCGACGACCCGAAAGACCATAATTTTCCAGCGGAAAATCGGGGGCTGGGCGGCCGCCCTCGCCCGCCGTGACGGGGCTGCGGAAGATCTCCAGCCTGTCGGCAAGGGTTTGGAAGAGGAAGGCGTTCTCCACCGCCGTGCCGCCTTCGACCAGAAGCCGGGTGATGCCGCGTGCGGCCAGATCGCCCAGAACTGCGTGGGGGTCGGGTCTGCCCTGCGCGTCCGGGGTGACGGGGATAACGGTCGCACCCGCCGCGGTCAGTTGTTCGCCGCCCTTTTGCACGGTGAAGACGAGCAGCGGGAATTTGCGCGCGGTTTGGACGAGCTTTGATTTGAGCGGAAGGCGCAGCGCGCTGTCGAGCACGACACGGACCGGCGAGCGGTTTTCGAGACCCGGAATGCGGCAGGTGAGTTCGGGATCGTCGGCGAGAACGGTTTCGATGCCGGCGAGGATGGCGTCGTGACGCGCGCGCAGCAGGTGGCCGAAGCGGCGGGCTTCTTCGCCGGTGATCCATTGGTCGCCGCCGGGAGCGCGGGCGATTTTGTTGTCGGCGCTGACGGCGATCTTCAACGTCACCAGCGGGCGCTTTTTTGCGATGCGCAGGAAGAAGCCTGCGTTCTGTGCGGCGGCTTCTTCGCGCAGCAGGCCGGTTTCGACTTTGATGTTCGCTTCGCGCAGCATCTGGAAACCGCGGCCGGAGACGCGCGGATCGGGATCTTCGATGGCCGCAACCACGCGTTCGATACCGGCTTCGATGAGTGCGTTGGCGCAAGGCGGCGTCTGGCCGAGATGCGCGCAAGGTTCGAGCGTGACGTAAGCGGTTGCGCCGCGTGCGGCGGTGCCTGCCTGTTGCAACGCCATCGCTTCGGCGTGCGGACGGCCGCCGCGTTGGGTGTGACCGCGACCCACGACGATGCCGTCACGCACGATTACGCACCCGACCGCCGGGTTGGGCGCGACCGTTCCCAGCGCGCGGTCCGCCAGCATCAGGGCGTGGTGCATGTGGTCGGCGTCGGTCACGGGGACAGTTTGAGTTTCGCGCGGAAGCCAGCGCCGACCGCGCTCGATCCGTCGCTCAGTGTTGGCGCCACGCGATAGACCGTGACGATATTCGATGCAGCGGCGCGGAATTGCGCCTGGAATGGGCCGGACGGCACCGAAATCTCCGGGCAGATGGCGGAGAAATCCGTCTGGATCACGCAACCGACTTCGATTTCGGTCGAGGCGCCTGCCGCCAATGCGTCCTGCGGATAGAAACGGATCATTTCCTCCGGACGCGGATAGGCGGTGAATTTCAAGAGCGATTGTTTTGCGATGCTGACACGCGCGTCGTCGTGGCGGTCGCCAGCGGCGATATGGATTTGGAGTGTGGTGCTTTCGCCGGGAGTCCACTTGCCGCTGCTTGTCTTGTCGGCGACGCGATAGTCGTTGGCGCGCGCGAGTGCGACGCCGGCATAGGATTGCGCCGTGGGATCGTTGGCGGAATCGGGTTTGCAGTTTTCGAGGTGGCCGTCATTGTCATCGATCGTGCAATCGAGCGCGACGGTGATTGGCGCCGCGGGCGGGGCCACGTTGTCGAGGCTGTGATGCAGGCGGCTGAGGCTGGGTTCGGCGGTGAACACCAGATCGTTGAAGGCGACCGTGCCCTTTCGCGGGCGTTTGGTGTATTCGCCCAGCGTGACACGGACGATGCATTGGGCGGGCTTGTCGCCCATCGCGGGATGGACTTCGCCGCTCATATTGATGGTGGTGTCGCCTTCGTGGACAACGGCGCTCAATTCGAAGGGCCATTCGCTTTCAGGCTTGGCATTGTCGACATGCTGGATGAGAAGCGCCGTGCCGTCGCCGATTTTCACTTCGCTCTGTTTCGCGGCATAGCCGATTTCGGACGGATCGAATTCCGGCGGGGCATTCAAGTCGCCGACGGACGATTGCACGACGTTCGTCACCTTTTCGTAGTTGGCACGGCAGGAGGCGACATCCGTGAGCCTGGAGGCGTGCGAGGCGAAGATGTGATAGCGGTCCCACGGTTCGGGGACGTATTGCGCGCCGAACGCGAGGCCGCCCAATTGAAACGCGTTGGCGGCGGCGATGCCGCGAAACGGCATGGGCTTCCACTCCGCACCGGGCGTGGCGGCGCGGACTTCATCATAGGTCATGCCGGTTTTGATGGGGCCGATGGCGAACTCGTCGGCGGCGAGTGCCGCCGTCGCCGAAAAGATCGCCGCCAGAAATATGATCGTGCGCTTCATCATTGCCCTCCTCCTAACAAA
>DATKJT010000048.1:0-34929 GCA_035543495.1 Rhizomicrobium sp. | reverse complement strand
CGTTCCAGGGGTCGGAGTGATCGGCGCGCGCGCGTTCGGCCAGCAGGAATTCAACAGCTTGCGGCAACGCGGTCGTGGCGGGCGGTGCGGTGACAAGTTCCGTCAGATGGCGGTCGATGAATCCGGTATCGATGTCGTCCGCCAGAAAATCCCCGTTCCGCAAGGTGCGGACGAGGAAACCCGCGTTGGTGGCAACGCCCGCAACCTGCGAATGCGCCAACGCCGTGGCAAGTTTCGTGGCCGCGCCTTTGCGGTCTTCGTCCCATGCAATCACTTTGGCGATCATAGGATCGTAGAAAGGAGTTACGGCATCGCCTTCGCGAACGCCGGTATCGATGCGGATGTTTTCGCCTTCGCCGAATCGCAGGCGTTGCAACGTGCCGATGGACGGCAGGAAACCCTTGCGCGGATCTTCCGCATAAAGGCGGGCTTCGACGGCGTGACCGTGGATTTTCAGTTCATGCTGCTGCTTTGGCAATTTGCGACCGGCGGCGACTTCGAGCTGCCATTCGACGAGATCGAGGCCGGTGATGGCTTCGGTAACGGGATGCTCCACCTGCAGGCGCGTGTTCATTTCCATGAACCAGATGCGGTCGGGCCTCAGCCCTTCGGAAGCATCCGCGATGAATTCGATGGTGCCCGCGCCGACATAGTTCACGGCCTGTGCCGCCTTCACCGCAGCCGCGCCGATGCTGGCGCGCATCGCTTCGCTCATGCCGGGCGCGGGGGCTTCCTCGATCACCTTCTGGTGGCGGCGTTGCAGCGAGCAATCGCGTTCGAACAGGTGCACGGCATTGCCATGCGCATCGGCGAACACTTGCACTTCGATGTGGCGCGGACGAGAGACGTATTTTTCGATCAGCACGCGATCGTCGTTGAAGGAAGATTTGGCTTCGCGCTTGGCGCTTTCGAGTGCGGCGTCGAACTCCGCCGCCGCCTCGACCTTGCGCATGCCTTTGCCGCCGCCGCCGGCCACGGCTTTGATGAGAACGGGGTAACCGGTTTTCGCAGCTTCGGCTGCGAGATGTTTGGGAGATTGATCGTCACCCAGATAACCGGGAACGACAGGCACGCCCGCCTTCTGCATCAACGCCTTGGCGCGGTCTTTCAGGCCCATCGCGCGGATGGCCGACGGCGGCGGGCCGACGAAGGCGATCTTGGCGCTCGCGCAGGCTTCGGCGAATTCGGCGTTTTCGGAAAGGAACCCATACCCGGGATGGATTGCTTGTGCACCGGCGGCTTTCGCGGCGGCGAGAACGGCTTCGATGTTGAGGTAGCTTTCGCGCGCGGCGGCAGGGCCGATGCGTATGGCCTCATCGGCCATCGCAACGTGCATCGAGCCTGCGTCGGCATCGGAATAAACGGCGATTGTGCGTATGCCCAGCCGCTGCGCCGTGCGCATGACACGGACGGCGATTTCTCCTCGGTTGGCAACCAGAAGGGATTTGAACATTGAGGGCTTCCTTAGCCCGCGCCCCTTCCTGTCGCAACCGCTTCAAGGCCGCGGCTTTTCGGGGTAGAACGCGCTCGTTTTGGGGGCCTGATGGCACGCGTACTGATTCCCATACCGGACCGCGATTTCGACCCGACGGAGGTGGCGGTGACCTGGCGCGTGCTGCGCGAACGGGGCCACGCGATCACCTTCGCCACCGAGACCGGCGCGGTGGGGCGCGCAGACGAGATCATGGTGACGGGCCGCGGGCTGGATGTGTGGTCGGGCGTGCCGTTCCTGAAGCGCTTTACGCTGGTCGGTTCGCTGTTGGGCGCGAACACGGATGCGCGCGATGCCTACGACGAGATGCTGGACGACTCCAAATTCCGCGCGCCCAAGAAATGGCCGCGCGTGGAGGCCGATGAATTCGACGGACTGTTCCTGCCGGGCGGCCATCGCGCGGCGGGGATGCGCAGCTATCTCGAAAGCCCCGTGTTGCAGCGGCTGGTGGTGGCGTTCATGACGGCGGGAAAACCGGTCGCCGCGATCTGCCACGGTGTATTGCTGGCAGCGCGCAGCATTGATCCGGCGACGGGGAAATCGGTTTTGCATGGGCGCAAGACGACGGCGCTGACATGGCGGCAGGAGAAACTTGCCTGGACCATCGGACGCGTCGCCCGGTTCTGGGACCCGAATTACTACCGCACCTATCTGGAAGACGCGGGCCAACCGCCGGGCTATATGAGTGTGCAAGCCGAAGTGACCCGCGCACTCGCCGACGAGGACGATTTCAAGGACGTGCCGCTGAACGACGACTATTACAAACGCAAGACCCAAGGCACCGCCCGCGACACGGCCATCGACGAAACGCCGGCGTTCGTGGTGGAAGACGGGAATTATCTTTCCGCGCGCTGGCCGGGAGATGCGCACACGCTGGCGCGGAAGTTCGACGTGCTGTTACGGGCGCTGCCCTAGCTCGCGCAGGTCACATTCTGAACACGCCGAACTTCGTGTCTGGGATCGGCGCATTGAGGCACGCCGATAGCGCCAGCGCCAGCACGCGCCGCGTGTCGCTCGGTGCGATGATGCCATCGTCCCAGAGGCGCGCTGTTGCGTAATACGGATTGCCCTCGTCTTCGTATTGCTGGCGGATGGGGGCTTTGAAGGCTTCGGCTTGTTCCGGCGTCCATTTGTCTGCATCGCGGTGGACGGTAGCAAGGACGCTGGCTGCCTGTTCGCCGCCCATGACGCTGATGCGGCTGTTGGGCCACGAGAAAAGGAAGCGCGGAGAATAGGCGCGGCCGCACATGCCGTAATTGCCGGCGCCGTAGCTGCCGCCGATGATGAGGGTGATCTTCGGCACCTGCGCACAGGCGACGGCAGTCACCATTTTCGCGCCGTCTTTGGCGATACCGCCCTGTTCGTATTTCTTGCCGACCATGAAACCTGCGATGTTCTGCAGGAACAGCAGCGGGATGCGGCGCTGGCAGCACAATTCGATGAAGTGTGCGGCTTTGAGCGCCGATTCGCTGAACAGGATGCCGTTGTTGGCGACGATGCCGACGGGCATGCCTTCGATGTGCGCGAAGCCGGTAACGATGGTGGTGCCGTAGGTCATCTTGAACTCGTCGAGTTCGGAACCGTCGACCAGGCGGGCGATGACTTCGCGCACGTCATACTGCGTGGACAGCGTGGGCGGGATGATGCCGTCGAGTTCGGCGGTGTCGTAAGCCGGCGGGCGCGGGGTTGCGAGCGGGATGTTCGGTTGTTTCTGCGTGTTCAGATTGGCGACGATGCGACGCGCGATGGCGAGCGCGTGTTCGTCATTGTTGGCGTAGTGGTCGGCGACGCCGGAGATTTTCGCATGCGTATCGGCGCCACCCAGTTCTTCGGCGGTGACGATTTCGCCGGTGGCGGCTTTCACCAGCGGCGGGCCGCCAAGGAAGATCGTACCCTGGTTCTTGACGATGATGGTTTCATCACTCATCGCAGGCACATACGCGCCGCCCGCGGTGCAGGAGCCCATGACGCTTGCGATCTGGGGAATACCCTGTGCACTCATATTCGCCTGGTTGAAGAAGATACGGCCAAAATGTTCGCGGTCGGGGAATATCTCTGCCTGGTTCGGCAGGTTCGCGCCGCCGCTATCGACCAGATAGATGCAGGGCAGACGGTTCTGTTGGGCGATCTCTTGCGCGCGCAGATGTTTTTTTACGGTGACCGGATAATAGGTGCCGCCCTTGATTGTGGCATCGTTGCAGACGATCACGCATTCGCGGCCCGACACGCGGCCGATACCGGTGATGATTCCTGCAGCGTGGATATCGCCGTCATACATTCCGTAAGCGGCGAGCGGCGAGAGTTCGAGGAACGGCGAACCCGGATCGATCAGCCGCTCGACGCGCTCGCGCGGCAGCAGCTTGCCGCGTTCCACATGACGCTTGCGGGAGCGTTCGTCGCCGCCGAGCGCCGCTGTTGCCATACGGGTGCGAAGGTCTTCGACCAACGCGGCCATTGCGGAAGCGTTTGACTTGAAGGCGGCGGACGTTGTGCTGGAATTGGACTTTATCTGGGGCATCGATTCACTCCGGGGGCAACATACATAAGCCCTCGCCTTCGCGCATATGGCTTAGCCGGTTTCGCTCACACTTTGCGCTTTTCGGCGGCTATATCGCCCGAAGCTTTCAGCAGATCGGTGAGGTAGCGGATTTCGGCTTCGAGCCGGTATTCTGTGTGCTTGAGCACCCATTGCTTGGCGAGGCCCGCATGGGCCTTTGCCTCGGCCCCGATGCGGCGGCGCTCGGCCAGCGCGGCTTTCACCGCTTCCAGTCGTCTGGCGATGATCTGCGGCAGGGTTTTCTGGATCTTCGCGTCCATCCGCGTCAGTGCGAGATCGAAGGGATCGGGCTTGAACCAGATTTCGCTCAATCCCTCACGGCGCAACCGATCGAGCAGACGGCGGCCTTCGGGCGTGATCTCGTAGACCTGCCGTGTGGGCCGCTTGCCTTCCTGCTCGCGGCCGGTTTCGCGCAGCAAACCTTCCGCTGCCAGCCGCTTCATCGCGCCATAGACCGCGCCGACCGAAATGTCGGTCCACAGCGGCACCTTCATCTTCTCGGCGATGGAGCGCAGCAGATGGCCGTGCATGGGGCCGAATTCATCGAAGGAGGACAGAATGAAAAGGCGGATAGAGGACATATTGCTCTCGCAAGAGTATTCGTGTTAGAGTGATCTTATAGAACACGGTCGGCAGTATGCCGCAAAGCCGCCGCCGGCACAGAGCCAAAGCGCAGAAAGTGGAATCCCATGAGCAAGACGGAAACCGCCCTCGGCGGGACCTTCTCCTTTCCCGGTACGCACCTGACCGTTCGGCGGCTGGGTTATGGCGCGATGCAATTGGCCGGGCCCGGCGTGTTCGGGCCCCCGAAAGACCACGATGCCGCCATCAAGGTGTTGCGCGAGGCTGTGGCCGCCGGCGTCAATCACATCGACACCAGCGACTATTATGGGCCGTATGTCGTTAACAAGCTGATCCGCGAGGCGTTGCATCCCTATCCCAAGGATCTCGTCATCGTCAGCAAGCTCGGTGCTAAACGCGGGGAAGACGCATCCTGGCTTCCGGCGTTCTCGCCTGCGGAATTGACGAGCGCGGTGCACGACAATCTGCGCCATCTGGGGATTGATGCGCTCGATATCGTCAATCTGCGGATCATGGGGAAGATTCACGAACCGTCGGAAGGTTCGATCGAACCGTTGTTCGCGACGATGGCGGAACTGCAACGGCAAGGGCTTATTCGCCATATCGGCCTGAGCAATGTGACCTCGAAGCAGGTCGCGGAGGCGCGCAACATCGCGGACGTGGTTTGCGTGCAGAACCATTACAATCTGGTTCATCGCCACGACGATGCGCTGGTCGATGAACTTGCCGCCAGCGGCATCGCATATGTTCCGTTCTTCCCGCTGGGCGGATTCTCGTCGTTGCAATCATCTGCGTTATCCAGCGTAGCGGCGCGGCTGGGCGCGACGCCGATGCAGGTCGCGCTTGCGTGGCTGCTGCAACGTTCGCCGAACATGCTGCTTATTCCCGGAACGTCTTCGCTTGCGCATCTGCGCGAAAATCTGGCCGCGGCGGAACTGAAACTATCGCCGGATGTTCTGGCGGAATTGAACGCAATCGCCAATCACTGATCGGTGGAGTTCGAACATGCGTGTATTCGTAACAGGTGCTGCCGGATTCATCGGCACAGCCACGACCAAAGAATTGATCGCGAACGGCCATCAGGTGGTGGGGCTGGCGCGCTCCGATGCCAATGCCGATGCGCTAAGGAAAATGGGTGCGGAGGTTCATCGCGGTTCGCTTGAGGATCTCGAAAGCCTCAAGAGCGGCGCGAAGAATGCGGACGGGGTGATCCATCTCGCCTTCATCCACGATTTCGCGAAGTTCGCCGAGAACGGACAGATCGACAAACGCGCCATCGAAGCGATGGGTAGCGTGCTGGAAGGCACGAACAAGCCGCTTGTTGTGACATCAGGCGTGGGTTTTCTCGCGCCCGGCCGGCTGGCGGTAGAGAGGGACGTTGCCCGTTCCGGCGATGGCGTTCCGCGCGTGTCCGAGCAAGCGGCGTTCGAATTTGCCTCACGCGGCGTGCGCGCGATGGCGATACGCCTGCCGCAGGTGCATGGCGGCGAAGGCAAGGCGGGCTTTGTGGGGTATCTCTACGAAGTTGCGCGCGAGAAGCGCGTTGCGGCCTATGTCGGCGATGGCCATGAGCGCTGGCCGGCGGCGCACAGGCTCGATGTCGCGCGCCTCTACAGGCTCGCGCTGGAGAAAGGCAGAGCGGGTGCGGCTTATCACGCCGTGTCCGATGAAGGTGTTGCCACACGCGAAATGGCGGAGGTCTTTGCGAAACACCTTAACGTGCCGGTGCGTTCGATAACGCCCGAAGAAGCACCCGCGCATTTCGGCTGGATCGGTATGTTCGCCGGCCTCGACATGCCTGCTTCCAGCGCGTTGACGCAAGCCGAACTGGGATGGAAGCCGAAAGAGATCGGGCTCATCGCCGACATTGGGCAGCCGGGATATTTTTCGAACTGAACGCGGCCTGTCGTTCGATCGATACAAAAAATTAAAACTGGTCCTTATGGCTGAGAAATAACTTCCGCATTCCGCGGCGCCATAAAGAGCTAAGCTCGAATCCTAGATACAAACCAAGAAAACCAATTGCACCACCTGCGAAAATTACCGCACCGATTCCGAAAACAAGTTTCAAAGGACCGTTTCGCAGCCAAAAGTTGGCCACCAAACCAAACAGGATACCTAACAAAAAACAGATCCCCCAGATGAACAAGCCCCGAAGACTAAACCGCTTACGATCAACAGAAGATGTTTTGTCCCACGCCGCTCTGGTACGGTGCATCGCCCAGACACCCGACAACAAGGCCAGGATTACGGCGAGGGCTATGGCTTGTTCAGCGTTCAATTTTTCAAACCCGATCTAGAGCAACTCCACCGCAACAGCCGTTGCTTCGCCGCCGCCGATGCAGAGGCTGGCGATGCCGCGTTTGCCGCCTCGCTTTTGAAGCGCATTCAGCAGCGTCACGATGATGCGGGCTCCGCTGGCGCCGATGGGGTGGCCCAGTGCGCAGGCGCCGCCGTTGACGTTGACCTTCGCGTGGTCGAGGCCCAAGTCGCGCATCGCGATCATGGCGACGTTGGCGAAGGCTTCGTTGATTTCGAACAGGTCTACGTCGTCTTTGGTCCAGCCGGTTTGGGCCAGCACTTTCTTGATCGCGCCGACAGGGGCGGTGGTGAACCAGCGGGGTTCGGCAGCGTGGCTGGCTTGCGCGACGATGCGGGCGATGGGTTTCAAGCCGCGATCTTTGGCGACGTCGGCGCGGGCCAATACCAACGCTGCTGCGCCATCGGAGATCGAGGAGGAATTTGCTGCCGTCACCGTGCCGTCTTTCGCGAAGGCGGGTTTCAGCGTCGGGATTTTTGCAGGGTCGGCTTTGCGGGGTTGTTCGTCGGCTGCGATTTCGATGTCGCCGCCCTTCCCGCTTATTTTTACGGCGGCGATTTCATCTTTGAAAGCGCCGTCGGTTTGGGCGCGTTTGGCGCGGTTCAGGGATTCCGTGGCGTAGGCATCCTGTGCTTCGCGGGTGAATTGGTAGTGGCGTGCGGCGTCTTCCGCATAGGTGCCCATCAGGCGGTGTTCGTAGGCGTCTTCGAGACCGTCGAGGAACATGTGGTCTTTGATTTCGCCGTGACCCAAACGGTAACCGCCTCTGGCTTTCGGCAGCAGGTAGGGGGAGTTCGTCATCGACTCCATGCCGCCTGCCACGATGATGTCGGCGTGGCCGAGGCCCAATTGGTCGGCAGCAATCATCACCGCTTTCATGCCGGAGCCGCAGACTTTCGAGATCGTGGTGCAGGGTACGCTGTCGGGAACACCTGCGAAGATCGAGGCTTGGCGCGCAGGGGCTTGGCCGACGCCTGCGGGCAACACATTGCCCATCAGGGTTTCGGTGACGTCGATCGCTGCGATGCCTGCGCGTTCAATCGCGGCGCGGATGGCGGTGGCGCCGAGTTGCGGCGCGCTGACGCCGCCAAGTTCGCCTTGAAAGCCGCCCATCGGGGTACGGGCGCCGGAAAGGATCACGACTTCGTTCCACATAACTACCTCTTCTCGGATGCGGCGAGCATGCGGTCGCCGAACAGGTTGGACCATTGCTCCGGCGTCAGTTGTGCGCGCTTCTGGCCGTAGCTCGGCGGGGTCGCCAAATCCTTGCTACCGGTGCCTGCCAGAATCGCGGGGCGTTCGTTTATCTTATTCCACCATTTTTGGGTGGCCGGAAATTCGGCAAGATCGATGTCGATCATGCGGGTGGCACGCACCCACGGCCAGCAGGCGATATCGGCGATGGAATATTCCTCCGCTAGATATTCGGCTTCGTTGAGGCGGTATTCGAGGACATGCAGCAGCCTGCGCGCTTCCTTCATGTAGCGATCCACCGCGTAGGGCTGGCCGTCCGGCGCATAACGGACGAAATGATGGGCTTGTCCGTGCATGGGGCCGAGGCCTGCCATCTGCCACATCAGCCATTGCATCGCGAGGCTGCGGCGGCGCCAGTCGCTCGGAAGAAGCTTGCCGGATTTATCCGCGAGGTAGACGAGAATTGCGCCCGTCTCGAAGACGGCGAACGGGCCTTTGCCATCCGCCGGATCGTTGTCGACGATAGCGGGCAGCTTGTTGTTTGGGTTGATCCTGCGGAACTCGGGCGTGAAGTGCTCGCCCATCATCAGATTGTAGGGGATGACGCGATACGGCAGGCCCATTTCCTCCAAAGCGATGGAGACTTTGTGCCCGTTGGGGGTGCCTACATGATGCAGGTCGATCAAGGTGTTTCTCCCGGTTTTTGAATGGCTTGTGCCGGGAGCTTAACAAGAAGGAGGAGGTGACGTCAGCTTGTTTCCTCGAACAATTCGCGCCCGATCAGCCAGCGGCGGATTTCGCTGGTGCCTGCGCCGATCTCATAAAGTTTCGCGTCGCGGAGCAGGCGGCCCGTCGGGTAGTCATTGATGTAGCCGTTGCCGCCCAGGCATTGGATCGCTTCGAGCGCCATCCAGGTCGCCTTTTCGGCGGCGTAGAGGATCGCGCCTGCCGCGTCCTTGCGGGTGGTCTGGCCGCGGTCGCAGGCACGCGCCACGGCATAGACATACGACCGGGCGGTGGAGAGCGTGACGTACATGTCGGCGAGCTTGCCCTGCATGAGCTGGAAGCTGCCGATGGATTGGCCGAACTGTTTGCGTTCGTGGAGGTAGGGGATCACCACGTCGAGGCAGTTCTGCATGATGCCGATGGGACCGGCGGCAAGCACCGCGCGCTCGTAATCCAGACCGCTCATCAGAATGCCCGCGCCGCCGCCTTCGCGGCCGAGGATGTTTTCTTCCGGCACTTCGCAATCTTCGAACACGAGTTCGCCGGTGTCGCTGCCGCGCATGCCGAGCTTGTCGAGCTTCTGCGCGGTGGAGAAACCTTTCATGCCCTTTTCGATGATGAAGGCGGTGATGCCGCGCGGGCCGGGCGCGGGATCGGTGCGGGCGTAAACGACAAGTGTGTCGGCTTGCGGGCCGTTGGTGATCCACATTTTGGTGCCGTTGAGGATGTAACGGCTGCCCTTCTTCTCCGCTTTAAGCTTGAGCGACACGACGTCGGAGCCGGAACCGGTTTCGCTCATTGCGAGTGCGCCGAGGTGATCGCCGGAAATCAGCTTGGGAAGGTAGCGGCGCTTCTGTTCTTCGCTGCCGTTGCGGCGGATCTGATTGACGCAGAGGTTGGAATGGGCGCCGTAGGAAAGACCCACGGCTGCGGAGCCGCGGCTGATCTCTTCCATCGCGATGACATGCTCGAGATAGCCCAAGCCAGAGCCGCCATATTCTTCTTCCACCGTGACGCCGAGCAGGCCGAGCTTGCCCAGTTCGGGCCAGAGATCGCGCGGGAACTGGTTGGATTTGTCGATCTCGTCGGCGCGGGGCGCGATGCGGTCCGACGTGAAGCTGCGGGCGGTGTCGCGCAGCATGTCGGCGGTGTCGCCGAGATCGTGGTCGAGCGTGGGGTAACTGTTGGGGATCATTGCGCATCCGGGACGAGGTGAAGTCGGCACCAGATACACCCCTGCCCCGGCCTCGGCAAATCGGCGATTTATGACGCGCGTTTTGCCCGGGCGGGCGTCTTGATCATGGCAAGAAACGCCTGCGCGCTGCGGCTTACATATCGTTCCTTGTGGATGAGCGCGTAGAAGGCGCGGTCGGGCAGATTCAGTTTCACGGTATGAAGCAAGCCCGCTTCCAGGCCTGCGACGACGACCGATGCGGACAACACGGTGGCCGATTTGCCGGCGATGACGGCGGAGCGGATGGCTTCGTTGGAGGCAAGCTCCATCACGATCTCGAGCGATGACGACTTGATGTGGAAAGACGCGAGCGCTGCTTCGAACATCGCGCGCGTGCCGGAACCTTTCTCACGCAGGATCCACGATGTCTCGACAAGGTTGGCCGGCTGGATGGATTTGCGCGCCGCCCACGGATGTTGGGCGCCGACAACGAGAAGCAACTTGTCTTTCGCCACTTCTTCGATGCGCAGGGACGCGTCCGTTATCGCGCCTTCGATGAAGCCGATGTCGGCAATGCCGTCGCGCACGGCAGTGGCGACCTGTTCGGTGTTGCCGATGGTGAATTGCAATTCGATACCGGGATGCAGATTGCGGAAATCCACCAGATAGCGCGGCAACCAATAGCCGCCGCTCGTTTGGCTGGCGTGAATGCGCAAGGTGCCGTGCCGCAATCCGCTGAGATCGTCCAGCGTCTGTTCGGCGGCGGCGGCGCGGGCAAGCACTGCGCGGGCTTCGACCAGAAAACGTGCACCCTCCTCCGTCAGTTCGATGCTGCGGCCGACGCGGTGGAAGAATTTGGTGTTGTAACGCTGCTCCAACGCGGCGATGGCTGAACTCGCGGCGGATTGCGTGAGGCCCAACGTCTGGGCCGCGGCCGTAACGTGTTGGCGTTCGGCGACGGCCACGAAGATGCGAAGTTGCTCAAGCGTCATACGTCATCCGAAGGCTTCGACCAGGCCAAGGCTGAAGGTTGCAATGAACAGCCATGACATCGCGCCCAGTGCAAGCGGACGCAAGCCCTTTGCGGCCAGTTTGCGCAGATCGGTTTCGAGCCCCATCGCGGCGAGCGACAGCGAAAGAAGAAACGTGGTGAGCAGCACGATATCGGCTTTCAGATGGGCGGGAATCGTGACGAGGCTGTTGAGGATCACCAGTGCCACGAACCCCAGCACGAAATACGGGATGGGCGCCGCCGCTTTGGAGTGCGTTTGCCCACTGCGCCGCGCCGCCATCAGACCGAGCGTGATGACGACGGGCGCGAGCATGGAAACGCGCGTGAGCTTGGCGATGGTGCCGAATTCGCCCGCGCTGTGACCGGCCTGAAAGGCCGCGGCCACGACCTGCGCGATCTCATGGATCGACGCGCCCGCCCACAGGCCATAGGCGCGCGGCGTGAGATGCAGAAGTGCTGGCAAGGCGGGATAGAGAAACATCGCCATGCTGCCGAACACGGTTACGCACGCGATGGCATAGGCGACATCTTCGTCGGGCGCGCGCGTCACCGTGTTGGTGGCGATGACGGCGGACGCGCCGCAAATGGATGTGCCCGCCGCGATCAGTTCGGCGAGCTTGCGATCCACGCCGAGCACACGGCCGAACCATTTGGTGACGGCGAATGTAGCGACCAATGTGACGGCGATGATCGCCACGCCAGTGCCGCCGACTTCGACGACCTGTTGCGCGGTGAGTTGCAAGCCGAGCAAGATAATCGCCAGACGCAATATCCGGCGCAGAGAAAACTTGACGCCTTCGCGGGCGCGACGCGGCGTGCCGACCAGATTGTGAAAGCCGATGCCCAGCAGGATGGCCATGATCATCGGGCTGAAGACGGCAAGGCCGGGAAGCGCATGCAGGCCGAACGCGAGAAGCGCGAGCATCGCCGACAGGGCGATACCGGGAGCGATGTCGGACAAGAAAGCATAAGGCTGACCGCGTTCGTTGGTGGCGACGTTCATTCGGCGGCTTCCCAATGCTACTGGCAGCGAACATGGGGAATAGCGGATGATCATTCCAACTTATTATATCGGTCAAAACAATCGATTTTCGTTATGTAAGATAGCGAGAGGGCCGCCCCTGCCCATAAAGCTCGTGCGCCGTGGTGGGGTCCCGAAGTGAAGCTCCAGCCGCTTCTGTTTTCAAAAAGCCAAGCCAGATTTTGCTGTCGCAACCTATGCCGATGGCTGGAAACCATCGGCTTTTTGCCGCGTTTAAACGGGGCGGTGTCGGGGGACGGCTAGCCACAATGAAAGATGGTGAAAAGATTTCACACTGCGCTTGGACTGGGTTCGCTGCTCGCTGTTGCGGGCGCAACCTTGATGGCGCCCACGGCCTCCCGCGCCGAAACCACCGTCGACAGAACTTATGTGGCCTGCAATCAGGACGGCGATTGCTGGCGCGTGCATAAGCGGTACGCTTATGGCGAAGCGGCGCCGATTACCTATTACAATTCCGATTGGTACGACGCCCATCAACACGATGAGCATGTTCGCTGGCTCGCCGATCCCGACGACCGTGGATACTATGATCGCGATAGGCATTGGCACGCCGATCCCGGCGCGCGCGCTCTGGCGGGCGGCACGGCAGGCGCCGGTGTTGGCGCGGCGATCGGCTGTATCGTAACGCTTCCGATCGGGTGCGCACCTGGCGCTGCAGTTGGCGCGGCGGTGGGTGGCGGAACAGGCGCTGTTACCGGCGCAGCCACGACGCCTCACGACTAGGTTCACACCGGAATGGTGTGAATCAAAAGTCCTCTATCGGTGCTTCCAGGCTTTTGCTTGGAAGCACCTCAATTCCCGCAATTCGGGGCTCGGGTATCAAGGATTGTCAGAGATCAAAAAACGATGGTGCGGTCGAGAAGACTCGAACTTCCACGCCTTGCGGCGCTACCACCTCAAGGTAGTGCGTCTACCAATTCCGCCACGACCGCAACTGAGGAAGCGGGGGTGTAGCAAAGGGCTAACCCCTTGGGAAGGGCTTCAAATGCCCTCGCCGTCCACGCCGGTGTGGATGCCGCATTCGTCCTTTTCGGTGCCGGACCAGCGGCCATCGCGATAGCTCTCGCCAGAGAGGACACGCCGGGTGCAGGGCATGCAGCCGATGGACGGGTAGCCGTCTTCGACCAGCGGGTGGGCCGGGAGGTTGTGCTCGGCCATATAGGCCTGGATGTCGGCGAGCGTCCAATCCGTGAGCGGGTTGAAGCGGAAGCGGCCTTCGAAGAATTCCACCGGTTCCATCTGCAGGCGCGCATTGGTCTGGAAACGCTTGCGGCCGGTGATCTGGGCGGAGAAGCCTTCGAGCGCGCGCTTGAGCGGAACGACCTTGCGGAAATTGCAGCAGGCATCGGTGCTCTTGGACCACAATTCGCCGTTGGGATCCTGGGCGGCGCGATCGGCCGGATGCGGGCCAATTGAGCGGACATCGGCGAGACCCAATTCATCCTGCAGGCGGTCGCGATAACGCAGCGTTTCGCCGAACAGCTTGCCGGTGTTGAGGAAGATCACCGGCGTTGTCGGATCGATCTGCGCGATCATGTGGAGAAGCACCACCGACTCCGAACCGAAAGATGAGACGACGGCCGTTTTGCCGGCGAATTCGCCTTTCAATGCGAGTTCGAGAATGCCTTTGGCATCGCGGCCTTTGGCTGCTTCCTGAAGCGATTTCAGCTTCGCAGCGATAACCGGATCGTTCGCGGTGGACGAATAACGGTCAAATGCGCGCGGCATGATGCCCTTGGAACGGTCGATGACGGAAACGGCGGCGCTCATAACAGCCAGCCTTTCTTCGTCACCAAATCGCGGGTGTTTTGCGAGACCTGCGAGGGCGACAGGCCGCCATCGCGCCATGTGGCGCGAGCCTCACCGAGGTCTTCGAGGCGAGCGGTCCATTCGTCGCCGAAACGGGTTTCCAGCCATTCGCGCAGGATGCGCGACAGGCCGGGAGCCCGGCCACCGGTGGAAATGGTCAAAAGGAGATCGCCACGGCGCACGGTGGCAGGGACATGGAAATCGCAAAGGTCCGGAACGTCCTCCACATTCACCAGCACCCCCGCATTATGGGCGAGCTGTGCCAGGCGGGCCGATTGGGTGCGGTCCAGGCCGGCTACAAAAAGGACGTTGAGGGCCGATATGGCACTTTCAGGCGCGTCGGGGCCGATGGTAAGCGGTGTTATGCCGGCTTCTGTCAAGGTCACCTGCCGCTTGGCCAAGCCCTCTCCAGCGCCTGCCAATCCGACGGCGATGGTAGCGGGATCTAGAACAACCGGGAGCATGGAACCCTTCTGGCCCGGACGGTTTGCCGGGTTCAACAGAAGAAGTACGCACCCCCCTGTTAAAATGCAAGGATGAGGTGGGGAATAGTTTTATTTACAGCTGCAAAATGTGTTATTGGTAGGTCCGCAGGAGTTCGGTGATGGAAACCCCTATCTTATCGCCATGGATCACGATTTCGCCCTTGGCGACCGGACGGTCGTTGGCCAACACCACCACGGCGTCTTCCTGCCGCGAATCCAGTTCGATAACGGCGCCGCGGCCCATGCGCAGCAATTGGTGCATCGGAATAACAGAACGGCCGAGAACGACCGAAATCTCAACCTTGACGCCTTCGATATTGGAGGACATGACCCCTGCTATGACTGAACAACCAGCGAAAGCTTCGCCGATTACGGTTTCGGGGGCGTTAAGAAGTCCCGAATGGATCGTTAATCCTGACCTGCTGCCCTACCCCGATGCCATCGCGTTCATGGAAGACCGTGCGGCGAAAATTGCAGACGGTGAAGCGAACGAGCTTGTGTGGCTGGTCGAGCATCCGCCGATCTACACCGCGGGAACGAGCGCGAAGGAAGGCGATCTTCTGGATACGCGCTTTCCGGTTTTCGCGACGGGCCGCGGCGGGCAATACACCTATCACGGGCCGGGACAACGCGTGGGCTATGTGATGCTCGATCTCGCGCGGCGCCAGAAAGACGTGCGCGCGTTCGTATACAATCTCGAAGGGTGGCTGATCCAAACCTTGGCATCGTTCAATGTGAAAGGGGAACGCCGCGAAGGACGCGTTGGCATCTGGGTGGCGCGCGGATCGCGCGAAGACAAGATCGCAGCTATCGGTGTGCGCGTGCGGCGATGGGTGACGTTTCATGGTGTATCCATCAATGTCGATCCCGATCTTTCGCACTTTGACGGCATCGTTCCGTGCGGGATTCGCGAGCACGGCGTGACCAGCCTGGCCGATCTTGGATTGCCGCTGACGATGGCAGACGTGGATGTGGCTATGAAAGCCGCATTCGAAAAAGTGTTTGGGTGATTCGCCTGCTTCAATTTCTATTGCGTGAGCATAATCTTTCCCGATAACGACTCAACGGGGAGGGACTTTCATGCCGCGGATTTCGATCTGGTTCTTTTCGGTTGCCGTCATCTATTCGCTCATCGGAATGGGATGGGGCGAGCACATGGCCATGTCGGGCGATCACAGCATGTACCCGGCACACGCCCACCTTAACCTTCTGGGTTGGGTAAGCATGGCTATATTTGGAACATTCTACGCGCTTGCACGCGACAGTTATTCGCCGCGGCTTGCATGGATTCAATTTGCACTCTCGAATCTCGGCACAATCATCATGATCACGCTGCTGGCGCGGTTGCTGGCGACGAATGACGAAAGCCTGGGGCCGCTTGTGGGGATCGGCGATATTCTGACGATCCTCGGACAGCTTGTGTTTGGCTGGCAGGTGATCCGCGCGGCGCGGGCAAGTACCTAAAGCGACGGACGGCGGCGGAAACCTTTTTCGGCCGGCGCTTCGGCGGGCGCGAGTTCGACATTGTCAACTCTCGAGCCCGCTGGGCCACGCATGCAGGCTTGCACGAACAGTTCGATCGCTTTGGTCGGACCGGAAACGACAGCTTCGACGGTACCGTCGCTGCGGTTTCTGATCCAGCCGTCGAGGCTCAGTTTTGTCGCTTCGGTGATGGCAAAGTGACGATAGCCCACGGCCTGCACGAAACCTTCAATGCGCAAGCGCAAGGTTGTCAGATCGTTTTCGTCCGTCACGCGAATTCCAGGATCACATCATCAAGCGCGAGACTATCGCCTTTGGTGGCGTTGACCTTCTTCACTTTGCCTGCACGTTCGGCCTTCAAGACGTTTTCCATCTTCATGGCTTCGACGACGGCGAGCGTTTCGCCCACTTGCACGTCCTGACCTTCGATGACGTTGATCGACACCACGAGGCCCGGCATCGGGCAGAGCAGCATCTTGGACGTATCCGGCGGCTTCTTGACCGGCATCAGTGCAGCGAGTGCCGCCGCGCGCGGGCGGCGGACGGTGGCGGCGACCATTGCGCCGCCATGGTTGAGGCGATAGCTGCCGTGCAGCCGCGCGATCTGAATGGAGAATGCGCCTGACGCATCTTTCAGATGCATCACAGGCGCGCCGAGCTTCCAATTGAAGGCAACTTCATACGGCTCGCCTTCGATGCGGGCGTGGAGTCTGCCGTTGTCGATCTGCGCGCCTTCGATGAGCGCTTCATCGTTGAGCTTCACGATGAATTCGCCACCCTGAACTTTATGCGCGCCGTTGAGCTGGCCGGAGATGGTGGCCGCACGGTTTTCGCGCGTGAGTTCGGCGGCGACAACAGCGGCGGCGAGACGGCGTTTCGCCTGTTTGTCGAGCGGCGCGCCGTGGAAGCCTTCGGGGAATTCTTCCGCGATGAAGCCGGTGGTCAGCCTTCCATCGCGGAAGCGCTGGTTGTGCATGATCGCTGTGAGGAAATCGATGTTGTGGTTGATGCCCTCGATGCGGAATTCATCGAGTGCCGATGCCATTGCGTCGATTGCGGCGGTTCGCGTTGAGGCGTGCGTGCAGAGCTTGGCGATCATCGGATCGTAGAACATCGATATCTCGCCGCCTTCATAGACGCCGGTATCGTTGCGCACGGTGATGTCGCCGAACTTGCCTTCATGCGGCGGACGGTAACGCGCCAGACGTCCCGTGGACGGCAGGAAGCCGCGATACGGATCTTCGGCGTAGATGCGGGATTCGATGGCCCAGCCGTTCAGCTTCACGTCGGCCTGCTTGAGCGGAAGTTTTTCGCCCGCAGCAGAACGGATCATCAGTTCGACCAGATCGAGGCCGGTGATGAGTTCGGTCACCGGATGTTCGACCTGGAGGCGTGTGTTCATTTCGAGGAAGTAGAAATTGCGGTCCTTGTCGACGATGAATTCGACGGTACCGGCACTGTCGTACCCGACAGCTTTGGCAAGAGCGACGGCTTCTTCGCCCATGGCCTTGCGCGTCTTCTCGTCGAGGAATGGCGACGGCGCTTCCTCGATCACCTTCTGGTGGCGGCGCTGGATCGAGCATTCGCGTTCGTTGAGATAGAGCACGTTGCCGTGCTTGTCGCCGATCAACTGGATTTCGATATGGCGCGGTTCGGTGACGAATTTTTCCACGAACAGGCGGTCGTCGCCAAAGCTGGCGCGCGCTTCATTCTGTGAGGATTGGATCGCCTGAACGAGCTCGTCTTCCTTGTGGACGATGCGAAGGCCTTTGCCGCCGCCACCGGCGGAGGCTTTCACCATCACGGGATAGCCGATGTCCTTGGCGATCTGTTTGGCGTGCGTGGCGTCTTTAATCTCGCCGACGAAGCCCGGAACTGTCGTCACCTTGGCGGCGACGGCGAGCTTCTTGGATTCGATCTTGTCGCCCATCGCGGCGATCGCTTTGACATTCGGGCCGATGAAGGCGACGCCGATTTTCGCCAGCGCTTCGGCGAAAGCTTCGCGTTCGGAAAGGAAGCCGTAGCCGGGGTGGACGGCTTCGGCGCCGGTGTCCTTGCAGGCCTGCACGATCTTTTCGATCTGGAGGTAGGACTGGGCCGAGGGCGGCGGGCCGATATGGACGGCCTCGTCGGCCATTTCCACATGCAGGGCGTCCTTGTCGGCGTCCGAATAGACGGCAACCGTCTTGATGCCCATGCGCCGGGCGGTCTTGATGACCCGGCAAGCGATTTCACCACGATTTGCGATTAGGATTTTCTTGAACACTTAGCGTCCCCTGGCCCGTCTAGCGGCCTGATCGGCAAGCCTTCTAGGGCCTTGTTTTGTGGGGGTAAACGGTTTTCTTGCCGCGACAGCTAGGGCAGCCGGACAAAGATCGCGCCGGCCACACCCGCCAGGATTGCGACGGCGCCAGCTCCCCCCAGAATCCGTCCTACCCGGCCTGGGGCGAAGCTGAAAGCCAGGGAAAGCTTGGTCACGCCGTTGGCAGCCGCGGCTATCAGGATGGCCATGGCGGCCACGGCGACCGTCACGTCCTTTGGGACCATCTGGGAGACCGAAAGCGTGATCGGGTCCACGTCGGCCAAGCCCGTCACGGCAGCCAATGGCAAGAGGCTCAACTCGCCGATCTGGGCCGCGAAGAGTTTGGATACCACCGTCACCAGACCCAGCATCAGGCCGAAGCGGATGGCCATGCCTAGTTCGACGGGGTTTTCCAATTGCAACTTCGCCTCCGTGCCGTCGTGACGGCTGGAACGGTCGAGGACGAACGCCGTCACCAACAATACGAAAACGGCGGCTACCACCGCTGGGAGCAGCGACTTCAACAAGACTGGCGCGAGGATGATGGCAAGGGTCGTCATGCGTGTCAGCGAGACGATCCATGACGCCAAGATTGCAACACCTGCTTCGTTTGCGATCTGAGGTTCTGTTTTCGACAGGCGCGAATAAGTAAGCGTGACTGCCGTTGAAGAAACCAACGCGCCTGCCGCGCCAGCTACCAAAAGTCCCCGGCGCGCGCCGGCGACGCGCACCGCGACGTATCCGACAAATGACAAGGCCGCTATGGCGACAGTGATGAGCCAGATGCGATGCGGGTTGACTGTGTCCCAAGGATCGATGTTGCGGTCCGGCAGAACCGGGAGCAACACCACCGTCATTGCAAGCAGCAGCAAGGCCGAACGCAATTCCGGCCATGTCAGCGTGCGCAGAAAGGCGTGGAGCGGATGGCGCAACGCCAGAAGACCAGTAACGACCACGGCTGCCGCTGCCGCCGCAGGTTTGTTGCCAAGGACTGCGAAGACGCCCAAAGCGAACGTCACCAATCCTGCAATCAAATCCGTGGCGGAAAGCGAATTGTCTTTCACGCTTTCGCGCCATTCGAAGACCGTGAGGCCGATAGCGAAGGCGAAGGCGGCAAGGCCGACGGCCACGCCACCGACTATCGGAAACAACGCTCCCCAGATGCCGCCCAGCAGACCGATCAAAGCAAAAGTACGGATGCCAGCTACGCGCGCGCCGGTTTGCAGGTCGCGCTCCTGCCAGCCGCGTTCGATGCCGACGAGAAAGCCGATGGCGAGCGCAAGGCTCAAGCCCTGATAGTGTCCAAGCGTATCCAGCGGCGCGTTCCCCATTGGGGCGATCATACGCATTTCGCCTGGCCCTGCCTATTTGGCTATGATCCAGCGCAATCAATGGAGACGCCCCCCATGGCCGGCATCGAATTCATCCGCTCTCACGGCACCAAGGCGGCGGGCCTGCCATTCAGCGATGCGGTGCGCGTCGGCGATTTCTTCTTCCTGTCGGGCGCGTTGGGGCATGTGCCGGGAAAAGCGGAGGTCGTGCCCGGCGGGATCGAGGCCGAGACGCGGCAGACGATGGAGAACATCGCCCGCACGCTGGAGCAGAACGGGCTGTCGTTCGACAGCGTATTCAAGTGCACGGTGTTTCTTGCCGACATGAAGCTGTGGCCGGCGTTCAACAAGGTCTATCTTGAATACTTCAAGCCGGACCGGCTGCCTGCGCGGTCCACATTCGGCGTGAACGGGTTGGCGCTGGGGGCGCTGCTGGAGATGGAATGCGTGGCCTACGCGGGGAAATAGATTGCGCCTCAGGTCGCGGGCTTGTTTTTCTTGGCGAAGTTGTACAGTGCGACCGCTATCGCCAGCGCTATCATGACCTGAAGGACTGAAACCAAACCATCTACCACCGTGAAGCTCAGTTGAATCGATCCGCTGAGATATTGTGCCTCGGCGGTAAGTGCGAGATGAGCGATTGGGACCGGCGCCGTCCAGATCAGGGCGCCTATTCCGGCAAGCGTCGCGCCGCGCATTCGCTTCCACGCTGACCGCAGGCCGATTGAATTGTCTCCAACCGCCAGCGCAACAATCCATGGGGAGAGACGGATCGTGACGATTGCAAAAAGCACGAACCAGACCGCCACCATCGCAACTGAAATCTCCCGCTTTAGCTGATGATCCGCCGTCACCGCTTCGACGACCGGACGCGCAACAAAAGGAGTGAAAAGCAGAAGTAGAGCGATCGAAAGTGCGAACAAGCCGAAGAATGCGCCCGCACAGCGCAGCAAATGCTGGTCGACTTTCCAGATCGAACTGCCTCCGGTGAAAGTGCGCAGAGCCGCTACGACCACCATCACGTACGAAACGACGCGAACAAATAGCGACGCGACCATCAACGGCGATTGAAACGGATTGCCACGTGTGCCGAAGACGATGTCCACGATATTGGTCCCGGTGAAGAAGAAAGCCGCGACCAACCAGATGCTCCAGTGCTGCGAAACCGACCGGCGGAGCATGGCTAGGCTTTCGGCGACGATCTCCAACGAGGTCGTGCTCGGCGGCCGTGCCGGCCGGATATCGGGCGGCGGTATGCCAGCGATGGAGTCGCTCACCATTACCCTTCCCTACTTCTTGAGGAAGCCTAATGCGGCACGCGCCCGCGGTACATCTCTCAATGGCCATCGTCGCTCCAGTGCGGCGGGTCGTTGAGGAGTTTGCGGACGCCGAAGGATTGGGCGACTGCAATCAGGTTTCCGTTCTGGCCGGTGCGTGGGCCGGTGGCGATTTGGTGTGCGGCGCCGTTGGCACCGCGGATCGCAAGGGCGCCTTCCCAACCGATGGACATGTCGATGGCTCGACGTTGCGTGTGGCGACTGACGAGCGCGGGGGCGTAACGGATGCCGTAGGCGGTCGCCATTTGTGACGCGGCTTTGTGGGCGGCCGCGGCATCCGGCGCTTTGCCGGCGAGGTGCTGCCAGTCAATGTCCACGCCGTTCAGGGCGGGAACTTTTGCGGGATCGACCTTGTCGCTTGCGATCAACCAGCACCAGTGCATCAGCCAGGCGCGTTCGGGCGGGCGGAAGGTGGCGGCGATGCGCACGCGCGCGCCCGCCTCGCGTAGCGCATCGAGAAATGCGCGCACGCTGCGTGCGAAATCCGGCAAGAGATCGTCGAGTGAAACGCTGCCGGGATAGCGTTGCACCCATATGAGTCCGCTCGGCTGCACCGGCGCACCTCCTTGTTGCCGGTGAAATGTAAGGCCACCCGGAAGCCGTTCGATAGCAATGCAGCTATGCGGGTTACGCAATGGAACTTCGTTCGATAGCTCCATCGTATGTGACAGACGTGTGATGTCTGCCCAGAATTTATGCAGATAGATTGTCTGGCTTTCGCCGCACTCGAATCTGTGTCGCGAAGCGATGTAAACAATCCGCGGCAGGTTAACTATAAAACCGCGATGTTGACGTTAAGCCCAATTACAAATGCCGATTGCCTTCTGTCTAAATGCTTGAAGCGTCATAGCAGAATAAGTTGGCTTGCTTTTTGCTAACCATATTCCCGTGGGGCTATCGCAGACCGGTGTGTTCGGTCGGAGCGGCGTTGACCGATTCCCTTCAGTTATTTTCTAGGAGACACACCATGCGCATGCACAGGGCTATCCTGTTCGGACTCGGTCTCAGCCTCCTCGCCGGCTCCTCTGCCATGGCGACGGCGGTGACGGGCTGCGCCGGCGGCCTTACCTACGAAACAAGCAACGGCACGTCAGGGCTTCCCGGAACATTTGTGGGCACCGTCGGACCGGCAGCCGATGAGTATTGCCAGATCGGCAATACCAGCCTTAACGGCCAGGGCGGTAACGCCCGGATATCCGGAACCCAGAAAACATCGATCTTCGAATTCTGGTTCGACGGCGGTGCGCTCACCATCACCGAGTATATCGCCAACAACGGCGCACTGCCTGTCACGATCTACGCGAAACTGTTTTCGCTGGATACTGTGGACGCAACGACAGGAACGCTGATCGGCACTCCGTTGGCGTTCCCCTATACCAACGGCGGCCCGCCGGTCGGGCCGGACACGTTGTTCGATGGCTATCTGGACGCAGGTTACTATTCCGTCCTGACGACGGCGGATGTGAACGAAGATCCGGGATTCCAGATGAACTTCGCCTTCACAAGCACGCAGCCCGCGCCGGAACCGGCGACGCTGACGCTTCTCGTTGCCGGCCTTGCGGGTCTCGGCCTGCGCCGCCGGAACAAGAAGAGCGCCTGATCGCCGATCGGGTTTAAGCGACAAAAGACCGGCACCGAAAGTGCCGGTCTTTTTCTTTGTGCGTCGTGCTATGCGCCGATATGCAAGCCATGCGCGGCTGCGACGGCGCCGAGCTTTTCGACATCGGGCTGGGCGCCGTGCGGGACTTTCGCATCCACATCGGTGAAGAAGGCGGATGCGCCTTCGCGAGAGGTCATCGACACCATTTCGCCTTTGGTGGCGAAGCGGAACCAATGGGTGGTGCCGGCGGGCAGATGAACGAGCGTGCCGGGTTTGGCGAGCATATGTTTGTCGCCATAGCCGAATTCGATGTCGCCGGATATGACATAGAAGGATTCATCCCAATCGTGCGAATGCGGCGGCGGGCCCTGCCCTGCATCGCCTTGCTGGAGGAAGATTTCGTAACCCTGGGTTTGCTTGCCGGACGCCAGCACGGTGAGCTGTTCGCCCACGACGCTGAGCGCGCGCGGACGCGTTTCCGGCGAGACGACGAATGCGGTTGGCGACATGATGTTTCCCCGGCCAATTTGACGGCGGAAACATTAGCATCGCGGAAGCCACGTTCACAAACCCTCCCCTTGAGGGAGGGTCGAACAAATCTTGAGCGTAGCGAAAGATTTTTCGGGGAGGGGTCATTGCTGCAAGAGCTCGGACCCCTCCCCGAAAAATTTCTCCGCTCACGCTGCGAAATTTTATCGACCCTCCCTCAAGGGGAGGGTTTGTCGGAGTTCAAAGCTGTACGTGCATTATTGCAATTCCCGCCGCATAGAAAGCTGCGGCAATAGACAGCCCCGTCAGCGGCGCCCAGAACCAGTAGCGGATAGCGAGAAATAGATAGGCCGCAAAAACGACCGCGCCGAACGCGAGCAGGAAATTCGACTGCATCAGAAACGACGGATGCACCAGCGCGAGCCAGGCATAGATCGCGCCGAAGATCATCGGGCCGTAGCTGTGGCTTGCGTTGAAACCGATATGCAGATTCCACATCGTCGTACGCCGGGTTAAACGCGGAGAAACCTCTTTCATCCGCGCCGACAGCTCCCGATCGCGCGGGTCCATTTTGTCTGTGAAGAGGGTGAGAAAAAGATGGCCCGTGCCCATCGCCAGCACGATGAATCCGCTTATGGCGATGAGTGTTTCCGGGTGCATCGTTACCTCACAGCGGAATGTTATCGTGCTTCTTCCAGATGTGCGGCACTTGTTTGTTCTGCAACATGCGCAACGCACGCGCCACGCGCCAGCGGGTGGAATGGGGCATGATCACTTCGTCGATGTAGCCGCGTGATGCCGCCACGAACGGATTGAGGAAGCGGTCTTCGTATTCCTTGGTACGTTCGGCGATAGCGTCTTTGTCGCCGATGTCCTGGCGAAAGATGATTTCCACCGCGCCCTTGGCACCCATCACCGCGATCTGGGCGGTGGGCCAGGCGTAGTTCACGTCGGCGCGCATGTGTTTGGAGGCCATGACGTCGTAGGCGCCGCCGTATGCTTTGCGCGTGATGACGGTGACTTTCGGGCTTGTCGCTTCGGTATAGGCGAAGAGGAGTTTCGCGCCATGTTTGATGATGCCGTTGTGTTCCTGGCTGACGCCGGGGAGGAAGCCAGGCACGTCCACGAAGGTCACAATGGGAATGTTGAAGCAATCGCAGAAGCGCACGAAGCGCGCGCCTTTGCGCGACGCGTCGTTGTCGAGCACACCCGCCAGCACCATCGGCTGGTTGGCGACAAAGCCCACCGTGCGGCCTTCGATGCGGCCGAAGCCGGTGATGATGTTTTTCGCGAAGTTCTCGCCGATCTCGAAGAAATCGCCCTCGTCGGCGACTTTCAGGATCAGCTCCTTCATGTCGTAGGGCTTGTTGGGGTTTTCGGGGATCAGCGTATCGAGCGAGGGTTCTTCGCGGTTGGGCGAGTCATCTGTCGGCCAATGCGGAACCTTGTCACGATTGTTCAGCGGCAGAAAATCGTAAAGTCGGCGCATCTCTTCGATGCAGACCACGTCGTTTTCATAGGCGCCGTCGGAGACGGATGATTTGCTGGAATGGACCTTCGCGCCGCCGAGGTCTTCGGCCGACACATCTTCGTGCGTGACCGTTTTCACCACGTCGGGGCCGGTGATGAACATGTAGCTGGTGTCGCGCACCATGAAGATGAAATCGGTCATGGCGGGCGAATACACGTCGCCGCCCGCGCACGGGCCCATGATGACGGAGATCTGCGGGATGACGCCCGAACCCATCACGTTGCGCTTGAAGACTTCGCCGTAACCCGCGAGAGAACCGACACCTTCCTGAATGCGCGCGCCGCCCGCATCGAACAGGCCGATGACCGGCGCGCCGTTCTGCAGCGCCATGTCCTGCACCTTGCAGATTTTCTGGGCGTGCGTTTCGGACAGCGAGCCGCCGAAGACGGTGAAGTCTTTGGCGAAGACATAGACCATGCGGCCGTTGATGGTGCCCCAGCCGGTGACAACGCCGTCGCCGGGGATGCGGTTCTTGTCGGCGCCGAAATCGGTGTTGCGGTGTTCGACGAACATGTCGAACTCCTCGAACGAGCCGGGATCGAGCAGGAGTTCGAGGCGCTCGCGCGCCGTGAGCTTGCCCTTCTTGTGTTGGGAATCGATGCGGGCCTGACCACCACCCAGCTTGGCTGCGGCGCGACGTTGTTCGAGTTCCTGCAGGATGTTCTTCATGGGCATGCCCCGGCGGTCTTGCTGGGAAATGCCGTGTCATAGCGACGGGTTAGGGTCAAGCGCGCTCAGTGTCCTGCCTAGTCCCCGACTGTCGCCAGCGGTTCAGGGCGACCAGCGCCCAGATGCCTTCGACCAGCCCAAAGGGCCACGCGCCCTGCAGGAAGCCATAGATCGAGGCCAGAACGCAGGCCACGGCAAAGGCCAGCACGAACCAACGGCTGCGGTGTTCCAGCGCATAAAACAGCAGCATGGCAGAGACGGCGAACAGGCCGAAAAGGGTGAGCGGGTCGAGCCTCATCGGGCGAGGCGGAGGAAGCGCTCAGCGGCCTCCAGATCGGCCCTGAGGTGGGCAGCGCGGGCTTCGGCCTCGGCGTCCCGGCCCCAGCGTTCGGCCTGGAAATCCTCATCCAGGCGGGAGAGCGTGAAGGCCTCGGCGGCGGTCAGGCGGCCTTCAACGACGGCCAAGCCCAAGGCCAGCGAGCCGGTGATGGCGGTGGCGGTGTGGAGGGCGACAAGGGCGAAGGGGGTTAGCCGCCCTGCCCGGCTGGCGAGCTTTTCGAGAACCTCGGGCGGCTGTTCGACATAGGCGATGCCAGTGCCCGTTTTCAGGCGGGCGCCATGGATTTCGGCCAGCCAATCGAGGATCGGACCCCATTGGCGGGCCTGACGAATGACCAGATCGTCGGGGCCTTCGGCGCGATAACAGAGAAGATCGGATTTCGCATAGGCGACGGCCTGTTCGGCGATGCGCGCGCTTTCGGTTGCGCCGTCGATCGCCGCGTAGGCGAGTTTGGTGAGCGGCATCGTTTCCGGTTTGATATCGCCTTCTTGCGCGCGCCATTCTTCGGCGATGACAGCCGCGAGCTCGCGAGTGGGCAAAACGAAGGGTGCGCCTTTGGGCGTTTTCACCGGACGGTTGTCTAGCAAGACCGCGTTGTTCTCGTCCGTGCTCACGTCTTTATAAAACCGTTTGACCATCAGCGGCGCTTTTTGCGTTTCTTCTTCTCGAGTTCGGCCCGCAACGCATCCGGCAGGCCATCGTGAGGGCCGAGTTTTATCTTTGGATGATCGGCCCAATAATCCTTGCCGATGTCCTTGTTGTACCAAATCTCGGTCGGGTACCAGTATTGATTGTTGCGCCGGCCGGCCTCGCCGCCCACGATCAAGATCGCGTCTTCGTCGGCGTTATTGATGATCACGTGCGTGATGCCGGTGCCTGCTTCCCAGCCGATGAAATCGCCCTCGCCCATCTTTGTAATGTAGCCGTCGTTCCACGCATCGATCTTGCCCGAGACGACATAGACGAATTCTTCCTCGTCGCGTTCGGCGTGCGGACGCGAGGTGCGGCGGCCGGGCTTGAGCACTTCGAGATGCACGCCGATGCGCGAGAAGCGCGCGCGGCGGCCGAAGCGGGCATCGATGCCCTGTAGTTCCTTGCTGTTGGGATAGGTCGCGGCTTTCTTTTCCAGGATGTCGCGCCAATGGACGACAAAATCGGGGCGCATCTTTTTGCGCGCGCCGGATGGCGACGGTGCTTTGCGATGCGCATCCGTCTGACCATCATGCGGCCCTAGCTTGCGGGTGGGCGCGTCGGTCCAGAGTTTGCCCATCTTCTGGAGGTTCTCGCCCGCCGCCGCATCGACCGGATGGGCGAATTTCGAGAGATAACGCATCGCCTCACTCATCAGGAATAGACGCACTTCGTTGGGCGTGTTGTTGAGGATCGAATGCGCGATGCCGGTGCGCGCGGGGAAGCAGATGCCGTCACCTTCTCTCAACGGATAAAGGTGACCGTCAGCCCAGAGGTCGGGCGCGCCTTCGAGCACGAAGAAGAACACGTCTTCATCGCGCGAGGCGATGGGCGGATGCGAACGCACGCCGGGCGGCAGGCGCAAATGGGCGACACGCAGATGCGACATGCCGGTGGCGGGCGCGAATTCGGCGACGTAGCCGAACGGCTCGTCCATGACGGGCGGACGCACCTGTTCGGGCGACTCCACGTCTTTCCAGTGCTTGATGAAGTTGGGACGTTTCATTTGCGTTTTCCGTGCACGAACGGATCGACGTTCGCGTTGGGATCGAACCCCAGAAATTTCCACGTCTTCATCATATGCGGCGAAAGCGGCGCCGTCACGGTGAGGCGTCCGCCGGATGGGTGCGCGATGTCGATGGAACGGGCATGCAAATGCAGCTTGTCTTCGATGCCGCCGCGCGGCCGGGCTTCGGTTCCACCGTATTTGAAGTCGCCGATGATGGGGTGGCCGAGTTCCGCCAGATGCACGCGGATCTGGTGGGTGCGGCCGGTGACGGGTTTGGCGGCAACCCAGGCGAATTCGTCGCCCGCGCGATCGAGCACTGCGTAATCGGTGATGGCGTGTTTGGCGTCTTCGTCGGCTTTTTCTTTGGCGACCATGCGTTCGTCCCGGCCGTGTTTGCCGTGACCGCCCTCTTTCGCCAGCGCAAGTTTAATGGTGCCGTGTCTTTTCTCCGGCACGCCTTTGGTGAGCGCCCAATAGATTTTGGAGGCGTCGCGGCGACGCAAGGATTCCGCGAGCGCTGCAGCGGCGGGAACGGTGCGCGCGATCAACAGCACGCCGGAGGTATCGCGGTCGAGGCGATGCACCAGACGCGGGCGCTGTTTCTTGCCGAACGACAACGCGTCGAGCATGCCGTCGATGTGTTGCGCGATGCCGGAGCCGCCTTGTGTGGCTAGGCCTGAGGGCTTGTTGAGCACGATCACCACGTCGTCTTGGTAGAGCACCAGATCTTGAAGGATGCTTCCGTCCTGTTGTTTCGGTTGAGCGCGCGGGCGTTCGGTTTCAACGCTGCCTAGTTGCGGTGGCAGGCGGAGCGTTTGTCCCTTCTCCACACGGTCGCTGGATTTGGCGCGCTTGCCGTCGAGCCTTACCTGCCCGGTTCGCAGCAGCTTTTCGAGATGGCCATGAGTGAGCGCTGGATGATGGCGCTTGAACCAGCGGTCCAGACGGATACCGTCGTCATCTTTCGATATATGAACCGTTTGGGCCATCAGATCGCGCGGATCAGAAATATGCCCGCAAACAACGCCACGACCGAAAGGATCGCAGACCCCGCCATATAGGTTGCAGCAAGCCCATAGGCTCCGCGTTCGATCAGCAATGCGCTGTCCAACGAGAAAGTGGAAAAAGTGGTGTAACCACCCAGAATGCCGACTGTCAGGAAGGCACGCAGTTCCGGCGTGTAGCTGAGCTTGAGCGCGCCCAGCTCAACTATCACGCCCATCACGAAGCCACCGGTAATGTTGACGACGAAGATACCCCACGGGAAGCCGGGCCACGCCGCGGATTGCACCGTGCCCGCCGTGAAATAACGAAGCAAAGACCCAACCGCACCGCCGAGTGCGACGGCAACCAGAACTCCCCATTGCATGTGTCAACCATGGATGTACTGGATGGAGCTATAACAGATTCCGCTTTGAGTACTAAATAGCGTTATGCCTTTTCAGAGGGCTTCAACTCGACGCGGGCGTCGGCAAGGCGGCGGTAGAGGTTGCGGCGGCGCGCGATGGGCCACCATTCGTAGAGGAAGATTTCGATCGGGCGCCAGTTGGCCACCCAGCCCACGATGATGGCGCTTTCCTGAACAAACCGCACGATGTAACCAGGGCCGGTATATAAGCTGACCGTGCTGCCCACCAGCACGCACAGCGCCAGCACGACGACGCCGATGGCAAGTGACGTGCGGCCGACACGGAACAGCTCCTTCAATTCGAGTACGGTGACGTTTTCACGCGAAGTAAAATACCGGTGTATCGCATCGGGCAGCACTTTGCCGTGCAGGCCTTCAAGCTCGCTTTGGGGGGCATGGACGACAATCGTGATCGCCCCTTCGCGCGGCAACTCACGCGCCCATCCAACGATGAATTCTTCCGCCCGGCGGTCGAGATCGCGTTCGCGGAAAGGATAAGGGTCAAGCGTATCGAACAGTTCCGCGAGCTCGGACACCCGGATTTCGATGCTATGGGGCCCTTTCTCGGCGGCCATGGCTAGTCGCTTTTGCGCTTGGCGCGCAGCTTCGACCAATAGTCCAGCCGCTTGGCGATTTCGCGTTCGAAGCCGGTTTCCTTCGGCTCATAGAACGTCTGGCGTTCCATATTGTCGGGAAAATAGTTCTGGCCGGAGAAACCTTCTTCGGCTTCGTGATCGTATTCGTAGCCTTTGCCGTAACCCAAATTCTTCATCAATTTTGTGGCGGCGTTAAGAATATGCGCAGGCGGCATGAGCGAACCGTGTTCCTGGGCGGCACGTTTGGCGGCGCCGAGCGCGGTGTAGACAGCGTTCGATTTGGGGGCGGTGGCGAGATAGATGACCGTTTGCGCGAGCGCGATTTCGCCTTCCGGCGAACCCAGAAAATCGTAGACGTCTTTCGCGGCAAGCGCCTGTACCACAGCTTGCGGATCGGCCAGCCCGATGTCCTCGACGCTGGCGCGCACGAGACGGCGCGCGATGTAGAGCGGTTGTTCGCCGCCTGCAAGCATACGCGCGAGCCAATAGAGCGCGGCATCGGGATCGGAGCCGCGGATCGATTTATGCAGAGCGGAGATGATGTTGTAGTGTTCTTCGCGCGACTTATCATAAAGCGGCGCGCGACGTTGTACGGCGGCGACGAGGCCCGCGGAGTCCAGCGGCTTCACCGTTTTCAGTGAGGCAAGTTCTTCGGCGAGGTTGAGCATGTAGCGGCCGTCGCCATCGGCCATCGCGCGCAAGCTGGCGCGGGCATCTTCGGTGAGCGGAAGTTTTTCGCCGTAGTGGGACTCAGAACGCTGAAGCAAAATTTCGAGGGCGGCATCATCGAGACGACGCAGGACCAGCACTTGCGCGCGGGAAAGCAACGCACCGTTCAGTTCGAATGATGGATTTTCGGTTGTCGCGCCGACGAGCGTGACGGTGCCGTCTTCCATCACTGGCAAGAAGGAATCCTGCTGGCTGCGGTTGAAACGGTGGATTTCGTCAACAAACAGGAGCGTGCCCTGCCCCATCCGGCGGCGCTGTCGCGCGGCATCGAACGCCTTCTTCAGGTCGGCAACGCCGGAGAAGACAGCGGAGAGTTGTTCGAAATGGAGCTTGAACGCGGTCGACAACAAGCGCGCGATGGTGGTTTTGCCAGTGCCGGGCGGCCCCCACAGTATGATCGAATGCGGGCGACCCTGGGCCACCATGCGGCCGATAGGGCCTTCGGGGCCGAGAAGATGATCCTGACCTACGACATCGGACAGAGATTTGGGACGCAGACGGTCGGCCAGCGGACGCGGCGCGTCTTCCGATAGGCCGCCGGCTTCGAAGAGATCGCTCATGGGATGAGCCTAAAGGGTTGAAACGTTTCCTGCGAGGGCCGGATTTCAACGGCGAAGCTCAGGCGCCTTCTTCCGGAATCGCGCGGCGCAGCGTTGCGAAGATGGCCGCGAGAACGCAACCAGCGATGATGCCCGTGGTCAGATCTTCGACCATCGTCAAGCCGAAGGTGACGAGGAGAACGGATGCTCCGCGCCAATCTTTCAGCAAGCGGACGAACTCGCTTTTCTCGGCCATATTCCAGCAGACCACAACGAGCACGCCCGCAAGCGCGCTGAGCGGGACGTAGCTGGCGAGCGGGGCTGCGACCAGCAGGAACAGCAACACGAATCCCGAATGCATCATGCCGGAGAGCGGACTTTTGGCGCCGGCGCGGATGTTGGTGGCGGTGCGTGCGATGGTGCCGGTAACGCTGATGCCGCCGAAGATCGCGGAGGCGACATTGGCGATGCCTTGCGCAATCAGTTCCATGTTGGAGCGGTGTTTGCGGCTTGTCATGCTGTCCGCAACCTTGGCGGACAACAGGCTTTCGACGCCGCCCAATAGTGTGAACGACAAAGCGGGCGGGATGACCTGCCACAACAGCGACAGCGAAAATTTCGGCAGGTGTGGCGCGGGCAAGCCGTGCGGCAGGCCACCGAAACGCGTGCCGATGGTTGTGATCGGGAAATGCAACAAGAATGCAGCGATGGACGCGATCGCGACCGCGATCAGCATGCCGGGCCAGGTTGGGCGGATATGGCGGATATAGAAGATGAGAGCGGCGACCGCGCAGCCGGTGACGAGTGCGAACCAGTTGAGCGTGGGGAGCGCACTTGAGAGCGTGACGAGTTTGGGGAGGAGGTGGCCGGGCTCCGGGACGTGAAGCGTCAGACCGCCAAGGTCTTTCAACTGGCTGGCGAGGATGGTGACGGCAATACCGGCCGTGAAGCCTACGGTGACGGCGTGGGGGATGTGACGGATCAGCGAACCCAGCCGCAATGCGCCAACGAGGATGAGCATGAGGCCGGAGACAAGTACGGTGAGGAGCAAACCTTCCAGGCCGAGCTTGGCGGCAGTGGCGGCGACCAGAACGATGAAGGCGCCAGCCGGGCCGCCGATCTGAAAGCGGCTGCCCCCCAGAGCGGAGACGAAGAAGCCGCCGACAATGGCGGTGTAGAGGCCCCGTTCTGGCGTGACGCCGGAGGCCACGGCGATAGCCATGGACAGCGGCAACGCCACAATGGCGACGGTGAGCGCGGCCAGTACGTCCTTCCGGAAATCGCCGGGACGGTAGCCTTCCTGGAGGGTGGTCAGGAGCTTGGGACGGTAAAGGTTTGCTGTGGCTGTTCCGTCCGGCATCCGATTCCGACTATCCGCGCACGTTGAGCTGCATCTGCCGCCCACCTCTATTCACAGTCATCGCCCATGCGCCTTGACCTGAATCAAGAGCGCGGACCAAATCGTTCACGCGGTTGATCTTTGTGCCGTTCACTTCGACCACGATGTCGCCGCGCTGGAAGCCGTAACCGTCGGCGGGGGTTCCAGGCGCGGTCGAGGCGACGGTGACGCCGGTGGCGTTTTCATCCAGTTGGAAATCGTTGGCGGTGGCAGGCGAAAGATTTTGGACCGTCGCGCCGGTCATCGGGTTGCGGCCCTTGATGACAGTTGTATCGCGTGGCGGATTTTCCGGCGGGAGTTCGAGCTTGACGTTCACATCGGCCGGCTTGCCGCCCTTGTGGACGTGCATCTTTACGACCTCGCCCGGTTTATGGGTGGCGATGCGGTAGTTCAGCGACTGCATGTCGTCCACCTCCACGCCATCGACAGTGAAGATGACATCGCCGCGCTTCAATCCTGCATCCGCGACCGGGCCGCCGGGATAGACACTCTTGATAAGCACGCCGCCGGGGCGCGGAAGGCCAAGGCTTTGCGCGATGTCGCTGGTAATCGGCTGTGCATCGGCACCGATCCAAGGCAGCGTAAACGACGCGCCGCTCGCCGAGCCTTCCAGCACGCGCTTCACGAGATTGGCGGGGATCGCGAAACCGATGCCGGCATATTCGCCGGTGCGCGAAACGATAGCAGTGTTGATGCCGGCGAGTTTGCCGTCCGTCGTCACCAGTGCGCCGCCGGAATTGCCGGGGTTCACTGCGGCGTCAGTTTGAATGAAGAACTGATAATCGCTAGCGCCGACGCCTGTGCGGGCGAGCGCCGACACGATCCCCATGGTCACCGTCTGGCCGACGCCGAACGGGTCACCGATGGCAAGCACGAGATCGCCAACCGCCAGCTTGTCGCTATCGCCGAACGGGATGGTGGGAAGTTTTTCGCCTTTCGCATCGATCTTCAGAACGGCGAGATCGGTGCGCGGATCGGCAAGGACGACTTTCGCCTTGAACTCCCGCTTGTCGGAGAGCACGACAACGATGTTTTGGCCGCCCTGCACGACGTGGTTGTTGGTGAGGATGGTGCCATCGGGACGCACGATGACGCCCGAACCGAGCGACTGCTGCACACGTTGGCGCATTTCCGGCGACACGCCGAAGAAGCGCTGGAACAGCGGATCGTTGAACAGCGGATTGACCTGCTGCTGCACCACGCTGCGCGCATAGACATTGACCACGGCGGGAGCGACGCGTTTGACGACGGGCGCGAAGGAAAGCTGCACCTGCATGAGCGATTGCGGGACTTCGGGCTTGGGAAGCGCCTTTTGCGGGGCGGCGAAAGCGGGCGCGGCTATCAGGAGAGAAACGAGACCCAAAACCAGTTTGCGCATTGTTGTTCGCATCCTTGTCTGTGGTGTCCGTATGGACAAGTTGTAACAAACGAAAAGGGCGGCCGAAGCCGCCCCAATCTAATTCAAACCATGGCGAAATCGAGGTTCATTCCTCGGTTCCGGCCTCTTCGTCGTGGATTTCCACGGGGCCGGAATCCAGGCCTTTCGCGTCCACGTCCCGGTCGATGAACTCGATGAACGCCATCGGTGCGTTGTCGCCGAAGCGGTTGCCGGCTTTCAGCACACGGGTGTAACCGCCGGGGCGGCTCTTGTAGCGCGGGCCGATCACGTCGAACAGCTTCTTCACCTGCGTCTCGTCGCGGATCTGCGACAGCGCCAGACGGCGGGCATGCAGATTGTTGCGGCGGGAAAGCGTGACGAGCTTTTCGACCACCGGGCGAAGTTCTTTCGCCTTCGGCAGCGTCGTCTTGATCTGCTCGTGCTTGATCAGTGCGGCCGCCATGTTGGCGAACATGGCAGTGCGGTGCTGGGCTTTTTTGCCGAGTTTACGGCCTTGGTTGCGATGGCGCATTCTTTAATCCTTATCATCCCGGCCAAGCGATGCGTGAGCATCGTGCAGAGCCGGGACCTATTTCAAAACCGTCACGATGGGTCCCGGATAACCGCTGCGCGGTTTTCGGGATGACACCGTTTTTCTCAGTACTGATCCTCGTAACGCTTCGCGAGGTCTTCGATGTTTTCCGGCGGCCAGCCCGGCACTTCCATGCCGAGATGCAGGCCCATTTCGGCTAGAACCGCCTTGATCTCGTTCAGCGACTTGCGGCCGAAGTTCGGCGTGCGGAGCATTTCGCCTTCCGACTTCTGAATGAGGTCGCCGATGTAGACGATGTTGTCGTTCTTGAGGCAGTTGGCCGAACGCACCGAGAGTTCGAGTTCGTCGACCTTCTTGAGCAACACCGGGTTGAAGGCGAGATCGGGTTTCGCTTCTTCGGTGACGCGCTCGCGCGGCTCTTCGAAATTGATGAAGACCTGGAGCTGATCCTGCAGAATGCGCGCGGCATAGGCCACCGCGTTATCCGGCGTGACGGCGCCATTGGTTTCAACCGTGAGCGTGAGCTTGTCGTAGTCGAGGATCTGGCCTTCGCGGGTGTTCTCGACCTTGTACGAAACCTTCTTTACCGGCGAGAACAGACTGTCGACCGGGATCAGGCCGATGGGCGCATCTTCCGGACGATTGCGATCGGCGGGCACATAACCCTTGCCGGTAGCGACCGTCAGTTCCATGCGGAATTCAACCTTTTCGTCGAGCGTGCAGATGACGAGATCCGGATTGAGGATTTCGACATCCGAAGTCTGCTGAATCATACCGGCCTTCACTTCGCCGGGGCCTTGCGCTTTCAGCGACAGACGCTTCGGACCTTCGGCGTGCATGCGAAGCGAAATCTGCTTCACGTTCAGCACGATGTCGGTCACGTCTTCGCGCACACCGGCGATCGAAGAGAATTCATGCAGCACGCCGTCGATTTGGATCGAGGTGATGGCGGCACCTTGCAGCGACGACAGCAGCACGCGGCGCAGCGCGTTGCCGAGCGTCAGGCCGAAGCCGCGCTCCAGCGGTTCTGCCGTGATGGTGGCCGTGCGGCCGGCATCATGGCCGCCTTCGACCTTGAGCTTTTGCGGTTTGATCAGTTCTTGCCAGTTCTTCTGAAACATTTTGTCCTCATCGTTTCCCGGACGTGTCGGATC
>DATKJT010000047.1:0-29006 GCA_035543495.1 Rhizomicrobium sp. | reverse complement strand
TCATCTCAATCCCGAATAATTCGGCTGATCTATCGCCACCTTGTCGCGCGTCGTCTGTTCCAGATGCGCGGCAAGGCCCGGCGTTTCCAGGCCCATCGCGCCTTCGCGAATTCGTTTGCACAATTCGCGGTTCAATTCGTCCAGCGTGCCGTCACGGCCGAGCAAGGCGGCAAGCCGTGCCCGTTCTTCGGCCAGCGATGCCGGCCCCAGCGAAAGCTCGCGCGAAACGATGCCCAGCGCGTTGGCGGCCACGCGCGCATGAAACGCGGTGTGGCCTTTCAGTTCCGGCATTGCGCGTTTCTCGATGAAGTCGCGCACCACATTCACCAGTTCGAGGATCGAGGGTTGGTCCATCATCTCACAACTCTCCCCGAAGGATCAGGTTCACCAGATCGATTTCGGTTTCCGATGAGCGCCTGCCGATGGCGGCGCGTTCGACCGAGCCATCCATCCGAAACCCTTGATACATGCTCATACACATCACGCCCCATTTGAGCGAACCGAACACGATCCACGTCTTCACGTCGTCGATGCTCACCTTGCCGCCGCCCGCCGCTTCGTAACCGGCAAGCAAATCATCCAGCTCGCCAAATCCGCCGACGGTTTTCTGCTGCACGCCGAAACGCCAGGAATTGGTGCAGATCCAGCCGATGTCCTCCAGCGGATCGCCGATATGCGTCAGCTCCCAGTCGAGTGCGGCTTCCACGCCATTTGGCGAAATCATGATGTTGCCGTGGCGGAAATCGCCATGCACCAGCGTTTCGCGTTTTGCGCCCGCCAGCCGCGGCTCCAGCCATTGGAACGCCAGTTCGAACATCGGATGCGGATAATCGTAAGAATCGTAGCGGTCGCGGAACTGGCGAAGCTGCGACGGCCCATCCACTACCGGCAGATAGGATTTGAGCGGCGCAATATTCACCTGATGAATGCGCGCGAGGATTTCCCCGCATTGCCGCGCCAGATGCGGCCGGATCGCATCGAATTCCTTGTCCCGCAAAATCTTGCGCGCGATGGTTTCCCCCGAAAGCCTGCCCATCACATAGCCTTCGCCCACGCCGTCTTGCGGCGCGAGCACATATTTCACTTCCGGCGCTTTCGCTCCAATGGCGCGCGCGGCTTCGATGGTGCGCGCTTCGTTGGCGAGCGAAACAGCCGAAGATCCTTCGCCGATCACGCGCGTGGCCCCGCCGGGGCTGCGCCGCAGGATCAGCGGAATGTGGTTGCCGTTCGCCACCGCATCGAACGCCCAGGTCTCCTGGCTCGCGCCGCCCGAAAGCCGCGCCATGTTCTCCAGTCCCGAAAGGCCGGGAATGGCGCTTTGCAGCGCATCTTCCAGAGCGTCGGCAAAATCGGGCTTCATCCCGTCCTCAAATATCTCACGGCCTCGTCCCGCCCAAAGAGATAAAGCAGAACCCGAAGCGCTTCGCCACGGGAAGTTTTCAATTCCGGGTCGCGGCCCACGATCATCGCGGCATCGTCGCGGGCGGCCTGCAAAAGCTCGCCATGAACAGCGATGTCGGCAAGATGAAACTCCGGCATGCCGCTCTGCTTGATGCCCAAAAGCTCGCCCGCGCCGCGCAACCGCAAATCCTCTTCGGCGATCACAAAGCCGTCGTCGGTATCGCGCATGGTTTTCAACCGCGCCTTCGCCGTTTCGCCCAATTGCCCGTGATAGAGCAACAGACAGCTCGATTTCGCCTCGCCGCGCCCCACGCGCCCGCGAAGCTGATGCAACTGCGCCAAGCCAAACCGTTCGGCATGTTCGATCACCATGATTGTGGCTTCCGGCACATCCACGCCCACTTCGATCACCGTGGTGGCGACAAGAATCTGCGTCTTGCCCGCTTTGAAATCCGCCATCGCCGTGTCGCGTTCCGGCCCCTTCATGCGGCCGTGCACCAGCCCCACTTTGGAGCCGAGAACGCGCTTCAACATGGAAGCGCGTTCTTCCGCCGCCGCCAGGTCGATCTTCTCGGATTCTTCCACCAGCGGGCAGACCCAATAGGCCCGCGCACCATTCGCCAGCGCGCGCCGCAAATGTTCTATTACTTCATCAATGCGGTCGGCGGAGATCACGCGCGTCTCCACCTTCTTGCGTCCCGGCGGGCGGCCCGTCAGCCGCGACACATCCATATCGCCATAAGCAGTGAGCGCAAGCGTGCGCGGAATGGGCGTCGCTGTCATCACCAGCACATCGGTCGGCTTCTCGTTCTTGCCCTGTAGCTGCATGCGCTGATGCACGCCAAAGCGGTGCTGCTCGTCCACTACTGCAAGGCCCAAATCCTTGAATTCCACATCTTCGGAAAACAGCGCATGCGTGCCAACAAGAATATCCACCTCGCCGCGCGCAAGCGCATTCAACGTGTCATACCGCCCAAGCCCGCGTTCGCGCCCCGTCAGCAACGCCATGCGGATACCGGCCGCTGCCGCCAGCGGTTCCAGCGCGCTCATATGTTGTCGCGCCAGGATTTCCGTCGGCGCCATGAACGCGCCCTGCGTTCCCGCTTCCACCGCCGTGAGCAGCGCGAGAAACGCCACGATCGTCTTGCCCGCGCCCACATCGCCCTGCAGCAGCCGCAACATGCGCAAAGGCCCGGCCATATCCGCTTCGATTTCCGCCAGCGCCTGCGCCTGCGCTTGTGTCAACGCAAAGGGCAAGGCGGCAATCGCCTTTGCTTTCAATTCGCCGGTTCCTTTGAGCGAGCGTCCTTTCGTTGCCCGCAGGCGCGCGCGGATCAGCATCAGCGCCAATTGATTGGCCAGCAATTCATCGAACGCCAATCGCGACCGCACCAGCGTTTCCGGCGAAAGATCGGCTTGGCTTTCCGGTGCATGAGCTTCCAGCACGGCCTCGCGAAACGACGGCCACCCGCGCGCCTTGCGATAGGCCGCATCCTGCCATTCCGGCATCTCCGGCACCTTCTCCAACGCGCCGCGGATCGCCTTGAGCAAATTCTTCGCCGTCAGATCTTCCGTCAGCGCATAGACGGGTTCGTGCTGCGGCAGCTCGTTCACCTGTTCCGGCGGCACGATGAAATCGGGATGCGCCATCTGCAACTGGTCGCGGAACTGCTCGATCCGCCCGCTGACCACACGTTGCGATCCGACGGGCAAAGTTTTGTTCAGATAGTCCGCATGCCCATGAAAGAACACCAGATCGATCAGTGCGGTGTCATCTGAACATTGCACGCGATAGGGCCTGCGCTTGTCCTTGGACGGCACGTGGCGCAGCACGTTCACGGTGACGGTCGCAATCCGCCCCGGCTCGGCCTCTTTCAGCTTGGGCCGGTAGCTCCGGTCCACCACGCCCACCGGCAGATCGAACACCAGATCGACCAGCTTGGGCCCGGCCACACGCGCGATCAGCTTCTCCACTTTCGGGCCCACACCCGGAAGCGTCCGCGTCTCGGCAAAAAGGGGAAACAGAATCGAAGGCCGCATCAATTCTTAGAATAAGAACCCGTGTTCAAAATCGCGAATCTGACCCGATATTCCCCTCTCCCCCTTGGGGGAGAGGGTAGGGTGAGGGGGTAGTGTCTAACGTAGGCACTATCGCTTCAGAGTCTGTATTTGCGGAAGCATTCTCCCCCTCACCCCAACCCTCTCCCCCGCTGGGGGAGAGGGAGACGTTTTGGATTGAATCTCGCACTGGCAAGCCACCGCCCCCCGCGCTATATCCCCGCCCATGACGATTGACGGTTCAAACGACGCACAAAACGTGCGCCGTAAGCGATTGCTATTTCGCGCGGCCCGCCGGGGCTTCCGCGAAGTGGACATGATTTTCGGCACTTACGCGGCCCATTCGCTGGAAAATCTGGGCGATGCGGGGCTAGATGCGTTCGAGGCGCTGCTCCTGATCCCCGACCAGGAAATCTATGATTGGCTCCGTGGTGCCGCCCCCGTTCCCGCCGCCCACGACACCCAGGTGTTCCGGGATATGAAGGCGCTCTGCTCGCGCAAGAACCCCACGTGGAACGTTTAAACTACATCGCCCGCGCCGAAGGCCGCTTCACGGTCACCGGCGCGCCGGAAGGCTATGACGCCTATCTGGCGGCGGAATCTGCGCGCCGTTCGAAAGGCCTTGTGCTGTTCATCGCCGCCGACGGCGTCCATGCGGCCGCGGTGGAAGAAGCGTTGCGCTTCTTCGATCCCAAGCTCGACGTGCTGTCGTTCCCAAGCTGGGATTGCCTGCCTTACGACCGCGTCTCGCCCAAGCCCGATATCGAAAGCAGCCGTCTGGCGACCTTGGCCGCCCTCGCCCGCCACACGAAGGACAGCGAACCCGCCATCGTCGTGACAACGGTGAATGCCGCCCTGCAACGCGTGCCGCCGAAAGATGCGATTGCCACCGCCAGCTTCTTCGCCAGGTCGGGCAAGCCGACCGATCGCGATGCGCTGATCGTCTTCCTTGCCAAGAACGGCTATGCGCGCGCGGGCACCGTGCGCGAACCCGGCGATTTCTCGGTGCGCGGCGGCATTATCGATCTGTGGCCGCCCGGTACCGAACAACCGTTGCGTCTGGATTTCTTCGGCGAAGACCTCGATGCCATCCGCCGCTTCGATGCCGAAACGCAATTGTCGGCAGGTTCGATTGCCGAAATCGAGTTGCTGCCCGCCAGCGAAGCCCCGCTCGACGGCGACTCGATCAGCCGTTTCCGCAGCGGTTATGTCGCCACCTTCGGCCCCGCAGGCGACGACCCGCTCTATGAATCCGTCAGCGCGGGACGCAAGCACCCCGGCATGGAACACTGGCTGCCGCTGTTCCACACCCATCTCGACACGCTGTTCGATTATGCTCCGCGCGCTCTCATCTTCCTCTCTCATCAGGCCGAAGAAGCCAAAGACGCACGCATCGCGCTGATCGCGGACTATTACGACACCCGCAAAACCATGATGAAAGGCGGCGGTGATGCACACGCCATCCACGCGCCGCCTTACAAGCCGCTGAAACCCGAAACGCTTTATCTGAACGACAAGGAATGGGCGGCACTTCTTTCGCACCATCAGTTGCGCGCGCTCACGCCGTTCCAGGCGCCAGAATCCAAAACCTCCACCGAAGCGGGCGGCAAAGCGGGCCGCGATTTCGCGCCGGAGCGCGCGCAAGGCAAGGTGAATGTTTTCCAGATTGCCGCCGATCACGTGAAGGCGTTGCAGGCGGGCGGCAAACGGGTGCTCGTCGCGGCATGGACGGAAGGTTCTGCCGAACGTCTGGGCGGCGTTCTTTCAGATCACGGCCTCGAAGCCGTGCGCGCTGTGAAGGATTGGGCGGATGCGCAGAAGCTGCATGGTTCTGCCGTCGGTGTCGCCGTGCTCGGCCTCGAACACGGTTTCGAAGCGCCCGATTTCGCCATCGTGTCCGAACAGGACATTCTGGGCGACCGCATGGTGCGTTCGCGCGGGCGTCAGCGCAAAGCGCAGAACTTCCTCAACGAAGTTTCCAGCCTCGCCCCCGGCGATCTCGTTACCCACATCGAACATGGCATCGGGCGTTATCTCGGTTTGAAGACGCTCGATGTCGCGGGCGCGCCGCATGATTGCCTCGAACTGCAATATGACGGCGGCAAGCTGTTCCTGCCGGTCGAAAACATCGAACTCCTGACGCGCTATGGCGCCGACGAAGGCACGGCACAACTTGATCGCCTGGGCGGCGCGGGTTGGCAACTGCGCAAGGCGAAGATGAAAGAACGCGTCCGCGAGATCGCGGGCGAACTCATCCGCATCGCTGCCGCCCGCGAATTGCGCGCGCTTCCCGCCATCGATCCGCCGTCCGGCATCTACGACGAATTCTGCGCCCGCTTCCCCTGGCAGGAAACCGAAGATCAGGAAAAGGCGATTGCCGACGCCATTTCCGATCTCGCCAAAGGCCGCCCGATGGATCGCCTTGTTTGCGGCGACGTCGGTTTCGGCAAGACGGAAGTGGCGCTGCGCACCGCCTTCGTGGCTGCGATGAGCGGCGAACAGGTGGCGGTCGTCGTGCCCACAACCTTGCTCGCCCGCCAGCACTACCGCAATTTCGCCGACCGCTTTCAGGGTTTCCCGGTCAAGGTGCGCCAGCTTTCGCGTTTCGTGGATGCGAAAGAAGCCGCCGAAACAAAAACTGCCATCGCCAATGGCGACGTGGACATTGTCGTTGGCACCCACGCGCTGCTCGCCAAGAACATCTCGTTCAAGCGCCTCGGCCTTCTGATCATCGACGAGGAACAGCATTTCGGCGTCAGTCACAAGGAAAGGCTGAAATCCTTCAAAGCCGACGTGCACGTGCTCACGCTCACCGCCACACCGATTCCGCGCACCTTGCAACTGGCGCTGTCCGGCGTGCGCGATCTCTCGCTCATCACCACGCCGCCGATCGATCGTCTGGCGGTTCGCACCTTCGTCACGCCCTTCGATCCGCTGGTCGTGCGCGAGGCGCTGCTGCGCGAACATTATCGCGGCGGCCAGAGCTTCTATGTCGCTCCGCGTATTTCCGATCTGCGCGAAGCGGGCGAATTCCTGAAAGCCACCGTGCCGGAAGTGAAATTCGCCATCGCCCACGGTCAATTGCCGCCGACCACGCTGGAAGATGTGATGACCGCGTTTTACGAGCGCAAAGTCGATGTGCTGGTATCCACCAATATCGTCGAAAGCGGCCTCGATATTCCCACCGCGAACACGATGATCGTGCACCGCGCCGATATGTTCGGGCTATCGCAGCTTTATCAATTGCGCGGCCGCATCGGCCGTTCCAAGCAGCGCGCCTATGCGTATTTGACGACGCCGGCGGACCGCAAACTCACCGAACCCGCCGAACGCAGGCTGCAAGTGTTGCAATCGCTCGATCAGTTGGGTGCGGGGTTCTCGGTCGCCAGCCACGATCTCGACATTCGCGGCGCGGGCAACCTTCTGGGCGAGGAACAGACTGGCCACGTCCGCGAAGTGGGCATCGAGCTTTATCAGGAAATGCTGGAAGAAGCCGTCTCCCAGATGCGCGCGGGCGAAACGAATGCCGACCTGCCCGACGAATGGTCGCCGCAGATCAATATCGGTGCGGCGGTGCTCATCCCCGAAGACTACGTCACCGATCTCAACGTCCGCATGTCGCTCTATCGCCGCCTCGCCGGCGTTGAAACGCGCGCCGATATCGACCAGTTCGCCGCCGAACTGATCGACCGTTTCGGTCCGCTGCCGGAAGAAGTGAAACACCTACTCGACATCGTGGCCATCAAACATCTTTGCCGTGTCGCGCTGGTGGAAAAGATCGATGCGGGCCCCAAGGGCGCCACCATTTCCTTCCGCAACAACCAGTTCCCCAACCCCATCGCGCTCGTGCGCTTGATCAATGCGCACCAGAAGACCATGAAGGTCCGCCCCGACCAGAAAGTCGTCATCACGCGCGATTGGCCCGAACCCACCCAGCGCCTCAAAGGCGTGCAAGCGTTGCTCATGCAACTTTCGAAACTCGCCGAAGCGGCCTGAAAAAGAAAAACCCGGCGCAGCCACATTGGCCTGCGCCGGGTCTTAGACCGCCCCCACGGGTAATTTATGCGGCGTTGGTTTCGTACGCCATGATTGTGCTGCTGCCGGCCTGGATGCGTTCGAACAGCATCGCGCATTCCGGGATCATGCGTTCCATCCAGTACTTCGCCGAAACGAGCTTGGATTCGTAGAGCGCCTTGTTGCCGGTCCCAGCCGCGAGTTTGGCTTGCGAGACCTTCGCCATGCGTGCCCACATGAAGCCCAGCACCACAATGCCCATCATGCGCAGATAGTCGGTGGCGGCAGCGCCAGCATCGTTGGGGTTCTGCATGCCGTGCTGCGCCAGCCACAGCGTCGCCTGCTGCAACGTTCCGAGGCCGCGCTGCACCGGCTTGATGAACGGCGCGAGATTGGAATCGCCTTCGTTCGCCGTCAGCCAGCCATTGATGTGGTTGAACAGCGCCATCGGGGCTTCGCCGCCCTTGCGGCCGAGCTTGCGGCCGACGAGGTCCATCGCCTGCACGCCATTGGCGCCTTCATAGGTCTGGTTGATGCGCCCGTCGCGGACAAACTGTTCCACGCCGTTGTCGCGCACATAGCCGTGGCCGCCATAGATCTGCATCGCCATGTTGGCGCATTCGAAACCCATGTCGGTGAAGAACGCCTTGATCACCGGCGTGAGCAGATCGGAGATCAGTGCGGCTTCCTGCGCCTCCGGGCGGTTGGAACGCATGACGTTCATGTTCACCATCGTCCACATCGTCGTCGCACGCGCGCCTTCGATGAAGGAGCGGCAGTGCAGCAACATGCGGCGCACGTCCGGATGCACGATCAGGAGATCGGCCGGCTTGTCGGGATCGGCGGGGCCGGTCAGCGCGCGGCCAACGCGGCGTTCATGCGCGTATGCGAGGCCGTTCTGATAGGCCGCTTCGGCGATCGCAAACCCCTGCACGCCCACGCCCAGACGGGCCATGTTCATCATGCCGAACATGCCGCTCATGCCGGCGGAGGAGGATTTCTTCTTCTCTTCGCCCGGCACTTTCGGCGCAGGCTTCGGCCCAAGGCGCCAGGCCTTGGCTTCGTCGAAGTTCAGCACGCAGGTGGCCGAGCCCTTGATGCCCATCTTCTTTTCAATGCCGCCGCACATCACGCCGTTGCGTTGGCCCATCTTGCCGTCGGTTTCGCCGACCAGGAATTTCGGCACCATGAAGAAGTTCACGGTGGAAAGGTCGTCATAGATCTTGCCGTTCTCATCTTCGATCTTGGCGATGACCATGTGCACGATGTTGTCGGTCAGGTCCTGCTCGCCGCCGGAGATGAAGATCTTGGTGCCGGTCAGCTTGTAGGTGCCGTCGGGCTGTTCGACCGCGCGCGTCTTCATCAGTCGCAGGTCGGTACCGCAACCGGGCTCGGTCAGGCACATGGTGCCCGCCCATTCGCCCGAAACCATCTTCGGCAGAATGTGTTCGCGCATCCAGTCCGCGCCCGTCATCATCAGCGCCGCGTAAGCCGCCGAGGTCAGGCCCGGATACATCGCAAACGACTGGTTGGCCGAAAGCCCCATTTCCGCCACCGCCATGGTGATGACGATCGGCAGCCCCGATCCGCCGTAAGGAACCGGCGCCGCCAATCCGCCCCAGCCCGCTTCGCAATATTGCTTGTAGGCTTCCTTGAAGCCCTTCGGCGTGCGCACCACGCCGTTTTCATAATGGCAGCCTTCCTCGTCGCCGGATTGGTTCAGCGGCTGCAGAACTTCCTCGGCGAATTTCGCCGCGTTGTTCAGAACGTCGTCCACCAGGTCGGGCGTCAGTTCGTCGAACTGCGGAACATCTTTGAGGGTCTCCAGTTCGAGAAGGTCATTGAGGATGAACTTCATGTCGTCGACTGGCGCGCGATAAACCGGCATGGGGCTTCCCTTGGGCGATGAGTGGCGTGTGGGAAGAGGTGTGAGCGAAGTGCGCGATTCGCGCAATCATCTCCCGGCATTCTTCCCTGACATAAATGTCAATTGCACAAACTACTCATTTTTGCAAGTCCGGGCGGCGATTGGTCTCTTTCAGAAACAGACAGGGTGAACAGGGCCTTACCCTCCCCTTGAGGGAGGGTCGAAATTTGCACAAGCAAATTTCGGGGCGGGGTCACTTGCGGTTACCGCCAGACCCCTCCCCGAAAATTCGTCGCTGCGCTCCGAATTTATCGACCCTCCCTCAAGGGGAGGGTGGATTTTAGATCTGGTCCTTCAGAACCAGCTTCGCCTTTCGCGCATCCTTGCCGGTGCCGACGACCAGCTTGACCACCGTGCCCGCCGCCTCGTTCCGCCAGGCTTTGCGGATGGCATAGAGCGGCACGTCCGTGGCCTCTTTGCCGTTGATGGCGGTGATGATGTCGCCCACCTTCAGGCCCGCTTTTTCCGCAGCGCCGCCCTTGGTCACGTCCATGACCTCAAGCCCGTCCTTCGCGGCATTCACCCACATGCCCGAACGGTCGAACGTGCCGACGTCGGTCACGGGCTCTGTGGAGGGTTTGAGATACATGATGCGGTGATCGTAATCGAAGGTGACGATGAAGCGTTTCAGAATCCCGCCGCCCACATTCGCCGCGTAAGACGCATCGGAGAACGAACCCTTCTCCTGCAGCGAAAGCGATGCCACCACGCTGGGGATTTTCACCGAACCGAGCATCAATTCGCCGCCGCGCGTCACATATCCGCGTGCCGGTCCGCCAACGCCCCAGCCGTCGACTGCTTCCACACCTTTGGGATGTTTCGCGCGCAGGCCTTCCTTCGCCGCAAATGGTGCAGTCAGCGTGACTTCATCGCGTGCGCCGGTATCGATATCGAACAGGCCCGGAATGCCTTCGAACGTGCCCTTGATCTGCGGAATCTGTCCGTTCATCTCGAACGGGATCGGTGTGCCTGCATCCTTCGGATCGAACGCGGCCGGTTCGATCAGGGTCATCGTGCCTTTGCCGTAGTCGATGCGCGTCACGAAGCGGCGGAAGCCCTCGAACCCGATCATGCCTTCCATCGGATAGCCTTCGGTTCCCGTGCCCGCGAAATCGAGCACGAAGACGGTCTGCTTTTCGAGCGTCACATCGCCCAGCTTCACCGTATCTAGCTTTGTGATGCCGATGTCCTTCACATTGTTGCCCACGCCCTGACCCGGCATGGAGCCTTCCATCTTGAGGTCCAGCGCCTTGGCGGTTTCCGGCGTGAGGAGATTGTGCCCGCCCGTGTCGAAGATGAAGGTGTAGGGCCCTTTGCCGTTCACCATCACCGTGCCGAAGATGTGGTTGTTGACGATCTGGATCGGAATGGTCGCCTGTTTGGCGCCGCCGGCAATGACGTAATCGTTCAGGTCCACCTTCGGCGCGGAGAACGCCGCATTATCCTGTTTCGCAACGAACGCCGCGTCGGTCAGCGTGACGGTCTGGACATATTTCGCGCCGTTGCCATCGTCGATAACGGTCTTTACCGGGATCATCGCGCCGTCGAACGATTTGTAATCGGAAAACGTGCTGGTGATGGTGTTGGAGCTTTGCACTTCCACGATGCGCGACAGCAGATGCGTCTTCGCATCGAACCAGGCGAGGAAATCCTTGCCGTCCTTCGGCGTGACTTTCAGCACGTCATAGGTCGCGCCGTTGTCCGTCTTCGTGCCTTCATACGAAATGTCGGCGCCGCCGAAATCCTTTTGCCACCACGCATTGGCCCAGCGATAGGCCTCATTCACCGCGAGCTTGCGCTGGTCGCCGCCCGCCTGCACCGTCACCGCACCGGAAGGATCTTTCGCCCAACCGTCCTTGCCGTCGAAACCGTTCGCGCCCGTCATCGGGCCGATGTGGAAATCGTCCACGAAATGTCCGCTCGAAAGATCGGCGATCGAATGCGTCTCGCCGGTCATGCCCTGGCCGACATAGCCGTAAGAGGTTTTCAGGGTTTCCTTGCCGTCCCACACACTGCCGCCGGACGCCGCCTTGTTGGCGGCCAGAATGTCGGCGGCGGTCGGCGCCGCCGAGGCGGGCATGGCATAGAGTGCGGCAATGGCGGCAACGGCAATCAGGCGGCGCATGATATTCTCCCCGGATGAGCCCGCATGAGATGGGGCGGTCGAAACTATTGGGTCAATATGCACACAAAGCATAGCTGGGTTGTGGCCCTTATCGCGATCACATTTGCGTTCTCGCCGCGCAGTTTTGCTGCCGAGAACCGCATCGTTTCGACATTTCTCTGCACCGACGAATATGTCTTCCGCATGGTACCGCGCGAAAATATTGCGGCACTCTCCTTTCTCGCCGCAGACACCCATCCCGTCGTCTCCACGATCAGGGATCAGGTGAAGGGCATGACCCTCATCCGCCCAGACACCGAAACGGTGCTCAATCTCAAACCCACGCTGGTCGTGATGTACGAAGGCACCAATCCGCGCCTTCATGCACATCTGCAGGAAATCGGCACGCCGATCCTCGATGTGCCATGGGCCAATTCCATCGCCGACATCCGCAAGATCACGACGATGCTGGGCGAAAAACTGGGCGCGAAGGATCGCGCCGAAGCGATGCTGAAAAAGATGGATGCGGATCTTGCCGCCGCGCGCGCCCGTGCCGCCCATCCGCCCGTGCGCACACTGATCTACGAACCCAACGGTTATGCCACCGTCGGCGGCGCGACGGAGGAAATCCTTCAAATCGCCGGTCTCAAGAACATGGCTCCCGAATTCAAGGTCGGCCGCACCGGCGCCATTTCGGTGGAAGCGGTGATCGCGGCCGACCCGGAGCTTCTGATGTTGAATGGCGAAGCCGCCCGCTCCCGCGCCGACATGGTTCTGCGCCACCCTGCACTCCGGGCGCTCTCCGACCACACACTTATAAAGTGGGTGTCGCTCACCCCGCTCCTGTGCCCCGGCCCCTGGTCGGCGGAAGCGGCGGAACCCCTGGCAAATCTGGGGCAGGAAGCCCGCGCGCTCGGTGACCGGCAAGCGGTGGTCGAAAAATCGCACTGAAACTTCACTCCCCCTGCTTACTTCGTTTGTCATCCCGGACGCGCGCCAGCGCGATCCGGGACCCATCGTGCCGCGGCTCCATGGGTCCCGGCGCTCGCTCCGCTCGGCCGGGATGACAGGTGTTAGTTAATTGAAAACAAAGGATGCCTGCTCTAAAACCGCGCCCAACGCGACGGTCAAGGGAACGCGGGATTTCCATCCGCGGCTGCCCCCGCAACTGTGAGCGGCGAGCGGACTTCCACATGCCACTGGGAAACCGGGAAGGCGGAAGCCCCGCGTCAGTAGCCGCAAAGCCAGGAGACCTGCCGTCACGCGTCGACCTTCCCCTGGCGGGCGGCCAGAAGGATCGTGGGGCAAGCGCCCCGCGCGCGCCGGCGGGAAGAGACGGCGATGCACGGCACGGCGGCAAAAGAAATCAAACGCATCAGGTTCGCGGGCGACGAGCGTTCGTCCGCGCGCGCGACGTTCGCCCTACTCGTCATCGCGCTATTGCTCGCGTCGTTTTCCTTCTTCCTCGGCCCGTCGAACATCGCACCTGCCGATCTCGTCTCCGGCCTTTTCAGCGGCCATGGCGCAGCCGGCGTGATCGCGCGTGAAATTCGTCTGCCTCGTGCGTTGCTCGCGCTGTTCGTTGGCGCGGCATTGGGTGCAAGCGGTGCCGCGTTGCAGGGTCTGTTCCGCAATCCGCTCGCCGAACCGGGCATCACCGGCGTCACGTCATCTGCCGGGTTGGGCGCGGTGATCGCGCTTTATTTCGGTCTCGCCACCATCAGCGCCGCCGTTCTCCCGGCCTGCGCCGTCACCGGCGCGCTCGTGTCCGCAGGCATTCTCTATCTGTTGTCGCGCGCCGGTGCAGGCGTGATGGCGCTGGTGCTTGCCGGTGTTGCGATTGCAAGCCTCGCCACCGCGCTCACCGCGCTCGCGCTTTCGCTGGCGCCCAATCCCTATGCCATGAGCGAAATGGTGTTGTGGATGATGGGCTCGCTGAAAGACCGCACGCTTTCCGACCTCGTCTTTGCCGTTCCGCTGACCGTGATCGGTGTTGCGTTGCTCGTCAGCGCCGCGCGCGGTCTCGATGCGCTCACGCTGGGCGAAGAAGCAGCCCACAGCCTCGGCATAGATGTGGGCAAGGTTCGCCGCCGCGTGGTGTTTGGCGTGGCACTCGCAACCGGTGCCGCAACGGCTGCCGCCGGTGCTGTGAGCTTCGTCGGCCTCGTCGTGCCGCATCTGTTGCGGCCGTTCTACGGTTATGAACCCGCGCGTCTTATTCTGCCCTCCGCGCTCGGTGGTGCGGCGCTTATCGCATTGGCCGACATCATCGTGCGTTTCGCCGATCCGTCCGAACAATTGCGGCTCGGCGTCTTCACCGCGCTGCTCGGCGCGCCGTTCTTCCTCTGGCTGATCCTTCGTTTGCGGAGGGACGCGTGAACGCGCTGTTCTTCGCCAATGTGTCCGCCTCTTACGGCGCACGCCCGATTCTCTCCGGCGTCACCGCATCGTTCAAAAGCGGCGCGGTCACGGCCATTGTCGGCCCCAACGGTGCAGGCAAGACAACTCTGTTCCGCACAGCACTCGGCATCGTGCCGTCCGACGGCATGATCCGCGTCCTCGACAACGATCTCAAAAACTGGTCGCGAGAAGACCTCGCCCGCACCATCGCCTATCTGCCGCAAGGCTCCGACACGCATTGGCCCATCACCGCCAGGCGTCTTGTCGCCTTGGGCCGCCTGCCGCACAGAAAATCCTTCGCGCCCGCTACCGCCGCCGATGACATCGCGGTTGCCGACGCGCTCGACCGCTGCGAAGCCTGCGAATTCGCAGATCGCGCCATCGACGAACTCTCCGCCGGCGAACGCGCTCGCGTTCTTCTGGCCCGAGCACTCGCAACCGGCGCACCGATTTTGATGGCGGACGAACCCGCCGCGCATCTGGATCCCGCACACCAGTTGAGTCTCATGCGCCTTCTGAAAGACGAAGCGCGCAGGGGCACCGCGGTTCTCGTCACCTTGCACGATCTGGCGCTTGCCTCGCGCTATTGCGACGAGATCCTCGTGCTCGAACAGGGAACCGTCGCGGCGCAAGGCCCCGCCGATCAGGCGCTGGACGATGCCACGCTCGCCCGCGTCTTCGGCATCCGCGCATTGCGCGTGCGCGAGGGCGAAGGTTCCGCCGTTCTCGCCTGGACGGCGCTTTAAACGACGCCATCCTTTGCTATGCTCTGCCCATGGAGGACCGCATGGGCAAGCACAAGCATCACCATCACGACGATGACGACGACAATGGCGACGAGAAATACAAGAAAGCCCTCTACGATCTTCAGATCGAGCTGGTGAAGCTGCAGCGCAAGCTGATTGCCAACAACGAACGCGTGCTCGTCATCCTCGAAGGACGCGATGGCGCTGGAAAAGACGGCACCATCAAACGCCTGATCGCCCATATGAGCCCGCGCGAAACCCGCGTGCACGCGCCCGGCAAGCCGTCGGACCGCGAAGAAAGCGAATGGTACTTCCAGCGCTTCGTGCCGTATCTGCCCGCGGGCGGCGAGTTCGTCGTCTTCAACCGCTCCTGGTACAATCGCGCGGGTGTGGAAAAGGTGATGGGTTTCGCCACGCCCGCGCAGATCGAACAATTCTACGATTCCGTCGGCCCGTTCGAGGAGATGCTGGTGCGCGACGGCATTCATCTGCGCAAATACTATCTCGACATCACCAAGAAAGAGCAGAAGAAGCGTCTGGCCGACCGCGCGAAAGATCCGCTGAAGAACTGGAAGATTTCCCCCATCGACGCCGCCGCGCAAAAGAAATGGGACGATTACAGCGAAGCCCGCGACGAGATGCTGGACCGCACGAGCCACGCGATGGCGCCGTGGTCCGTCGTGCGCGCCGACGTGAAGAAGATCGCGCGCCTCGAATTCCTGCGCGATCTGCTTTCGAGCTTCGATTACAAGAACCAGGACAAGAAGCTGGTCCGCCCCGAACCCAAAGTCGTCTTCGCCTGGTCGCAAGGCACCCACGATTCAGCGCTTCTGGCCCATTGATAAGGCTTGGAACTTTCAGGAAATCCCGAAAAACAGCGATAAAATCTTTGTAACCGCAAGCGGCCCCATTGAACCTTTTGGGCGCAAGATTAAATTCATGCGTGGTCGGGCGTTCTTTGGAGACGAAATCATGTTGCGGAAAGCTGGCATAGCTGCCCTTGGTATTTTGCTGTCGAGCGGGATCGCCCTGGCACAACCGTCCTCATCCTATCGGACGCCGGATCGGACAAGCGATCAGGATTCTCCGCCACCCGGTCCGCCGGATGACGCCGATGCGCCGCCTCCGCCCAACACTCCGGCTGACGCGCAGGCCGATGCCGATCAATATCGCCGCGACGATCTTTTCTGCCGCCGCGATGCCGCCGCGCGCACCGGTTATGTCTCCCCGCGCAAGGCCGCAAACGATGAACAGGCCAGAAGCATGATCGGTGGCACTGCGCTAGGTGCCGCCGCCGGTGCAATCATCGGGGCTGCCACTGGCACCGCGGCCACAGGTGCGGCCATCGGTGCCGGTGCCGGGTTGCTCGGTGGAACCGTTGTCGGTTCGGACAATGCGCGCCGCGCTTCAGATGCGGTGCAACGCCATTACGCTGCCGCCTACTATGATTGCATGGCCGCGCGCGATGGCTCATCGGACAGCGATGACGAAGATGCCGATGCCCCGCCGCCTCCGGGCTCGCGCTATGGCTATGGATATGGCGATGCGCCCCCGCCGCCCCCGCCACCGGCCTATTACGGCTATCCCTACTACCCGCCGTCCTACTATTACCCACCGCCTTATTATTACGGTCCCGGCATCACCTTCGGGTTCGGCTTCGGCGGACACGGCCACTGGCACCATCACCCCTGACATTTCCGGACAGACGCGCGGCCCCAGCTCCGCGCGTCTGTAACAATATTTCGCCAAAAATTTTTGACGGCGCGCCCACACGAGCGTGCGCTTGCCCCGTCTTATAGCCAAGTCGGAAACTTGAACCCCTAAAGGCAAAGGCGCTGTCAGGGGATGGGCGAGACATTCGAATTCAACCGTTCGGGCAAACCGCAGACGTCGGGTGCGGCCATGGCTGCGGCTGACCTCAAACAATGGTTCGTTCGCGAGGTGCTGCCGCTGGAGGCTCTGTTGATGCACTTCCTGCATCAGAACTGGCGCAACAAGACGGAGATCGAAGATCTCCGGCAGGATGTCTACGCGCAGGTCCTCGAAGCCGCGAAAGCCGGAATTCCCGAAAAACCCAAAGCGTTCGTCATCACCACCGCGCGCAATCTCCTGATCGACCGCATCCGCCACAACCAGGTCGTGCCCATCGATGCAGTGAACGATCTGGATGAGTTGAACATCGCCATTGATCAACCCGGTCCCGATCGCAGCGTGATCGCACGCGACGTGCTGCGCCGCCTGCAAGCCGCCATCGATCTGCTTCCGCCGCGCGCGCGCGAAGCCGTGTTGCTGCGCCGTGTCGAAGGTCTTTCGCGCCGCGAAATCGCCGAGCGCATGGGCGTGAGCGAGAACACCGTCTCCGATCACATCACCGCCGGCATGCGCGCGCTGGCCGACATCTATCTCGGCGAAGCCGCCGAACTGCGGAGGACGCCATGAGCGCCGCCGACATCAACGCCAAAGCCGCCCGTTTCCTCGAACGCCGCGACCTGGGCCAATGGAGCCAAGCCGATCAGGCCGAACTAGATACGTGGCTCAATGAATCCGCATCACACACCGCCGCATTCTGGCGGTTGGAAGCGGTGTGGCAGGATGCGGATCGCCTTTCCGCATTGCGCTCCTTCAAGCCGCAAACCGCGACGCCCGAACCGCGCCGCGAAATCTGGCCGATCCTGCGCCGTGCGGTGGCCGCGGCAGTGGTGGTGGCCGCCACCGGCTCGGCAGGCGCTTACTATCTCTTCCAACCCGAAGGCGAACGCTATTCGACGCCGCTCGGCGGGCGCGAAGTCATCACGCTGTTCGATGGCTCGCAGGTCGAACTCAACACCGACACACAGGTGCGCATCGCGCCCGCCAAACGCATGGCCTGGGTGGAAAAGGGCGAGGCCTATTTCCAGATCAAGCACGATGCGGCCCATCCCTTCGTCGTCTCCGTCGGTGATCATCGCATCGTCGATCTCGGCACCAAATTCGTGGTGCGCGACGAACCCGGCCGCCTCGAAGTCTCGCTCGTCGAAGGCAGGGCTCGCGTGGAACAGTTGAACAACGCGGCCAAAACCGCCGTGCTCTCGCCCGGCGACGTGGCGGTGGCCACAGCCAACGAAATCTCCGTCACGAAGAAAACCGAAAAGCATCTGGCGAGCGAACTCGGCTGGCGCCGCGGCGTGCTGACCTTCGATTACACCTCGCTCGCCGACGCGGTGGCCGAATTCAACCGCTACAACCAGAAGAAAATCGTGCTCGCACCGGGCGCGCCCAAACACCTGACGATGGTCGGCACTTTCCCGATCAACGATGTGGAGCTGTTCGGCCGCGTCGCCCAACTCGTTCTGAAAGTCCACGTCGTCAACAAAGGCGACAAAGTCGTGATCTCGCGCTGACGCGAAAAATTCAAACGGGGGAAACATGAACACCGGGGGGAATATGACTCGCACCATCCTCAAGACGACGGCAGCAACCGCATTGGCGCTGGCGGTCACACGCGCCGCCAACGCACAGGACTTCAATATCCCCGGCGGCGATCTCGCCCGCGCGCTCAGCGCCTACACCCAGCAAACCGGCCAACCCCTCGTCGTCTCCGGCGAAGCCGTGCGCGGCGTGCAAACCCGCGGCGCGCGCGGAAACCTCTCGACCGACGATGCGCTCGGCCGCATCCTCGCCGGCACCGGCTTCACCATTCAGCGCGATTCGGGTGTGATCGCGGTCGTGCGCGGCGAAAAGCAGAGCCGGAACGAAGCGATCTCGCTGCAGCCGATGCAGCTCGCACAAGCAGGCCCCGCACCGCGAGCTGTTGAAACGGTCACCGTCACCTCGTCGAAACTCGGCGGCGCCGACGTGCAATCGATCCCCATTGCGATCACGGCGATGAGCCAGGAACAGTTGACGGCCACACAAACCGCAGGCGGCCCCGATCTGGTGAAGCAGGTTCCAAACCTCACCTTCACCAAAACCAATTTCACAGGCTATTCGATCCAAATTCGCGGCATCGGTACACAGGCGATTTCGGTGGCGACCGATCCGGCAGTGGCGGTTGCGTTCAACGACACACCGTTCATCCGCAATCACTTCTTCGAACAGGAATTCTACGACCTGTCGCAGGCCGAAGTGCTGCGCGGGCCCCAAGGCACGCTCTATGGCCGCAACGCGACCGCAGGTGTGGTGAACATCACAAGCGCCAAGCCAACCGACCAGTTCGAAGCGATGGCTTCCGCCGACATCGGCAATTACAAGAACCGCCGCTTCGAAGGCATGATCAACATCCCCTTCGTCAGCGATAAGCTCGACCTGCGCATCGCAGGCGAGTGGACAAAGCGCGATGGCTATACCTTCAACGAAACCACCGGCGAACAGACCGACGGCCGCGATCTGTGGTCCACTCGTGCAACGCTGGCGTGGAAACCAACGTCCGACATCCAGACCTATCTGATCTGGGAGCATTTCCAGGAAGATGACGATCGCCTGCGGTCCGGCAAGCAGCTCTGCAAAACCGATTACGGTCCGGGCGCCAACAGTCTCACCAGCACCGGAACGTTTATGGCCGCCGACGGCACACCGGTCACCATCCCTGCGGCGCAGGGCAATGTGTTCGGGCTGTCCGAGGCCTATTTCAGCCAGGGCTGCCTGCCGTCTTCGCTTTATACGGCGGATGCCTTCGGCGTTCCCAACGGCTTCTCGCTGCCGTTCATCAACGGCGCGTCGTTTGAAGGTCTCATCAACACGAACATCGATCCCTATTCAGACACGAAGCAGTCTACCGATCTGCGCGATATCCAGTCGGCACTCCAGCCGAAATACATCGCGAAAAATGACACGCTCGAACTAAACACAAGCTGGAACGTCTCGCCGACCATCACTTTCTATTCGGATACGGGCTACAACCGCGACTTCTTGTGGTCGACCGAGGATTATAACCGTTACGACACCGCTCCGGGCATTTTCGGTGGCGGTGGATTCGGCGGAAACAAATATGTCGACGAAAACGGCGTATTCTGCGATCCCCAGCTTGGTTGCAGCGATCGCCTTGTGGTGCAGGATCTCGCTACGGAAACATCGTGGCAGTTCAACCAGGAGTTCCGCTTCGCCTCGAATTTCTCCGGCCCGTTCAATTTCAGCGCGGGCGGCAACTACCTGCATTACGAGACGGATGAAAAATACTACGTCTTCTCGAACACATTCACGATGATCTCTACGAACAACATCTGCCTCAATCCGCGTGGCGGCTCGGTCGACACCACATTCTATTGCCTGGCAAACGGAGAGACCTATTTCAATCCTCTTACGCTCGACAGCGTGCCCACGGAATCGCCGCAATATGTCGATACCAACCCGATCACCGAACTGGACGATCAGGGCCACAACTATTTCCTCAGCAACAACCCTTACACGCTGAATTCCTATGCGCTGTTCGGCGAAGCCTCTTACAACATCACCCCGGATTTGAAGCTGACGGGCGGTCTGCGCTGGACCGACGATCAGAAACATTTTGTCGACATTCCCAGCCAGCTGCTGACAACCGGTTATGGCTATCCGACAACCGATGTCGTCAACCAATCGTGGAGCAAGTTCACCGGCCGCGCCGTTGCCAACTGGACGCCCAAACTCTCCTTCACCGACCAGAGCCTCTTCTATGCATCGTTCGCGCACGGCTACAAGGCAGGCGGCGCCAACCCGCCGGGCCCAGTGCTGATCAACGCCGACACGAGTTGCGGCTTTACGACCGCCGGCTGCGCCGCGGGCGATGTCAACGTGACGTTTCCCATTCACCCGCTCACCTTCAAACCCGAATATGTGAACGCTTACGAACTGGGCACAAAGAACACGCTCGGCGACGGCAGCCTGACGCTGAACGGCGACGTCTTCTTCTACGACTACAAGGGCTATCAAATCTCCGAGATCGTGGATCGCACGGCGATCAACCAGAACTTCGATGCCACCGTGAAAGGCGCCGAACTGGAAGCGACCTGGGAGCCGGTGCCGGGCCTCAAATTCACGTTCGCCGGCGGTTACGAAGCGACACGGATCGACGATGGACAACAGGCGATCGATCTCATCGACCGCACGGCAGGACACGCCGGATGGGTCGTGATGAAACCATCGGTCGGTCAATCGTCGAACTGCATCATTCCGGAATATGTGGCGGCCGCATTGCTGCAAACTTATGCCGGCGGCGGCGAAGGCAATCTCGGCGTCACGGCCTGCGGCATGGCCTATTCGGCGCATATCGATCCGATCACCACGGATTACTATCATGAGAATCCTCCGGTCGGTCCCGCGGGCTATCCCGGCTACGATCCGCTCAGCGTCGATCCCACTGCTCCCGCCGACGTGAACAACGGATTGGGCCTGCCGCCCAACAACGGCGAAGGTTTCACTAAGGATCTTTCCGGCAACGAGTTGCCCAACGCGCCGCATTTCACCGTGTCACTGGGCGCGGACTATACGGTCCCCGTCACGTCCGATTGGGCCGCAACCCTGCACAGCGATTTCTACTGGCAGGACAATTCCTGGGCGCGCGTCTTCAACGACGATCCGTATGACCGCATCCACGGCTATACGAACGTCAACATCGCGCTGATCCTCACCGATACGTCCGGCTGGCAGGTGATGGGTTATGTGAAGAACGTGTTCGACACCACCGCGATCACCGGCGACTTTCTCAATAGCGACGACACCGGTCTCACGACCAATATCTTCCTCACCGATCCGCGCCTGTTTGGCGTGCGTGTGACGAAGCATTTCGATGCGGGTTCGTCTGCCAGCGGTTATGGGCTCGACTTCTTCTCCGATGCCGATGGCCGCAAACCGCAGGTCTGGGTGCAGTTGGGCGGCAATTTCGCCATGCTGGATGCGGACACGCAGGCCTATGAGCCCACGTTCGCAGAAGGCACTCCCGCGCTTAGAACCGATCTGCCGCAACCCCCCGATGTCGAAAAAGCGCCGGGCAACGGCTTCGATTGGCAGGGGGCGGTCACCATCCAGCCGGCGGATTCGGATTGGATGCTGAAGGCCGGCGTTCGTTACGGCCGCTCGTCGATCAAGAAACATGCCCACAAAACGATTGAATTGACCAAAACCAGTTTCGCATTTTTCGGAAGTTCCGTTCCCTGCGCCTCGCTGTCCTCGCAATCGTTCGTGCACAATGGCGTCTGTTACGGCCTGTTCAATGAATTTGCCGATGCTCAGGGAACCGTCCGCGAAGATCACATGATGCTCGATTTCACGCTCGGCAAGGATGTGGGTCTGGGTTCGTTCGGCGACCACGGAAAAAGCACCATTGCCGCCGGCGTGCGCATGGTCCGCTTCGACACCGACATCAAGTCGGCGTTCAATTCCGATCCGCTCTACGCCTTCGACAACAGCTACTTTGCCAAATATCATTACCTCGACACGGCGACGAACGAGGAGCATCACAGCTTCAACGGCATCGGCCCCGAAGTCACCTGGGATGGCTCCACGCCGATCCTCGGCAACGAAGAAGACGGCGAACTCACGCTCGACTACGGCGTGAATGCCGCAGTGCTGTTCGGCCGCAAGAAAGCGTCGGGCAGCAGCGAAGTACAAACGACCTACTGCGGCTACGGCACGCTCTCGAGTTGCGAGAACGTCCATCAGACGCCGCATTCGTTCTCGCGCTCAAAGAACGTCGCTGTGCCGAACCTTGGCGGCTATCTCGGCGCGTCTGCGGTCTATCGCAATTCCAAGATCAGCTTCGGCTATCGCGCCGACACGTTCTTCGGCGCAATGGATGGCGGTCAGGATACGGAAAAAAGCTACAACCGCGGCTTCTATGGCCCCTACCTGAACATCACTCTGGGATTGGGCGGATAGCGCCGATCTCCGACATTCCCCCAAGGGCGGCGGAGCAATCCGCCGCCTTTTTTGTTTTCGGCGACATAATCTTTCCCGCCGATCGCGGCTTTCCCGCACGCACATCTCCTCTAATCTCCGAAAATTCTCGGGTCCCCGCCTTCCGAACGGTGGCCGGGATGCGTCCCAGTATATGAAGCCCAACCCTCGAACCTCGGGACGTTCAGGGGATGACGGACACAACAGAAACAGACCGTGGAAATGCCGGTGCGCGCGAGCCCAGCATGATTGCGCGCGCCGACATCGACGCATGGTTCGTGCGTGAGGTATTGCCTTTGGAAGCCGCACTTACCCAGTATTTCCGTCACAACTGGCGCGATGCGGCCGGCGTCGCCGACTTCCTGCAGGATGTGTATCTGCGCGCCTATGAGGCAGCGGCCAATGGCATTCCCAATTCCACACGCGCGTTCGTTTTCACCATCGCCCACAACCTGCTGGTCGATCGTGTCCGCAGAGCCAAGGTGATCCCGCTCGAAGCGGTGGAGAACCTGGAATCGCTCAGCGTGCCCGCCGATGCGCCGGGCCCCGAAGCCCATGCGGTGGCGCGCGATGAATTGCGCCGTCTCGAAGCGGCCCTCCAGCAACTCCCGCCGCGTGCGCGGCAGGCTTTTGCCCTGCATCACATCGAAGGTCTCACCGTGCGCGAGATTGCGCAGCGGATGTCCATCGGCGAACGCGGCGTCACCTGGCATTTGAACGAGGGTCTGCGCGCGCTCGCGACCGCGCTTTACGGCGAAAGCGAAAGGTCCAAGCCATGAGCGTGAGCGACAAAGCCATGCCCGAAGGCGAACGCGAAGCCCGCGCCGCAGCCACTCCCGCCGAAGGCTTACGCATCGAAGCCGCCGAACGCATTCTCGCCCGCCGCCTTTCGCCCGATTGGAACGACGAAAATCAGCGCGAACTCGACGCCTGGCTCGAAAACCCCGCCAACCGCATCGCCTATCTGCGCCTCGATGCGGCATGGGAAAGGGCAGGGCGGCTGGAAGCCTTTCGCCCGCTGAAGCGCCCCGTGAGCGCACCCGCACCGCAATCGCGCCATCCGTTGATCCTCAAATTCGCCGCCGCTGCCGCAGCCATCGCGGCCGTCATCGGTTCGTCGCTCTATTTCGCGCAGCCCGCGATGCGCACCTATGCCACGGCGGTCGGCGAACGCCAAACCATCACGCTGACCGATGGTTCCACCATCGCGCTCAACACCAATTCGGTGCTGAAACTTTCCGCCAAAGCCAGCGCGCGCAAGGCCGTGCTCGAACGCGGCGAAGCCCTCTTCCAGATCCATCACGATGCGCAGCATCCCTTCGTCGTCGTCGCATCCGGCCACCGCATCACCGATCTCGGCACCAAATTCATCGTGCGCGAGGAAACCGATGCGCTGAAGGTGACGCTGCTCGAAGGCCGTGCCCGCATCGAGACCGCGGGCGACGCCGCAAAGCATCGCGCCACCGACCTCACACCCGGCGAAACCGTCATCGCGTCCGCCGATGCGTTGGTCAAAAGCAAACGCGCCATAGCGACGCTCGCCAACGAAGCATCGTGGCAGCGCGGCGTCCTCGTGTTCGAAAACGCCACGCTGGCAGACGCCGCGCGCGAACTGAACCGCTACAACGTGCAAAAGCTCGTCATCGAAGATCCTGCCGTGGCGAAACTCAAATTCGACGCGACGATCCCGACCAACGGCATCCAGACGTTCGCGCGCGTCGCGCAACAGGTATTCGGACTGAAAATCGAACGACACGAAGGGGAATGGATCGTCTCGCGCTGAGCGCGAAGCGTCCGCCGACTTGAACAGGGGGAACGAATGAAGCTCACATGCCGCACTCTCGCACTGGCGACAGCCCTCGGCTCGCTGCCTTTCGCGGCCGCAGCCCAGGATTTCAACGTGCCGAGCGGCGATCTCAAAGCGGCGTTGGACAGCTACAAATCCCAATCCGGCATTTCGCTGTTCGTGCCGCGCGACGCGATGCGCGGCGTACAAACCCACGGCGTGAAGGGCGACCTCTCCCCCGACGAAGCGCTCACCCGCATCCTGCGCGGCACCGGCTTCACCGCCCGCCACGATTCCTCCGGCATGATCGCCATCATCCACGACCAGCAATCGACCGAAACGGAAATCGTCGTAACGCCGAACATCACGCTGGCACAGGCAACCGCGCCGCAGCGCGCGGCGGTTGAAACGGTAACGGTCACATCGTCAAAACTGGGCGGGGCAGATGTGCAAAGCATTCCGATCGCAATTACTGCGCTCAGTCAGGAACAGTTGACGGCGACGCAAACCGCAGGCGGCCCAGATCTCGTAAAGCAGGTACCAAATCTGACGTTCACGAAAACAAATTTCAGCGGCTACAGCATCCAGATCCGCGGCATCGGCACGCAAGCCATCTCTGTGACCACCGATCCCGCCGTCGCTGTTGCGCTGAACGATATTCCCTTTATCCGAAATCACTTCTTCGAACAGGAATTCTTCGATCTCAGTCAGGCCGAAGTCTTGCGCGGTCCGCAAGGTACGCTTTACGGCCGCAATGCGACTGCGGGTGTGGTGAACCTCATCACCGCGAAACCGACAGACCAGTTCGAAGCAATGGCGAGCGCAGATATCGGGAATTATAAAAACCGCCGTTTTGAGGGCATGATCAACTTGCCAATTCTTGATGACCGATTCGACCTGCGCATCGCTGGCGAATGGACCAAGCGGGATGGCTATACCATTAACGAAAACACCGGCGATCCGGTCGACGGACGCGATCTGTGGTCCACCCGCGCTACGCTGGGGTGGAAGCCGTCGTCCAATTCGCAAATCTATCTGGTGTGGGAGCATTTCTCCGAAGACGACGACCGTATGCGCACGCAGAAGCAGTTGTGCAAAACGGACAATCCGACGAACCATCCGGGTCTGCTGAATGTGAACGGGGTGCCCGTTCCGATTCCCGGTGTCAGCACGGGCGGTCCGATCCATACCGCCTTTTCGATCACGACAGGTTATCTCAGCCAAGGTTGTCTGCCGGCATCGCTCTATTCGAAGGATTCATTCGAAGTGCCGTATGGCTTCGCTCTGCCTTATGTCGTCGCGGGCTGGATCAGCGATGGGTTGAACGTCAGCGATCCTTATGCCAGTACGACGCAGTCGACGAATCTGCGCGTCATAGAAACGCAAATCGATCCGAAATACCGCGCCAAAAACGATACGGTCGAATTCAACGCGGATTACAACATCACACCAAGCCTCACCTTCACTTCGCAGACGGGGTACAACAACGATTTCTTATACTCTACCGAAGATTATAACCGTTTCAACACGACACCAGGAATCTTTAAGCCGGCGAGCGACCTCGTTATACGCGGCGGAACACTTATAAGCCCATATTCGGATTGCAGCAGTGCGCCCTACGGCACCGCCCCTCCTGATGGCACCTACTATTTCGGCGATCCGCAACTCGGTTGCAGCAACCGGATTGTTGCGCAGGATGTTTCGCAAGAGCGCGCGTGGCAGTTCGCCCAAGAATTTCGGCTGGCATCGAATTTCAAGGGAGCCTTCAATTTTAGTGTCGGCGGCAATTACATGCATTACGAAACCGTCGAAGACTATTTCGTCTTTGCGAACGTGCTGACGATGTTTGCTGCGACCTCGGGCGACAGTGGCGACGGTCCGTGGGTTCCCGGCGTCACGGATAATCTCGCACCCGGTGATTGTTTGTCAGCCAGTTATACCGGCACTGTCGTACCCAGCGGCGGCGTCGGTCATCAGTACAATAACCCGACCACAGGTGCTGGCCAGCCGACATCGACTTGCTACTATATCGATCCCAATCCGCTCGGCAGCGTGAACAGCGAGGGTCACAATTATTTTCTCAGCCAGAATCCCTATGTGCTCAATTCCTATGCCGGATTTGGCGAGTTTTACTACAATGTCCTGAGCGACTTGAAGCTGACGGGTGGCATTCGCTGGACCGATGACCAAAAGCATTTCGTCGATATCCCGAGCGAGCTTCTGTCAAACGGTTACGGATATATGCCTGTCGCCGTGGTGAATCAGCAATGGAACCAGTTCACTGGCCGTCTGGCCGCCAACTGGACACCCAAGCTCGACTTCACCGATCAAACGCTGATCTACGGTTCCTGGGCGCATGGCTATAAGGCTGGCGGCGCCAATCCGCCCGGTGCTACGCTTTATTCATATGCCCAATTTACACAAAGCGGCATCCCCGTACATCCGCTCACGTTCAAGCCGGAATTCGTGGATGCCTATGAATTGGGATCGAAGAATACCTTGCTGGACGGCGGGCTGACGCTGAACGGCGATGTGTTCTTTTACAATTACAGCGGCTACCAGATTTCGGAGATTGTAGACCGAACCTCGATCAATCTGAACTTCAATGCCACGGTCAAAGGTGCCGAGCTGGAAGCAATGTACGAGCCGTTTCCCGGCCTGAAATTCAACTTCGCGGGTGGCTATGAAGATACGCGCATCGACAATGGGCAGAGTTCCGTCGATCTGATGGATCGCACGGCGGGACATCCCGGCTGGATATTGTTCAAGCCATTCGTCACGCTGCCCTCGAATTGCATTCTGCCAGACTACGTCGTCGCCGCGTTGATAAAGTATGGCCCTCAGGGCAGCGAGGGCAATCAGGCCGTTTCCGCTTGCGGGTTTGCGTATACCAATGGAGAAGATCCCGTCGTGGGCACACTCGGCGGGAAGCCGGCGGGCTATCCGGGTTTCGATCCCGTCAGCCCTACCGCGACCAATACTTATAATGGGGTGGACTACGGTCCCGCACCAAACGACGGGGCAGGGTTCTCCAAGGATCTTGGTGGCAATGAGCTTCCCAATGCACCACATTTCACATTATCGGCTTCGGCGGACTACACGATTCCCTTGTCCGCAGAGTGGGCTGGCACGGCGCATCTGGACTACTACTGGCAGGATTATTCCTGGGCGCGGGTCTTCAACGACAATCCGTATGACCGGTTACGTGGCTACACCAACGTCAATCTCGCACTGATCCTGACCAGCCAGAATGGCTGGCAGGTGATGGGCTATCTGAAGAATGTGTTCGATACGACTGCCATTACCGGCACATTCTTGAACAGCGACGACAGCGGCTTGACCACCAATGTGTTTCTGACCGACCCGCGTCTTTTCGGCGTGCGCGTCACGAAGAACTGGTGAGGGGGAAACATCAATGAGCGAACTTATCAATACACAAAGCAACCGCGCCATCATCCGCTGGAAACTGCTAACCGGCGTTTCGGCGCTCGCGCTGACAGCCCATATTTCATCAACGGGCTTGGCGCGCGCCGAAGACAGCGATCATCCGCAGGTGTGGATCGAACTAGGCGGCCAGATGGAGATGATGCAGGGAATATCGAGCCCCTTCAGCGCGCCCTTCATGTTCAAGACGCCAACACCGGGACCGTATTACGGCAATATCTTCACGGATGGTCAGAAGCCTCCGCACTTCGCCCTCGGTTTGGATGGAAAAATCAGTTTTCAGCCGAAGGAGTCAGACTGGAGCTTCTCTGTAAGTCTCCGCTATCGCCGCTCGAGCACCAACCGGCATCTCCATCACCAGACGCATCCGACTTTTCCTTCGATCACGCATCACATCGCGAGAAATTATTTCGATTCTTACGCGGATATGGCATCCACGCAAAAGGAAAGTCACACGATAGTAGATTTCAGCGTGGGCAGAGATGTTGGCCTTGGCCTTTTCGGCCATGACGGCAGTTCCACTATTCATGCCGGCGTGCGTTTTGCGCAGTTCTCGTCGAGCGGGAGTGCGGTCGCCTATGCGCGGCCTTCCATCATTCCGTATTTCTATTTTGGAAGAGTTCTTTTCCCTGGATTCTATGGCTACTCGATGCACGCCCAAGCGCAACGTAAGTTTCACGGCGTCGGGCCTTCCCTTTCCTGGGATGTATCTGCGGCACTTGCAGGCAATAAGCAGGATGGTGAGTTGACGCTGGATTGGAATATCAACGGCGCTCTGCTATTTGGCCGTCAGCGAACGAAGCTGAACCACACAACGCATGCTTACTATCTACCCGGTTCGTACTATGGCGCATTCTATGTCCGGTCTCTCTACATGCGGTCACATCCCGCCGACCGTTCTCGTTCGGTTACGGTGCCAAATCTCGGCGGATCAATTGGGTTGTCGGTAAGATATCCCAACGTCAAAATCAGCCTCGGCTATCGCTACGACACATTTCTCGGCGCGATGGATACCGGCATCGACGTGCGCAAGACAGCGGACCTCACTTTTAATGGCCCTTATGCTTCGATCAGCATCGGCCTGGGAGGCTGAGGGGAGCGCGCATCTCCCGAAGAAAGGCGGCGGAGCAATCCGCCGCCTTTTTCTTGGCCTTCGGCCTAAGCCTTTGAGTCAGATAGAAGAAAAAAATCAACATTAGGCCTTGAAACCTGAGATTGGATGTTCTATATTCGTTCTCAGATGCTTCTTGAGGACTTTGCTCACGCAACCATTCGCCGCCC
>DATKJT010000046.1:0-34862 GCA_035543495.1 Rhizomicrobium sp. | reverse complement strand
AAGGCGAAGCATTTCTCTTTCCAATATCCGGACACCGTCGATTTCACCGTCATTGGCGAGCGCCGCATAGACGCGTGCGACGCCGCGCGCTGTTCCGTGTCCGTTGGTGGACGGGATTTCCGCGAGCCGCCATTCGCGGCGGTTCACCCATCGCGCGCCGGAAATGCCGGGCGGATTCCAATAGGCATTCCATCGCATCAAATCGAAATCGGTTGCCGGTGACGCTTGCGTGGGCCAGGCACCTTCCGGCCAAAGAAACTCCGCCACGCGGTCGTGCTCACTTTCGGGCAGTCCGATATGTACGTCGGCATCAAGCGGACGCGCGATGTCTTCGCGCAGGATTTGCCCGATTGTCTTGTTCGAAACACGGCGCACCGCCTCGCCCACCAGAAAACCGAATGTGTTGGTGTGATAGCCATGTGCCGTTCCCGGCGCCCACCACGGCGTTTCGGCGGCGAGAGCGGATGTCATCGTCCGCCAGTCGAGCATCGCACCTTCTGGAAGTGGGGCACGCAATGCCGGCAATCCGCTTTGGTGGGACAGGAGGTGGCGTAGCGTCACCCTCTCCTTTCCGGCAGCGGCGAATTCGGGCCAGACATTTGCTATCGGGGCATCGAGATCGATGGCTCCTCGTTCAACTTGTTGCAATGCGCAGATCGTGCACAGCGCTTTGCTGACCGAGAAGAAGTTCACCAACGTTTCGCGCTGCCAGGGCTTGGTCCGCGCGGCATCTGCCCAGCCACCCCATAGATCGGCCACCACGCGGCCATGGACCGACAACGCGATGGCCGCGCCCGGTTCGCCGCGCTGCGCGAAGTTGGCGGCGAACGCGTCGCGCAGTCGGGAAAATTGCGGCTCGCAATATCCGTCGATCACCGGAATACCTTGTTCTTTGTGCCACTCTCGCGCCTTAATACGATCTCCGCAATATCGGGACAGCCATGATAAAACTCGTCTTCTGCCTGAAACGTCTGCCGGGGCTCAGCCTGCAACAATTCCAGACCTACTGGTTCGAAAAGCATGCGCCGCTGGTTACAAAACATCGGGATGTTTTGCGCATCCGGCGTTATGTGCAATTTCATTCGGGGGCGCCCGAACTCAGCGAAGGAATACGGGCCAGTCGCAACGCGCCGGAAATGTATGACGGCGTGGCCGAGCTGTGGTGGGATTCTCTAGATGATGTGTTCGCCGAGCCAACACCGGAACGGCTGGCCGCAGGCCTTGCCCTGCTGGAGGATGAGCGCAAGTTCATCGACCTGCCCCGCTCGCCGCTATTCTTTGGCGAGGAGAAGGTCATCTTCGGTTAATCGCCGTCCGTCGCTGCCGCCATTTCGCGCACGAACACGCGCCGGCCTTCTACGAGTTGCCAGCCGAAAAGGCACGGTACGCCGATGATGAAATCGCGGCCGCGGCGCACCAGCGAGAAGGCCAATGCCACGCCCGCCGGAATGCCGAACATCGCGCACAAGGCGACGTAGGCCGCTTCTTGCACGCCCACCGCGCCAGGAATGAAGAAGGCGAAGGTTCGCAGGCCGGTGAACAGGCTATCGATCACAATGGCTTCGGTGAAGCTGATATTGGCGCCCATCAGATGGAACGCGATCCATGCTTCGCCTGCGCCCAGCGCCCAGGCAATGAAATGAAGCACGAGGCCAGCGCCGGTGCGGCGATTGTTGGTGAGGACCTGGGAGATCGTCTTTCGCGTTTCGTCCTCGTGGCCAAAACGCAGCGACGGCCAGCGGTCGGTCAGACGCATCGCCAGATTTTCAAGCGCGCCGCGGCTGCGATTGCGGAACAGGATCGCGAGGAAGATCAGTCCGCCGCTGATGCCGACGCCGATCATTCCGGGTACGAAATATTCGTTTTGCGGCTTCAGTATCGCCAGCAAAGCCAACCCGGCGAGAAGATAAGGCAGTTTCGCCGCCAGTTCGATCACCAGATCGACGACGGTGGATATCGCCGCGAAGAAGCCCGATACGCCGGACAGCGAAAGCGCGCGTGCGCCGAACACGTAACCGCCGACTTGCGAGAACGGCAGCACTTCCGCCGCACCATCGCGTACCAGGCGCGCCCAGATGAATTTTTCCGGGCTCGCGCCGGCAACATCGCGGCCGAGTGACCACCACGCAAAACCGAGGAACGCAGCGACCGGCAGATGCGCCGCTACGACGATGGCAAGCCCACCGAAGCCGAGCGCGGACCATGCTGCCGAAATCGGCGCGGTGCCGAAATGCACGAGCAGCCAGACGAACACGGCGAAACCGGCTGCGAACGCCAATGCGCCGAAGAATTTCATGCGGGCTTCAAAGCCCGCGACGTGTCGGTGCGGGATTTCCATTCGCTTTCGATTCCGAACGCCGTCATGTAAGGCCGAAACTGTTCTTGCAGCCTGACGGCATCGAGTCCCGAATCCTCGAAGTCGTAACGGTTGACACCATAACCACCGCGGGGCGTGTTGCGAATGAATTCTTCGATAGGCGCGCTGGCGGATGAGCCGAACGGCAAACCGAAATGTTCGTAAAGTGCCGCCACGGTATCGAGCGGATTTGCGATCAACGATCGATAATGCACGTGGAAGATCTGTTCGCGGGTCTCCGCATCCGAAGCGATGAGGCTGGCACCTTCCACCCAGCGTTCACTCACCTGCTGACCGATCTGAATCCGGTCGAGCTTGCGGGTGAACGGCGCTCGCAGAAGTTCGGTCAACTTCGCAACCGACGGCAACACACTTAACGGATCGCGATGTACGAAGACGAAGCGCGCATCTGGATAAACCTGCTTGATCGCTTCCAGAGTGAAGACATGGTCCGGGCATTTCAGCACCCACTGGCCCTTGCCCTGCTGATGCTGGAGATGTTGCAGAAAGCGCTTGTGAAAGCCGAAGGCTTCGACGTGGCCCTGCCCAATCAGCCAGTTCTGATAAGACGGCACGTAATGCGTGGTGTCGAAGCGCAGGCTCTGGAAGACATGCGCGGTGATCTCGGTGCATTCCTGCGGCGTGGTGGCGGCCAGCGGGTGCAGACTTCCGACGCCCGGCGATAAGCGTTCGAACATCCGGAATTGACGATCCACGCGGGCCGGGCGCGTGTCGCGCCGCCGGTCTTGCCGTTGCGGGTAGGGATAGATCGTCTGCCATGACAGCGGCACGCGATTGGCGGGATCCTGCGCCAGAAGTGAGTGAAGGAAGGTCGTTCCGCTGCGCGGCAGGCCCGTGATGAAGATCGGCGCGCGGATTTCTTCTTGCAGGATTTCAGGGTGCTTCTCTTCCTCCTCTTCGAATTTGAGGAGGTTGGAAAGAAAGCGCGCGACGTCCCATTTCACTGCGAGGCTACCGAACAGGCTGAGATCGGCTTCTTCGTTGTACGACTTCAAAAGTATCTGCAGCGGCCCGAAGAATGACAGATCCTTGAACTTTCGCCCGGCACGGCGTTCCGCATCGGCCACAAGGCTTTCGGCCACCAGGCGCCGCGGACGAAATCCAATCGCGTCCGCCGCCGTGTCGGCTGTTTTCATCAGGCGCGAAAGGATTGTCGTCATGCGTTACTCAGATGTCCGCGAAGCAGCGAACCTCGTCGGCCGCGCCGGGCGTCGTCAAAGCGCCATAACGGGCGGAGCCGACGTTTTTTGCGTAGCGCCACAAAGCGCCGGAGCCGAATGCCGCCGCTTTCGGTTTCCATGCTTTCTTGCGTTCCGCCAGTTCGGCGTCGGACAGTTCGACATCCATCGTGCCCTTGTTGGCATCGATGGTGATGATGTCGCCGTTCTTCAGCAACCCGATCGGGCCCGCATCCATTGCTTCGGGTCCCACATGGCCGACGCAGAGACCGCGCGTGCCGCCAGAGAAACGGCCGTCGGTGATGAGCGCGATGTTTTCCACGCCCTGGCCGTAGAGCGCGGCGGTGGTCGAAAGCATTTCGCGCATGCCCGGGCCGCCCTTGGGGCCTTCGTAGCGAATGACGAGGACATCGCCTTCCTTGTAATCGCGGGCCTGAACCGCGGCGAACGCATCTTCCTCGCAATCGAACACGCGCGCGGGGCCGCGATGATGCAGGTGCTTGAGACCTGCCACCTTCACAATCGCCCCTTCCGGCGCGAGGTTGCCGCGCAGGCCCACAACACCGCCGGTCGTCGCCAGCGGATTGTCATAGGCGCGCATGACCTTCTGGTTCGGATTGAACTTCACATCCTTCAGGTTCTCGGCAACGGTCTTGCCCGTCACCGTCATGCACGAACCGTCGATGTACCCGCCGTCGAGCAAGGTGCGCATCAGCATCGGCACGCCGCCTGCTTCCCACATGTCCTTGGCGACGTAGGCGCCGCCCGGCTTCAGCGAAGCGAGATAGGGCGTGCGTTTGAAGATGTCGGCCACATCGAAGAGGTCGAATTTGATGCCGGCTTCGTTGGCCATCGCGGGCAGATGCAGCGCCGCGTTGGTCGAACCGCCGGTGGCCGCAACAACGGCAGCGGCGTTTTCGAACGCCTTGCGGGTGCAGATGTCGCGCGGGCGGAGGTTCTTCGCGAGCAGGTTCATCACCGCTTCGCCCGCCTTGAACGCGAAATCGTCACGCGAAAGGATTTCGGCGGGCGGGCCGGAGGAATATGGCAGCGCGATGCCAATCGCTTCGGCCACGCACGCCATCGTGTTGGCCGTGAATTGTCCGCCGCATGCACCGGCACCGGGGCAGGCATGGCATTCGAGTTCGTGCAGATCCTCGTCGCTCATCTTTCCGGCGGAGTGTTGGCCCACGCCTTCGAAGACATCGACCACGGTGACGTCCCTGCCCTTGAACTTTCCGGGCATGATCGAGCCGCCATAGAGAAACACGCTCGGCACGTTGAGCCGCAGCATCGACATCATCATGCCGGGCAGGCTCTTGTCGCAGCCGGCAAGGCCGACGAGCGCGTCGTAGCAATGGCCGCGCATCGTGAGTTCGACGGAATCCGCTATCACCTCGCGCGAGACGAGCGACGACTTCATGCCCTCATGGCCCATGGCCATGCCGTCGGTGACGGTGATGGTGCAGAACTCGCGCGGGGTGCCGCCGGATTCCTTCACGCCGCGTTTGGTGGACTGCGCCTGGCGCATCAACGCGATGTTGCAGGGGGCGGCTTCGTTCCAGCAGGTGGCCACGCCGACGAAGGGCTGGTGGATTTCCTTGTCGGTCAGGCCCATCGCATAGAGGTAGGAGCGATGGGGTGCCCGGTCGGGCCCCTCGGTCACGTGGCGGGACGGCAGTTTGGATTTATCGAATGTTGTCATCGTCTTCATTGTGGGGTCAATGTGTAAACCCGATATACACGACCCATGCCGGGTGCACAGTGCTAATCGCGTAAATCAGCCTTGCGATAAGATAGCCCGATGCCCACTATTCTTGAAATTATGTTGCTTTGATATACGGTTGCGGGGCCGGACGCACTTCACGAAGCCAAACTCCCCATTTTTCCAGAAATTTCGCTGCCCGAACTTCCAACTTGTTGATCTTTTATTTGGTCACGTGCCCGGCAGATTTTCGCCCCTGTCGGCCTCAAGCATCATTTCTTTGTAACTGCCAATGACAGCCAACTTGAGACTGTTTCGATTTCGAACGGAATTTTCTCGTTGGTCTGAGAATTGCAAAAAATTTATGGAAAGCGACAGCAATCGCTGTCGTGCAGCGATACTATCAGGGGCTTACTATGTCCAAGACGAAAAAATCTCTTGGTGCTGCCGCGTTCGTCAGCGCACTCCTTGGCACAACTTGCGCATTTGCAGCATCGATGGATGCAAGCAATCTGAAGGTCACGCCTTACATTGTCACTGCGGCCGAATCCGACTTGTTGAACGGCGGCGGCGCGCCGGATCTATCTTCGCCCTATCTTGCGGGGGTCGGCGGTACGCCCGCCTATTCGGGCGTCGGCACGCTTGAAATCGTCAACGACAATACGCCAGCGGGATACGCGAATTTTTGCACCGGTACGCTGATTTCTCCGACGATCGTGCTGACTGCGGCCCATTGTCTTGCAGAACCGGATGCCGGTGGAGTGAAAAGCATTTCCTTTTCGCTACCAAACGGGCGTCCGCTGTTTAACGTATCACCCAATCCAAATCCCGGCACGCCTGCAATATATGGGGGCGACGGCTTCGCGGTAAATCCGAACTGGGATTTCAATACGGAAAATGGCGATATCGCTGTCGTCCGGCTCAATCAACCTGTTTCCAATGCCGAAATCTATGACATTTACCGCGGTGATCCGCTTGGCCAGCAGTTTACGCAGGTTGGCACGGGAACTGCGGGTTGGGGTGACGTCGGCGCAGATAGTGACACGGGATATGCCGGAGGTTTGTTCGATCTGCGTAAACGTGTCGGCGATAACATTTTCGAAGAATACGGCACGCCGTTTTTCGACGCGTTGGCGCAGTATTTCGGTGTCGATCTCGTTGGGATTGGCGGGCCGGACCAGGGAATTCTGTTATTCGATTTTGATAGCGGAAAAGCCCAAAATGATGTTTTCGGGTTAATCGGCAGTCTTGGTGATCCGACCTTGGACTCGATGGCGGTATCTCAGACTGGTTTGTTGGACGCGTTTGGGCGACTGATCGAAACCAATACTGCCCCGGGAGATTCAGGTGGTCCTGCTTTTATCGATGGAAAGATTGCAGGCATCACCGGCTTCGGGTTGACTGGCGGCATCCTGACTTTCGATGGCCAGTATATTTACTGCGGAGAACCGACAGACATCGATCCGTCATATGACCCCGACAGCTTCAGTTGTACGGACTCCAGCTTCGGCGAAATCTCCGGCGATACCAACGTCTCCTATTATCAAAATTGGGTCGACGCAGCGTTGCGTCCTGGATTCAGCTTCAACTATGTGCCTGAGCCCGCTTCCGCAGCCCTTGTCGTGGCTGGCCTTGCCGGCCTGGGCGCGCTGCGAAAACGCCGGAAGCAATAATCAAGAACAAAGAGGCGCCGATGGGCGCCTCTTTTTTTAATGATAACCACCGCCATGGTCGTGATCGTAGTGGTGGACGTGGTGGTGGCGACGGTGGTGGTAGTGCCGGTTGCAATCGTTGGAGCGCGCGATCGCATTGCCGGCGAGACCGCCCAGAACCGCACCGCCGACCGCGCCAACGGCGCTGTGTGTGGCGACTCCGCCGATAATTGCGCCGCCGCCTGCGCCCAAGACGGTTCCTGTCGTGTGATCGTGACCGCTGCAGGAATCGGCCAGCGCAGCAACCGTGGTTGCGCCCAGCACGATAACGGCGGCGACAATCATGGCAGCGTTATGTTTCCACATCGAATTCTCCCATCCCGAGGGTTGGCGCCGCGTGAGGCGCTCGCCTTCCCTTTCAATGCCTCGTGGGAGAAATAGTTCCGCCGGGCTGCCGTCGCCAATGCTTAAACCGCAAGCCGGTTAACCGCCTCACGCAGACGGTTAGCCAATGCCGATGCCTCTGCCCGCTTTTCGCGTTGTTCGTTAAGCACGTCTTCCGGGGCGCGGCTGACGAATTGCTCGTTTGACAGTTTCGCGTCGAAGCGGGCGATTTCGTCTTCGGCTTTTTTCAGTTCCTTTTCGAGACGGGCGCGTTCCTTCGAAAAGTCGATCACATCGCCCAGCGGCAAACCTGCCGTGGCTTCGCCGATCACGAATTGTGCGGTGCCTTGCGGAAGCGTGTCGGCGATTTTCGCATTCGACAGGCGCGCGAGTGCGGTGATGACCGTCTTTCCGCGCGCGAGCAGTTCCTTCGATTGCGGGCTTGCGTCTTTGAGCAGCAATTCGATCTTGGCCGATGGCGGCACGTTCATTTCCGCCCGGATAGAGCGGATGCCGGAGACCAGATCGATCACCCATTGCACATCGCGAGTGGCGTCTTCGAAGTTCGGCAGGCTGGAAAGATCGGGCCATGCGGATTCGATGAGCAGCGATTTGCGCGGCACCGGCGCTGTGCGGGCCCACAATTCCTCGGTGATGTACGGCATGAAGGGATGCAGGATTTCGAGGATGCGGTCCCGCACCCAGGCGGCAGTGGCACGCGTTTCGGCTTTCTGCGGTTCTTCGCCCTGATTGAAGATCGGTTTGGCGATTTCAAGATACCAGTCGCAGAACGAGTCATAGACGAAGTGATAGACGGCACCCGCCGCTTCATTGAAACGTAAGGCTTCGAAATTGCGGGTCACTTCGGCGGCGGTCTTGGCCGTTTCGGCGACGATCCATTTGTTGGCGGTCAGCGTGACCTTCGCGGGGTCGAAGTCGTCCCGCGTCACGCATTCGTTCATTTCGCAGAAGCGTGCCGCATTCCACAGCTTGGTCGCGAAATTGCGGTTAACTTCCACGCGGGAAGGGCCGATGCGCATGTCGCGCCCCTGCCCGGCTGCAAGCGCCAAGGTGAAACGCAATGCATCGGCGCCGAATTCGTCGATCAGTTCCAGCGGGTCGACGACGTTGCCTTTCGTCTTCGACATCTTCTGGCCCTTCTCGTCCAGCACGCGCGTGTGGATGAAGACCGTGTGGAAGGGCACGTCGTTCATGAAGTGCAGGCCCATCATCATCATCCGGGCGACCCAGAAGAAGATGATGTCGAAACCGGTAACGAGAACGCTGGTAGGATAGAAGCGTTTCAGTTCAGGCGTCTTGTCCGGCCAGCCGAGCGTGGAGAACGGCCACAGCGCGGAGGAGAACCAGGTGTCGAGCACATCTGTATCGCGTGTCAGCGTTTTGCCGCCTGCTTGCTTCTGCGCTTCGGCTTCGTTTTCCGCAACGTAGACTTTGCCGTCAGCATCGTACCACGCGGGAATCTGATGGCCCCACCAAAGCTGGCGCGAGATGCACCATGGGTGAATGTTGCGCAGCCAATTGAAATAGACGTTGGCCCAGTTGTCGGGGACGAATTTGGTGCGGCCGTCTTCGACTGCCGCGATGGCCTTCTCCGCCAGCGGCTGGACGTTCAGATACCATTGCTCGGTGAGATAGGGTTCGAGAACGACGGTCTTGGTCTTCTCGTCGTGCGGAACCGAATGGGTGATCGGTTCGGTCTTGTCGATCAGTTCGAGTGCTTCGAGATCGGCGACGATGGTTTTGCGCGCGGCAAAACGGTCCATGCCACGATAGGATTCGGGCACGTTGTCGTTTAGCGTGCCGTCTTTGTTGAGGATGTTGATCAGCGGCAGATTGTGGCGCTTGCCGACTTCGAAGTCGTTGAAGTCGTGGCCGGGCGTGATCTTCACCGCGCCGGTGCCTTTTTCGGGATCGGAATATTCGTCGGCGATGATCGGGATCGCGCGGTTGGCGAGCGGCAGGATCACGTTCTTGCCGACCAGATGTTTGTAACGCACGTCATCGGGATGAACCGCAACGGCGGTGTCGCCCAGCATCGTTTCGGGACGCGTGGTGGCGACCGTCAGGAATTGGCCCATCTGGCCTTCGATGGGATATTTGATGTGCCAGAGGTGACCTTTGATATCGATGTTCTCGACTTCGAGATCGGAGACCGCGGTTTGCAGGCGCGGGTCCCAATTCACAAGGCGCTTGTCCTTGTAGATCAGGCCCTGATTGTGGAGTTCGACGAAGACTTTCAGCACCGCGCGCGAAAGGCCCTCATCCATCGTGAAGCGTTCGCGCGACCAATCGGCGGAGGCGCCGAGGCGGCGAAGCTGTTCGCCGATCGCGCCGCCGGATTCGTCTTTCCATTTCCAGACGGCTTCGAGGAATTTCTCGCGGCCCATCGCGACGCGGCTCTGCTGGCGTTCGGCCAGTTGGCGTTCGACGACAAGCTGGGTGGCGATGCCCGCGTGGTCCATGCCCGGCTGCCACAAGACGTCCTTGCCGCGCATCCGTTCGAAGCGGGAGAGCGCATCCTGCAACGTGTTGTTCAGCGCGTGGCCGATGTGAAGTCGGCCGGTGACGTTGGGCGGCGGGATCACGATGCAGAACGGTTCGGCGTCCGGCCGGCGTCCGGCATGAAAAGCGCCCGAGGCCACCCATTCGGCATAAATGCGCCGTTCCACGTCCTGCGGGTTGAAAGTCTTGTCGAGCATCACTCTGTCTCAAAAATCGGAGGAACACCCTCCCCTTGAGGGAGGGTCGACAAAATTCGGCGCGCGAGCGGCGAATTTTTCGGGGCGGGGTCAAAGCTGAAGCCGTCTGGACCCCTCCCCGAAAAATCCTGACGGATTTTTCGACCCTCCCTCAAGGGAGGATTTGAGGAGTAACCGGAAAACTGGAGAAAAAGCCAGCCGAAGCTTAACGGCGCCCGCGCGCCTTTACGGCACGGGCTACTTCGGTGCGTACGGCGCTTTCGAGCAGCGCGGGGAAGTTGTCGTCCATCCATTCCCGGATGAGCGGCTTCATGTGCTCTATCAGCGTCTCGGTGTTGCTGCTCAGGTGCTCGCGCAGAAGCGGTTCGAAGCCGGTGCGCACGGCGCGCTCGAAAACGGCCTGGACGCTGTCGCCTTCCGGCATGGAGAAGCCGGGAGCCGTCGGCTGTTCGTCGAGGCTGGCGAACGCATCGTCGAGCGCGGAGCGGGTCTTGTCGGAGAAGATGCCTTCGTCCGACGGGGCGGATTGGGTCATGACTGGCTCCTCCTCGATTTCCTCAAACACGACGTCGTCTTCCACGCGGTCTTCGATGGGTGCGGGTGCTGCGACCGGCTGAGGCGCAGGTTCGTCGGCGACGATTTCCTGCGTCAGTTCGAGAACATCGGAATCGTCGGTAACGTCCGCGGGTTCCGCCGTGCTGGTCGTCGCTGCGGCCGGCTGTTGCTCGGTCGAATCCTCGGAGATGATCTTGCGAATGGAGGCGAGAATTTCCTCCATCGTCGGTTCATGCTGCGCGGCGCCCGGGCTTGTCATGCGTGTTCTCTCTCTGGCCGCAGACTAAGGCGGCTTTCAAACGACGGTATGACAGTTGCCGAAATAAGAAAAGACGAAGTTAACAACGCTTAGGCAAGATATTAAAAAAGCGTCAATCGAGGCCTATCCAGCGCGCTGCGTCGTCGTCGTAATGCTCTGTGGGATCGTAGGCTTTTACTTTCAGACCCAGATTTTGCGCGGTCAGCTTGCCCGCTGCCGCAAGAAGCTGAAAAGCGGCGACCACGGTGTTGCGCTGTGCGACCACGACGGAAAGTTGCGAATTCAGCAATTCCTGCTGGGCATTCAGAACGTCGAGCGTGGTGCGCCCGCCCACCTGCTGTTCGCGCTTGACGCCTTCGAAAGCAATCTGGTCGGCCTGTACCTGCGCCTTGTTGGAGTCGATGGTGGCACGCGCGGCGGTGAAATTCTCCCATGCGGCCTGCACCGCCTGGCGCACGCTGCGGTCGGAGACGACGATGTTCATCTCGGCCTGCGAGCGATATTCCTTGGCCTGGCGCACCTCGGCCTGATCGGCGCCTCCCTGATAGATCGGTACGTTGAGCACGCCCTGGATCGAAGTGAGTTTTTCCGTGATGCTGAGCGCGCCGGATCCGCCCAATCCGCCGAGCGTGTTGAAGCCGCCGCGCTGGTATTGATATTGGCCCTGTAATGCGAGGCTCGGCAGCATCGTGCCTACGGCATCGTCCACCGCATAATCGGCGGCCTTTGCATTTTCGCGCGCCTGAACGAGCGCGGGATTCGTCTGCAGCGCCAGATTCAGCGCGGCATCGGCGTTTTCGGGAAGCTGCGGCAGCGCGGGATCGCCTTCAAGTTCTTCCGCAGGGCGGCCGATGACTTGCGCGAAGACGGCGCGGTCGGCGGCGAGTTGTCCCTTCGCGGTAACGAGCGCGGATTGCGCGCCCGCCAGACGCGCTTCGGATTGCGAAACATCGGTGCGCGTGAGTTCGCCGACACGGAAGCGTTCGCGCGTTTCATCGCGCTGCTTCTTCAAGACATCGGCGTTGTTCTGGCTGAGGTTCACCGTGGCTTCGTCGCGTACCACGTCCATGTACGCGGTCACGGCATCGAGCAGCACGGATTGTTCTGTGGCGGTCAGTTGCGCGCGGCCTGCGCGGACGAGCGCTTTCGCACGGCTGATTTCGGCATAGGTGCGCCCGCCGCGAAACAGCGGCTGGGTGATCGTGACCTGCCCTTGCAGCGGATGGGCGCTGACCGTGCCATAGCCGGAGATATTGGCTTGCTGCGAGCTCCACGCGCCTTGCGCGTTGATGGTGGGCCGCCAGCCGGCATTGGCCTTGGCGACTTCTTCGTCGGTGGCCCGCAGGGCGGCCTGCGCGGCGCTGAGTTGCGGGTTGGTTTCGTAGGCGACGCCGAGGGCTTCGCTCAGCGAAATCGTCGCGGCGTCGGCCGCGAACGGGACGATCGCCAAGCTGGCCGCCAACAATGCGGACCGAAATCTGGTCATCTGCCCCTCTTACGCACGCATCCCCGAACTATCTGGGGAGCCTAGAACACAAATCCAACCTGGCGCTTAAAGCCCGCCAGGTCGGGGACGATAGAGTTGAAATCCGCGCGGCTGCCCAGAACGCCATCTTCCTTGAGATAGATATGCGCTTGGCCCTGGGGCCCATTCTGGATGATGGCGACAAGCCGGCCGCCTTCGTTCAACTGGGCCAGCAGGCTGTCCGGCACGCTTTCCACACCGCCATTGATGAAGATCACGTCGTAGGGGGCGTTGGCCTTCACGCCCTCTGTCAGGGCGCCCTGAACGACGGTGACGGTCTTGCAGCCTTCGGCGTGGAGCGTATCGCTGGCGACGCGGACGAGATCGGCATCCTGTTCCAGCGCGGTCACCTGCCCGCCCAGACGCGCCAGAACGGCCGAGGAATAACCGGTGGCAGCTGCCACATCGAGAATCCGGTCGCCCGGCTGGATATCGGCAAGCTGCAGAAGCTTGGAGAAACTGCGCGCGTCCATGAGATAGCGCCGGGGTGCGACTTCGACCGGGCCTTCGGCATAGGCCAGCGTGTGACGCTGGCCGGGCACGAATCGTTCCCGCGGAACCGCACGCAACGCGGCGATGATCCGCGGATCGGTCACGTCGTTGGGACGGACCTGCGTTTCGACCATGGTGAGGCGCTGGGCAGCAAAATCGGGCATCGAGTCAGCCAATTAGAAGGCCCGCGCTTATACGTTGACGGATTCCGGGACACAACTTCTGCGGCCCTTCGGAGGCCGGATTGTGGGTTCTCGTTCCGGCTGTTATAGGGCCGCGCTCTGGAACGGCCACGTGGCGGAGTGGTGACGCAGCGGTTTGCAAAACCGTGAACCCCGGTTCAATTCCGGGCGTGGCCTCCAGCAAAATTCACGATGTCAAAGAGCGGCTGAATTGAAATATAGGTTTTCACGCCTGACATTGCAAGAATAATATTCTATAATTCCGTATTATTGCCTATATCCTTGATATTGCAGGATTACTCCCTTTTCTTTGCGCCCATGTTCGCTTCCCATCCGCTATGGAACCCGGAATTGCGGGGAAAATGAGCGACCCAAGAACTTTCTGAACGGTGTTAAGGGTCTGTTAACCTTATGACGGCACCCTGTGCGCGTCTTCCCTTGAAGACACCCCACCATTACCCAACGCCTTGGGGCCGGCTCACACCGGCCCCTTTTTCTTTGGGCTGGCTTTGGCTGTATCAGCCGCCTTTGGGCTTTTGCCGCCTGCCCCACCACACTTCGGCGCGGCGGCGGAATCGGCGGATGGGATGATGATCCACGGACAGCACGATGAGGCCGAGCGGCAGCATCCAGAAGCCGAGGACGGGAAGGAAACCCAGAAACCCGCCGACGCTCAACGCGCCGCCCAGGACGGTGCGCTGCGTCTTCGTGCCGGGGATGCCCACGCTGAATTTGCCGAATTTAATACGCTTGCGTTCAGACACCGCCGTTGCCTCTGGGAAGAGATTGATATAGGCACGCCGCCTCGGACGCGCTAGACACGCGGTCCGCGGTGTTCCTCGGTAGCTCAGCGGTAGAGCAACCGGCTGTTAACCGGTTGGTCGCAAGTTCGAATCTTGCCCGGGGAGCCAAAATTTTTCGAAACCAATCTCTCATCGAAAACGGGATGTTCTCGCGAACCCGCGAAACGCTCAGGTCCTGTTTCGACCTCCTTGCCTCATAGGGGAGCGGCTGAGATCTCCGACGCGGCGCTCTTCCTGGCCTACCGAACGGCCACAACCTATTGCGCGCGCAGGTTGTACCGGATAAGAAATTCCCCTTCAAAGGCGTGGGGGGCGTTTGAAACGAATCACCGAATTCGAGGCATTGCGGGGGCTAATGGCCCTATGGGTTGTCGTCGGACACGTCCTGCGTGAGACCGGCTACGATTCACCCGGCGCATTGCCACACTTTTCGTTTCTCGCTCGCCCAGGACTCGCTGTCGACGTGTTCATCATGTTGAGCGGGTTTGTCATCTTCAATCTGCTCGACCAACAGCACGAGGACTGGCTGAGCTTCGTGACGCGCAGGTTCTTCCGGCTTTACCCGCTGTACCTCGTCGTCTTGATTGTCAGCGCTATCTTATCGCCGCTCTATCCCGTCTATCTGCATATGCTGCCAATACAAGGCGAGGCAGTAAGGATTCTGGAGACGCTTGCCCACCAGACCAACGCAGCGCTGCTCCCCCATTTCCTTGTGCATCTAACGATGCTGCATGGGTTGGTGCCCAACTCCATCCTTGCCCCCAGCTCGCTCGCCATCGTGCGACAGGCGTGGAGCATTTCAGTAGAATGGCAATTCTACCTCGTGGCACCGTTGTTGTTTTTTCTGTTGCGGGACAGGCCCTGGATGTTTGCCTTGGCCGTAGCAGGCGTGGTCGCAATCCACACGCGCTATTGGCTTGATGTCGGCTTCGCGATCAACCAAGGCGGCTTCTTTCTCATCGGCATCGCAAGTTATTTCGTCTACCGACGCTTGCAAGCGCTGCACCTTGAGACAGCCCATATCGTCATCGCGGGACTGGCCGCAATTGCTGCGGCTGCCTACTTCACCCGTGATCCTTTGCCCTTCGCGATCTGGTGGATATTTCTGTGTGCTGCGGTCCTCTCGCAGCAAGGTATCCGGAATCCGTTCTCTCTGTTTTGCGATAGCGCCGCTTGCCAGACGATGGGACGGATCTCGTATTCCATCTATCTCTGCCACGTGCTCGTGTTGTCGGGGATTTCCTATTCGATATTGAGATTTGCGGGCTACACCTCGCGGCCCGTCTTCGCCATCGAGACGCTGACGGCGACTGTCGCCGTTACGATCGCTGTTTCCTTTGTCACGTTCCGATTGATCGAAGCGCCCTGCATCGCGCTGGGAGCAAAAATTCGTCCCAAACCGAAGTTCGCGCCTTCGCAGGCTGATACACCGATCCCGGACAGCATCCCCTCAACGCCTACCCTCCTGTTAGACCAGGCGTCTGCGAAGACTTTCTATTGATGAGGTATTACAATGAAATTGTTTGATTTTCCGGCGTTAACCACACCTATGTTTGGTATATAAAAGGTAAATGCCCCGCGATATATTTCCCAATATTTGAAGGGGGCGAGGATGGATTATCGAGATTTCGTTTCAGGTATTCGACAGGCTTACCAACATACCGGCGGCATCAAAACGCTGTGCTTGGGATCGTTCGACAAAGACTGGTTTCAACAGATTCAGGCGGAATGCGCCTGGATCATCAAGAACGCGGGATCGAGCGATGTCACCATGGCTGGGCACGTCACAAATTGGACGCGTCCAACTGGCCAGGTTCGGCAATTCAGCCTTTTCAACGATACCGGCAACAGCGCAGATACCAAAGGCGACTACGGTTATCTCGGCGATGCGCGAAGGAAACGCTTGGTCTATCCGAACCTGCCTGCTCTGTCCCGTTTCGCCAGCATGTTTCAACCGGCGTTGCGCAATTTGCGTCTCAACGGCATGGGGTTGAAATCCGCGTTGAGCGCGCACGAAGAAGAGTCCATTTCAATTTCGCGATTTGGGCCGCGATACATCGTGCGCTTCCATGCGCCGATTTTCACCAACCCCAACGCGTTCGTGTATCTCGACGATGAGCGTTTCCACTTCGAGGAAGGCAAGCTCTACTTATTCCATCATGGCTGCGTTCACGCGGCGTCGAACACGGGGCAGGATTTGCGCTACCACCTCGTCTTTGACTGCTTTCTTGATAGAGCGTTGTTCGAGCGGATATTCCCCGGCACGCCGTCGCCGGACGTTGGCTACGAGAAAGATTGTCAGCCGGTTCACGGGGAGAGCTTTCACTTCGAGAATTTCGTCAAAGAGGACAATTCCGTCATCACCGGCGACATCGCATATGGCCGCCGCGCGCCCGGCCTCATGACCTACTATCGCCGTCGTTGGCCGTCTGTTTTTGGTGCCGCCTAAAAAGGCATTCCGCCACTCAGATGCCCCTTCAAAACCGGATTGGCGTTCCACAATCGCTCAGTGCCGGGTGACCGCGAGAATTTCGTAGTCTTTGCCTTTCACGACCACACGCAGCGGAAGCTCTTTCGATATCTCGATGAGACGCGGATGCATGACGAGCACGAAATCCGTGCGCGCATCCAGGCGATCGAGTTTCGTCGGCAAATCGGAAAACCATGCCATCCTGTAACCGGGTTGAAAGTGCAGCAACTGGCCGGGAAAATTGGCGAACATCCCGGACCAGAACGCCTGTCGATAGGCAACCGCGTAGGCCGCCACATGCGCCAGCGGGGGCGAACGCGATAGCGCGACCGAGTTCTGATCTCCGACCACCGCTGTCAATCTTGCGCCCATGGGAAGCGAACGGAGACCCGCAACGATTTCGGCAAGGGAAGGCTCCCAGCTGATCCACAGTACGGCGATCAAGGCGACACGTGCGATCGAGAGCAGGCCGAACAGCACGGCAAGAAGCCGCCTGGCCAGCGTCTCCCGCGCGTCCGGCGCCAGCGTCGCAAGCACGAAGAACGATGCGCCCCATGGAATGCGGTAGTCGATGAAACCGTTACCCATGGCAGCGCGCGGCAACACCAGATAGATAGCCGCCATCGTCACCGCGATGGTGACGGTCTCCGGCCGGATGCGAACGGCGCCACTCAGCAATGCTGCGAGAAGACCGGATAGGGCGATAACGAGCAGCGCGATCTCGAAAAGGGGACTGGAAAACATCGTGATCGACAAAATGCCTTCGATCTTTTGGTGGAACGTCGCAAAGTGGAGGCCGAACGAAGGATGTCCCGGTGTGTCAAACACGGAGAAGACGAGAAACGGCGGAATGAAGATCAAAGCGGCACGAAGGGCGCGCCGCATCACTTCGGATGCGTAGCTCGATAATTTCGGCGCCGCGGGATCGTAGCTGCGCGCGAGTTCGAATGCAGCGACCGCCAGTCCGGCCAATCCGAAAGCGGCCAGATGGCAAAACAGCAGGACGAGACAGAATGGCCACAACAGGAGGCACAGCGAAATGATTTTGCGGTCGCGGATGCGCAGATACGCGCCGAAAAACAGCAGTGCAAGCCCTACGCCGAAGCAATAGTTGAGGAAGCCGAACTGAAACGGGCCGCCCCAGGCCAGCAACGGAACGACGCGATAAAGCCGCGAACCCGCGTTCAACTCGCGGCTGACGAACTTCGTGCCCCAGAACAGCAGCCATAGCGTGATGATGCAGAACAGCCGCACCGCCGCGTCGATGGACATCATGCGCCGCGCGACGAAAACGAACAATTCGAGCCCAAGATTGGGTGTCACTTGCGGCGTGACGAAATAATACTTTTGCAGCCAGACCGATGTGGACCAATCCCGGAAGATATATTGATGCGCGAGATGATTGGGCAGATCGACAAGCGGGATCTGTGCCGTCAGGAAAAGCGGCAGCGACATGAAAAGACAGATCAGAATATCGGTTGCCAGCGGTCGCCGGCGCCATTCCGAGCCAAGGTTACCGAATACGTCTGCCATGCGCACCGCGGAAGAACTGGGACGATACGGCGTATATAGCCGAATTCGGGAAATGTAACCGATGGTCGCGGCGCGAAGCCAATCGGGTCGCGATTTAAATCCAGCAGTCGTGCTGGCGGCGCGTGTTCAAGGAAATGCAGAAGCGTGATCCAAGTCTTCCAAAGTAAATCGGAGACCAGAGTAGCGAAACAGAAAATACGGATTTTATATTTTCTGGCCGAGGCGCCCCTATTCTTACGCCACCCTTTTGCCGCGCGGCTTGTGGCGGGCCAGCGTGTCGTTGATGCGGGTGTGCCAACCTTCGCCGGTGGCGCGGAAGGCTTCGATCACGTCATGATCCAAGCGCAGCGTAACGCTCTCTTTGGGGTGCTCCATCTTCGGACGCCCGCGCGCGCGCCGTGCATCGGGCGCGGCGGCGAGATCCGGCAACACGTCGCGCAACGGCTTGGCACCGGCGAAGTTCTTTGCCGTCCAGCGGGGATTGTCATCGGACGGAAGACTCGTGGCCTTCTTACGAGCTGTTTTTGGCATAAAACGTCCTTTCCGCCCTGGAGGCTTTTCTCATAGAGATTGCCCGGACCGTGAACCTGCGCCAGGTAAATACCAGCATGTAAAGCGCGTCACCAAGCCGGCCGCTCGCCTGGTAGCGCGTTTCGCCGTAATCGAAACGATTATCGACGTCGATGATGGCAGAGCCGAAATCGAAGTCCTCCGCCGCCGCCCGATCGAGTTTGTGCTTTGCCAGATTGGCGCTGCGCTTGTCCTCGTCCCGGACAATCTTCACTTATTAAATGTAGGGGCAATAAATAGGAATGTCAAGGCACCGGGCGAGCGAAGACCGTTCGCAACAAAAGAAAACGGCGCCCTCGCACGGCTGTAATCCGGCTTGGTTGCGTTTTTTTGTCAGCCTGTCCAAGAAGGTGCGATGAACGCCCCCTCGCCCGAGACCCGAATCCACCGCGACTGCCCCTCGTGCGGGACTGCGTCTGCGAATGCGCCGCTGGTTCGGTATTCGCATCCCGACTGGCCGATGAAGCAGTGTCCACATTGCGGACTGATCTTCCTGGAATGGGTCCCGAATTACAGCGCGCTGTACGACGAGATCGGCTGGACCAAGCAGCACAAGATCGAGGAAGACCGCCGCCTAAAGCAACAGCCGATCCTTGCGCGCATCGACATGATGACGCGTTGGCGACTGGGCATTCTGGGCGAAGCCACACCCGCGGGTGGGATGAAAGGTTTTGCGAAGCCCGGCCCGGTGCTCGATGTCGGCTGCAGCAACGGCAAGGCGTTTGCGGAATTGGCGCCGGGTTACGTGCCGTATGGCATCGAAATCGAATCCACGGCGGCGGCGAGAGCGGCGTCGATTTTCGAACCGCGCGGCGGCAAGGTGGTGAATGCCGATGGCGTATCGGGGCTTCAACAACTGCCGGACGATTTCTTCACCGGCATCACGTTGTGGTCTTACCTCGAACATGAGGCCCGCCCGCGCGAGGCGTTGATCGAGACACGGCGCGTGTTGAAGAAAGACGGTGTGGCACTGGTGAAGGTGCCGAACTATGCGTGCTGGAATCGCGTGATACTTGGCGCGAAGTGGCCGGGCTTTCGCCATCCCGATCACGTGCAGTATTTCACGCCCGCGACGCTGGAGCGGATGGCTGTGCCGCTCGGGTTCTCAGTGAAATTCCGCCTCTACGGGCGCGTTCCCTTCAACGACAATCTGTACGCGATCCTCAAGCCTGTCTGATTGATCCGAAACGCGTCTCGTTCGTATCTCCAAAATGGACCCTATCGTCGTCTGGTTCCGGCAGGATCTGCGTCTGGCTGACAACCCGGCGCTGATTCACGCCGCGCAATCGGGACGGCCGGTGATCTGTCTCTACATCCTCGATGATGAAACGCCCGGACGCTGGAAGATGGGCGGCGCGTCACGCTGGTGGCTGCATCGCAGTCTCGATGCGTTGTCCGAAGCGCTGCACGAGAAAGGGGCCAGGCTCATTCTCCGGTCGGGCAATGCCGCAAGCGTTCTCGACAAGTTGGTCGAAGAAACGGATGCGGCCGCGGTTGTCTGGAATCGCTGCTACGAACCGTTTGCGATCCAGCGCGATACGGCGATCAAGAAATCTCTCGGCGAACATGGAATCGACGTTCAGAGTTTCAACGCCTCACTTCTGTTCGAGCCTTGGGAGATCAAGACGCAGGGCGGCACGCCGTTTCGCGTGTTCACGCCGTTCTGGCGGGCGTGCAATACCGCGCCCTCTCCCACAAAGCCGCAACACGCGCCGGGAAGGATTGATGGCTATTCCAAGCGTCTCGCAAGCGATGCGCTGAAGGATTGGAGATTGCTGCCGCACAAGCCGAACTGGGCCGCTGGTTTTGAAGACGAATGGACGCCGGGCGAAGATGGCGCGCAGGCGCGGTTCAAAGCCTTCCTGAAATCGAAAGCCGATTATGCGAACGGGCGCGATGTACCGTCCGAAGATGCGACCTCGCGCCTGTCGCCGCATCTACACTTCGGCGAAATCTCGCCTCGGCAGATCTGGCACGGAACGCATTCGAGCACTACGCGCAATGCAGAGAAATTCCTTTCGGAAATCGGCTGGCGCGAGTTTTCGCATCATCTGCTGTTTCACAATCCGGCGATGCCCGAACAAGCGTTGGACAAACGGTTCGCCGAATTTCCGTGGCGCGAAGCACGCAGCGATTTCAAGGCCTGGACCAAAGGGCAGACCGGCATTCCCATTGTCGATGCCGGCATGCGCCAGCTTTGGCAGACGGGCAACATGCACAATCGCGTGCGGATGATCGCGGCGTCGTTTCTTATCAAGCATTTGCGCATCGACTGGCGGCGCGGCGAGGAATGGTTCTGGGACACGCTCGTTGATGCCGATCTCGCGGCCAATGCGCAGAACTGGCAGTGGGTCGCCGGTTGCGGAGCGGATGCCGCGCCGTTCTTCCGCATCTTCAATCCCGTTCTTCAAGGTGTGAAATTCGATGGCGAGGGCGAATATGTCCGCCGCTTCGTGCCGGAACTGGCGAAGCTGCCGAGCAAATTCATCCACAAGCCATGGGATGCCGATGCCGCCACGCTGAAAGCGGCAGGCGTCGAATTGGGCCGCAACTATCCCAAGCCTCTGGTCGATCTGCAGAAGGGGCGCGATGCCGCGCTCGCCGCGTTCCGGGAATTGTCCGGCTCGGCTTGAAGGTGGCCCTGCCCGCCATTAGTTTCGAAGCATGGAAATCAGGAAAGACGTCCTCTCGGCGGTGGGCAACACGCCGCTGATCCGATTGAACCGTGCCTCAGAACTGACGGGTTGTGAGATTCTCGGCAAAGCCGAGTTCATGAACCCCGGTCAGTCCGTGAAGGATCGTGCAGCGCTCTTCATCATCAGGGATGCGATTGCCAAGGGGCAGTTGCGTCCCGGCGGAACGATTGTCGAAGGCACAGCGGGCAACACCGGCATCGGGCTTGCGGTCGTTGCCAATGCGATGGGCTTCAAGACCGTCATCGTCATTCCCGAAACGCAAAGCGAAGAGAAAAAAGACGCGCTGCGTCTTCTCGGGGCACAACTGATTCAGGTGCCTGCCGTTCCGTATCGCGATCCCAACAACTACGTGAAGGTCTCGGGCCGCCTGGCAGAGCAGATCGCGAAAGAGAATCCCAACGGCGCGATCTGGGCCAACCAGTTCGACAACGTGGCCAACCGGCAGGCACATATCGAAGGCACCGGCCCCGAAATCTGGGCCCAGACCGACGGCAAGGTGAATGGCTTCACCTGCGCGGTCGGCACCGGGGGCACCTTGGCGGGCACCGCCATCGCGCTGAAGGAGCGCAACCCGAAGATCCGCACCGCTGCCGCCGACCCCAAGGGGGCCGCGATCTATTCTTGGATCAAGACCGGGCAACTGACCGCCGAAGGATCCTCCATCACGGAGGGCATCGGCCAGAACCGGGTGACCGCCAATCTGGAGGGCGCGCCGCTGGACGACGCTTTTCAGATTCCGGATGAAGAAGCCCTGCCTATCATCTTCGATCTATTGGAACATGAAGGCCTTTGCATGGGCGGCTCGACCGGCATTAACGTGGCCGGTGCGATCCGCATGGCGAAGGACATGGGCCCCGGACATACCATCGTCACCATCCTCTGCGACTACGGCACCCGCTATCAGAGCAAGCTGTTCAACCCGGACTTCCTGCGCGCCAAGAACCTTCCCTTGCCGCGCTGGCTGGCCGAACCTCCTCCTCAACCCAACGTTCCATATGTGAGATGACCACACCCCTTGTTTCGACCGACTGGCTTGCCGAGCGAATCGATGCTCCCGACATCCGCGTGGCCGACGCCTCGTGGTACCTGCCGGAGGCCGGGCGCGATGCGCTGGCCGAATATCGCGCAGCGCATATTCCGCGCGCGGTGTTCTTCGACATCGACGAGCTGTCGGACGAGCTGAATCCCCTGCCCCACATGCTGGCGCCCGCGCCGAAATTTGCCAGCCGCATGCGCAAGCTGGGATTGGGCGACGGCAACCTAATCGTCGTCTATGACGGCGCGGGGATTTATTCGGCGGCACGCGCATGGTGGATGTTGCGCGCGATGGGTCATGCCGATGTGGCCGTGCTCGACGGCGGCTTGCCGAAATGGCGGCACGAAGGCCGCCCGGTGGAAGACATGGAGGCGAAAGCGTTTCCGCGCCATTTCACGCCGCGCGCCAATCACGCCATCGTTCGCGATTTCGAGCAGATGAAAATCAATCTGACGACGCGCGAGCGGCAAGTGGTCGACGCGCGCAGCGCCTCGCGTTTCAACGGCGAAGAAGCCGAACCACGTCCCGGCGTGCGGCCCGGACATATTCCCGGCAGCATCAACGTGCCCTATCGCGAACTGACCAACGCGGACGGCACGCTGAAATCCGCGAACGAATTGCAGGCGCTCTACAAGGCGCGCAACATCGACATTCGCGAGCCTATCGTGACGACCTGCGGCTCCGGCATCACCGCGGCCATCGAACTTCTGGCGCTCACCGTTGCCGGCGCGAACGACGTGGCGATGTATGACGGATCGTGGGCCGAATGGGGTGCGCGCACCGACGTGCCCGTCGAAACCAGGTAAGCATTCCGACCAATGAGCACCGCGCCGAAAACGCCACGCCGCATTCCCATGACGGTGACGTTTTTGGAGATGAAGACGCGCCCCTCTCCGCCGGGACCGCCGCAACCGCGCGGCAAGATCGCCATCCTGCGTGCCGAAAAGCCGAGCGTGCATTTCTATCGCTATCTCTACGACACGGTGGGCAAGGATTATTTCTGGGTCGACCGCAAGAAGCTGAGCGATGCGGAACTGGCGAAGATTCTGGAAGCGCCGACGCTTGAGCTTTACGTGCTCTATGCCGAAGGCGCGCCCGCCGGTTTCGCCGAACTGGATTTCGCCGAGCAGGACGTGGCTCATCTCGCCTATTACGGCCTGATGCCCGACGCCATCGGGCGCGGGCTCGGGCCCTATTTCCTCTATCAGGCGTGTTCCATCTGCTGGTCGCGGCCGATCAAGAATCTGCTGGTGAACACCTGCACGCTCGACCACCCCCGCGCGCTGCCGATGTACCAGCGCGGCGGATTCGTGCCCTATGCGCGCGAAGACCGATATATCGAGTTGCCGTAAGCCCGCTCCCCTGCCCGATCCTTTCGCGCATACAAACGCCCGGGGCCCATTTGCAAGGCCGGGCCAAATGGGCACACTCGCCCGGTCAAAAATTGCAGGAGTTGGGGGATGCCAGCAGGACAAACCGGCGTGGCGGGTTCTGAACCGGAACTCTTCGGCCACCCGCGCGGGCTGACGTATCTGTTCACGACCGAAATGTGGGAGCGCTTTTCCTATTACGGGATGCGCGCGATTCTCGTTCTGTATCTCACCAATTTCCTTTTGCTGCCGGGCCATGCCGAGAACGTTCTCGGTTACGCCGCGATCAAGGGCATGTTCGAAGGCATGGTCGGCCATCCGCTCGACGTGCAGCCCTTTTCCTCGATGATCTACGGCTTCTACACCGGCTTTGTGTATCTCACGCCGTTCTTCGGCGGGATGATCGCGGACCGATGGATTGGCCAGCGTTATAGCGTGATCATCGGCGGGGTCATCATGGCAATCGGCGAGTTCACGCTGATGTCTCCGAATCTACTGTTCGTCGGCCTTCTGTTACTCATCATCGGCAACGGGTTCTTCAAGCCGAACATTTCCACGCAGGTCGGCAATCTTTATCAGCCTGGCGACAGCCGCATCGATCGTGCCTATTCGATCTTCTATGTCGGCATCAATGTCGGCGCGTTCTTTTCGCCGCTGATCTGCGGCACGCTGGGCGAGGATGTCGGCTACCACTGGGGCTTCTTCGCTGCCGGCATCGGCATGGTGATCGGGCAGTTGATCTACATCTTCGCGCTACGGACTTTGCCGCCCGATCGCGTGGCGCGGCTGAAATCGCATACGGAAGAAAAGAAACCGCTGACCGGCCAAGACTGGAAAGCGATTATTGCGCTGATCCTGCTCTGCATCCCGACAACATTCTTCTGGGCGACCTATGAGCAGCAGGGAAATACGATCAATTTGTGGGCGCAGGATTTCACCGACCGTCACCTGATCCCAGGCATGGGTTGGGAAATTCCCGTGACGTGGTTTCAGGCGTTCAATCCCTTCATGATCGCTGCATTCACACCATTGGTGGTGAGCCTCTGGGCATGGCAATCGAAGCGCGGCACCGAACCGTCCACCGTCACCAAGATGGCGTTGGGGCTTTTCTTGTTGGCGATTTCTTACGTCATTATGGCGGGAGCGGCGTATGTCTCGCCGTCGGGCGGATCGAGTTGGTTGTGGCTGCTGGCGTTCTTCGCATTCATCACGCTGGGCGAGCTTTATCTTTCGCCCATCGGGTTGGCGCTTGTCGCGCGCGTGTCGCCGCCGCAGATACTTTCGATGATGATGGGCCTGTGGTTCATCACCAGTTTCACGGGCAATCTGTTGCAGGGCTATATCGGCTCGTTCTTCAGCCAGATGGACAAGGTGCACTTCTTCCTTCTCTGCGCGGGTATTGGAGCGGCGGCGGGTCTTGTGACCTGGCTGTTCAACTTCCCGCTCAAGCCCATTCTGGAAGTGAAGCCCACGCCAACTTTCGCACCCGATCCCGCAGAATAGATGGCCGACGACAAACCGAAAGACGCAACCATCGCCACCCATGCGGGCCGCATGAGTGCGGAGCACTTCGGCGCGGTGAACACGCCGGTCTATCGGGCGTCGACCATTCTCTATCCAAACCTTGCGGCGCTGGAGGCGGGCAAGGGACCATACACCTATGGCCGGCGCGGGACGCCGACGCATCGCAGTCTCGAAGAGGCGATCACCGAACTGGAAGAGGGCGCACGCACCCTGCTCTGCCCCTCCGGCCTCAATGCGGTGGCGCTTGCGATCATGAGCGTGTGCGGCGCGGGCGATCATCTTTTGATGGTCGATAGCTGCTACGAGCCGACGCGGACGATGTGCAATCGCACGCTGAAACGGTTCGGCATCGAGACGAGCTATTACGATCCGCTGATCGGCGGCGGCATCGAAAAGCTGATGAAGCCGAACACCAAGGCCGTGTTCTGCGAGAGCCCCGGCTCGCTGACCTTCGAGATACAGGATGTTCCGGCAATCGCGGCTGCTGCGCACAAGTATGGCGCGTCGGTGTTGCTGGACAACACCTGGGCCACGCCGCTGTTCTTCAAGCCGCTGGCGCATGGCGTCGATTTGTCGATACAGGCGGCGACGAAATATATCGGCGGACATGCCGATGTGATGTTCGGTTACGTCACCGCGAACGAAAGCCATCGGGCGCGTCTATTGGAGACGCATGGTGACACCGGTCTCTATATCAGCGGCGACGATGCGTTTCTCGCGCTGCGTGGGCTTCGCACCATGCCGGTGCGACTGGCGCAACATCAGAAGACTGCGCTTGAGATGGCGGGCTGGCTGGAAACGCATCCCGCTGTTTCGCGCGTGCTTTATCCGGCGCTCGAAAGCGATTCCGGTCACGCGATCTGGAAGCGCGATTTCACCGGCGCGTCGGGATTGCTTGGCGTGGTGCTCAAGCCCGCGGCGAAGGCTGCGCTGGCAGCGTTCTTCGATGGGCTGAAACTCTTTGGCATGGGTTATTCCTGGGGAGGCTATGAGAGCCTGATCGTGCCCGCGCACATCCATCGCACGGTGAAGAAATTCGAGACCGAGGGGCCGGTGATCCGCATCCACGCCGGGCTTGAGGATACGGGCGATCTGATCGCCGATTTGAACGCGGGGCTTTCGCGCTATATAGACGCGAAATGACCGACACGCTTTCCCGCGAAGACTTTCTCTCTCAGGTGGCTTTCAACAGCGAAGGCCTCGTGCCCGCCGTCGCGCAGAGTGCCGCGACGGGCGAAGTGTTGATGGTCGCGTGGATGAACGCGCAGTCGCTGGAGCTGACGCTTTCCACCGGACACGTCACCTATTGGTCGCGCTCGCGCAAGGAATTGTGGCGCAAAGGCGAAACGTCCGGCCACACGCAGCGGCTCGTCGAAGCGTGGATCGATTGCGATGGCGATACGCTGTTGTTCAAGGTCGATCAGATGGGGCCTGCGTGTCACACCGGCGCGCCGACATGTTTCTTCAGGAAATTGGCGTAGGCCACTTACCTCCCCCTTGTGGGGAGGTCGAACAAATCTGAGCGCAGCGAAGATTTTTCGGGTGGGGGACGGTGCACGTCTTTGTCTTCGGCCCCCCACCCGTAAAACGCGTTCCGCGTTTTCCGACCTCCCCACAAGGGGGAGGTAAGGGATTAGTCGAACAATTTCGCCAGATACGGATTCAAGAACTTCCCATCCGGATCGAGTTTCTTCCTCAGCAAACGGAAGCGTTCGTATTCCGGATAGATCTGCGCCAACTCCGCGCCGGTGCGTGTGTGGCGTTTGCCCCAGTGGGGGCGGCCTTCGTAGCGGCGCAGGATCGTTTCGGCGGCGGAGAAAAGCCTTGTCGTATCGACGCGGTGATATTGGTGGAGCGCGATCGTTGCGGACGGGCGTTTGTAGAACGGGCTCATCCACACGTCGTCGGGCGCAACCGTGCGGTATTCGATGGGGAAGCCGGTATTGATCGTGCTCTTGCGGATGGCCGCCACGATCTCCTGCAGGCATTCGGGGCCCTTCTCGCGCGGGACGCAATATTCCATTTCGTTGAAACGCGTCGGGCGCGGATTGGGGAATATCTCGTGGCTCCAGCGCACCTTGGGCGCGGCGGGCATCATGCGTGAGAAGAAGCGGTGTGCGGAGCGCAGCATGAACGGCGTGTAGGGCAGCACCTCGTTGATCATCGAGAACATCTGCGCCTGCGAATTCGTCATCTCGCCGCGCTTGAACATCGTCTCCGCATCGCGCGGCTCGGGCGCGACTTCATCGGTTTCGTTCAACGTCTTGCAGATCGCGACATCGGCATAGGGAAACCAGAAGAATTCGAAATGGCGGTTGTCGGCGATCAGGCTGTCCAGCTTTTCGAACAATTCGCCGATGGGCAGCAGGAATTCCTGTTCTTTCAGCTTGTAGGCTGGTCGTACATAGATCGAGATTTCGGTCATCACGCCGAACAGGCCCATCGAGCAGCGGCCGGCTTCAAAGACTTCCGTGTTCTCCGTGGGCGAACAGTCGAGCAGGCTGCCATCCGCCAGCACCAGACGGAATCCCGCAACTTCGGCGGAGAACGAGCCGAGCGTTGCGCCTGTTCCATGCGTACCGGTGCCGACGACGCCGGCCAGCGTCTGCCGGTCGATGTCGCCCATATTCTTGAGGCCATAACCGCAGGGATGCAGCAGCGGTCCGATTTCCCACACCGGTGTCGCGCCGCGCATGGTGGCGATGGCGCGTTCCTGATCGAATGCGACGAGGCCGTTGAACGCCTTCAGGTCGATGATCGTGCCGTCAGTCGCGTTCAGCGGCGTGAACGAATGCCCCGTACCTGGCACGCGCACGGGCGCGGGGCACTTGCGAATGGCCCGCGCGAGCTCCACGTCGTCCTTCGGCGTGACGAATTCCTTGGGCTTGCAGGTCACCCCGCCCGACCAGTTGGACCACTTTCCGCCGACGATCTTCATGAAAACCCAGTCATCCCTGCGGCTTTAAGGGCCGATGACGCCCGCGTCAATCTTGCGGCTGTCAGATATCGGCAAATCTGGGCGGGCGCTTTTCAAGGAAGTGGTTCACGCCCTCCTTGAAATCGGGCCATTTGAAGCTGGGCGGCATTTCGGCATCGGCGATCTCCAACGCTTCGCCGAAGCTCTGGAACAGCGATTTCCAGACCTGGGCTTTCATCACCGCCATGGAGCGCGGAGACACCGTGTCCGTCAGCAGGCGCACATACGCCATGACATTTTCATGAAAGCTCTCTTGCGGAAACATTTTGTTCACGAGGCCGATGCGTTCGGCCTCTGCCGGCGAGACCTTGCGCGCCGACAGCAACAGGTCGAGCGCGTGTGCGGGGCCAACCAGCTTCGGCAACAACCACGAGATGCCATGTTCGGCGATCAGGCCGCGCTGCGCGAAGGACGTGGTGAGCACGGCGTTCTCGGCGACGAACCGTATGTCGGCATAGAGCGCCATGATGAGGCCGATGCCGGCGGCGGGTCCGTTGATCGCGGCGACGATGGGCTTCTTGATGCGCATGAAATAGGCAAAGCGTTTCATGTCGCCGAAATCGTTGTCGAGCGATGGGCCGTATTTCGATGCGAAGGCAGGATCGTCTTTCGCCTCGGCTTCGGTGCGGTTGCCGCTCATCACGCCGGTCAGCACCTGCATGTCCGCGCCAGCGCAGAAGCCGCGCCCTGCTCCGGTCAGCACGATGGCGCGCACATTCGTGTCCTTCGCGGCATCGGCCATGGCGAGGCGCAGACTGTTGGCCAGTTGCGGTGTGTAGGCGTTGAGCCTTTCGGGGCGGTTCAAGGTGATCGTCGCGACATGATCTTTCACGTCGTAGAGAATATCGGGATAGGTGCTCATGTTTCCTCCGGTGGCATTTGAAAATGACAGTCCGCCATGATCCCATATTCCCGCCCGCTATCAAGACAGGGAAAACGCCATGCCCGATTTCCGTCACATCCGCTTCGAAACGCCCGCGCCGCAGGTCGCCCGCATCGTGCTCAACCGGCCGGAGCGGATGAATGCCTATACCAACCCGCTATGTGACGAAGTGGTTGAAGCGCTGACGCATTACATGCGCGACGACGATCTGCGTTGCCTCATCCTCACCGGCGAAGGGCGCGGGTTCTGCGCGGGCGGCGATGTGGCAGGCGGCGATCCCGACAGCCCGCATTATCGGGACAAACAGATGGGCCACGGTCAGGAAATGCGCGAAGGCATGCAGCGGGTGATCGTGATGCTGCATCGCATGGACAAACCTGTGATCGCGGCGATCAACGGGCCTGCGGTGGCAGGGGGGCTGACCTTGGCGCTTGCGTGCGATTTCCGCATCGCGGCGGATACGGCGAAACTGGGCGACACATCAGGCAAGTTCGGACTGCTGCCGGACGAAGGCGGCGCCTGGTTCTTCCCGCGCGCGATGGGATTGGACCGCGCGTTGAAGATGACGCTGCTGAACGAAGTCTATTCGGCCGATCAGGCGCTGAATCTTGGGCTGGTGACCGAAGTCGTTCCTGCGGGCGAACTGGAAAAACGTTCGCTGGATTTTGCCAGGGCCATCGCGGCCCGCGCGCCGCTGGCGGTGCGCCTGGCCAAGAATATGATGCGCAAGGGGCTGGATTCCTCGCTGGAGAATTCGCTGGACGACGCGGCGCTCTCCGTGATGATCGCCAATCCGAGCCAGGACGTGCGCGAGGGCGTTTCGGCGTTTTTCGCCAAGCGGCAGCCGGATTTCAAAGGCCGCTAGGACATTTCATCCGTCACGGAACTTTCGTAAGGTTGGAACATTTCCAACCTGCAATTCCACCGAAGAGGCACTCCATGGCCAAAGTCACCAAACTGAAATCCCGCGAAGGCCGCGCAATGGCCGCCGCCCTCGACACGCCGACCGACATTTCAGCGATCGCCGTGAAGAAGTTGAGCAAGGCCCTGAACGGGCTTCTGGCGGATACCTTCGCGCTCTATCTCAAGACCAAGAATTTCCATTGGCATGTCAGCGGGCCGCATTTCCGCTCCTACCACCTCTTGCTCGACGAGCAGGCCACGGAAATCTACGAAACGACGGACGCCATCGCCGAACGTGTGCGCAAACTGGGCGGCACCACATTGCGCTCCATCAGCGACATCACGCGCCACCAATCGCTGACGGACAACAACGCCGAGTTCGTCGCTCCGCTCGACATGCTCAAGGAGCTGATGAACGACAACAAGGCGACCATAGCTTCGATGCGCAAGATTCACGACCTGTGCGACAAGCACGAAGACGTGGCGACAGCCAGTTTGTTGGAAAACTTCATCGACGCAGCGGAGAAGCGCAACTGGTTCCTGTTCGAAGCCAGCCGCGGCGCGGATTCAACGGGACATTGAAGTTATCGCCTGGCGTCGGCCGTGCGATGCGCGCGCGGCCGTGCCGGGCGTGACAATCTCTTCGGAAGCGCGGCCTGCAGTTTCCCGGCAAGCAGTTTGAGAAAACTGCGCCGCACCCGCATGTCGCTACGAGCCGACATTTTGCAATGCTCGCAAAGCACATCGATGCGATCTGGCGTGCGGTCGCTCGCGATGACGCGGAAACCGGGCGCGATGAATTCGACACGAATATCCGAAGGCCCATCGTGCTGATGGGACAGAATCGCTTCGCCGGTCTCAAAACACCGGCGGCAGCGCAGCGGGATCTTCCAACGCGTTCTGCTCATGGTGCATGGTTTAACACCCGGAGCGCCGCATCGTTCAGTTAAAACGTGGCCATTTACCGTGCGTGTAGGGCAACGGACGACGAAAAGCGCGATTTGCAGCAAAATACTTCAGTTGTCGTCGCCGCGCTCGCGCTCCCCGGGCGCGTAATCCGCCTGGATATGGTCCTGAAGTTCCTCTTCGGTGAAATAGACGGGCTTTGTTTTCATCGCGACGAACAGCGGCGTCTGGTCGTCGAAATGCGGCGACTTTGTGTCAAGTGTCGCTGAGCCGAATTGGTGGATGCTGCGCGCATGCACATGGCCGTCGCGATCCCAGGTGACGAACATGATGAGCGTGTCGCCGCCTTCGGCGGTGAACGTACCATCTTTCTGCTCCTTGCCGTAGACGGCGCGATAGATGTCCGGCCCGCCGTCGATGGGCAGATCGTATTTTCCGCGCCGCATCCTATTGAGTTGACCCCATTCGGGATCGAGACGGCCGAAATGTTGCTTGAGGAACGCCATGGATTCCTTCAACGCGGCCAGCGGCGCCATCTTGCGCGGCGCACCGTCTTCGTCGGGATGCACTTTCAATCCCATCAACACGCCCAGCGCCGCGCCCCGATTGTGGATGTCGGTCTTGCGATTCCAGTTCTTCAGGATCGCCAGGGCCTGTTTCAGATCGGCATCGTTGCCGGGGCCGATGTTCTCAACTTCGGCGATCTCGTCGGCCAGTTCGGAGCGCGGGCTGTATTCCAGATCGTATTTGTATTGCTGGAAGGTGAGATCGACGAAAGCGAGTTTGCTGCCGTAATTCTCTTCCGCGCGATAAGCCCGATTGGTCATGTTGGTCTGAATGCCCATCCAGGCGGGGAAATCCTTCGGCTTCAGATTGTCGTCCGCGCCTGTCGCGCGGAACGGCGTGTTGTTGGAGTTGAAGACGAAGCCGGATGCGGGATTCCAGATCTGCGGTTCGCGGTCGAACGGCAGATAGTGATGCCAGATCAGGTCGGAACGGTCGCCCGGAAGAATACCCTTCCAGTTGAAGCCCGGCTTTCGCACCGGAAACTGGCCGTTATAGACGTAGCCGATGTTTCCCAATTCATCGGCATAAATGTAGTTGATGCTGGGCAACGCTTGCAGCCGCATGGCGTTCTTCCAGTCAGCCAGCGAATGGGCCTTGTCGAGCTTGTAGTACTGCACGACCTGACGTATCTCGCCCATGCCGGCGTAGCGGATGGCAAACACGCCGTGATCGGTGCGCAGCACTGGCCCCTGCGCGGATCGCAGCACCTCGCGATGGAACGTCCAGTAAATCGGACCCCATATCTTCACGCGGATCGCGGCGTCTTTCTTTTCGAAGTCTCGCCATTTGCCGTCGAGCAGATACTGGTTGTCGTTCGCGGGATTGATCGTCAGGCGATAGACGTCGACGAGATCGGGCGAATTGACCGTGTTGGCCCAGCCCAGATTGGCGTTGAAGCCATGCAGCATGAAGGGCGAACCGGGAAAGAACCCGCCCGCCACATGCCAGCCCTGTTTGCTTTCCAGCACCGCCTCGTACCATGCGACCGGCCCCGTATAAGGCTGATGCGAATTGACGAGGAGCCGCGTCGCGCCGTCGAGCGAACGCAGCGGCGACACCGCCACGCCGTTGGACCCTTGCGGTTTGGTTTCCGGCGCGGGCTCGGTGAGTTTGCGCAGTTCGCGATCGAGGCCGTAGAAAAACGGCGTCTTGAACACGAAGCCCGCAGCGATATCGCGGCCCGTCACCGGCAGCAATCCCGGCGCCACCTGGTCGGGATGAAGTGCTGCGTAATAGTTCACGCCGTCCGCATAACCGTTGAGGATGTCCTTCACGTAGTAGGGAATTTCACGGTCGTATTTCCGGTCGATGGTGCCCCACACATCCATCAGGTTGACGAGATAATCCGTCACCGCCGCCTTGCGCCCTTCCAGCGCGGCAAGCTTGCCGCGGGTGGCGAGCGTCACTTCCTGAATGGTCGCGAAATCGTCTTCGCTGTGCGCGAAGCCCAGCCCAAACGCCACATCGGCATCGCGCTTGCCGAACATGTGCGGCACGCCGAAATTATCGCGCCGGATGCGCACGTGATATTGCGAGGCTTCCTCGATGAATATCTGCCGGTCGGGCTCGCGCGGCTGCGCGAACCAGTCGAACGCGATCAACCCGCCCAGTGCCAGTAGCGGCAGAAGAATGACAAGCGCCAAACCGATCTTGAGATATTTCATGCGTTCCCCGAACTGGCGACCCCGGCACGGCTCGAACGTGCAACCCCCAGCTTAGAAGGCTGGTGCTCTATCCAGTTGAGCTACGGGGCCTGGCCCGGAAAGGCAGATAGCAGAATTCGCGGGGATTCGCAGAAAAAGCCTTAATGGCTCCAGGGGACTTTCCGGTCGAAGCGGAAATTGTCCGAATAGGCCTTGGGGATGGGCTTGGGTCTGTGCGGCTCGAAGATCTGGAAGGGGATGCCGTGCTTTTCGGCATAGGCGACCGCTTCTTCCTTGGTGTCGAAATCGAGCACGATCTGCTGACGCATGTCGGTAGAGCTGGTCCAGCCCATCAGCGGGTCGATGCTGCGCGCGGCCTCCGGCTCGAATTCCAGAACCCAGAGATTGGTGCGTGCCTTGCCGGATTGCATGGCGTTCCTGGCGGGCTGGTAGATGCGGGCGCGCATGATGTTACTCCTTGTTCAACGACTACCGGCTGGCTTGCCGAGCCGTAGCTCGCGGCCACCAGCCCGCCTTCGCGCAAGTGCGCTTCGGCGCGGCCAACCTTCTCTCGCTTCGCGAGCGAAGGCTGGTCGGGGCGGCGTGATTTGAACACGCGACCCTCTGCTCCCAAAGCAGATGCGCTACCAGACTGCGCCACGCCCCGTCCGGGTCGCGGTGATTACACGGGCCGGGCCCCCGCATCAACTTCCGCCTTCAAAGATCGTGGAATGGACCTTTGCCCCGTCGCGGATATGCAGGGCAGCCGCCCGGCCACCGTTGATTTCCAGGACCGCCTGAACCGGTTCCGTCGACGGGATGGATTTGAGCGATTGGGGCTTCGCATCGGCCGCGATGGAGGAGATCGTGCCGTCGGCACGGATGAAAACGATGTCCAGCGGGATGAGCGTGTTCTTCATCCAGAACGACATCATCTGGGAACGGTGGAAATCGAACAGCATGCCTTCGTTGGGCGGCATCGCTTTGCGGAACATCAGACCCTTTTCCTGCTGGGGCCATTCGGTGGCGAGCTGCACCTTGAAGCGTTGCGGGCCGAGCGCCGAATCGATGCTGATGGACTCAACCGGCAGATCGAGCTGAGGCTGCTCGGCAGACGCGGAAACACCGCCCGCGAGGAGCAGGAAAAACGCAAACGCAATTGTCAGGCGCATACGAGGCCGGAACGAGATTCGCCCTTAAGGATCGACGACCACGATCTCGGCTGCAAGCTCTCCCTTGGGACCGTCACCTGTCCGGACTTTCACAAGCTGGCCCTGCCGCAATTCGCGGATGCCGTAGCGGCGCAGGGTCTCCATGTGGATGAAAATGTCCGGCGTGTTCGGCCCGCGCGAGACGAAGCCATAGCCCTTGCCGCGATTGAACCACTTCACGGTCGCATCGAAAGACGGGCCCTTCGGCTCCGCCAGATAGCGGCCGCGAGACGGTGCGGCGGCGAGCTGCGGGGCGGCGGTGGAATTGTCCAGCGAGATCACGCGGCGCGCCTGAAGACCTTTGGGTCCCTGCACCGCTTCGCACACCACCCGCGCGCCTTCATAGGCGGCCTTGAAGCCGGATTGGCGCACGCAGGTTTGATGCAGCAGGATATCGCCTTCGGCCCCGCTCGAAGGTTTGATGAAGCCGTAGCCCTTGGAAAGATCGAACCACTTCACGAGGCCTGATACTTCCAAAGAAGCATCGCTCAGGCCGTGCGAGCCTCCTACACTCATATCCATTCCCAACGCCCCTTATTATGAACAAGAAATTATCATAATTAGCCCTTGACGAAAAGCAGGGTTCCAAATTTGGACAGGTTAAGGTTGATTTCTGAACTTCGCCCCATAAGTCCCTGTTTTACTGCCAATCTCCGCGATTGAAGGACACGATTCGAAGATGGATTTCACCGGCCGATACCTGATTCCCGCTTCCACGGAGACGGTTTGGGCCGCCATCCA